>CAUEFX010000032.1 GCA_958477465.1 uncultured Bacteroides sp.
CAATGAGCAATGGCGCAGACATTTCCCTATGCCAGACTATGAGATTGACCAGATCAAGAAGAAAGTTGTTGTCCGCATTTACGGCAATGAAATCAACAAGCGATACACTGATTTATTGAAGACAAACGACACTCTTTCTCTATGGGATTGCATCTCGCTTGATGCAGTACAAAAAGGAAGAACCATTCATGAGGATATAGCTCAAGACTTGTTCAAACGTGGACTTATTGAAGGTGATGCTCCCCATTACAGCATCTCTCTTAGCATTGCCAAAAACACACATCAACTTCCTTCTTATACAAAGACAAAAGGATTGGATAAGGAGAGGTTGCGTCAAATGGTTCTACAATATCTCAGCAATGCAGGAGATGAAGGTGCCAAGCGAGATAGCATATACGAATATCTCAAAGATGTGCTACCTGCCAACAAGACGGAAGAGCAACAACTTCGCTATGTCGGCAGAATATTAGTAGAATTAAATGAAGAAAAACTAATAGACAGGATAGGTTTGAAATGGATATTAACAGACAACAATCGGTCGGTTTAATCACAATCCGACCGAAAAATCCACAATCCGACCGAAAATCCGACCGTTTGACGATGTTCCGACCGAAAACAGCCCAATAGAACGGTATGTCTGACACAGATGTTCAATACAAACCCAAAGAAAAGGAAATATGTTATTAGGAAACAAGATAAGGTCTCTTAGAGACGAACAAGGAATATTGCAACGCCAAGTGGCTGCATACTTAGAAATAGACACACCCATGTTCAGCAAGATTGAGCGTGGGGACAGACGAGCAAAGAGAAGCCAAGTAATTCAAATGGCAACATACTTCAAAGTAGATGAGAAGGAAATGCTCACCCTTTGGCTTGCTGACAAAATTATAAACGATTTAGAGGGTGAAGATGAATTGAAACTTACAGCCATTGAAACCGCCAAATCCGAGTTAATGGATGTTAATCGCTGATTTGCAGCAAACAATTCGTTTTCTGATGTAAACAACGCAAGATTGATTTCTTGCAGACAATGGGAACTTTATGGTATCATTTACGCTTAATACCATAAAGTTTCTTTTGATTTACAGATACTTACAAAATATATACTGGTTCAAGCGTGGAATCGTCCTGTTGTCCATTCCACTTCCTGAGGCTCTAGCAATTGCCTATTTTGGTTGAACAGACAACGTCAGAGCCCACGCCGATATGAATAATCGAATACCATAAAAGAATCCATATAAACATTTGTTGTACGCCAAAGGATACAACTTATGCTTACAAAGTCTTTACGGAGTTGATATAATCACACCCGGGACATCTATCGTTGCTTTGTTCAGAACCAAAACTTCTGTTGATTTGCTAGATTACAGGAAGTTCCAAACACAGCGTCGAGTAAACGCCTTCATTATGTATTGGACTACAAATCCCAACCCAAAGCCCGCCTTATAAAACTACATCATTTATATTTATATAACTTCATCTTACTAGACCCGGCGTGAACTTACCCTGTATGCTGCAGTGAGAGAATACATCTTTCAAAATAGCTATACGTAGGGCTTCTGTAGTCCAATTGCAAAATTATGAATTAATTTTTAAAGAAATGAAATAGAATCAAAGAAAAATAGGTAAAAAGTTGAAAAGTGTAAAATATCAGCAAAGGTCGATAAAGAAAATGGGTGTATTTTGAGGGTAGAATAATGTGTAGACACCTCAACTTCTGATATAGCAAACTTGTTGTGGTAGCATAAAGGTTGAAAGGCATCATGTTATGTCCTCTGTTGTTATAACTCATTGCGGATAGAGGGAAATAGACCGATTGTCCGACTGTGATAGAAACGGACAATTATTACGGAAAGAATGTACATAGCCGGACCTCTTCCAAAAAGTAGGAGCACTTTTACAAAATGTCAATATGGCATTTTAGTTTGTGCAGAATCTCTTTATTATAACCAATGATCATGTTGGGACTAAAATCCTTCGGCATTTTCATATTGAATATACTGAAAGGTTGCCAATATAAAGATTTGACTGTCATAAAGATTGTTGTTTTGATATTTAATGTGTAATTTGTTATTAAAATATGTGCTTTCTATTCTTTGTTCTATTTTAAAGCAGGTTGAATCCTATCGACAGTTAAGTGTAAAAAGTGGCCTCTACAAGAAAATATTATTTTTCCCGTAGAGACTCTTATGGTTTCTCGTAGAGGAACGACTCGTTCCTCTACGAGGAACTGAACCTTTCTCCCGGAGAAACATGGATACATTCCACATGAATTCGTTGGAATAAGTGTATATTTATTCTCTTTTGCGTGAATATATGCAGAAAAGGTGCATTTAATTTCTCCTTTTATGCACCTTTTCTTCTATTTGCAGCTTTTAGGTCAAAGAGTCTGTTAGTGGAATTTGTAAAATGAAAGAATTTTGTCATTTTATTTGCTATTTTTGTGACTTTTGTTTGTTTCGAATTTTACAAAATCCGATAAAGTTGTAGGCGGATAGATTGATTTACTTCTGTGAAATTGCATGACAAATCTCTGATAAGTCCGACTGTAATCTTTTACTTCATTAAGAACTTATGCAATGAAAGAACCGTAAGATGCTCTTTTTTAAAGGGAAAGACTATATCAAATCAACTCTGCAATTAATGGGAAATTCAGAGAAGATATTTTACCTCGAATTACGTATCATACCTTTCTTAACACTTCTGTAATATATAGAAGAGTTTAATCTGCCATAGGACAAAAAAAGTACGGTACAATTGTCCTTTTTCTATAAAAAAAGTTATATTTGTGTAGTCTTAAATGTAATAGTAATGAATGAACCTGATTTGATAAACGGTATAAAGAATGGAGATGCACAGTGTTTTGAAGAGCTTTTTATGAAATACTATTCACATTTCAACCAATTTATATTCGGGTTGGTGAAAGACGAATGGGTCTCTGAAGATATTACGCAAAACACATTTATCAAAGTATGGGCCAATAGAGAGAAGTTGCAACCCAATTTGTCGATTCACTCTTATTTGTATGTAATTGCTAAATACGAGATATACAATCACTTCCGCTCTAAGCAGAACCAGGTAGTAGAGCGTTTTTTAGATGGTGTGCACGATGCTGTGGTTACTCCGAGTGCAGAGAATGAACTGTTTTGGAACGAAATGCAGCAAGCGATAGCGGCTACCATTGAAACAATGCCGGAAAAACGGCGTGCTATTTTCAAGATGAGTCGGTTTGAACATAAATCAGCCAAAGAAATAGCCGAGATAATGAATATCTCGGCCCGTACGGTAGAAAAGCATATTGAACTTGCTCTTCGTGAATTGCGTACCAAATTAACTCCTTTCTTATTTTGGATATTGGTTTATGGTTCCATTACATTGTAATTCGAGTTACGCTGTTTTTAATCTTATCTCTTTATGAATTTGATGCAATTTTTCTTGCATTTTAAAAAGTAGACGCCTTGCAGCAGTGAGTTTATATCTAATTCAGCGGTTGTCTCTTTGGCTGTTTTATGTATGACTTCTGTTCCTTGTGCATCCCAAATCGCGATCTCACCGATTTCACTCTCTGATTTTATTTCAATTTTATTGTTATTGATTGTGATCCTGTCTTTCGTTTCCAGATTTCCGGTTCCCGTTGTCATGGTTTTGGCATAAAGTGTCAGATCGGTTTGGGTAGTTGAATTCTCGTCATAACGCTTTCCTTTCTCGTCATACCATCCTCCGAATGTCATTCCGGTATCAGGGACAGGATTTTCGGGGAATTTCATTTCCGCATTGTTATAAAGCACGGCATATTCGCTGTCATTGTACATAAAGACTGTTTTGTATACTCTGTTGGTCCCATTGTAAACCACCGGCATGTTATCATCGGTGTCAAGCTCCTGTCCGAAAAGAAATTCCATCTGATCGCCATTCAATAGGTAGGTGACCTCTCCGGAATGAAATCTTTTCATTTCCATCGGAATGCCTCCTTTGCCTGTCAAGGTGTAGTCGGCGCAATAATAGTTGTTTTCACAATCAAAATTGGTCGTGTTACTTTTTCCGTAAACGATTCCCTGGCTGGTTCCTGCACAGTCGATAGTACCGGCAACATAGTTATTGGTAATGGTTTCGGCGGCTTTTGACAAGTTGGAATACGAATTGATTCCGGCAACGTACTTGGGAACTCCGGAACCGTTGTTTTTGATACTGCCGTTAAAGTAACATCCGTTGATAACGGCCTCGATGCCGGTCAGACTCGAATTGGTACATCCCAAAATGCCACCGATGCCATTGGTTACCTTTCCGGATGTCTCGATTGTTATATTGCCGGAGTACGAGCAGTTCTTTATGTTCGCATTTTTCATAAATGCCAATACGCCGCCTACATATCCTGGCGCTCCCATGATATTGATTTCAACATCGCTATGACAATTAATCATGTTTCCTAAGGCATTGGCTTTACCGATGAATGACCCGACTTGGGTCTTCTGGGTCATTGATGCGGGGACATCGATTTTTCCGGATAGGTTGAGATTGAGGATATCGCAACTTTCGCTGTTTGTACCACCTATAAAGCCTGCAAAATTTGATTTCTCTGAAAGGTCGCTTTTATTTATATACATATTGTAAATGTGATAACCTTGTCCGTCTATCTTGCCGGTAAAATAAGTTCCGTATCCTATCGGTGTCCATGGTTGGTTGCCTAAGTCTATATCTTTGGCAATTTTTACACCTGCGATGGTGTGCCCTTGATTGACTTGATTGGCCACCCATGCCAATTCCGCTCCTGTATAAATAATGCAATTGCCGGAAACGTCACGGGCAGGTTCGATCATGGAGATACCGTCCCACGGACCTTCTGCCACAGGCTCGAAGGGGATGACTTTCACGATACCCGGAACCATGATGGCCATGGCGTTGATATAACCTACTTTGTAGGTATCGGCACTTGTTGCTCCCGGCGTTACCGTAAATCGGATCCGGCCGTCCGCATCGGGATATATTGAAGTGAGTTCGGCAACAGACTGATCGTTGTTGTTGCCGTTTAGGCCGATATAATTTTCTACAGCTCCGAAGGTCGAATATTCTGCTTCATGGACTTCTGTTGCATTCATATAAGAACCGAACATATAGAAATCATAGGATTTTTCAGGGTCCAGGCCACTGAATACGATTTCTGCATTGTCTACAAGGACACCGTCTTTTTCGATGCCGTTTACCCAATAACCTGTTGAAGATGCATTTGCAGGCATATTGAGCAACGTATTGGTTTCGGATGCGCCGTTTTCTGTAATACCGGCAAAACCTTTTGTGATGTTTAGAGATATGCCTGAAGTATTGTTCTCCGAATCAGTCAGGTTTTCTATTTTAGTTCCGGCGAGATGGGATGTCACATCGTTCCAATAGGTCTCTTGAGTTGTTTTTCCATTGGTGGTAAAGTTGATGTAGACCGGTATTTTGCCCGGAACCTCAAGGTGCGGTGTTATCATCAGTGCTCCCAGATAATAAGTTCCCTTTTCCTGGTTGTTGTTTGTCCCGGCTTTTACGGTTAAATAGATACGTCCTTTGTCATCAGCAACGATTCCTTGAACCGTAGCAAGGTTGGCAGTGTTGTCCGTTGGGTTCAGAGAGGCGCTTCCGCCATTTTCCCCTTTAAATGTGTAGGTGGTTTCCGAATTGCCCGACGTATTCATAACCGAAGCAAATACACTCATGTCGTATGCCTGTCCCGGATATAACCCGGAAATAATAACCGAACTCTCTGTAGTGCCGTAGAAGGTTGATTTGGATACATTCGAAGGCATGTCTAAGGCTGTTTCCGATGAACTCGTTCCAATGGAGGAAACACCGTCGAATGGTTTCTCTATCGATACTTTCACGTCTGTTCCGTATCCTTTGCTGTTGTACAGATTTCCTGTATTTGCTCCGGTCGACGTAGTAGTCAGGCTATTCCAGGAATATTGGGAAACTGCAGTTGAGCCGATACCGATACCGAAATTAATCATTAACGGTCTGTCGACAGCCTTGGATTTTATGTCCGGGTTTACTCCATAGGCATCCGCAAGACTGCTGATGGTTTTGGGGTTGAGAATAGCTTCATGTGCGGCATGTTGGCACATCTCCGCACAGAAATCACTGACGGAAGCAGGGTGATAGCTTAATCCGATGACACTTTTCCCGAAGATCTTCTCATACCAGGTCAGTGCTACGGTATAACGGCCGTGGCTGAGATTCATGTGGTAGCCGTCACGATTATAATCATCACCGATATAACTGGTACGCCCGTTCTGAACGGCTGTTCCACCCGGAATTATATTTTCTTCACCGATTCCCGACTGTATGGCGGCACGGGTCGCACAGTCAATGATTTTGTTATATTGGTCCATCTGGTCGGTATAAAGACCTTTGTTGATTAACTCCTCTAACTTAGCCGAACCGTTCTGATAGGCCCAGGTCATGTAAAGATAGAACTTGGCATCTTTATTCGTGAGATAGGTTTTAAGGTAGGTGATCAGATTGTCCAGATACGGGAAATAATGGCTGTATGCCCCCGAATAGTTATGGTCGGTTTGGATAATGACAATATCCCAGTCTTCATCCGTAATGATACTGGCATCGAATTTGCGGCTGCTGCCTCCTGTTGATGTCATTTTCCCGTCTTTGATTTTATAGTAATTGTATATCTGCTGATCTCCGGTAATGTATTTTGTATGAAGTTCCAATGTGGTTCCTCCTTTATATGGGAATCCCAACACAATATCATCTCCGGCGGCTTGTACTATTGGAAGAAACTCCTGCAAGGCTGCATCGAACGAAAAACTGTTTCCTACTACGAGAATTTTTTTAGTTTCAGCATTCATCGTAAAAACTGTTGTAATGCTGAAGAACAGCATTAGATAGAATTTGAGGATCTTTTTCATGGATTTACTATTTGCTTGATGACTAATATGTGAATTATAGAATTTTACAGATGACTGAACTTACTCCTTGAATTTTCAGCGACAGTTTACCTTTCACCTTTTTTATTGACAGGCTTTTGGGATCTCCCCAAATGACTTCCAGACGATCATATCCTTCAATGAGTGCCGTAGCGCTTTTTTCTCTCGGGTTGATAATTACCAGATACTTAGATTGATTGTCGGAGCGCTCGTATACGGCAGGGTATGCCTGCTGCGGATCACTGACAAACTTCCATTCTCCGTTATTTCCCAATGCAGGGATGGAGGAACGGAGCGTAAGAAGCCCTTTCGTCCAGTTGAGCAGCGAATGGGGGTCGTTGATCTGACCGGCTACTGTGGGACGCTTCGGATCCGGGTCTATGGGTAGGTACAACTTTGAAGGATCACAGGTTGAGAAACCGGCTGTTGCACCTGCTTCCCACTGCATAGGTGTTCTTTGGGCCGACCGGTCACGGCTTCCTTCTATAAACGGCCATCCGTCCATTGAGCGCATCCCGATCTCTTCTCCGTAGTAGACAATCGGCACCCATGGCATTGTGAGGAAGAATGTCATGGCCACTTTCAATTCCTCCGGAGTGGAACGCTGGTTGCGGTTTAGTCTCCAGGTGTCATGGCTGGAGGTGGGCATACACGGAAAACCGTGTCCTTTGGTTACTTCGTACATCTTTTTGAAAGGTTCCACGAAAGAGGCGAACTGCCCTTTTCCCGCCCTGTCAAACCAGCAGTCTTTCGGTTGGTACTTACCTGTTTTCGGATCTGCATTCCGGTAGGTATTGTGCACCAGATCACGATACATGGTCTTTCCACATCCGTTGTGCCGGATAATGTCGATGTCGAAGCCGCAAGAAATGGATTCTATCGGACTTGACCATTCAGACAGGAAGATTGTTTCGGGATAATTTTCCGCCTGCCAGGAAAATATTTCATTCCATAGTTTTCTTACTCCGTGAAACTCGGCATCATCTCCTTTCACCAATGACCAGGCCAGGTCGCAGCGAAAACCGTCGACTCCTTTATCAAACCAGAAAGAGATGATATTCTTTATCTCTTGGCGGACTGCTTTCGGTCCGGGGGCATCATACGCCTGTTCCCACGAATTTTCCGGGTTTGGCCGGTAATATCCGTAATTGAGTGCCGGCTGAATATCGTAATAGTTCATCAGGTAGTACCCGTTGCGCGGATATTCGTTTTCTACCCAGCCTCCTCTTTCCGGTTTCGGCGGAGTTACTTCTTTACCTTTCGTCCAGATGTAATAATCGGCATAATGTCCGTTTAAGTCTCCATTTGCCGACTCCAGAAACCAAGGGTGCTTGTCTGAGGTGTGCCCTGCCACCAGATCGAGGCATACCTT
Source organism: uncultured Bacteroides sp. (assembly GCA_958477465.1). Classification (GTDB taxonomy): domain Bacteria; phylum Bacteroidota; class Bacteroidia; order Bacteroidales; family Bacteroidaceae; genus Bacteroides. The sequence goes on from CAUEFX010000032.1 coordinate 8,293, forward strand.
GATACCCTTTGCATGCGCATCGTTTACCAGATTTACCAAATCGGTGTTTGTTCCGAAACGCGGGTCGATTTTATAGAAATCGGTGATGTCATAACCGCCATCTTCGAATTTGCTGCAAAAGACCGGACTGATCCAGATGGTATTAAATCCCAAGTCTTTTATGTAATCCAAACGGGAACGGATACCTTCTAAGTCACCGTATCCGTCTCCGTTGCTATCCATGTAGGAAGAAGGATAGATGTGGTATATAGCTGCACTTTCCAACCATTGGGGATAGTCCCGGGCAGGAAGGAGGTTGCTTGCGAGAGCCATAAAGGTAAAAAAGAAAATGAATCGTTTCATCTTATTATTTTTAAGGTTATGATTGAACTATTGAAAACAGGGTTATCGTATTTCTATGGTTTTATTGTCATGGTATATGATGTTCATTTGTTGCGATGCGTTCAGATAATTTAGAATCTGTTCAATCGTTTCATCATTGGCAAATATGGCATCGTATTTTATTGATTTTAATTTGGAATTGGTGATTACAATTTTCTTTTGGAAATAACGTTCGAGCTGGTTGGTTATGTCTTCCAGTTTCTTATCGATAAAGTAGAACTTCCGGGATGGCCCTTGGTTGACCAGGGTCGAGATGTTCATTTGTGACATCTCTCCCGTATTTTTGTTGATCTTCACAATATCACCGGGAGCCATGAGTACCTCTAACTGTTTATGGTTGAATTCTGATTCTACGTCCACGCGTCCTTCATACAGCATCACTTCAAATTCCGAATCGGATTCATGCGACTGGATGTTGAATTTAGTACCCAATACTCTGATCGTGGCATTGTTGCACTCTACGAGAAACGGATGTTTGGCATCTTTGGTCACCTCTACGTACGCTTCGCCAAACAAATGAACTTTTCGGTTACGGGCAAAGTCTTTGGCCTCATAAAAAAGAGTACTTGCCGGTTTGAGGTAGATTTTGGTAGAATCGGGAAGTGTTACCATCTTCGAATTGCCAGCCGATGCATATACTCTTTCTAGATCGATACCCTCGAACCGGGAATTCCATAAATGTGTACCCAATAGGAAACCGCATATCAATACGGTAGCTGCTATTCCCGATACCCAACGGTATACCAGCTTCCTTCTTCTGACGGCTTCGGGTGTTGGGATACCTATACGCTGGCACGTGCGGTTGAATGCGCGTCGGGCTTTTTGCTTATCCTCCTGATGGGTGCACTCCTTCAATAGCTCTAAAAGGATGGTATCCATTTCGGCATTGTTGATGTTGTCTATGTACCATTGTTCTATTTTCTCGGAATCAGGGGATGTAGACTGATTCTCGAAAAACTTCTTTATACTTTCTTTTTCCATATATTTTCTGATTATTCTTTCTTCTAAAAGAACACATTACATGATATGACTACGTAATCCCGACAGGGTTTATTGTTGTGCAGATGCATATTTCTTACCGAAGATACGGTCGATGATGAGGGTAATAGCACCGTCTCCGCTTACGTTGCATGCCGGACCATAGCCGTCGAGAGCCAGATATATGGTCATCATCAGAGCACTTTGTTCCGGTGAAAAACCGAGAACTGATTCCAGCAATCCGATCGATGCCATCAAAACGCCTCCCATTACCCCGGGAGCGGCTACGGCAGAAATCCCTTGTAAAAAAATGAAATTGGCAAAGAGGGCAAAACTGATATCCATTCCGCTCAGGTATATCACTGCAACCGATGTGGTGACAAGCTTGATCGTCGATCCGCACATGTGGACTGTCGAACAGAGCGGGACGGTAAAGTTGGCAATCTCTTTGGTGGCACCATTCTTCATGGCACATTCCAGAGTGACCGGGATAACGGCTGAACTGGAACAGATTGAAAATCCTGTCAGGTATGCCGGAATAATATTCCATAAGCATTTGAAGGGATTCTTTTTAGCCACCAGTCCGGCTATGATATATTGGATAATGAGGTAACAGATGGATAGGATGACACCGGTCGCTATGACTTTAACACCAGTTCCCATAAGTGTTGACAGATGGCCGGAAGCACTCATCTCACATATCATTGTGAAAATGTAAAATGGCAAGAGAGGAATGATGGCATGTTCTATCGTGAGTTTTATAATTTCACCGAATTCATCAAAGGCTTTCTTCAGTCCGGGAGCTTTGGTGAAAATAATGCCGACGCCGAGCATGAATGACAAGAGGAGAGCCGTCAATATGTCGCAGATCGGGGGGATCTTAAGATTGAAATAGGGTTCGAATACTTTTCCTTCCAAAGCTGTGGTGGAAATTTCACCGATACTCAGATAATGGGGAAGCAGGTTTGAAGCACAACCGTATGCAAAAAAGCCTGCACATATAGTCGACAGGTAGGAGATGACAAGAACGCTTAACAGCATTTTTCCCGCTCCGCGACCCAAATTGGCAACGGAAGGAGTCACCAGACCCAATACGAGCAGAGGTACGATGAACTTGAGAATTTGTGCGAAGAATACATTGAAGGTTTTAAATATTCTGATCATAACATCCGGAGCTACAAGCCCCAATAGCGAACCGATGGTTATCGCAATCAGTACCTTAGGAAACAATCCCAACTTTCTTTTTTTCATTGTTGTCGATATTAAAATTAAAGGAATATTCGTCTAAGGAACACATGACACGATACATTTACGTAGTCGGTATTTTCATTTGTTTTGAATATTGTGTTTTCGGATGGCTTGGACTCTTCAGAAAAGCATGTTAATGTTTTTTAAAACAGTGCCGGCTTTGCGTTTCCGGTTACGTATTCAGTGCTTTTTGATATGTCTTCATAGTACATTTTAAAGATATATATTATGAAGAAAAGCATTTTTTTGCTCGGCATTTTTTTGCTGGGTTTTTCTTGGGCTGTCGCCCAGGATTGTCATGACGATGTTGTCGTGTCGGATTCTGTAAAGGTGATGTCATTCAATATCCGTTTCAACAATCCGAACGATTCTCTGGATACGGCATGGGACCAACGTCGGGAACCATGTGCCCGTATGATGGCACAGTACCGTCCTGACGTGGTGGGGCTGCAGGAAGCACGCAACGTGATGTGGCAACAGATCTTTGATATGTTGCCGGATTATGGGTATTATCGTATAGAAGCGAACGATACCTTGTCCGACTCTCAGACCGGAGGAGTCTTGTTATTGTATCTCCGTGAGAAATATTCAGTGGTACGTTCGGGGTATTTTTGGTTGAGCGCTACTCCGGAAATACCGTCTCAGCCGTGGAATTCGACAGACCGGCATTATCGGGCTGCTTTGTGGTTGCAACTCAAAGATAAGAAAAGTGGGAAAGACTTTTATATCGTCACCACCCATCTGCCCTATAAGAAAGAACCGGTGGATACTGAGGTACGTGCCCGGTGTGCCGCATTGATTAATGATCAGATGAAGGCCATTGCCGGGGAGGAAGCAACTGTATTTGTGACCGGTGATATGAATGCTTCCTACAATCCCGATGATCCACGGCGTGAGAGCCTGACTCCATTCTACCATTGGTTTGCTTCTGCCAGAGAAGATGCTGTCAGAACGGATGATCATTCCAGTTTTAATGGTTTCGGCCGTGTCTCTCCTTTGGTAAGAGGTAAGAATCTGGATCATATTTTTTACCGCAATGCTCACCCCTGGGCATTTGAAACGATTGATAAACCGGTTTACGGAGTAAGGTGGATCTCTGACCACTATCCTATCATTTGTACATTTACTTATTGATTTGAAGAATATGAAATATAAGACAATTCTTGGGATGTTTATGGCAGTTTTCACTGCTGCAACAACTGATGCTGCCGAATATAAGTTGGTCTCTCCTGACGGGAAGCTTATAAGTGAAATAAATGTCGGCGATAGTCTCACGTTTACTCTTTCCAACGAACACCAACCGATACTGGCACCATCCACCATTGCTATGGAGTGGGCGGATGGTACGGTTTGGGGAACCGGAATGAAGGTAAGAAAAGCACAACGCTCGATGGTCGATGAGACAATTTCTTCTCCACTGTATAAGAAGTCGCAGGTTCGGGATAACTATAACCGGTTGGTATTGAATACGAACGCCGGTTTCAGTATTGAATTCCGGATGTATGATGACGGACTGGCCTATCGCTTTATATCTTCGCTTTCAGGAGAGCGCACAGTGAAGAATGAGAAGGCGCAGTATCGGTTGCCTCAGAACTTTGAGACATGGGCGCCGTATGTGCGCGACCGCAAGAAACGGAAGAACGCTACCCGTGAGCAGCAGTTCTGGAATGACATGCAGAATCTCTATACCTATCTTCCGGTACAGGATTTCGATGTTAACAATCTGTTGTTTACACCAATACTTGTCAATTTGGAGCATGGCGAAAAATTGTGCATTGCCGAAGCCGATGTTGAAGATTACCCCGGGATGTATTTGAACACGGATAGTAACAAGCCGCAGTTACAGGGAGTCTTTGCGCCTTACCCGAAGAGTGTGGAGCAGGGGGGGCATAATGATCTGGAACATCTGGTTACTTCGCGGTATTCCTATATTGCGAGGGTTGATGCACCGCGGACTTTCCCGTGGCGGACTTTCATCGTTACACGCCGTGACGGAGAACTGACGGAGAACGATATGGTATATCGGTTGGCGGCTCCGTCGCGCATTGCCGACCGCTCATGGATCAAGCCGGGAAAGGTTGCCTGGGACTGGTGGAATGATTGGGGGCTTTATGGAGTAGACTTCAAAGCCGGCATTAATACGGAAACCTATAAATACTACATCGACTTTGCTTCCGAAAACGGCATAGAGTATGTTATTCTCGATGAGGGATGGGCTACCAAGGGTAAATGTGATCTTTTTGATGTCGTTCCGGAAATCGATCTGCAGGAAATAGTTGGGTATGGAAAGAAAAAAGGCGTTGATATTATTTTGTGGGCAGGTTATCTGGCAATGGAATTGAATCTGGAAAAGGTCGTATCGTATTATGCCGATATGGGTGTCAAAGGTTTTAAGATAGATTTCCTGAATCGCGACGATCAGGAGATGATTGCTTTTATGTACCGTACGGCTAAAGTATGCGCTGCTCATAAAATGCTGGTCGATTTTCATGGTTGTGCAAAACCTACGGGCATACAGCGTACGTATCCCAATGTGATCAATTATGAAGCGGTATTCGGCCTTGAACAGCTGAAATGGTCTAAACCCGATGTCGATATGGTTTCTTACGATGTCTTATTGCCATACATACGTATGGTGGCCGGTCCGATGGATTATACACAGGGGGCGATGCGCAATAGTGTCAAAGGGGGATATTTTCCGAACAGGAGTAATCCGATGAGCCAGGGAACCCGTTGCCATCAGCTTGCGGAATATGTCGTATTCGATTCTCCGCTTAACATGCTTTGTGACTCTCCGTCCAATTATATGCGCGAACAGGAATGTATCCGCTTTATTTCCCGGATTCCTACTGTTTGGGATGATACCCGGGTGCTTGATGGTAAAGTCGGCGAGTATATTGTCGTGGCCCGGCGCAAAGGTGATGATTGGTACATCGGGGCATTGGGCAATTGGGATGCCCGTGAACTGACGGTGAAATTGCCGGATGATTGCATCGGAAAACGATTCGAGATATTCAGTGATGGAATAAATGCCCATCGGGCGGCTCAGGACTATCGGAAGACATCCGGTACCTTGGAGAAGAATGAGGTTGCTGTCCGACTCGCACCGGGTGGAGGATGGGCTGCCCGTATTTCGAAGGCTGAGTAAAAAAACAGGAGAGTGTCAAGAATCTCTTGTTAAAAAAATCCCCTTTGTTACAGATTTGTGGCAGAGGGGATTTTTTTAGGTGTTTGTGTAATGTTGTTTATTACCGTCACTTAATAAGTCATTCTCAGGAATTTTGCAGCATATTCGTCATCCACGTTGTTGGCTTTCAGCACTTCTTTCAAGTTGTTGAAGTTCTTTCGGAATGTCTCAATGCGCTGTGTGAATTCTTCGGGATGATAGGTGATGGCGGTGCCGGTAGACTCCATTGTTCCGAGTTCCTCGTTCAGTACGATGCGTGCATTGTGGTATTTCAAATCGATTACATTCTGCTGGATGTGGCGGAATTTACCGATGAGGCCGTCAGCCACGTTGATGGCGTTGTCCGGATAGGTGACGGTGATCTCCTTTGCCACGTTGCAGTCGGTTTCGGGTATGTCCACGAGCAGTGAGAGGTTATTGCCGTCATATTCAAAGTCCACAGGTTTTCCATTTACTGTCACCTTCTCCGGTACCGCTGTTGCCACTACTTTCAGTTTGAATCGGCGTTGTGCAGGCATATCGGCATAGTTGCCCTTGCGTTCGCCGATAGTCACGTTGAGCATGTTGCCGTTGTGTGTTGACGTGAGCTGTGTTGTGGCATACTCTGTGGCGTAGTGCTTGTCGTTGCCGTTGTCTTCATACATGGAGAAAGTCCCGTCGGTCTTGCCCGGATATACTGTTACGATGACAGGTTCGTCATTGTTGCGCAGATTCTTCACCTTACCGTATTCGGGTATGATGGATCCGGCTTTCACATACACGGGGATCTCGTCAATCTGGAACTTGCGCTCTACAGTCTGTCCGCCTTTCAGCAGGGTTCCCGAAGCTACTTCATACCATTCGTTTCCTGCCGGAAGCCACACATTCTTTATGGAGATACTGTCGGTCATCGGGGCAGTGATGGGATAGACGAGCATCAGGTCGCCGAACATATACTCGTTACGGTTGGTATATGCTTCCTCGTTGTCGGGGTAGTCGTAGTACATCGGCCGGCAGATCGAGATGCCCTCTTCGTAGGTTTTTCGTGCCATGGCGTAGATGTACGGTGCCATGGCGTAACGGTTGTTCACGATGTCGCGCAAGATCGATGTCTGTTTACTGTTGAACATCCACGGCTCTTTGGTGAGCCGGCTGTTTTTGGATGAGTGGGTGCGCAGGATGGGGCTGTATTCTCCGAACTGCATCCAGCGGATATACATTTCCGGATCGATGCTGTTGGCTTTATAGTGTCCGCCTATGTCGTGGCTCCAGTATCCGTAGAGCACATTGGAAGCCGTGGAGTTGAAGTACGGCTGGAAATCGAGTGAGTTCCATGTGATGTGAGTATCGCCCGAGAATCCTATCTGATAGCGGTGATTGCCAAGTCCGCCCCAGCGGTGATAAAGAATGGGGCGTGTCTCACGGTTGCGCTCCATATCGGTGAATGTGGTGTAGTTGAGCCACCATGTGTTGCTCAGTCGGGTGAACTTCTTGTCGTAGAGCCATTGCTGCCAGTCGAGCCACCAGAAGTCCACGCCTTCTTTCTCCATGGGGCGCAACATCTTGTTGTACCATCCTTCCATGAAATGCTTGTCGGAAGCGAGCCATGTAATTTCTTTCTTCTCGTCAGGATCCATACCCATCCATTTCGCCAGGTCGTCATAGTGCGTGTCGTATGGAAGTACGCCATCAGCGGGATGCAGGTTGAATGTCACGTTAAGATCGTTGTCTTTCAGCCATTTCAGAAATTTTGCATGGTCGGGGAACAGGCGTTCGTTCCAGGTGAATCCACCCCATGCACCCTTGCCTTTTTCTGTGTAGTGCCAGTCTTTGTCAACCACGAGCACATCGAGAGGGAAGCCGTAGTTGTTCATGTTCTCCACTACCTTGCGAAGCTCGTTGTCGCTGTATGCCCAGTGGCGCGACCACCAGTATCCGAAAGCGTAGCGTGGCGGCAATGGTACTTTACCTGCAAACATGGTGAAGTCTTTCAGAGCTTTCTTGTAGTTGTGTCCGTAGGCGAGGAAGTACCAGTCTTGCGTGTTGCCCAGGTTGTGGCGCTCCTTTACCCATGGCCAGTCGCTGTTGTCGAATATGTAGTTGTTGGAATCATCGATGAATGTCCATCCGTTTCTTGAGAGCAGACCGTCTTCGATAGGCATCTTTTGGTCGGCTTTTCCTTTTAGCAGTTCACCGTTATATCGGTCAAGTGTGCGGTAGGTACCTTTCAGATTGGCATTGTCCTTAGTTCCTGGCTTCCAGCAGAATGGCAGGATTTCCTTGCCCTTTGCCGATGTTATGAAAAGGTTCTTATCGGTGAATTTGCCCGAACCCTTCACGTAGGAAAGAATGAAGTATTCGGTCGTAATCTCCACTTTCTTGCCCTTTGCCTTTACTTGGAATTTAGAGGCGGGGTAACTTCTGTTTACAGCCACGAACGAACGGTCGTCGAGGAACTTGCCGTCAGGTGCATATTCCATTCGTACGGCACCGTCGGTGATGACTGTGAATCTTACGTTGTTGTCCTGATAAGCCACATTGCTGTTTTGTGCCGATGCCGAAACGAATGTGGCCACAGTCATAACAGAAGTAAGAATCATTCTTGAAAATACTTCTTTTATCATGTTTTTGGTGTATTTAGATTATTTGGATTATAAAAAACATACGTGTCATATCGTATTTGCTATCTGTGCATGACGATTATTTTTTTATAAATCGAGAGGCTCCTCCTTTCCAGGATAATATATATACTCCGGGATAAAGCCGGGAAACATTGACAGGGGTCTCTCCCGGATTGACTTCACCCAGATGGATGGCTATTGATCCGGTTATGGAGAATATTTTCACATCCTGCAATGCGGTACTCGTGGACAGATATAGAGTCGGACCGTTCTGATACGTCTTGACCGGATGGGTAGTGGCTGTTTCGGCAATACCCGTACCTCCCTTTCCATATTCATACGCACCGATTGATGAAGTGCCATCGGTCGAACGTTCTATTCCCCGTTGGTCGAATACAAGTTTGTTTCTCAACTCTATCGTATTGTCTACATCTCCGTTTAATAATTTTTCATCAAATTGAGATGCCGGCAACACATTGATGGCATTCGAACCGAAAAAGCAATTTTTCACTTTGACTGTCTCAACCGGTCCGCCGTTGAATGCCAGTATAGGGATAATTTCTCCCTCTACTATATTACTCTCGAGCATATCGGCGAGTAATAGAATGGATGAATCGACCGAAGTTCCTAAAATATCGGTTTCTGCCGGCGTAATGTTTATGTTGTCGGCGCTCGAAAAGATATTGTAGCCGGTAGTAGCCGTTTTTCCCCCATTGTAAACATCACCGGTATTCACTGCAGTAGAACGGTTTCCGGCAATCACATTATTGAAAATGAAGGGAGTGCCGTTGTAGATATGTACGGCTGCTCCATAGAAGTCGGCACTGGGCGTTCCGTTTTTGTAGCACGATGCATGGTTGCCGACAATCGTATTGTTGACAATCGAAATCGTAGATGCCGTATTCAAATTGGCATAGATAGCCGATCCTCCTTTCGTTTCGTTGATGATGCCGCCGGTGGCCTCTACCCGGTTATTGATAAAGGTATTGTTGACCAGAGTCGTTTTGGATGCATAGGTTGTTCCGTTGAGTGAGACGGTTCCTCCGTAAGTTGCTTTGTTGTTGACGTAAGTATTGTGTCCCAGGTAGGCCCACGAGTATCCTGTATGGTATCCGGCAGACCCTTGTGCCGCTTCATTTTCGGAGAAGTAGCAATCGGTCATTGCATAACGCCACCACAGTTCCACACCGGAGTAGGCGCTGAAATAAGCACCACCGTTGTTGGACGAGATGTTACGGATAAATCGGCAATTGGTACATAACAGCTGACCGGCTGCATAGATTCCGGCGCCCTGGCCTATGGCTTGGTTGTTGCGGATAATTACATTGTCCAGTATCAGCCGGGAACCTAAACTGGCAATACCTGCACCTGTGGTCGAACTGCCATTGGCATTTCCTCCGATGATTTCGAAATTACGAAGCGTCAGCGCGCAATATTTCTGAACGGTTACTACGCGATAAGCATTCTCCTCATTACCGGTTAATACTCCGTTTACGATTTCATCATTACCGTTTATATCTCCCGATAGAACCGTACGCCCTGTCACTTCTTTGAATGTAGAGTCGTAGCCGCCGAATATGTCCAGAGAATGTGAAATGTTGAATGTTGCATTACGATCCTTAAACTGCTCTGATTCGGTGACGGTATAATATCCTTGGGCTACATAAATGGTATCGCCGTTGCAAGTGGCATTAATCGCTTCCTGGAGGTTGCGGAACGGTGCGGATTTACTGCCGTCTCCTCCATCGGCAGCATTTATATCCACATAGCGGGTATGAGAAGGTTCGAAAGACTCTAATGAGATGTTTACTATGACGGGAAAATGGTCGGAAGGGGTGACACTGCGTCCGAAAGTTTCATTGATGTGATTATAGGTATGTACTTTCACCCCTTTTACCCACACATAATCCAGTCTGGTTCCATCTTTTTTTTCAGGATCCCATTTACATAAGGTTCCGTCCTTAGACCATGGAAACGGGGTCTCCGATACCTTGCGACTATCCGACAGATAGGCACTGCAAAGATCATAAAACGGATAACGTGTGGTCGATGAGTTGTGGTCACCGCATATAATTGCCGGGTAATGGCCGGAAATGGAACGTACTTTTTCCATGTTAATGCGCGTTCCTTCATTACGGGCATCACTTCCTAAATGATCGAGGTGGGTGATGAAATAGTAAAACTGTTCGCCGGTCTCTTTCACTTTCAGCTTGGCCCATACGGTAAAACGCTTATTGCCGCTGCAGTCCCAGGAAAGCAATGATTTGGAAGGGTCTGTGGACAAAAAATAGTGCCCCTCTTCAAGGAGATCGAATTTATCGGTACGATATAGTATCGCATTGATTGTTCCCTGATTGGCTACAGTCGACGAATTTCCTCCCCATTCCACGAATGTATACTCCGGTAGCAGGCTTTTCATGTCTTCCTGTTGCGAACCGGCATTCATCTCATTGACTCCGATAATATCGTATTTGAAAGCGGTAATTGTCTGAGCTACATAGCTCTTGCGGTTGTCCCAACTGAGCTCTCCCTGATCGGCGTTGGTCTTAAAACGGATATTGAAACACCCGACATTGAAAGTCGTGTTACCGGCTGTACCGACTGTCGATAGAGTGGATAGAAATGCACATAAAATGGCTGATAGCCTGTATTTGATATGATAGAAAGCCATATTGATAGTGATTTATAAACAAACAAGTCGCCTGCTTCCTATATTGGGATCTGGGAAACAGACGAACCTGTTCGATAATTTAGTGACAATAATTATCTGGCTACTTTGAACGTCTGTCCGTTCACGTTAACCATGTAAATACCTTTTGCAAGATCACGCAGGTCGATTGTGTTGCTTCGGGTAATAGATTGGATACGTATACCTTGCAGGTTATAAAGATATATCGTAGCCTGGCCGGTAAGTCCTACAACTTGGTAAATGCCATCACCTGATGTCTGCAATTTAAGAGAAGGCGTAGAGGAGGTTGTATTGGCAATACCGGTTCCATGATCGGCTAAGAAGTCGTATGCTCCCGGAGCGGTTTCACCGTTAACCTCTTCCTGACTACGTTTTGAACCGGTCTGGTCTACGGTAACATCAATTTCGAACGGGAGATATTTACCTTCTTTTTTTAGCGTCTCGATGTACTCTCCGAGTTCGAAACCATAAAGGGAATAAGCTCCGATCTGGTCGAGAATGCCATTGTCTACCGGCTTCAGTGTTTTGGTGAATCCGCCGTTTTCACCGGCTGTGTTTGTACCGAATATCTTGGAATAAGTATTCGGGCTTTTGGCATCCATGTGGTCGTTTTTCCAGTCGATGGCAATTGTCGGCGATTCCATGACCGAACCGAATGTACCCATTACGCTGCCGCCATAAGATTTCAGATAAGCGCTGGTCGGTGCTTTTTCCTTACCGGTAAGAACGAGGGCTGCTTTGGCAATTGTACCGTCATCATCACGTCCCACGATAATTGAATTACAGATATCCACTGCCGGATCACAAGCAATACGTACTTGTGAACCTAACCATGAACCGGGATTGGTAACTGTTCCGGTTTCCGTATCTTGGGCATATAGTTCCGAGGGGTCGGCAGAGCAGGTATTACCGGCGATGGTACAGTTGATAATATGTACTGCACGTACATCATCATCAAAGGTACTACCATTGGCGCAAACTCCGGCGCCTTCATAAAAAGCTTTGTTGTCGACAATGGTAGAGTTTACAATCCACATATTTTCTCCGGAAGAGTGGGCAATGGCACCACCATAGCGGGATTCTACTTCATTGTTGCCGAAGTAGCAACGTTCGATTACGCCGTTTGCTTTCTTTGCACCTCGACTGGTACACCGGAATCCGGCTCCCGTCTTATTGGCTTTATTGTTGTATACATTGCAGTCTTTTATGTGATAAAGTCCGCCATATACATGGATACCGGCACCGATTCCGTCTCCTGAACCTTCACCTTTACTTACATTATTGTACACATTGCAATATTGGAGTTCGATGGCTCCCTGAGTACAATAAACGGCTCCACTTGCATTAGTCGAACCTTCGGGAGAATATGAACAGGTGAAATCGATACCAATCAGCTTGCAGATATTGGCCAGGTCTTCGCTGCTACTGCTCTTGGCTTGACGTACATGGATCAAATTGCGGAGGTCACCCGCACTCGGTACTCCATTTTCATCGAGGTCGCCGGAGAAAATCGTGGGTGTGGCTGATGGATAAGTAGGCCATTCGGCAACCGCACCTTTACTTTGATCACATCCTCCGACAAAAATATAACCGCGGTAGATACGTCCTGCATCGGCTCCGGGAGTGGTGGCATTGTAATAGGTGCCTCCTGCCAGGAAAAATACATCTCCGGTTTTATACTTGGATTTTTCATCATCTTTTGCAGCAGCGGCATCGTTTTCGAAAATGTCATACATGGTTATGGCTTTTTCCCAAGATGAACCATCGTTGCCTGTAGCGCGTAAGCCCGGTACTACATAGTATTCAGTTGAAAAACCGGTTGTAGGAATCAGAATCCCCATTGCACAGAGTAAGAAATGTTTTAGTTTCATAATTCGTACAGTTTTGTTAATAATGTATTGATAAAGTCACTTTCTTTTGTTATATTTTGGGGGAGTGAAAACACTCCCCTTAAGGTTGTAATGATTTTGTATAATCTTCATAAATCCGGTCATAGGCGGTAACGAGGTCCGCAAATCCGTTGACTTCCTTTGCCCTTATTTCGTAGAGGAACGGTCCGGTGTAACCGGTACGGTCAAGCGCCTGGAGAATAAGAACCCAATTGTTTTTTCCACGTCCCGGAAGTTGGTGGCACTCTTTTTCCCCGTCACCATCGGCTACATGTACGCTTTTTATGCGGGAACCGAGTGCGGTGATCAGCCGTTCGGGATTTTTGATATGGTTCATGTCGACTGCTGCATAGACATCGGCCGGCATTAAATCCATGATTTTAACCATTTCCTCCACCGTACGGCCCAACGGACGTTCAACTCCGGGGCTGCGCAGTAACTTGTAGCCGAGAAGATTCTCCAATACGATGATGGCTCCTATCTTCTTCACATCTTTATTCAAAGACGTGATGGTCTTTACCAATTGGCTTATGCGTTGCTCGCGTTCATTGAGCCCCAACCGCCAGCTTGGATGAAACAGGATTACTTCCGGTTTCAGAACACTGACAATGTCAATGTAGTCGCGGTAGGCATTTTCCGAATGCGAACGAATGGTTTCATCAACGTGCGACGGGTCACAGTCGGCTCCGTAGGGCATGTGTATCGACCAGATGTGGATTCCTGCTTTGTCGGCATCCTGCTTTACCTGACGGAATTTTTCTTTCAATTCGGCATTCGGAATAGGATGTTCACCATTGACCAAGCCGGTGAGGGAAATCTCTATATCGGAGATACCCGCCGACCGGGCTTTTTTCAGATTTTCATAAGTCAGTCCTTGCAAACCTCCGAAAACGCTTATCGTTGTTCCTATCCGCAGTTTCCGTGGAGGGCATACTTCGTCTCCGTTCACGGCATTTGTGCAAAAGCCGTTTATGGAAACCAGCAGGGCAGACACCCATATATAAATCAATTTCTTTTTCAGCATACAGTTTAAATTTAATGCTTAATGTCAGCAGGTCTGTGAATAAATACGATGTGATTAAAAATCGAGTCCGTCATTCCAACCGGGGTTTTGGGTAATCATACCTTTGGTGAGTGTACGTTCATTGCTTGGGATCGGATAGAGATAATCACGATCCTCATTGAAAGCTCTTACCAATTGTCCGTGAGCCAGAATGTAGCCTTTGCTTCCTTCAGAAAGGAAGATGTCCTGATTGATCTTCAATGGAGTTACTCCCGGAGCAGGAATACGACGGTCTTCATAAACCACAAAGTCGATTTTACCGTTGCCATCCATGTCATAACGGCCTTCACCGGGCACGTATGGACCATAAAACGGCTGAGCCAGAAGCTGGCCTTCACGCCAACGGCACAAATCGGCAAAACGGATACCCTCACTTACCATCTCAATGGAACGCTCCCGGCGGATTTCCAAGATAACTCCTTTATTGGCCCCTTTGTCCACATTCTTGTATCCGTAAAGCTCGGAGGTAAGGAACGGATCGGGGTTTTCATTTGCTGCCGATTGATTCAGATGAGGCATTCCTACACGGTCACGGATTAAATTGATGGACTGATCGAGGTCGTCTTGAGTCAGTGTTCCCAGTTCGGCTTTGGCTTCGGCATAGTTGAGATACACTTCAGCCATACGGTAAATAGGCATGTCTATTGTTGAGGCATTGATATAACTGGGACCCGAAATATACTTCAGCATCGGATATCCCGTCACGGTATTGGCGAAATTGAAAGTTCCTTCTGTTCCGTCGGCGTATTGGGCATTTTGTGTCAGCACTGTCTGTGCAAGGCGAGGGTCGCGTCCTTTGGTCTCTTCGGTGAATGGCATTGTTGCCCATCCCTCTTTATCGGTGAAGCGGGTACCGTCTTGCATTAAATAAGAGAAGACGAGTGCTTTGGTATAACCGGCCATACCCTTGGACGGCATCAGTGCATAGGCATCGACTGCATGTGCGAAGTTTCCTCCATAGCACCGTGCGAAGATGACTTCTTGGGAAATGGCGTTGTCTGAAGTAAAGAGTGAATAATAGGGAGTCTCCCCTGTAGAGTAGATGGAGTACTTTCTGTCATTCATGATCTCAAGCGAGGCATCGGCGCATTCCTGCAGGATGGCTTCGTAAGGCAAATTGTTCTTGTTGAATGTATGGCCGGCATGGTATTTACGGAAAGTTCCTTCAAAAAGGCACGCGCGCGATTTTAACGCAAGGGCTGCATAGCGTGAAACTTTGTAAACAGAGGTAGATGCCGGAAGATATTCCGCTGCCTTGTCGCAATCTTCTATGATATGATTTATGATGACGTCGCGGCTGTCGCGTGGTTTGGACAGAAGTTCGTCCTGGTCGGATGCCAATACCTGATCGTACCAGGGTACCTCGCCGAAACGTTTCAACTTTTCAAAGTAAAAGTAAGCGCGCCAGAAGTAAGCGACACCATCGTAATGCCTGCGGGCGGTTGCATCTTCACAACGGTTGGAATTCTGAAGATAATAGTTGATATATCTCAGATAGGACCAGGACCATCCCCCACCGGAGGATGGAACGGTACGCGTCAGACCTACTACGACATCGCTCTGAGACAGGCCGTCGACAACCAGGTTGGACGGTTCGTCATACAGATTGAGTGCGGTGGGTTCCATGAGATAAAACTGATTGGTGTAAAGTTCCAACTCAGACTCTGTATGAAAAAAAGTATCAGGGCTGACGGAATCCTTAGGAAACTCATTAAGGTCGCATGATACAAAGCCTGTTAATAAGGCAGCGGATATGAATATATATTTTATAGTATGCATAGCTGGTTTGTTTTTTAGAATGTAATATCGATACCAAATGAGAATACCTTGCTGAAATTGTATACTTCACCGGAGTTCTCAATATAAGATGAAGAGGATACGGTAGCTTCGGGATCAAGGTATTTACAATGTTTCTTCAGAGGCGACCAGTAAGCAAGATTCTCTCCGGTGAAATAAACACGTATCTGTTGGAGATATTTCTTTAATACCGGAAGGGTATAGCCTACTGTCAGATTCTTAAGCCGTAGATAGGCTACGTTTTGGATATACCGATCGTTCGGTGATGTCAGTGTATAGTGAGAACTGGTATTGTCGGAGTACGCTTCATAACCGCGGGGAAACGGGAAGTATGCGTCCGGATTGTCTTCACTCCATACTTGGTCTACCAATTGCTGGCTTAAGAATGTATTGTGCGGACGGCAATACGGACCCCAGAACAGATTGGCCTGGCCGGAGCTGGGATACCAGTTGCGTTTGCCCACACCTTGAAACAGAATGGAAACATCGATGCCGTTCCATGAGAAATCACCGCCGAATGTATAAGAGTATCTTGGAAGTGAATTACCGATGATTACCCGGTCACCCGGATCTTCAACTGTATTTTTTCCGATTGAAATCTTATTATCGCCATTGAGATCCAGGTATTTCAGGTCGCCGGCATGAAGTCCCTTACGGGTGGCAGTGGCGTCGATACGTCTGGTAAAGTAGGAGCAGTCTACTTTCTGGGCGTATTCTGCAGCCTCTTCATCGGTGCGGAAAAGGCCATCGGTTTTATATCCCCAGATGTCTCCGAGTTTTTCGCCTACATAGTGCTCTGAGATTAGTCGGGTATCATTGTCGAACCGGGTGACTTTGGTCTGGTAATCACCGAGGCCGGCACGCAATGAGTAAGAGAACGGGCGGCTGAACAGAGTTCCTCTGTCACGCCAGACGAAGTTGACTTCCCAACCTTTGGTACGCATATCCGCAGCATTGGTACGCGGCTCGCTTGCACCGTAAACTCCGGGAAGCGATGCACCCGGCATCATCATGTCGGTGGTGTTACGTATGTAATAATCGCCGTTGAATGTCAGTCTGTTGTTTAAGAAAGAAAAATCGACTCCCCAGTCATACGTCGTTACTTTTTCCCATGTCAGATCATTGGCTACAGGGGCGTCTTCACGAGCGTATGTCAGCTTGTCCGTACCGTTGAACGTGAAATCTCCGTTGGTGAGATTGGTATTGATCTTTTGAATGAACAGATAGTCCGATACCTGTTGGTTGCCAAGGCTACCGATAGAGAAACGTATCTTGGCATTATTCCACCATTGCTGTATCGGTTCCCAGAAATCTTCCTCGCTGATACGCCATCCTACAGAACCTGAAGGAAAGTAGCCCCAACGGTTGCGGCTCCAGAAACGTGACGATCCGTCGGCACGTCCGGATACTTCAAACAGGTATTTGCCGTCATAGTCATAATTGATACGTCCGAAGACACCGAGTGTCTTGTATTTCGATTGTCCGCCGCTGACGACATAAGTCGATCCGGCAGACAGGTTGAAGTCATTCAGGTCTTCCGAGAGATTTCCATCGACCGATACTGCATTTTTACGGTAGTAGCGGGTGTCATATTGCATACCGGCCATCGCCTTGAAGTTATGTACCTTGTTCCAGGTGTGTGAATAATCGGCAAATGCTTCAAACGTCTGCTTGTAGAGTGATTGGTTGGTCTCTTGAAGTTCATTACGGAACTTGCCGGTGGTTTCCCATGAAATCACATCTTTGTGTGAAGAATAGGGTGCATTGTTATAGCGATACTGCCCGAATTCATGAGAGAAGCGATAGGCATGGCTCAAATGTAAGGTCAGCCCCTTGACAATATCCAATTCGAGTTTGTTCTTGATCGTCGCTTCATTTACCACCTCTTCGTTGGAGGTTTTACCATAAGTAAGCATCAGGTTCATGTCGCCGAGTACGCCGGCTCCTTGATTTACAATTTCGGTGCTGTGCACGATACTTCCATCGGGGTTTCTGGGAACGAATAACGGAGAACCACCCATTGTTACGTTACGGAATGTCGTTTGCTGGTTCTTCATTCCCGGCCACCACATTTTACCGTAAAAATAATTCAGGTTGGTACTGAAGCGAGCCCATTTCGTAATATTGATATCCATTTTCCCGCGAATGCTGTAGTTGTCATACGGGTCATTTTGCAGGTTCATGATTCCCTGAGTATTGTAATAACGGCCACTGACGTAGTATTTTACCTTGTCATTACCTCCTCTTATCGATACGTTGTGCTCATGTTGCATACGGGTACGTTTGTAAATGTAGCCGTACCAGTCGAAATTACCGTAGTACTTGTATGTTCCGTCTTCTTCGGTTACTACCCACGGGCGTTCGGGGTTCTCAGTCTTATCCCCACGGCGTATTTCGAGTTCATGCCAGTCGTCCTCGTCATATTTGAGATAGTTTATTCCTTTGTTCGAATAGTAGAAAAAACGGTCGACCGTTTTAGCCCAGTCGTATCCGCTGGTTATATAGTCGGTGCTTGTGGTGTTTTTTAAAAGACCGAAGCGACCGTTGTAGGTAACCTTTACGTTCGAGTCACTACCGGTTTTGGTGGTGATCAGCACTACGCCGGCTGAGGCTTTTGCACCGTACACTGAAGCCGCTGATGCATCTTTTAATACGGATACCGATTCGATGTCGTTCGGGTTAAGCCTGTTGAGTCCCATTTCTACACCGTCGACGAGAATGAGCGGGCTTCCGCCGTTTAAGGATGCGGTACCACGGATATCTATCTCATAACCCGAGTCGGCTCTACCGGTATTGATACCGATGTTTAGCGACGGATCCAATCCTTGCAAGGCTTGTGCAGCCGAAGTGACCGGACGTCCGTTGATCTCCTCGTTTCCGATAACTCCGACGGCTCCCGTCAGGTTTACTTTCTTCTGGCTGCCGAATCCGACTACTACGACTTCATTGAGTACAGTTGAATTCTCGGTCATGGTAATATTCATGACAGTCGAACTGCCTACCTTCATTGAGATATCGGAGAAGCCCACATAGGAAAATTTAAGTGTCTGCCCCGGGGTTGCCTCAATGGAGTAATCACCGTTTATGTTAGTGATTACGCCTTTGCCCGATTCGGGGTTTTGGACGGTAACACCGATAAGCGGTTCTTTATCCGTACCGTTTATCACTCTTCCGGAAATCAGACGCGGTTTGGGTGTTGTGGGGGTATTCCCCGTGGAGTGTTTCCGACTTTGGATAACAATACTTTTATTGGTTACCGTATAGGTAACATTCTGTCCCGTAAATATACGGTCGAGTATGACATTGATGGATTCGTTTTTTGCAGAGACTGAAACTTTGCGATTCATATCCACCTCATTTGATTCCACTGTTACGGAAAATCCATATTGCTGTTGCAGTTTCAATACAGCTTCGCGTACAGTTACATCCTTTACTTGAAAATCAATACCTGCTGCAAGTGCCTTACCGGGTAATAGTACACTGATAACCAACGCAAGCACTATAAAAGTGCTTTTTAGGATTGATTGATTGAAATGATAGCTGTTGTACATGTTATAAGATTTATTATAATTGGTTGATCGGATTTGATTCGTTGACATTGTTTTCATTTGTCGTGACAGGGATGTTTTTCTGGTATTTCATAAAATACTTCATCCTATCTGTATTACCGGACTTGGTATTCTATGAATCGTCATTCCATCGTTCCTGATTGGATAGGGGAACATGGCTTTTCATTGTATTGGATGGTAACTTTCTTATCATAAAAAAGCTGATGTAGTTTTTTATGATAAGAAGTTATGAGCGGAAAGAATTACGTAATGGGGAACTATTTTTTTTATTCGGAGTCAGTTTTATTTTTGTTCCGTGTATTTCAATGCTTCCGATGCAGTATATCGTGCACTATTTGGCGAGGTGATTACGTGTTCAGCCTTCTCCCGATGATTTTGCAGTAGAAGTTCAGGATGCAAAGGCTCAGGTACAGAACTACTGTGGAGCCGGTTTGCAGGGCTCTCTTCAATATGAGAGGTAACCGTTGGCGTCTGTTGTATGTATGGCTGCATGTTAGTGCAGACCGGTTTCTTTCCAGTTCTTCCTCGATGAATTTGAGGCTGTGATCTTCGGAAACCAGTTGTAGCAGGGAGTGGTAAATGTCCAATGCATAATTGGCGGAACAGTGGTTCGTATATATTTCGGAAGGGTATCTTGACAATATATCCATGTTCTTCCGATGGATGGTGTTTGCTCTTTTCTGCAGAATGTCATACCGGAAACGCTTATTGGACAATGAATCTTCATTCTTTATATGGATATAGAGAACATCCGATAGGGTCTTGATGTGTTTGATTCGTGAGCAATAGTCCAGAAAAAATGAGTGATCTTCGCCGATAGGGAGGTTTTCCGGGAAAGAGATTCCATATTTGTCAATCGTTTGTTTGACGAATATTTTGTTCCATACCGATTGTACCATGGTTCTTTTGACAGATTCCATCACCCGGAGCGCCTCCGGTAAATCGTGATAATCTGCATCGGCAAGCACCCTCTGTCTTATTCTGTTGCCGGCTCTCAGCTCATATCCGCATACGGTCAAGTCCGTACCGGAGCGAATTGCCCCCACCATCCGCTCGATGTAAAGAGGGCTTATAAAGTCGTCTGCGTCCAAAAAGCAGACATAGGTTCCGGTACATTTGGAAATCCCGGTGTTTCTGGCACGCGATACACCTCCGTGGCTTATCTGGAAACAGGATATGTTTTCATGCTTTGCCGTGAATCGGTTTACTGTTGCGATGGAGCTGTCTGTGCTTCCATCGTCGATCAGTATAACCTCATATCGGTATCGTGTCACCGATTGGCATACCGATGTCAGCATTCGGCAGAGATAAGTCTCTGCATTGTAAAACGGGATAACAATCGACAGGTCCGTCATCTCTTTATCGGGTTCTTATCATGGTGCAGCTGCGGCAAAGAAGGCTCTCCTCCATTGGAGCCAAACCGTAGACTTGCGCTCTGACGGATCTCATCCTTTCCGAATTCATGATCTCTTCTACACTGTCGGTGAGGATATTGCCGAGTTTGATACTTTGGAAATAGTCTTGGCAACAGAGGATGACATCGCCTTCGATGTTTATGTGCAACTGGTTGACCACTCGCGGGCATCCGCAGAATTCTGCATGCTGATGGCTGATGGATTTCACGAATTCGTTTTCCAGAGTGCCGGCACGTGAGTTTGAATCCCATCCGTTGACAATGACATTCCCGAATTTGCTGAAATGTTCCTTTATGGCAAGTGTCCTTTCCTCGTGATTGTCCGTATTGCCGTTTACTACGATCTCGAGATGTTCGAGTCTGCCGGCAAATGTCCCGATGAAATATTCGATGCCTTCCTTGGCTCTGAGGAAGTGACGGTCGGAGAGCTTGGTCATGTATTTCCATTCTTCGCAATCGATTGAAGGGAAATTGAACATCGCTCCGAAAATGTTCTTGTCTTTCAGAAAGTCGGTCAGGTCTTTGCTGAGCATGCTTCCGTTGGTAAAGAAGTGCAGGCGCATCTCCTTTTCCTTGAGGTATTCCACTCTTTTTCTGTAGAGTGGGTCCAAGAGCGGCTCTCCGTAGATGTGCAATGCCACCCATTTCAGATTGTAGCCGTCGAATCGGTCTATGATTTTAGTGAATAACTCGAACGGCATTACACGGACGCCTCTTTTGTGGGTACTCTGAGGACAGTAAACGCAGGATGCGTTGCAATGGGTGTTTACATCTATGTCCAGTTTCAAAATGTTGTACTTGCAGGTTTCATCCAGTTCTTCCGGAACAAAAACTCCGGCTTCGACCATCCCGTTGAATGTTCCTGCCAGTTCTTCGGGTATTTCCCGGCTGTGTGCCATCAAGTCGTATACGGTACGTTGCCCGGGTGTCATATAGATAATCTGCTCGGTCAAATCATTGACTAATTTCTTGCAGCCCTTATGATAAATGAATTTGCTTACTTTATATCCCATTTTTTCAATATTAAAGTATAACCGTTCGGAGAACATTGGGGGAAACGGAACGTTGTCCACAGACACATCATGAGGCGGTTGATCCGATACCTGAGTCCGCCCATTGCATAAGGGAACGGAATCCATGCCTGTCTGCGGAAGCGGATCTTCTCCAGTCTTATTTTGTTTACCGATTTGCGCTGCTGCTCCATGTTGAAGAAATAAGCGAGTATGGCCTGCGGCGGATATGGGCGGATGTGGTCGAGGTCAAAATAGAACTTAGGACTGACCAGTGGCGAGCGAAGTATCATGTATCCGTTCGGCTTGAGTATCTTGTAAAAACGGTCCAGTGTGTCGGCTATCTGTGGGTATCCCAAGTGCTCGATGACGTGGGAACAGTGGATTACATCGAAGCTGTTATCTTCGAGCTTTATGTCGTTCAGGTCTCCGACAAGTGTTCGTATTCCCGCATGCAGGGTATTTTTCCCCAAGTCGGCATTTTTCTCGATGCAGCACACCGTTGAACGGGTCTGCTCTTTCAGTTTCATTGCAAACCGGCCAAGTCCCGATCCGACTTCTAAAACATCGTAAGTGCTGTCTCCGTTGGTGTTTCGGAGAAAATCAAGGACAAACCGATCTTCCATCCATCGGGTCTTTCTGTAATACTTGTCTTCTATGTTTTCCATTGCTTATATCAGGTTATTCAGTTGTGTTACGAGGTTTTCGATTCCGTTCAAGTTCAGGCATCGGTTCGGATATGGAGGTTCGGGCGGTTGTGTTCTCATGACCTCATAAAAACACTCTTTCAACTCTCCGGTATTCCCGACAATTTTCAGCTTGTCATAGAAGTGGGACAGTCTCTTCGCATGTATGAATTGTTCATCATTTTTCGGACCCATCGGTTGGCAGATTATATGGCTGCTCCCATATATGCCTTCGATCAGGTTGTTGTATCCTCCCCTTGTTATCAATATGTCGGATGATGCGTTCATCCAGTCCGTTTCCGGTGAGGAGATATGAATGCCGGTATTACCGGTGTAGAGGGTGTCGTATGGATAGAAAGGGTTTCTCCTGTCATTTTTAGGTCCATACAGAATATCCCATCGGGTGTTTCCGGCATATTCGGATGCCAATTCCATACTCGCTTTCAGCAAGGCATGGTTCTTGAAACCGCCTCCGGGATTTGAAACGACATAACGGCTTTTTCCCTTTCTCTTCGAATTTCTGTAAGCTGTCATCTCGTTGTCCGGGAATGCCGGTGCCACATAACCTATATAGGAAGTTCTGCCTAAGGTGCCTTTTTCCAGAAATCTGTAGGTGGAGATATCCTCGATCCGCTCGTCACATGCCACAAAGATATGGTCTATCTTATTGTTCATGTAAAACAATGAAGACGGGGTGTGGTAGATTGACTCCGATTTTTCCGGACTGTCGAGCACTCCTCTGAGAATTAAGAATTTCCGGGCCTTGGAGTTGTCAAGAAGTGGATGGATGTCTCCATCGTTCCCATTCAGACTGTGATCGAAGAAGATTGCATCAGGGCAATACATCTCATTCACATGCATGATTAATTGGCTGCGGTCGATGTTGTCGCAAAAAGGAATCTGATAATATTCGCAATCCGAAGGTATCATCCAACTCATTTCCCTGTGGCCGCTGATGAAGAGGCACGAATAGTTTTCGGACAAGGCCCCGGCTATTCTGGACAATCGTTTCAAATGGCCGAGCCCATTTCCTTTTCTGACATAAAACAGCAGTCGCTTTCTCATAATACTTTCATTATTTCCTTTAATGTTTCCCTCTCTTTCTCTTCAGAAAAGGCGTTTCTTATTAAGTTTATCCGCTTCTCATAATTTCCATGCAGGGGAGTATCGGCAACTTTCTTCATTGCCCGGAATAGTTCCTCCGAATCTGCAGGCTTTACACAATATACCCCGTCGGTCTCGTCTTCCTGTTCTGTCATGAAACCGGTTCGGGTAGTTATTACGGTCAGGTCTTGAGACAGAGCCTTGAGAAGGGCGTTCGAGCAGCCTTCCGCCAAGGAAGGAAATACGTATGCCGATGCTTGGGAGTACAATGAAGCAAAACTGTTGCTATATCCGTCGGTAACAATGCGTAGCGGGTATTGGTCATTCAATCTTGCCTTTTCTCTCTCCCAATATGCCTTTTCGGAATCACAGGTAGTTCCGCACAGATATAACTTGCATCGGGCTTCGGATTCGTGACACAACCTCTCAAATGCTTTGAATAGGATATGGGTACCTTTCTTCCATGAATATCCTACGTCGCTGATAAAGAGAATCTCATCATCCACGGGTGGGGCATTTCCGGCCGTTCCGTCTCCGACTGTTCTGTTTCCGACCGGATTGTGGCAAAGCCTGAATTTTTCCCGGCTTAGATTGAAGACGGCCGTCAGGTTCCTGATTTGCTCACAATTGGTGGCGACAATCAACGAGCAATTACTGCATACATACCGTATGCTGCTCATTTTCCCCGGAATGTGCATGTCCATCGAATAGTCGCTCCCTCTGACAAATGCTACATGTCTCAGATTCAGGCTGTCTGCAACCCTCTGCAGAATGAAACCGTAGGAGGATATGTAGAATGAGAACAGGATATCCTGCTCCCTGCATATATCACTGCCGAACAGATGGTTGAGCATTATGTGATACACCGCCCTGGGGTAAAGGTTGTTCCTTCTGTAGCTATCCTCGATCGGTTCAAGCAATTCCCCGATTGAACCTGACAGGCTGATATACCTGATTCCTTCTATGAACGGGGGAATTTCGGAGCCGGTTTCGTCTGTGATGTATATGCAGATTTCATGACCCATATCCCGTAATGCCTTTGCAATTCTGAGAATGGAATTTTCGAGCCCTCCGGTATGGAATGGAGCTATCCTGTCTGTCAATATATGGCATCTCATGGCTGGAATGTCGTTCTGTTTAATACATTGGGCAATACTTCTCCGGTTTCATGACGGTTGTCCAACAGATATACGATGTCTTCTGTCAGTCCGCGCAGACTCTCCGAATACAGCCCGTATGGAAGTGCATGCTCGTTTATCGGATAGTCAAAACAGGCCTGCAGCCATTCCGCCCCCTTTCTGATATTATCCATGAGGGTTTCTGTCTCTTCCAGATCCGTGAAGTTATGTTCCCAAAGATGATTCATGACTGAAACGGAACTACCCTTCAGGGAGAGGACCCGGTCGATAGAAACCTGCCTTGCGTACGGAGGAATTTCGAAGTCATGAAGATTGTTGGCGGCAATCACCTCGTGCAAAAAAAGCAGCCTCTGTGTGTCTGTCGGGAAATGCTGGTGCATGTATTCCTTGATGGCTTTTCTGACTTTCTTCTTCTTGTGGAAATCGTCAAGGCTGATGGTCTTACCGTCAAACACGATTTTCTCATCGCATCTATCCATCAGTTCATTCAGATAGGCGAATGAATACGGCACATTCCCGGCGATATTCTTACCGTTTACGAACCATGTACACGGAATGCCCAGTTCGGCGAAAAGGAGAGCCGAATCCAATGAAGCCCTTGTGCTGTCGTCGATTGTAAAGGCAAGTTCTCTTTCTCCGGCAATCACTTCCCGGGTTGTGCCGATGGCATTTCTGTGGTCGATGATGTATGACCTCAGTACATCGGTCTGCACCAGATTGCGATGACCCATTTCGGTCATAGACTTGCTGTCTGTGATTCCATGCAATGCGTAAATCATAAGTTGTCTTTTAAATCTTTGAGAACTATTTTCCTGATTGTGCTTAATCCGTTCATGTCAAGTTGGGAGTAGTCTGCCGTACACCTGTTTTCAATGAATCTTCCGACTTTGTCCTTCAGGTCATTTTCGTCCCTGATGAGGAGATCCATGCCTAACTTCTCCGACAGAAGTTGTGCATGGAAAAACTGCTCGTCTTCTTTTTCCAGTTGCGAGGGCTTTATCATTATATGTGTGCCGTTTGACATTGCCTCGGTCATCGTGTTGTAGCCTCCCGTTGTGAGACAGATGTCGGCAGCGGCGATGAGGGCCGGCAGATGGTTCATGCTTTTGTGGTACATACAGTTGGGAGAGTCGTTCTCCGGTAATTCCATGAAATTTCGGGGACCGGCTATAATATCAAATTCAGCTTCCGGAAACTCTTTGGTGAACTTAACCATGTTTTCGGTAAAGGATTCTCCCAGTTTGCCCCCTCCTGCGGTACATACAATCCATACCTTATCTTCCACATGGCGCAGCCTGCGGATCTTTATCTTCTCGTCATCTGCCGTCTGATGGCTTATGTACCCGGTGTTGATGCACTTTTCCTTTATTTCAGGAGACAACCTGTATGCTTTTGTGAAATCAAAAACGGTTCTATCGTTTGTCAGGAAGATTCTTTTGAAATACTTCTCCAGGAACATGCAGTTGTTATCCGTGAGAACCTGGGTGCTGACAGAACATTCACTGCCGATGATTCCGCGGTTGATGTAATAGAAAAGTGTGGTCCGGTGATGCTGTTTTATGATTTCGGACAATTCGTCTCTTTTCCCGATGACGTAATAGTCGATAAAGAAAGCGTCCGGCCGGTACATTGAGAACAGCATTTCCATATCCGCCTTTCTCCATTTGTATACTTCCGGAGTGTCCATGTCGATGAATGTGTGCCGGTTCCAGTAGTTGGCCCGCTTTTCTATCATACTGTCTCTGGACGGCAGCTTGCATACAAGCAGAGCCTTGTTGACAATAAAACTCATCTCCCGGAAACCGCTGACTATCATGCATTCAACCCGACGATCGGATGACAAGGCTTCCGCAATTCGGGAAATTCTGGTGAGATGCCCCAATCCGGCACCGTCATGGGTATAGAACATCAGGCGGTATTTCTTATCCGATTTTATCATAAATATTAGTAAAGGAGGAATATTCATTTTCTGTGGAAAGCTTACCCGACAGGAGTTGTGAAGCGGATTCTGCCAGCCTTTTTCTCAAATGGGGTTCCGAATACAGCCGGAGCATGTTGTCTGACAGCTCTTGGATGGAAAACGGATTTGCCAGTAATGCCTCCTCCCCGTGGGTGAGAAAGTCCGAAAAAATAGTACTTGCAATTATCGGAACCTGCATATAGATGGCCTCTAACAATGCATTCGGCAGGCCGTCATCGTATGACATCAGTACGAAAGCATCGGAAATCGCATAGAACCGTCCGACCTCTTCGTGGGTTACCCTCGGAACATACAGGATGTTGTGGCATTGCTTCAGTAACTTGTCTAACATTTCCCTGTCCTCATGATACACATATCCGACTATATACAATACGGTATCCGGATACCGGTTGTTGAAACGTCTGAAAGCATCTATCAGCATCATCGTCTGCTTCTTCTCTTTCACTTCACCGATATAGGTAAACACGAACTTGTCTTGAACCTGATACCTTTTCTTCAGTTCACTCCTTTGGTTCCGGTAATTCTGCCACTCTTTCTCCGGAACGATGGAGTTATATACGACATAGGACTTACCGGATACCTCCGGAAAGTTTTGTAGCAGGCAGTTTTGCAGGAAACCGTTGACATACGTTATGGCTTGCGCCTTGCGTATGATGAGGCTTTGCGGATAGATCTCTCCGTAGCTGTACAGCTTTCTGGTCAGGTCATTTCCACGGACGGACAGTATATACGGGATATTGCACTCCTGATTGATTCTATACGCAATGTATCCGGCATTGAAAATGCCGTATGCGTGTATGGCATCAATGAGATTCTGTGCGATGATGTCTTTCACCATGTATTCACATACCCTAATGTCTTCGGCCTTGGTCAGTGGCCTGCCAGTACCGGCATATATGTGCCAAACGGTAATGTCATCGACGGCCTCTTTCCTGTATTGCGGATAGGAATATTCTTCCGTCAGCGGTTCGATTGCGGCAACAGATATGTTTTTGTGCCCCTTCTGCCTCAATAACGTAACGAACCGGCTGACAGATAGAGATACGCCGCTGTTGTTGGGTGGGAAAAACTCGGTTAGAATCAGAATCTTTTTCATAGAAGATCAAATATGGTATTCAGGATATGGTTGATGGTACCTTCGGTTTCGATAACCCTGTTGATGATTCTCTTTTGCATGTCTGCTAATTCAGGATTATTGTCGAGCGCATCCAGGCATCGGTTCACTCTCGACTGGTACAGATACTGAAAATCCGAATCATTCTCCAGCTTGTCATATAGTGCATTGAGCCTTTCAACAATAGAGTCTCCGTCTCCGATGCTGTTGATGTCCTTTGTATCTACATCAAGCAGCAAATGCGGGAATATCGTCTCCCTTTCCTCCTTTGTCGCTTTCCGGGTCACCAGCAAGAATTCGTATGCGTTTCCGTCATGCGTTTCAGGTAGAAAAATCATCGGAACGTGGTATGCGGCACCTTCAAATACTGTCGTGAAGCCGCATGGGCAGAACAAGGCATGGCAACTATTCAGATTTTTCAAGAAATCCGAATGGCTGAACTGGGTGTAAGTCACTCCGTCGAAATGCTTCATGCTGTTCAGTACCGATTCATTGCCGACAATGTATATCCGGTATTTCCCTTTGTACTTGTCGATAACCGGCTTTAGCCATTTCTGGGTGTTGTTTCCGTGTTTCACGGCATGTCTCAGATTCATATACGGACAGATCTGCCCGCTGAGGCTGATGATGATTTTATCCCTCTTCTCAGAATGGATAAAACTGTTGTTGATAACCGCACCTGTATATTCAAGTTTGGAACTCGAGGGTAGGGCATCGTAATAATTGCCCTGGATGAAGAGCCTTGTGGCGCTTATCTGGCCGAAAATCTTACAGTCATACCCGGCCATTTCTTTCATGTATGATAGGATTTCCGTTATGGGCTTGTCAATGATTTCATCGTATTTCCTTTGTAGTGCATCCAGATTGTTCCAATTCCATATCCATGACATGCTGTCTACCCAAAAGACCTTCTTATCCGCTTTTGCTGCTGCAACTGCTAAAAAAGGATTCATTACGGAAATGACAAAGTCGTAATTCTCGAAAGGTACCGAAGCGAAATCATGTTCGCATTCCAGCAGAAAACAGGAATTGAACGATTCCGATTTCAGGCAAAAGTCGTACGAAATCTTGTCGCCATAGAAATCAGCAGAACAATCATATTCATTTCTCAACACATTGCCGATTGCTTCTGCCTTTGAGGCCGGTCCCCAGGCCCAAGTCTGGGAACCTATTAGAATGTTTTTTTTCATTGTAATGTCATTTATATTCAAAGTACCACCTTAAGAAATGATCAAGGCCGTCTTCTATCGATGTGAATTTATGCTTGCCGAACTGATTCTCGAACAAAGACATGTCCGCGCAGGTGTCTTCAATATCTCCTTGCTGCATAGGACAATAATTGTAGATGCCTTTCTTTCCCAGTCTCTTTTCTAAGAGCTCTGTTAATGTGGTTAGCGGTATGGGGTTGGAACTGCCTATGTTGTATATGGGCGCCCATTGGGCAGGCTGAGTTTGAATAAGGCGGAAAATACTGTTTACGATGTCTTCAACATAAGTGAAATCCCGTTTGTGGTTACCGTTGTTGAATAGATTTATGGGCTCATCGTTAAGAATGGCTTTCGTGAAAATCATAATTGCCATGTCCGGGCGTCCCCACGGTCCGTATACAGAGAAAAATCTGAAACCGGCAGAATGTATTCCGTATAAATTTCTGTAGACATTCGCCATCTCTTTATTTGCTTTCTTTGAAATACTGTAGATGTTGAGCATGTTATTCAGAGGCATGCTTTCATTAAAGGGATGTTTGGTACAGGAACCGTATACGCTGCTTGAACTAGCGTAGAGCACTTTGTTGACCTTATGGGATTTACAGCATTCCAGGACGTTGAGAAACCCAAGAATATTGGAATGGATGTATTCTGCCGGTTTCTCTATCGAGTATCTTACTCCGGCCTGGCCTGCCAGATTTACTACAAAGTCAAAATGTTCTGCCTCAAATATGGCATTTAGGGAAGCATAGTTGGCAATGTCTGCTTGATAGAATTCATAGTTGGCATATTTTGAACTGATGCTTTTTGTTCCGGTGTGGGTGGTAGTCTCTATTCCACAGTTTTTTAATCTATCATATTTGAGATTGATATCATAATAAGTATTCAGATTATCAATGCCGACAACATTATATTGATTGCGTATTAATAACATGACCAGATGATACCCTATAAAACCGGCAGCACCGGTTATTAGTATCTTCTCTTTCTTGTTGACTGGTTTCTTCATTTTTTTTAGCATAAAAGCTTTTGTATTAGACTATCCCTTGTGTATAATTACCATCCCGTATGACTTTCTCTCTTCTCATTCGTATCTTTCTCTTCCCATAGCATTTATCCCTTCCCGTTATCATTCCTCCCTCTTCTCTTATCTCCCTCTTCTCAATTGTCTCCCTCTCTATTTTCCTCTTCGGTTATTTCTCCCTCCTTTCATTATTATTTCTCTTCCCTTAAATTTTTTCTGCCATTTCCCCAAAAAAGGAGCTTCTTCTTCTCGAAAGAAAAAAGAGGAGAAGCTGTGTGGCACGATTTCAATCTTTTTCGGATTCTGTTACGGAGATATTTATGCCTGGCAGGCCTTTACAGTTGCCATCTGAATAACGTGATATAAAAAAGATTCTTCTGGAAAAATGGGAATATAGCTGTGAAGGTATTAAATTTATAGTGGTTAGTTATGATCTTTAAAAGATCACTGCTATGTTCTTAGGCGCAAAGTTACGGAATTTTATTATATGGCAGATGCCTTTTGCGAAAAAATGTATTACAACAGGGGAAAATAATGCTTGAGAATGAGATTTTAACTTGATTCGATATAATGAATGATACTGCACGGTTTCTCCACTTTTGGGAAGGGGAGAGGAAACTGTGCAGCATCATTCTGATATACGATGTCGCTGTTCCGGATTTCATTCCAACGGAATGGCGGTTGCGACTTTTAATTATCTTCTTGTATTCGGAATGCCAACATTCTCCTTTGAGACTATTTGAGATATTCGCGGAAGAACTTTTCTATCTTGTCGAAGGGGATTACTTTCAGATTATCATACAGATCTACGTGGTTGGCACCGGGAATAATCAGTAATTCCTTGTTATCCCCTTTCAACTTCTTGAAGGCATCTTCGCTGAAATAGCGTGAATGGGCCTTTTCACCGTGGAGCATCAATACCGCACTGCGGATTTCATCACTGTATGATAAGAGAGGCATGTTGATGAATGAAAGTGAGGATGTTTTGTTCCAGCCGTTGTTTGAGTTGAGCGAACGTTTATGGAAGCCACGCGGTGTCTTGTAATAGGCATGGTAATCTTTCACGAATTGAGGCGCATCATCAGGCAATGGGTCTACAACGCCACCTGCCAGAGCATACGTGCCATTGCGATAGTCCTCTGTGCGTTGGGCATTGAGTTGCCGGCGGAGTTCATAACGGGCATTGGCATCCATTGCATCAAAATACCCATTGGCATTTACACGTGACATGTCATACATGGTTGCTGTTACCGTTGCTTTGATACGTGTATCGATGGCTGCCGCATTGAGTGCCATGCCGCCCCAGCCGCAGATGCCGAGGATGCCGATACGCTCTGCATCCACGTCGTTACGGGTAGAGAGATAATCGACTGCCGCACAGAAATCTTCTGTATTGATATCCGGTGAGGCCACATAACGGGGTTCCCCGCTACTCTCTCCGGTATACGATGGGTCGAAAGCAATTGTAAGGAATCCACGCTCTGCCAGTATCAGTGCGTACAGGCCTGAAGCCTGTTCCTTTACTGCGCCAAAAGGGCCGCTAATGGCGATGGCAGGCAATTTCCCCGTAGTGTTCTTGGGGGTGTAAAGGTCGGCTGCCAGTGTAATGCCGTAGCGGTTGTGGAACTTTATTTTGGTATGGCTCACTTTATCACTCTGTGGAAACGTCTTGTCCCACTCTTGAGTCAGGTTTAATTTCTCTTCCATGATCTTGTTGTTGTTATCGGCATGATGGTCTGTTGCAAACAGATGCCCTGCTATGCAAAGGCATATTGCCGTTATCGTACATACGCTTTTTAACCGGTTGTTCATCCTATTTTAGCATTTTGCCATCAGAGAATGCGTTACCCACTTTTTCGCCAACTTTCAGATAGTCATTGTTGAACGGGTCGAAAATGATGGGGACTACTTTGGAAGCATCTACTTTACCGTTTTCGTTGAGTACACGTTCGTCTACACTGACATTTACTATCTCACCGCGCAAAATACAGGTTTCGGGATTATAGTCTTTCAGTCTGCATTCCACTGCTACGGACAATTCGTCGATTAGCGGGGCGTCCACAAACTCTGAGCGGGTAGCGTGGAAACCGGCACGTGCAAATTTGTCTGCTACTTTATTGCCGGAAACAATGCCAACGTAATCGCAGGCAACGACTTGTCCGGCTTCCGCCATACTCACTGTAAACGCCTTACGCTTCAGGATATTTGCAGTTGTCTTGTGCCCATTGCTGATGCAAATGCTGATTTCATTCATTTCACTGATGCCACCCCAAGCTGCATTCATGGCGTTGGGTATATGGTTTTCATCGTAAGCTGCGATGATAAATACTGGTTGCGGATAGGTGAAGGGTTTTGCCCCGAAATTCTTTCTCATAATGATTTATTTTTTTATCCATTGTTTAACTTCTTCCAGACTTGCATTATTCAATAGTTTACCTTTCTGCCATTTTAGGGCGGGGTAAGCTTTCTGCAACTCTTTTTCGGAGTTGGAGATACTACTGCTACCTGATGTGGCGAACGGGATGATGGTTTTTCCGCTAAGATTGCAACTTTCTATGAAGGTATTGATGATTCTCGGAGCCAAATCCCACCAAATGGGAAAGCCGATATAGACAGTGCTGTAATCTGCTAAATTTTCCGGCTTGGAATTTAATGCCGGACGCGATTTTGCATCTGCCATCTCCACACTGCTACGAGAGGATTTGTTGTGCCAGTTCAGATCTGCGGCAACATATTTTTTCGCAGGCTGTATCTCGTAAAGCGTTCCGCCTGTGGCTTCGGCAATCAGCTTGGCTGCTTTTTCCGTTGTTCCCGTTGCCGAGAAATAAACGACCAGGGTTTTGTTCCTTTGTTCTTGTGCACTTGCGGCAATACATGACATGATGATTGCCGTCATAATCAATACAATTCTTTTCATACGATATACTATTTAGTTTAAACGTTTCGGATCTTGAGCTATTTTCTTTTTATTCAAATTCTGTATGTCTAATTCCGATTGAGTCTTATTCGATGATGCAAAACTACGGAATATTATTTATCATACCGGTATATAAATTACGGATTATACAACCCGAATTACTGATATAAAGGAAAATAAAGGGTTTTTCACTGTTTTTAGGGTATAAGCCGATTTTGCTATTTCTACAGAATTTTTGTATTTCGTGTTTCCCTCCTTTTTTAGAGCCTGTTTTAAATTTTCCCCTTAAAAGTTTTATCATTTTCTTTCATTAGTGTCCCATTAAAATTCTAATAAAGCCTTGTATAGTGCAGAAATACAAGAAATTACAGTGGAATTTCGGGAAACGGATTTGAAATTGCAAACTCATTATGAGTATTCTGTAAAAATCATAACTTTCTCATTTTCAATGATGTTTTTTCTCGTAAAGCAGAGTTTTAACCTCACCCGATTTTGACGGGACACTAATGAGTTTCTTTAGTTCAAAATAACTCTCAGAAGAATGCTGAGCAAAATTAAAACAGGTTCTAATAACAGAATCCTGCTTTTCATTTACACAAAATTTTCGACGGTGTTTTGTATATCTTACTAATCCTTTTTTCTTTTCCTCTTTTCCTTGTTTCTTTTCTTTCCCTTGTTTCTTAGGCTTTTTTCTTTTTCTCTTTCCCTATTTTTTTCCTCTTTCCCTTTTTCCATTTTCTCTTTTCTATTCCTTTTTCTTTTTTTAGTCTCTTTTCCTACCTCTTATTCGTGTTTCCCGTAAAAGTATGTTCTCTTTCGCCAATAAAAACAGTTATTTTACAATGAATTTACCCCCTTCACCTCCTTCACCCTTTTTGCCCAATCGCCCTGTTCATCGGCAATGGCGGGTGAAGGGGCGTTCCGTTTCGCTATGCATAGTGTTTGCATCAGACAACAAACGTGCTTGTATCCGACAGTAAGCGTGCTTGTATCCGACAGTAAATGTGCTTGTATCCGACAGTAAACGTGCTGATATTCAGTAAAAAAAAAGCACGGTGTTCGAACGTCTACCCGATTTTATATTGCCATCCGTTTTTAGCTTTCATGTCTTTGCCGTTCCGACCGTGCCTTCACCTTCCATCTACGATGGATAGAGGCTTTGAGTGAAAAGGGTGAAGGAGATGAAGGGGGTAAAAATATACTGAATACTGGCTGTTAACAGAGTCTTTTCAAGAGTTTTTTCAGCCTGATGGAAAACAAATTATATCTTTTTTTGAAACATACTATATCTTTTTTTTAAGGACGCTACATCTTTTTTTAAAACATACTACATCTTTTTTTGAAACATGTTATGTCTTTTTTCGAAAGACTTAAGTCTTTTTCCCAAGCCTGTCGCATCTCTTGATGTGTACTGGATTTGGTTGACAGTTTCGATTGTTATGAGTATATTAGTTCACTCTACCTCTTTTATTCCGTAACTTGTTACCTTTTACCGACATGTCCCGGAAACGGATTCGGCCTTTGTTCTGATCTGCTTTAACCGCAACTTGCCATGACCATCCTTCCGTACAGCTTCTTCTTCTTTTGTCAAAGCACTCCTGCTTTGACAAAATGTCAATATGATATTTAAGTTTGTTCAGAATCCCTTTTTTAAAGTAATGGATAGGACTGATACCGAAAATCTCCTCCATTCCCATATTGGAAAATCCCAAAAGGCATCAACTCGTCCGATTGCCTGTCGTAAAGACCTATGTTTTCGTATTCTGCTTACATATTGTTCGAAGAACATGCATGCATTGTTCTTTATTCTATTTCAAAGCAGTCTGATTTTCTTCTTCTGTTAGCGTAGGAAGCGCCCCCGCCAAGACAGAATATGTTTTTCCCGTAGAGACTCTTATGGTTTCTCGTAGAGGAACGAGTCGTTCCTCTACGAGAAACTGAACTTTTCTCCCGGAGAAAAATGAATAAATCTCTTCGGGAAAAGTGCATATCTATCCTCTTTTACATGGAAATATGCAGGAAAAAGTGCATATTATTCATTCTTTTATGCACTTTTTTCTCTATTTGCCGCATTTTATTCAAAGTGTGTGTTAGTGAAAACAGTAATATGTAGGAATAATGTCATTCTATTTGCGCTTTTTGTAGCTTTGGGTCACATTGATTTATGCCGGATAAGACTTAGGATAGGGTAGGGGGCATTTAAGTGAAACTATATGATAAGCCGACATTAATACAACAACAGTTCAGAGAGTGACTCATTATAAGTTGTTTTTGTTTTAGTGCAAATACGACAAAGCGGCATTGGCTGCAACAGACCAGAGGATAGCTCATGATGGATTGTTTCTATTTTAGATTTTCAACGGTTTGACACGACCGTTTGAGGAATAAATATTTAATGGAGTATTTGAAGAATAGCAGCAACGATTTGACAACCGTGCTATTTTCAGCGCTTTGCGGTGCTATGCTGTCAAATAACTCTCTCTAAATGCAAAGGTAGAACAATTTCTGAGGTATAATAATTATAGAGAATGAAGATATTCGACCGTTCTATACAAAAATAGCCCAAAGGTCAAAGAGACTAATGGGCTACTAAAGTCTGTGCTAAAGTTATTCTACCTTCGTCTATATACGTAAGAATCTTTCATTCCATTATTGTTTTTGTCCTCTCATTTTATAACGCAACCAAAGAATGCCTGTTTCCCATTGCTCCACGCTTTCAAGTTTTAGTCGGTAAGGATTACATTCCTTGTTGGTGATTCCATCGAACACGGCAGTTTGACCTTTACGCCCGTCAATGCCGGGAGCTAACATTATGCTGACCTCGTCAATCAATCCGGCTTCCAGGAAACCTCCACAAATATGTCCGCCACCAACAAGTGCCACTTGCTTGACACCGAACTGATCATGCAGGATTTCCATGGCTTTGGGTAGATCAATTCGGTCTTTACCTACGGCAATCCACGATATACCTAAAAGGCGTAGTGTATCTAAATAGGTTTGAGATACTTGTTCACTAACAATGCAAAGTACGGGATGACCATCTGCTGTATTGGATTGCCAATCCAACTTTCCGTATGTATCAACAACAATCGTATATTCATCGGATGAATGTGCAATGTGTATTGATTCGTGAAAAATCGGTTGTTCATTCGTTCTTTCGCGTTCATTTTTGACTGCCGGACATTCAAGAGCTGCAGTCACTCTACCTGAAAGTTTGGAGCAATGTCCCAATTTCTCCAGTGCTACATAATATTCGTCTGTACTTAATTGTCCCACCATAGGACAGTCTATGCGACCATCAATAGAGGTCATCATATGGGCAATGATATAGGGTTTCATATTTCAACTGTATTCTAATTTATTTGACTTCAATTCAGGTACAAATTTAATATATAAATCTCGATTTATATATCGGTGTGATAAGAAAATGTCAAGATCATCCGTGTCTTTGTGGCGTGACCTTGACGTTTTCTAAGAGGAAAGATAACGCTTTATGTCCGAATCATTTTGTTGTACAGCTCAAAATAACAAAAAATGTTCAAAGTCTTCAGCCTTTATGTGATTGTAACGGTTGTGGAACAAGGGTGGCGTGTATGTACGGTGTCTGCTTGTCACAACACCACTCACCAAGCTTGCCTTCATTGGTGATGTGTTCCTTGTCTACATACATACGTCTACATACACCCACTCACCCGCGCTCATGCTCCGTGTTATCTATACACCCGCTCACTCGCGCCCACCCGCGCTCACCCGCGCCCCCATGCGCGCGCAATATGCGCGCATATATATAATTGTGTCCCCTTCCTTCCCCTCTTTTTCGTGTCTGAATTTTTATGTTCTACAACATATTTCATAATCAGCCCTTTAGCGATTTATT
>CAUEFX010000033.1 GCA_958477465.1 uncultured Bacteroides sp.
TAGAGTAGCTGACTACGGATCAGCCGGTTACAGGTTTGAATCCTGTCGCGATCACAAAATCCTCTGCAATTTATTGTGGGGGATTTTTTTGTAGAGTTCACAAAGCCCCACTTTTGCCGGCTCAGTTTGAAATCACCACAGAGTACACAGAGGAACATTTTGGCGGATAACATACCCACAGGATTTTCGGACTGACCCATTTCTTCTTTCTAAATGTTACTCTGTGTTCCTCTGTGTACTCTGTGGCGATCCCGCTTTTGCCAGTATGTTTTTGGGGTAAAAATATCCTTTTATGAGAAATCACCCCTGCTACAAAAAAAACTTGTAGCAGGGGTGATTTCTAAGTTTTGTGCATTTTAACGCACCTTCTTTTAAGTTTTAGCATTTGATATTCAATTCATTCAATACTTTACGAATTGCTTCAAAAGTTGTGATTCTTGTGGGAACAAGCGGTAACCGCAGTTTGTTTTCGATCATTCCCATTGCATTCAGCATTGATTTTACTCCTGCCGGATTGCCGTCTACAAACAGTAGGTTGAATAATTCGGTAAATTTATGATGAATGGTGAGCGCATTGGCAAAATCTCCTTGAAGAGCCAAGCGGGTCATGCGGCTGAATTCGCGTGGAAATGCATTTCCTATGACCGATATGACACCGACGGCGCCTAAGGTGATCAATGGGAAGGTAATACCGTCATCGCCCGAAATAACGTCAAAATTAGCAGGCTTGTTCTTGATGATGTCATCCATTTGAGAAATGTTTCCGGATGCTTCTTTAATGGCGATTACATTTTTGAAATCACGGGCGATACGCAAGGTTGTCTCTGCTGTCATATTGACGCCTGTACGTCCAGGAACGTTATACAATACGATAGGCAACTCGGTGGCTTCGGCAATAGCCTTGTAATGCTGGTAAATGCCTTCTTGCGAAGGTTTATTGTAATAAGGAACTACTGATAGGATTGCGTCGACTCCGGTGAAATCTCCGTTTTTCAGCGTTTCAACGACGGCACGGGTGTTGTTTCCACCTACTCCCAAAAGAATGGGTATTCTTCCGTTGACACGATCGATAACCATTTTCTGGATTTTCTTTTTCTCATCTTCTGTCAGTGTAGGAGTTTCGGCTGTGGTACCCAGCACACACAGAAAATCTGCATTGTTCTGCAGCAGGTAGTCTACCATTCGCATTAATGCATCGTAGTCAACGCTCTCATCTTCTTTGAAAGGAGTAATCAGTGCTACCCCCATTCCTTTCAATTTCGTTTGTATCATGAGTATTAATAATAATCTCTAAATATTTTGGATGCAAAAGTACTAATATTTTCTATTTTCCCGGCAAAAATAACATATAAAATAAGATTCTTGCAGAAAAATGTTACGAAATGAGCTTTAGAAATTCCTCTTCGTTTATAATCTTAATCCCCAGTTTGTTGGCTTTTTCCAGTTTGGCGGGCCCCATGTTCTCACCTGCCAGAATGAAACTTGTCTTGGCGGAAATGCTTCCCACATTCTTGCCGCCATGTTTTTCGATGAGGGCTTTGTATTCATCCCGCGAATGATGAGTGAAGACTCCGCTGATAACGATGGATTGTCCTGCCAGCTTATCGGTGTATCCGCTTAAATCCTCTTCCGTACGGTACAGTTGCAGACCGGCTTCTTTCAACCGGGCCACAAGCTCCCGATTGGATTCGTTCGAGAAATAATTCAGAATACTTTGCGCAATCTTTTCACCGATCTCATCGATGCTTACCAGGGTCTCCAAGTCGGCGCTTTCCAGTTCTTCTATGCTTTTGAATGCCTTGGCTATTTTTTTTGCCACAGTCTCGCCCACAAAACGGATACCTAATGCGAAGATGACGCGTTCAAAAGGCACCTCCTTACTTTGGTTGATACCGTTGATGATGTTCTCTGCCGATTTTTCTCCCATTCGGTCGAGCCCTTTTATGTCATCGGCACTCAGTTTGTATAAGTCGGCGGTGTTTCGTATCAGTCCCAGCCGGTAGAACATGTCTACGGTTTCCGGACCGAGTCCGTCGATATTCATTGCGCGCCGGCTGATAAAATGTTCGATTTTTCCTTTTATCTGCGGAGGGCAGGCTGTTTCATTGGGGCAATAGTGGGCGGCTTCCCCTTCGTATCGTATCAGTTTGCTGCCGCATTCGGGGCAATTGGTAATGAATCTCACTTTTTCTCCGATCATGAAAGTGCGTGCGGAAGTATCTACCCCTGTGATTTTAGGAATGATTTCCCCACCTTTTTCTACGTATACCATGTCGCCGATATGGAGGTCGAGCCCTTCAATGATATCTGCGTTGTGCAGCGATGCGCGTTTTACGATCGTGCCCGAAAGCTGTACCGGATCCAGGTTGGCTACCGGAGTGACGGCTCCTGTTCTTCCTACCTGGTAGGTTACAAGATTCAGCCGGGTAAGGGCACGCTCCGCCTGAAATTTATATGCGATGGCCCATCGGGGTGATTTGGCGGTGAAACCCAAATTCTTTTGCTGCTTCAGACTGTTTACTTTGAGTACGATGCCATCCGTGGCAACCGGCAGGTTTTTCCGTTCTACATCCCAGTATTTTATATAAGCGAAAATTTCCTCCAGGGTGTGACACTTACGCATGGCATCCGAAATTTTGAATCCCCATTTGGCAGCTTCCTGTAAATTCTCATAATGTCCGTCGCACGGCAAATTCTCTCCGAGCAGATAATAGAGATAAGCATCCAGTTTGCGGGAAGCTACGACAGAAGAGTTCTGCGATTTCAGCGTACCCGAAGCGGCATTTCTCGGATTGGCAAACAATGGTTCTTCGCGTGCTTCTCTTTCCCTGTTCAACTCTTCGAATACGTCCCACGGCATGAGAATCTCGCCTCGTATCTCGAACGATTGAGGATAGTTGTTGCCATGAAGCACAAGCGGAATGGTACGGATTGTTTTCACGTTATCGGTCACATCGTCTCCTTTTTCCCCGTCACCGCGGGTTACTGCGCGCACCAGCTTGCCGTCTTCGTATGTGAGCGAAATAGAGGTCCCGTCGTATTTCATCTCACAGCATATTTCGAAATCCTCGTTCAGGGCCTTTTTTACTCTTTCATAAAAATCGGTCACCTCGCTTTCCGAGTACGTATTTCCCAAAGACAGCATCGGGTATTTATGCGGTACTTGCGTGAAATTCTTGTTCAGGTCGCTACCCACGCGCATTGTGGGAGAGTTATCGTCTTTATATTCCGGATGGGCTTGTTCCAGATCCTGCAATTCGCGCATCATGTCATCGAATTCCTTGTCTGAGATCTCCGGAGCATTCAGTACGTAATAATTATAATTATGCCGGTGAAGTTCGGCACGAAGCTCTTCTATTTTCTCTTTTACAGTCATATTTCTTGGATTGTTTCAGGCAAAAATACGGGTTTCTCTTTGAATATTTGTAATTTTGCAGAAAATTAAAAGACTATGCGTATTGATATAATAACTGTTCTTCCCGAGATGATTGAAGGCTTTTTCAATTGTTCGATTATGAAACGTGCTCAAAACAAGGGCCTTGCTGAAATTTATATTCATAATCTTCGTGATTATACCGAAGATAAATACCGGCGTGTAGATGATTATCCTTTTGGAGGTTTTGCCGGTATGGTAATGAAGATCGAGCCGATCGAGCGTTGTATCAATGCCTTGAAAGCGGAACGTGATTACGATGAGGTGATATTTACTACTCCTGATGGCGAACAGTTCAATCAGAAAATGGCAAATACACTTTCGCTTGCCGGAAATCTCATTATCCTTTGCGGGCATTTTAAAGGGATTGATTATCGCATTCGCGAGCATTATATAACGAAAGAAATCAGTATCGGAGATTATGTGCTGACCGGTGGAGAGCTGGCGGCGGCAGTAATGGCGGATGCTATCGTGAGGATTATTCCCGGAGTCATTTCAGATGAACAATCTGCGCTTTCCGATTCTTTCCAAGACAATTTGCTGGCTGCTCCGGTATATACCCGTCCGGCAGAATATAACGGGTGGAAAGTACCCGATATTCTTCTGTCCGGTCACGAAGCTAAAATTAAAGAGTGGGAGTTGCAACAGTCGTTAGAGCGTACCCGAAGATTACGGCCGGATTTATTAGATGAGTAATGGTTGTATAAAAAGAAGAAAGCGTTGTTCGGAAAGGAACAACGCTTTCTTCTTTTTAGGTTCACTTGAACCTTGTCCGGTTTGTCTGCTTGATATGTAAAAAAAACAGCTTGCTTTTTATCTCTGTTTTCCGGATTTTCATTTCCTCTCATTTGAAAGTCATAATGACAGTTTTCTACATGAAATGCTGCGAATGGCTATTGTATGTTTACGATTATACCTCAAGCGCGCCGATTATTTCGTTAACTGACTTATATCCGTGTCTGTCTAAGTAATTATTTATACCATCGGCAACTTTCACTGTAATGGCCGGATCGATGAAATTGGCAGTACCGATTTGTATGGCAGATGCACCTGCGAGCATGAATTCTACCGCATCTTTCCAATTCATGATACCTCCCAATCCGATGACAGGAATATTTACCGCCTTGGATACTTGCCATACCATGCGTAATGCTATCGGTTTTACCGCTGCGCCGGACATGCCTCCTGTTATTGTAGAGAGTATCGGGCGTCTACGTTCTGCATCGATGGCCATACCGAGTAATGTATTGATTAATGATACGCTATCAGCTCCGCTTCCTTCTGCTGCGCGAGCTATTTCGGTGATGTCTGTCACGTTCGGAGACAACTTTACGATAAGTGTCTTTTTGTAAGCGGAACGTACGGCTTTCACTACTTCGGCTGCTCCTTTGGCAGTGACTCCAAAAGCCATGCCACCCTGCTTCACATTGGGGCATGAGATGTTCAATTCTATGGCAGGAATTTTGTCAAGTTCATTAATGATTTCAGCTGTTTTTACGTAGTCTTCGATGGCTGATCCGGAAACATTCACAATTATATTGGTTTGAATGTCTTTGATACGCGGATAAATGTGTTCGACGAAGTAATTCACTCCCTTATTTTGCAGTCCCACAGCGTTTAACATGCCGGAAGGAGTCTCTGCCATGCGTGGATACGGATTGCCTTCACGTTTGTGAAGAGTGGTTCCCTTTACAATAATACCGCCTATTCGCGCAAGATCGACAAAATCGGAAAACTCTTCACCGTATCCGAATGTTCCGGAAGCAGTCATTACCGGATTCTTCATTTGTAATTCGCCTATTTTTACATTTAAATCTGCCATAATAGTTTATTTATATTAAATACAGGACCTTCTTTACAAACACACAAATGGCCTTCATTGGTATTTTCGACACAACACAGGCAGGCGCCGACTCCGCAAGCCATTTTATTCTCTAAGGAGACTTCACAATTGATATTATTACTTTTGGCATATTTTGCTACGGCCATCATCATAGGTTTGGGACCACAAGTGTAAATCTGCTCAAATTTCACCTTATCTAATATGGAATGTTGAGTGACATACCCTTTTTCTCCATGACTTCCATCTTCGGTAGTTGTATATACTTCTCCGTAAGCGGCAAACTCCTCCAGTTGAAGCAGGTCTTTATCGGTCCGTGCTCCCAAGAGGAAAGTGGGTTTATTCCCCTTTTTAGCCAGTTGCTCTCCCAGATAGAGCATGGGAGCTGTTCCTACGCCTCCGCCTACCAATAAGAGCTTGTCGGATGGTTTTTCAGGCATTGTAAAGCCGTTTCCCAATGGAAGTATGACATTAATCGTCTCTCCCTTGACAACTTCTGCCAAGCGGCGTGTTCCGTCTCCTACAAGCTGTATCAGAAACCACACTTCGTTTCGTTGTCTGTCTACATAATTAATGGAAATGGGGCGGCGGAGAAAGGTAGTAGGTGAACCGTCTACCCGTATTTCTGCAAATTGTCCCGGTAGCATTTCGGGAAGTGGTGACTGAGATGTCAATTTCAATAACACATAATTGGTATGCAACTTGAGGTTCTCAGTTACCGTCAGGTCTAAAATAAATTTTTTCATGTATTGAAGTTAAATTCATATTCCGACACAAAGATACGGGAATTTGCGCAAACAGACGTTTTTACTTCCTATTTTTCCGGCCGGAATGTTTCATAAGTATTATCATCAAAGAAAATTCTTATTTCAGTGATTTTC
The DNA here is from genome assembly GCA_958477465.1 of uncultured Bacteroides sp. Lineage (GTDB taxonomy): Bacteria > Bacteroidota > Bacteroidia > Bacteroidales > Bacteroidaceae > Bacteroides. Next base: position 6,155 of record CAUEFX010000033.1, read on the forward strand.
CGTGGAGGTCTTTCTTTGTATATAATTTCTTGTCTTACAACCTCTTTAGTGGCATTAGAGGGCTTTTCTGATGCCATTTCCTTGCGATTTTCCAAAATATTCGTGTTAGTGGCCGGATTTTTTGGATTCTCGGAGGCAAATAGAGGGTAATCTAATTCAGGTGAATCGGTATTTCCTTCTTCATCGGTCATATTTCCTTTTCCCGTCAACAACCAGTCGAGACTGATGTGGCTATATTTCTCATGCAGTCGCATGATAAAGTCGGTACTTGGATATTTGTTCCGATCACCTAAGGTATGAGAGATTGTGGCTTGAGCCACACCGATACTTTCTGCAAATGCTGCGGCTGTCATTTGCTCATGTTCCATGATCATTTTGATTCTGTCTTTGATATCCATCTCTTCCTAAATATTAACAATGATATATTTTATTGGCATATTTACAAATGTATAGCGCTATTTACTGTTTACAAAGGTAAATATTTTAAATTACAAAAGCAAATTTCGAATGTGAACTTTTGAGCATTACGTTTGGTATTGTCTACTTTACGTTTGTAGTTTACGATTGAAAATTGGAATAAATAGGTCTCTATTTATAATTAAAGTGTTTATTTATATGAATTCATTATATTATTGATAATCACTATATTTGTTGTTGTATTATATATGATAAATAAGGTGGTTTACAAATGTTTGCGAGGTGTTTTGTTATTATTTGGAGCTATGATTCAAAGAAATAGGATATTCTATTGGAACTTCGTATATTATAGCATGTTAAGCGAAATGTTAACCACCCTCCTATTACAATATTGAATAACCGTATATTTTTGTAATAACGTCAAATTTACAATATTGAATAACTCTTGTAATATTACACATGTATAATATTACGTATGTTAATATTAAGAATGTAAACCTTCCTGTTTTATGTTTGTGAATAAGTATCCTCCAAAACGTTCTATTTTCCGTATTTAATCGTTTGATACATTTCATTTTTTATTTACGACTATTTCCTACTAATTTCAAATTGAAAATCTTCGCAATATTTGCGTGTATAATCCCTTGGAGTAGTATTTTTTTGATTCTACAAGGGGTATTTCCCTTTTAAATGTTTGATTAATAGTGTATTATCCTACTTTTTCCATATCGTATGGAGAGTATAAATAGAAAAATAGTGTAAATAGGGAGATATTGTAGCAAAATGCTATAATTACCGGACTAAAATCTCCATAGCTGATTGAGAGTACCTATGGATTTTATGGGAACTGCTCGTTCCTATTCATAAGTGGGATGAATGGAACCTTCCCGGTTAATTTTTTAGCCGATTAAACTTTTTTCAAAGCTTATTTTGTCTAAGCGGGTAGCTGAATATCGTATTAATATTGATTTCGGTCCATTGGCTTGGATACATACCCCATCTTGTAATGAATGAATATGTGAGATAGAAATAGTGTGTAACTGCAAGCTATTATCATAAAACTGTAAGCTATTATGATAAAATGTATAGGTGTCAGATTGTACTTTTATCTCCCAACTCCGGAGAAAAGAAGTTGGGAGATTCGTGTGTATCGTTTGTAGTAAACCGTCTGAAGAAGTCTTTTGGATGATTGGTTTAAGGGCGTATATATGCAGCTTAATCAATGCAAAATTTTGAACACCAATTCTCGGAGGATATCTCCGTCATTCATGGAAGCATTGTTTATCCCCTTCGATTTTGCATCGGCATATCGTATTTCTCCAATGATCTGCATGGTCTTCACGCCGCTATACCGACGCATGGCAGCCAGATAATCACGGGCAGCCCAAGGAGATTTCAGTCCTAACCAGGAGGCTACTCCCTGTTCAGTTTTTTCGGGCGAATAATAAGCCAGCATCAGATTCGAATAGAAATTGAAGAGCAATGAAAGCGTCATCTGTATGGGGTTGGTTTTGGGATTTTCTTCAAAGTATTTTATTATCTTATTGGCTTTGAGAACGTCTTTTTCAACCAATGCGCTACGCAGTTCGAAGTTGTTATAATCTTTGCTGATACCTATGTTTCTTTCTATCTGTTCGGGGGTAACCCGCTTTTGTCCGTTAGGCAGAGTGATGATGAGTTTCTCCAATTCTCCGGTCAGCCGGCTTAAATCGGTTCCGACAAAATCGGCCAGCATAGCTGTGGCTTTGGGCTCCATATCGATGCCCTTGCGCTTCATATAGGAGTTGATAAAAGCGGGTAGTTGTGAATCCTTCACTTTCTTAGACTCGAAAAGGATACCTGTCTTTTCGACCTCGGCAGCTAACTTTTTCCGTCTGTCCAGTGTGCCGTGCTTGTGGCATACGACAAGAATGGTAGAGTTTAAGGGCTTTTGCAGATAGTATGACAGCTCTTCTATGTTGCAGATTGCCTGTGCTTCTTTTACTACCACTACTTGATATTCGGACATCATCGGGTAGCGTTTGGCAGCATTTATAACAGTTGCCACATCTACATCGGCTCCATATACCACGGTCAGGTTGAATTCCTTTTCGGTTTCCGTCAGTACATTTTCTGTGATGTAATCGGCTATGAGGTCGATATAATATGATTCTTCCCCCATCAGGTAGTAGATGGGACGATATTGCTTAGCCCTCAATTCTTTGAGGATGTCATCGCAGCTCAGTTCTTGTTTTGCCATATCAGTGAAAAGGGCTTTACCAGTCGAATTTCAAATGTTTTACTGTTTTTTTCTCGTCGATGATCATACGCAGAGAGGCGATACCGATTTTGACATGCTCTTCGACGTAATTTTTGGTGACGAGGTTGTCGCTTTTGTCGGTTTTTACACCTTCCGGTATCATCGGTTGGTCGGATACCAGCAACAGGGCTCCTGTAGGAATATGATTGGCAAAACCGCAGCTGAATAAAGTGGCTGTCTCCATGTCTACTGCCATGGCACGGGTTGTTTTCAGATATTCTTTGAAGTTCTCATCGTGTTCCCAGATCCGGCGGTTGGTCGTGTAGACTGTACCGGTCCAGTAATCGCGGGCGTAGTCGCGTATGGAAGAAGATACGGCACGTTGTAGCATAAATGCAGGCAGTGCAGGCACTTCCGGTGGAAAATAGTCATTGGAGGTTCCTTCGCCACGGATAGCGGCAATAGGTAAAATGAGGTCTCCTATTTTGTTTTTCTTGTCGATCCCTCCACATTTCCCTAAAAACAGGCAGGCTTTGGGGTGGATGGCACTCAAAAGATCCATGATGATGGCTGCATTAGGGCTTCCCATACCGAAATTGATAATTGTGATGCCTTCTGCACTGGCAGAGATCATATTGGCATCGCGTCCCAAAATAGGTACATTGAATTTCTCTGCGAATATCTCCACGTACTTGTTGAAGTTGGTCAACAGGATATACTCTCCAAAATCTTCCAGGCTACGTTTTGTGTAACGGGGCAGCCAATTAGCTACGATTTCTTCTTTTGTTTTCATAAGATTCATTAAATTTGTGCTCTCTTTGCAGTGAGCCATTATTTAACCTACAAAAATACAAAATGTTATCGTTAAACCTGCCAGTATATGATACTAAAATTGCGTCTCGGAATGGAAAAAATGTTATTTTCGACGTAATTCGTAAGCGATATGTTGCCTTGACACCCGAAGAATGGGTACGTCAGCACTTTGTTCACTTTCTTATTGCACACAAGGGGTATCCTGTATCTTTAATGGCCAATGAGGTGCTTCTCAATTTGAACGGGACGAAAAAGAGGTGTGATACTGTGCTGTACAGACGCAATCTTACGGCACGGATGATTGTGGAATATAAGGCGCCTCATATTGAGATTACACAAGCTGTTTTCGATCAGATTACACGCTATAATATGGTGTTGAGAGTAGACTATCTGATTGTAAGCAACGGGATGCAGCATTATTGTTGCAAGATGGATTACGAAAGACAGAGCTATACCTTTTTGGAAGATATTCCGGATTATGACTCCATTAATGACTGTGTATAGGAAACAATTGCTTATCCACAGGAAGAAAAGTTAGTTTCCATAGGAGGAAAACTATAACCGCAAGTTCTGATTTTAAAATCAGAACTTTTATTTTTAAAAACAGAACTTACGGTTATAAAATCAAAACTTTAAATCATAGATTGTAAAGGGGAGAATGAAAGTTTTCTCCCGGGCTGTATGGAGTTTGTAACTTGACCGATTGACAATTGCCGATTGGTACATTAAAACTACCATCATTTAAATCTTTCCTGCAATTTCTGCATCAGTTCATAGAAGTTCGGTATATAGACCGTGGCCAATAAAGTATTCATAGCCATACCGAAAACGACTGCTGCTCCGAGGGCAATACGGCTTTCGGCTCCCGCACCGGAAGCGAACAGCAAGGGCATCACACCTAATACGAATGCAAAAGAGGTCATTAAGATAGGTCTTAAGCGAACATGTCCGGCTTCGTAGGCTGCATCTCGGATTGAATTGCCTTCCGTCCGGAAATCACGTGCGAATTCTACAATCAGGATACCATTCTTGGCTGAAAGTGCAATGAGCAGGATAATACCGATCTGGGTATAAATACTTACCGGAGTTCCCATGACGAAACAGCCGATCATGGCGCCGAGCAATGCAACGGGCAATCCCATTATGGCGGCCACCGGGCTTGTCCAGCTTTCATATTGCGCGGCAAGTACAAGGAAGGCCACCAATAGAGCCATCAGGAAAACGATGGTGGTGGTGTTTCCTGCCTGCGTCTCCTGATAGGCTACCGAGGTCCATTCATAGCCGAACTCATCTCCTAACTGCTGACTGACAAGCTCTTGCATCTGCCGGATTGCTTCACCGGAGGAGGCTCCCGATGCCACATTGCATGTGATGGCGGCCGTCTGATACATGTTGTAACGGTTTATCTGGTCTTCTCCCAGCTGCTCTTCCACTTCTGTGAACGAAGAGAACGGAACCATCTGACCTTGAGCATTCGGCACGCTGAGTTGCAGTACATTGTCAATGACTTTCTGTGCCTGGTCGCCGGCTTCAATCTTAACCTGATAGATACGTCCGAATTGTACATAGTCGTTAACGTAGGCTGCTCCCATATAATAACCCAACGTAGAGAATACCTGATTCAACTGAATGCCCATGAACTGTACTTTATCACGGTCGATATTCAGAAAATACTGGGGTACGTCGGCCTGATATTGGCTGCTGATAGAAGCCAGGGCGGGTTTGGTATGGTAAGTCTCGAGAAGCGTCCTGATAGCTTGCTGCATTTCTGTCGGTCCCAGATTCCGGTTGTCTTCAAGTTGCAATTGTAAACCTCCGGTAGCTCCCAGCCCCGGTATTGCAGGAGGAACCATTGCGAATACCTGCCCTTCCTGTATGCTGTACGCCATCTCATTGAGTCGTTTTACAACGGCGGCAGCAGTATGCTCCTTCCCTTTCCGCTCGTTCCAAGGCTTCAGTACGACAAAGTATGTACCCGCATTGCTCTGTTCGCCTCCCATAACTGAGAAACCGGAAATGCCGATGTAATTTTTCACTTCGGGATAGGTATCGAGAATGGCATTGATCTGTTTGCCTACGGCCTGTGTACGCTCAAGACTGGCTGCCGGAGGAAGCTGTACGACAGCAATGAAATATCCGTCATCTTCGTCCGGTACAAAAGTAGACGGCCATTTTACGAACAGAAGGATGGCTATCAGCGTAAAGACACCGTAGGATACCAATGCTGCTACAGGGCGATCGAGCAACCATTTTACGATGCGGTCATAGACTCCCTGAGTCTTGTCATAGGCCTTGTTGAACCCTTTGTAGACAAAGAAGTTGGAAGGTTTGCTCTTTTCCAGAAACAAGGCGCAAAGTGCCGGAGTCAGCGTTAATGAGTTAAAACCGCTCAGCACGGTGGAAGCGGCGATGGTGAGGGCGAATTGCTTGTACAATTGTCCGGAGATGCCGCTGATAAGCGTGGTCGGAATGAATACGGCCAGTAACACAAGTACTACCCCGACAATAGGGCCGGTGATCTCTCCCATCGCCTTGGTCACTGCGTCGCGGGGAGAATACTGCCCTGTTTCGAGCAGTCGCGAAGCATTTTCCACTACCACGATAGCGTCGTCCACCACGATGGCCACGGCCAGTATCAGCCCGAAAAGCGTCAGTGTGTTTATGGAGAAGCCAAGAGCGGCCATTACTGCCAGCGTACCGATGAGCGATACCGGAATGGTGATACACGGTATGACTACCGCTCTCCAGTTCTGGAGGAAGAGGAAGATCACGAGCACTACCAGCAAAGTGGTTTCGAGAAGGGTGACGAGCACCTCGTCGATCGAAGCATTGATCACATCGGTGGTATCCAGTGTGACACTGTATTCTATTCCGGAGGGAAAGCTTTGCGCCAGTTCTTTCATTTTCTCTTTTACGCCTTTAGATACATCCAGAGAATTGGAACCCGGTTGCTGATAAATGGCGATGGCTGCCGTAGGACGCCCGTGTAGCTGGGATACTACGTTGTAGGAAGCAGATCCCAGATCGATGCGTGCCACGTCTTTCAAGCGCAGCATCTTTCCTTCCGCTTCACTGCGTAGAATGATGTTCCCGAATTCGTCCGGTGACGAAAGGCGTCCTTTTACGCTCAAGGTGTATTGAAAAGCATTCGTGTTATTCTTTCCGATGGGTTGTCCTACGGTTCCTGCGCTGACTTCCACATTTTGGGATTGGATAGCCTGATAGACTTCGGCGGGCGAGATACCACGGATACGCATGGCTTCCGGGTCGAGCCATACACGCATGGAGTAATCTCCGGCTCCCATCACATTGACGACTCCTACCCCCGGAACACGCGTCAGTTGGTCTACAAGATTCAGTTTGGCATAATTGGTCAGATACAGACCGTCATAGATGGAATCCTGTGATGTCATGGTGAGGAACATGACGATATTGGAGGATTGCTTCTGCACAGTTACCCCTTGCACCACGACGGGCTCCGGAAGAGACGATTGGGCAACGCTGACCCTGTTCTGCACCTGCACGGTAGCCATGTCAATGTCTGTACCCACGGCAAAGGTAATGGTCAGCGAATAGGCTCCCGATGAGGAGGAGGTGGATGACATGTAGAGCATCCCGTCCACCCCGTTCACTTGCTGCTCGATAGGAATGCCGACTGTTTGCGCCACGGTTTCGGCATTGGCTCCGGGATAGATGGCGGAGACCTGTACCGTAGGCGGCGTGATGTCCGGGAATTGCGCCACGGGCAATATATTGAGTGTCACCAAACCCGCAACCACGATGATGAGCGCCAGTACAGTAGCGAATATGGGGCGGTTGATGAAGAATTTTGAAAACATAGTGCTATATATTTAAGTTATTATAATCAATCTACGGGCTGTATTTTCATGCCGTCCCTTACTTTCATCAATGCTTTTGTCACATATCGCTCTTGGGGAGAAAGCCCGTCGGTTACTTGCCGGAGGCTGTCCCCTATCAGTTGTCCGACGGTGATATGGCGGTAACGGACGATGTCCGAATCATTCACGACATAAAGATATTTACCGAGCTGATCCGTCCCGATCGATGCGGAGTTGACAAGGATGGCTTGCTTCTGTTCTTTGTACGGGAGGGTTATGCTGACGTACAGCCCGCTTTTGAGCATTCCTTCCGGATTATCCAGATTGGCACGTACGTTGAGAGTTCCCGTATTGAGATCCACATTGGGAGACAGATAGTCCAACGTAGCCGGATAGGATTGGCTGCCGTCTTTTCCCAGACTCACGGTAGCGGTACGCGGAAGTTTTGAGGACAGCCATTGGTTGTCGGTTACATTAAAGTAGGCATACATACGGTTGTCTTTATACAGGGTGGCCAGTGTGACGGGCTGTGCGGCACCGTTTATATAGCTGCCTATATCCATGGAACCCCGGCTGATCGTGCCGTCGAACGGTGCATGGATGTAGCAGTATCCCAGATTGGTGCGTGCCGTGTTCAGTGCCGCTTCGGCATTGCTGACGGCCGCCGTTGTCTCCGCTACATCCGATTCGGCCTGCAATACCTGTATCCGGCTGACGGCATCGCTTTTCAAGGCTTCGCGCATGCGGGTGTAATTGTTACGGGCATACGTCAGCTGTGCCTGGGCGGTTTTTAAAGCCGCTTCCGCTTTTGTCACATTGTCTTTGTAGATGGTAGGTTCGATAACGAAAAGCAACTGTCCCTTCCTGACCCGGCTGCCTGGGGTGAAAGAGGTGGATTGCAGTGTGCCGTTCACACGTGCTACGAGGTTGACAGTCTTCTCTGTGGTCAGATAGCCCGGATAATTCTTGGTCAGTGTAATGTCCTTTATGAGTGGGCTGGCTACGCTGACCTCGGGTGTGTACATAGCAGCAGCTCCGGCGGTTTCTTTTTTCTCCCGGCAAGCGGTAAGGAGTGGCAATGCGAGGAGGATATACAATAATTTTTTCATTGTTATGGTAGGTTTAGTTATTTTAGTTATTCCAGCCTCCCCCTAATGCCTGATACAAGGCAATCAGTTGTAGCAGGGAGTTTCCGCGCGCCTGTACCAGTTGGTTTTCGTAGCTCAGCAATGACCGCTGTGCATCCAGGACATTTTGGAAAGGGGTGAGTCCCTGCTTGTATAGATCGAGAGAGAGGGTGAGCGTTTCTTTTCCCTGATTGCGCACTTCCCGAAGAGCGACGATTTGCTTGATGGAGCTTCGGTAGGCGGTCATGGCATTATCGGTCTCCTGCACGGCGGTAAGTACGGTCTGATTGAATTGATTGATCGCTTCGTCCAACTGTGTACGTGCCGATTGGGTGGCGTTCACCAGTTTGCCTCCGCTGAAGATGGTCCAGCTTAGTGCCGGGGCAATCTCGTAAGTGAGGCTCTTATGTCTGGTCAGGTCTTTCAAATCTTTAGAGGCATATCCTACAGAACCTTTCAGGAAAACCTGTGGCAGCCAGTCCGATTTGGAGGCGCCCAGTGAGGCTGCCTGTGCATTGATCTGATGCTCGGCGCTACGGATATCGGGGCGTCTCATCAATAAGTCTGCCGGTATCCCTATGCTGATGGGTGCCATATAGTCGGGCAGTTCCCCTACCCGTTCCAATACGGGGCGTATCTCTTGCGGATAGGTGCCGAGCAGTACGGCCAGTGATGTAATGTATTGGTTTATACCGGATTCCAACTGTGGAACGGATGCTTTTGTACTGAAATACACCGACTTGGCCTGCGCCACATCGAGTTTGGAGACAAGTCCGGTATTGTATCTTGCTTCGGTGATTTTGAGCACGGCCGCTTGTGAGGCGCAATTTCTTTCCACTACTTTCAGCTCTTGCTGAAGCTCCCGCAGATGGATATACGATGAGGCTACTTGGGCCGAAAGAGAGACCATGACGGCGGTGTATTCCTCTTTGCTGGCTGCAAAGTTCTCTTTCTTGGCTTTCACCCGTTGGCGGATGCTTCCGAAAATGTCCAGTTCCCAACTCATATTGGCTGAGACATCGTAATAATGTTGGGTAGATTGGGGCAGTTCACTGGTATTACCACTGGTTTGTTGGCGTGTCCATCCGGCATTGATTCCCACGGTGGGAAAGAATCCGCTACGTTCCATGCGTAAGCCGGCTTTTGCCATGTTCATGCGGTCGATGGCGGTGAGTACCGAGTAGTTGCGGTCTACGGCAACGGAGATTAATGAATCCAGCGTGGTGTCTCCAAAAGATTTCCACCATTGGTCGTCTACAGGCAGTGTTTGCCGGAATACTTCTCCCCCTTCCTCCCACGCTTGTGGCAAGGGGGTGTCCAGATAATGATCCGCATGCTGTGCCGAGATTGCGGATGAAAGAAACAAAAGGAGCGGCAGACTCCATATTCGCATATTCATAAGTTTAGGTTTTTGAGAAATGAAAAGTAAACAACTGAAATTTCAGTTTGTTTAGAGAGGGTTTGTTTTTGTTTAAATAAGTTGAACGCTGCATCGTCGCATTCAAAATCACCACAGGGTACACAGAGTAACACTTTTGCCGGTATGTTTTTGGGGGAATCATACGTTTAGGAGCTTGAACCGAATCCCCAAGTATAAAAACTGTGTCCAAAATGTTCTTCTCGAAAAAAGAAATCCCCCTGCTACAAAATATTTGTGGCAGGGGGATTTCTAAGTTCGGTACATATTGATGCACCCTCATTGGGGTTGGCAAGAGAGTTTTGATACTCTCTCTTTATGAGGGGGACAATTGAAAGGACAATTTATTCTGCTGTCTTTCTTCTGATTGCTCTTTTGGCTGTTGGTGCCGGAGCTTCTTCCACTTTGTGTGCAACTTCTACGCCGGCCAATTCCGGGTCGATCATGATACGTCCACAATATTCGCAAACAATGATTTTTTTGCGTGAACGGATATCCAGTTGTCTCTGAGGCGGAATTTTGTTGAAGCAACCACCGCATGCGTCGCGCTGTACATATACGATACCCAATCCGTTGCGTGAATTTTTACGGATACGTTTGAATGATTGCAGCAGACGCGGTTCGATTTTTGTTTCCAGATCCTTGGCTTTATCTCTCAGTTTCTCTTCTTCCTGCTTCGTTTCTGCAATGATTTCATCCAGTTCGCCTTTTTTCTGATCGAGGTCTTTCTGTCTCTCTTCCAGAGCAGCTGTGCTCTTCGCTACCTCAGCAGACTTTTCTTCTTCTTCGGCAGAAAATTCTTTGATTCTCTTTTCGCACAGTTCGATTTCCAGTGTCTGGAATTCGATTTCTTTCGTCAGGAAGTCATATTCGCGGTTATTGCGTACATTGTCCTGTTGTGACTTATATTTTTCTACGGAAGCCTTAGCAACTTCAATCTCTACTTTCTTACCGGCAATAGCCGCTTTCAATTCATCTACTTCTGCTTTGATCTTGTCTATACGAGTGCTCAGACCGGCAATTTCGTCTTCAAGGTCCTGTACTTCCAATGGAAGTTCACCTCTCAACGTCTTGATCTTATCAATCTCAGACAACATGGTTTGCAGTTGGAACAGCGTTTTCAGTTTCTGTTCTACGGTCAACTCATTTGGATCTTTTTTTGCTTCTTTAGCCATTTTACTTATAAATATTTTATGGGATTCGTGTTTACTTTACTAAATTGGAGTGCAAAATTAGGAAATAAATCCCGGATTATGGAATAAAAAATTTCTTTTGTATACTGTTCGCTTTCGTAATGTCCTATTTCTGCCATCAGAATATCCGATTCGTGACCGAAATAGTCATGGTATCTGATCTCGCCGGTGATGAATACATCCGCCCGGTTGCTGATGGCGAGTGGCAGCAGGAAGGCACCTGCCCCGCCGCAAAGCGCTACCGTTTGTATTTCACGTCCGGACAGTTTATTGTGCTTTATGCAACCTGCTTCAAAGGTCTTCTTGATACGTTTCAAGAACTCCAGTTCTGTTTCCGGAACCTCGAGTTCGCCTATGACGCCTGCACCGGCTTGCTGCCAGGCATTCTGCAGCGGATAAATGTCGAATGCCGGTTCCTCGTAAGGATGCACGGCAAGCAGTGCACGGATGGCTTCTCCTTTTTTATATGCGGGAAGGATGGTTTCAATCCTGATCTCCTTTTCGTGATGAAGTTCTCCGATGCTTCCGCAAAAAGGATTGCTTCCTTCCTGTGCCCGGAACGTGCCTTCTCCATCGAGGTTATAACTGCATGAATCATAGTTGCCTATATGTCCGCATCCCACAGAAAACAAGGCATTCCGTACCGTATCTGCCTGTGCTGTCGGCACAAATGTGACGAGTTTCACCAGATTATTCTCTTTCGGCTCGAGTACGCGGACATTCTCCAGCCCGATTTTCTCCGCTATCTTGAAGTTGACCCCACCCGGAGCATTATCCAGATTGGTATGTGCCGAGTAAATGACCATATCATTCTTGATTGCCTTTACTATGCAACGCTCTACATAGTCTTTTCCGGTGATGGATTTGTAACCTTTAAAAATAAGGGGATGGTGCGATATAATGAGATTATACCCCATTGCGATAGCTTCGTCGATGACAGATTCAGTAACGTCAAGACACAACAAAGCCCCTGTTGCTTCCGCATCTGTCAATCCTATTTGCAGGCCGGCATTATCAAATCCGTCTTGCAATGGCAGAGGCGCGAACCGTTCAAGGGCGCTTACGATCTCTTTAATTTTCATTATTGTAGAAAATTTGGCTGCAAATATAAGAAAAAAGAAAGGAAGATGTGTGGCTTTTATCGTTTTTTAGTACATTTGTGAAAATATGGAGGAGTATTTATGAAGATTAATCTGTCAAAAATCACAGCAGAGGTCATTTTTACTTTAAAAAAGTATCCGGTAGAAGCATGTGTGGGCTTCCTGTTTTTTGTGTTTTTCTGTATCGAAGATCTGATGGACTTTGAAAACCATTCCGTTCAGATCGGGCATATCCGTGATGTGATGGCATTATTTCCGTTTTTTATTGTGCTGGTGTATAGTCTGCATCAATTGCCGGGTAAAGCGAAAATAGCATATTATGCATCCGTATTGCTCCCTTTGCCCTTTCTTTGGGTGGATTTGAGTCATTTTGTGTATTCCATTTCATGGACGTTTACATTGTTGCTGGCTGTCTTTATGCTGTTGGCATGCAAAGGGAAATGGAAGAACCTTTCGTTTGCACAGAACGGTATGCATACATTTACAAATCTGATCGTTACTTTTTTCATCAGTCATCTTTTGGCACTTGCCGTATGGGGGCTTTATTCTGCGGTGATCTATATTTTCAATATAGGCAGAGGCGACTTTCCGGAATATGTCTATATGTTCTCTTTGTTTGTGGTGACTCCCTTGCTGTTTTGCCATCTGCATGAGAAAGAGGGCGAAGACAAAGCCACTCCCCGATTTATGGAGATTATTATCAATTATATTCTTTCTCCGGCTGTCATTGCTTATACAGCGATATTTTATCTGTATTTTATAACGATTGTGGTCTGTTGGGAATTGCCCAAAGGCGGCATCGGATACATGGTGCTTGCATTAGTGATTTTTGCAATGGCAGGACACATGTCCCAGCTTCTTGTTTCCAAAAACATGTACGGATGGTTTTATAGCCGCTTCAGTTGGATTGCCATACCGCCGCTTATGCTCTTCTGGATAGGAACTGTGGAGCGGATAACGACCTATGGTTTTACGGCATCGAGGGTATATCTGCTGGCAGCCGGTATTTTGATGACGCTTTACGTCTTTTTCTTCCTATCCCGAAAAATGGGGAATTACCAGTTGATGGCGGTGATAAGTTGTGTTTGTATCGCAGTCTTGACCTTTGTGCCCGGTATTACTGCCAAGAGCATTGGCATTTATTCGCAGAAACAGAGACTGGAAAAGTATATTTCCCGGCTGGATATGCTCGATTCCACCACTCATAAGTTGAAGTTGGGCACGGTATTTAATGAAACGGACTCTGTAAGGCGGCAAGATGCCAGGGAGTTGAAAGCGTGTTATTTTTATCTGGCAGATGAAAAAGGGAACGGTTACATGGAAGAAAGGTATGGTAAATGCGACATTTTAATCGATTGGGATTGGCACTATATGAGGGCTTCCTTCCCTTTGGGGATTGATATGGAAGGATATGCGAGATATTATCCTATCGACAGTGATTATGGCAGGATTTTCACGGGTAGTGTGGAAAATGGGGTGGCCATGATTCGGCGTAAATCCGATGGTAAAGTGATAATAAGCCGTGATATAGATGCTTACATGAATTCTCACCGTGACAAGATCATAGAGGAAGCGGCCGATTCCACCAATTTGGAACTGTTTGTTACCCGTAATGATTCCTGTATGATGGTGCTCACCAGTATAGATTATGAAACTTCCACCGGTTTTCACTGTACCGATGCAACGTTTGGCGCTGTTTTTATTAAATGATCAGGGAGGCTTTCGTTTAATCAGACGGTTTTTAATCAAACTGTTCAAGGGTTAATCAGGCAATTTACTGAATCAGAATTTAATGCCAGATCAGCCGGTTTAAAGTAGTGTTAAACAGTTATTTCCACCAGGTTTCCGTCCGGATCGAGAATGGCGCTTTCAAAGAAACCGTCTCCCGTAGTACGTGGTTCGCTTGCAACGGTGAATCCGTCACGACGCAGACGTTCCGTAAGTTCGAGTACCGCATCCTTACTTCCTGCCGAGAAAGAAAAATGTGCTAATCCGGTATGGAGAATATTATCTGCAGGAGAAGTAACGTCTGTCCTTCGCATAATTTCTATTAGAGCACTTTTCTCGTCAAAGCTCACAAGATAGGATTCGAAACCTTTCAAGGGATTGGTATATTTCTCATTACCGGTTCCCTTAAAATAGGTAATGTAGAAATCTTTCAGCTCTTCCAGCCGGGTGGTCCAAAGCGCAATGTGGTGAATGTGCATACTGGTATGTTTTTCTTCCGGTGTCCAAACGCTTAATTGTGGGTTCATGATGTAGATTTCGTTAAATGATTGTATATTTGCAAATATAGACAAAGTAAATTGCAGGCAATTTGATTTGAATCAAAATATGATAAGAAATTATAAACTTCAGGACACAGACAGGGTAATCCACATTTGGCTGGAATCTTCCATTCTTGCCCATCGTTTTATTCCTGCCATGTATTGGATTGGCAAGCAAGAAGATATGCGGAATGTTTATCTTCCGGCAAGCCATACTTATGTGTTCGAAGATGAAAACACCGGGTTGGTACAAGGGTTTGTTTCCATGACCGGCAGTTATCTGGCTGCTCTGTTTGTAATCCCCGAATCACAGGGAACGGGCATCGGAAAAGCATTGTTGGAACACGTCAAGGAGAGACATCCCGAAATTACTCTGAATGTTTATGCTAAAAATGAACCGTCCGTTCTGTTTTACGAGAAGCAAGGATTCCGGTTGATAAAGGAACAGACGGAAGAAGGAACCGGTGAGGAAGAATTTGTAATGAAGTGGTATAGATAATTATATAATCAGTAATATATTAAATGTAGAATTAGATGAAAAAGATTTTGTTTTTATTATTATTGGCTGTCGTTTTCGGAGCCTGTGAAAGCGAAACCGATTCGAACTGGAGTAACCGCCCGGGAGGAAATTCGGGTGATAGTCAAAATTAGGATTCGTATGTGATAACCGTCAGGAATTGGGAACTCGTAGGAGGTGAGAATGCAGATAATTCTTTTTTCCGTTGCGTTGTTGAAGATGAATATCTGGATCAGAATATTTTTGATAAGGGAAGTGTTATGGTATATTTGATTCAATATGATGGAAATGTGCCGGTTCAGACTCCTTTGCCTTATGTGTGGCACCGTGCCGAGGGAGAGAATCTTTGGACAGAAACATATTCATACGATTATTCTGTAGGGTCGTTCGCTTTCTATGTGACATACAGTGATTTCGCTACCGCAAACTTTCCCGGTGAGTGTCAGTTTAAAGTAGTAATGCATTGGTAAGCAGGTTAAAAAAAAGCATAAAAGAGCCGTATCCTACTCGACCTTCGAGCAAAGATACGGCTCTTTTTATGAGTGCTTAAATTTATGAGTGTTTAAAGAGTACTTTGTTTTTCAAGGCATATTTTTCGTCTACCACTTTGTCTGTCGGGAAGAAGGTGAATATGATTCTCCAACCGCTTTTCTGATAAACAAATTTTCGGGAACTTACTCCGCGGTGTATCAGTTGCAGTTTTTTGCCGATGAAGGCTTCTATCTCTTCAGGCATGATGGCAGTTCCTTCCCGTGAGACTTCCGCTGTGACGAAGAATCCGGGTGACGGAATTTTAGAAACAAGTTCCAATATCTGCTCTGTCATTTCTTCTCCTTCTTTTCTACCATAACTTGTAGCAGTTTGCCGTATGCGTCGAATGATTTGCGTGATGCCAATGAGATGGTAATCATCAGTGAGAGCATGGAAGCGGTGAATGTGATAACCATAATCATCATCTGATATTTGATAGCTACATTCGGGCTACTTCCTCCTAATATCTGTCCGATCATTGTGCCCGGCAGTGCTACCAGTCCCATTACGGCGATATTGGCTATCAGAGGACTGAAAGCTTTTATGAGCGCTTGCCGTATGAAAGGGGCTTGTGCCTCCTGGCGTGTCGCTCCGTTACCGAGCAGATAGCGATAGAGCTGTTCTTCTCGTTTCAGACCACTGTAATAGGTATTTAAGGCAATGACATTGCTCGAAAGCATGTTGCCCATCAGAATGCCGAAAATAGGAATGAAGTATTGGGCGCTGAATACATTGTCCAGTTGCAGCACGATACCGATAAAGTACATTCCTACCAGAACCACGCTGCACAAAAAGCCCACACTAATGGGGATCAGGAGTATCTCTCGTTTTAATCCGGTGCGCGAAAGAGCCGTTTGTCCGGCCACGAATATCATGATGATTACCCACAGGAAGTTTATCCATGGGTTATTCCATAAAAACAGGTATTTCAGATACATTCCGATCAGGAAAAGTTGTATGATCATACGTGCCGCACCGATAAGGGTGGCTTTCAGCAGTCCGGTTTTGAATTTCCATAAATAGAATGCCGGTATTATCAGCAGAAGCAAGCCGATAAGCAGGTTAAGGTAGGATATATCTATTGTTCCCATGAGGATATTTACGATTGAGCGATTGACGGTTATGTGATTTTCTGAATGATTAGGCGACTGTCTGATTTATAATGTGATTATCTGGTTACAGCCGTGGGCGAAAGCGTCGCTGTGGGATACGGCCAAAACAGCAGTTCCTTGTTCGGCTTGCTTGCATAGGAAAGCCAATACCTTGTCTGCCGATTCGGAATCGAGTGCCGAGGTGGGTTCATCCACTATGATCAGCGGCTTTTTCAATAAGGCGGCCACGGCTATCATAATACGTTGCCGTTGTCCGCCGGATATTTCCCCTACCCGCTTGTTGTACAACTCTTCGTCCAGTCCCAGTTCGGCAAAGCAGTCGAACAGTCTTTTCTCTGAGAAAGGATTGTTCTTGTTGGCTTTCAGTTCAAACGGAAGCCGTACCATCTCCTTTACCCATTCGGCAGGTAGTGCCAGTTCCTGAGGAATCCAGGCTATCTGTCGGCGAATGGCGTCGATGGTGTTCTTGTTTAATTCCAAACCGCCTACGGTGATTGTTCCTTTGCGTAGCGGTACAAATCCCATGATGGCATTAAGGAGGGATGTTTTTCCCCTGCCCGACTCTCCTGCAATGCAGGCTGTCTCGCCTTTGTGTACTTGCATGCAAAAATCGGAAAAAAGCACATCTTCTCCGAAAGCGATACATGCGTTATCTATTTGTAGCATTGATCTCTTAATAATCTTTCTTTTCGGCAAAGGTATGAAAAATCCGGGGTTTCTTTCATGATTTATTTATGAATCTTTATGAAGAATGCGTCCGAAGGGTGGAAGAAACAGGCGGGATTATACAGAAAGAATACGCATACTTGGGCGGTTGGTGTAGATACGGCAAATAAATACCGGTAAATAGTTAAATAAGTCTAATCATTATAGGGCGTTCCTGCTATTCACATGTATTACTACCGTAACAATTAAATCTTTTTATTATGAAACACATTTGCGTACCTTTAAGCATTTTAGGTTGCCTGTATGCTTCTTCGGTTTATACCCAACAGCTCGTTGCACCTGCCGGTAGAGAATCTCCTGCGGCATCCTGGGTGATAGGGGAAGTTGTCGGAGGGTATTATCAAACAGACGACGGCATGATCGTTCAGGGAATCTTGTCTTATATCGATTTAAGTTCATCTGTAGGGATGGAGGAGGATGAATGGCAGGAAAAAACAATGATATGGCCTTCTCCGGTCGTCGATTATCTGAATATCTCCATCCCTCCGTCTGCTTCCATGGCTTCTATCAACATCTATTCGCTCAAAGGAATATTGGTAGGACAGTTCAATATATTGAAATCTCCTTCCACATACAACGTATCCTTTTTGGCTTCCGGCATTTACAGTGTGCAATTAGTCGATATCAACGGTAAAACAGTAGTAACAAGAAAAATCATAAAACAATGAAACACATTCTCTTATTGATCAGTTTTTTCATCAGCCTGAATATGTTTGCAATCGATCCTCAGAAGGGATTTAATTATCAAGCCGTTTTGCGGGATGCTTCGGGGATGGTTATAAAAGAACAGAACGTGACATTGCAGGTAACGGTCCTGTCAGACAATCAGGTGGCATACAAGGAAACCCATCAACTCACTACATCCGCCACGGGGTATGTAAATATGGTTATCGGTAACGGAACCCGTGTTTCCGGCACCTTCGAAAAAATAGACTGGAGCTCTCAAGACCAATCGGTTAAGATAGAACTCGATAAAGGAAACGGCTATGAGGAGATCAGCGCCACGGCATTGGGAAGTGTTCCTTACGCCAAATATGCAGAATATGCTCTGAACGATGATTCTGAGGAGGTTCAGAAGTCGCTCGGTGCATTGAAAAAGACCAATGACAGCCTGGTAAACTGCATTGTCGACCTCAAGAAGCAACTGGAAGTAAACGAAACGTCTCTAAGTGATTTGCAGGATGCCACTGCCTCGTATTCGGAATATCAGGAGCTGAAGGATAAAAAGTACACCTCTATTCCTCTTCCGGAGAGTTTGGGGCAGGTCAATATCGAGGTGAATCTGGATAATGTAACCAAAGATTATCCGGTTATCGCCAAACTGACTTATAACGGTGGCAACGGTTACGGTTTTAAGTCGGAGATAGAACTTACCTATCAGGGCTCTTCCTCCATGTCGTATCCCAAGAAGAATTTCTCTATCGACCTCGACCGGAAAATAAAGTTCGGAAACTGGATACCGATGGATGATTATCATCTGAAAGCCAATTATATAGATGCTACCCAGGCCAGGAATGTTTGCATGGGACGTGTCGTAGACGATGTTGCTTATACGTTACCGTTTGAAAAACAGCGCCCGTGGCGATCGGGCTGGGGAGATAATACGAAAGGGAATATACTGGATAACGGGGCCAAGGGACATATCGATGGATTTCCTGTAGAACTCTATATAAATAATGAGTATTACGGGCTTTATACCTGGAATCTGAAAGTGCACCGTGATAATTACTGCATGACAAAGTCGGATCGCAATCACATTTTACTTAAGGCGGAAGAGCATAATAATTTCTATGCCTTTGTATCAAGCAACTGGGAGATGAAGAATCCCAAAATCGACGGAGTCAGTGGGGCCGGTGATATTCCGGCAGATATCATAAAAAAGATCTCCCGACCGTTGGATTGGTTCAATTCAGTGAAATACAATGCGAATACTTTCAAAAACGGATTCAGTGACTATTTCGATAAAGATGCAATGATGGATTACTATATCATTCTGGAGGCGTTTTATGCAGACGATGATGTCGACAAAAATCTATCGATGTGTACATGGGATGGAAACATCTGGTATTTCCAGTGGTATGACATGGATACGATATTGGGATTGTATTGGAACGGAAGTAAACTGCTGTCCAGTTCGGGAAGCGTACTGAACTCTCCCGAACCCGGTGAGAGTGGCAAACGCTTTTGGACGATGTTCTACACAGCTTTCCAGCCGGAAATTATCGCACGCTGGAATTATCTTAAGACGAATGCGTTGAGCTACAATAATGTGATCGGGCGTTTCTCGGATTTTATGTCGCAAATATCACAAGAGGCTTACGAGAAAGACTTTAAGAGATGGCCGGCAATACCGTCGAACAGCAGTTGCTACACCTCCTTGGCACAAATCAGCAAATGGTATCAGGAGCGTTTGGTGTGGATGGACAGCCATTTTAAATAGCTTGTTATTGTGCTGTATATCTTCTTCTCAATTATATGAGGTAAGATAATACCGGACCTCTAAGAAAATGTCAAGACCATGCCTGAAGATTGGGTCGGTCTTGACATTTTCTTTTCACATTGGCATATAAATCGAGATTTATACCTAAATTTGCTTACTGAATTTAAAAAAAGGATTATGATACAGAACGAACGAGATGTCCGCCATGAGCATGTGCTTGATATAGCACGTCAGATGATGACTGCGGCCCGTACAGCTCCGAAAGGAAAAGGAGTGGATATAATAGAGGTTGCTTTGGTCACGGAGGAGGATATAAAAGTACTTTCCGATAAGATGATTGCCATGGTGGAAGAGCATGGCATGAAGTTTTTTCTTCGGGATGCCGATAATATATTGAGTGCGGAAGCCATTGTGCTGATAGGTACACGTGAACAGGCGCAAGGCTTGAATTGCGGTCATTGCGGCTATGCCACTTGTGCCGGTCGTGCAGAAGGAGTGCCTTGTGCTATCAACAGTGTCGATGTCGGTATCGCTATCGGTTCTGCCTGTGCCATGGCTGCGGACATGCGTGTAGATACACGTGTGATGTTTTCAGCGGGATTGGCGGCACAGCGGCTCGACTGGCTGAAAGGCTGTAAGCAGGTGTATGCCATACCGGTCAGTGCTTCTTCCAAGAATCCGTTCTTTGACCGTAAACCCAAACAATAGATTTCATAAACAAAAAATAAACCGGATAAGATGGGAATTTTAGTGGGATTTCCCCGTACGGAAGGTTCGGAGAAAGATTGTCAGTTGAATACAGGTAAGGCAGACGAACAGCGGATGGAGGTGCGAAAGCCTTTTTTCCCTGCAGAGTGGTATCCTCAAAGCGGAGTGCAATTAACCTGGCCTCATGCAGAGACGGATTGGGCGTATATGTTGGAGGAAGTACAGAACTGTTTTGTCGATATAGCCCGGGAGATAGCGGAAAGGGAGTTGCTGTTGATTGTCACTCCCGAACCGGAGGAGGTGAAAAGGCAGATTGCCGCTACCGTGAATATGGAGAATGTACGTTTCCTGAAATGTAAAACGAATGATACATGGGCACGTGATCACGGAGCCATTACCATGATGGATGCAGACGGTCCTTCCCTACTCGATTTTACTTTTAACGGATGGGGGTTGAAGTTTGCTTCCCATCTTGACAATCAGATTACCCGCCATGCTGTTGAGAATGGTATTCTGAATGGACGTTATGTCAATCGTCTCGGTTTTGTACTCGAAGGAGGATCCATTGAAAGTGACGGCATGGGCACTTTGCTCACTACCTCCGAATGCTTGTTGTCTCCCAACCGCAACGGACAGAAAAATAAAGCGGAGATTGAGGAGTATCTGAAAAGCACTTTTCAGCTTCAGCAAATATTGTGGCTGGATAACGGATACCTGGCCGGTGATGATACGGATAGCCATGTCGATACGCTGGCAAGGTTGTGCCCCGACAATACCATCGTCTATGTGCAGTGTAATGATGAAACGGATGAGCATTATGAGGCATTGCGGGCTATGGAAGAGCAGCTCCATTCGTTCCGTACATTGAACGGTGAGCCTTATCGTCTGTTGCCTCTGCCGATGGCCGATAAAGTAATGGAAGAGGAAGAACGGCTACCTGCCACGTATGCTAATTTCCTGATACTGAACGGAGCTATCCTCTATCCCACTTATAGCCAACCGGAGAATGACGGGCGTGCTCGTGAGGTTTTGCAGGAGGCCTTTCCCGGATATCAGATCGTAGGCATTGATTGCCGGGCTTTGATCAAGCAACACGGTTCCTTGCATTGCGTCACCATGCAATACCCCCTTGGCGTCCTAAAACAGTAATTTCAATCGTAATCATAAATAACCAATCATACTATCTTTGATTTCCTAATCGTAAATAGTAAATTGTCCAATCGTAAATATCTTTAATATAAATGAGAAAGATACAAGTCGGCTTGGTTCAGCAAGCCAATACTTCGGACATCAGAACGAATCTGATGAATCTTGCCAAGAGCATAGAAGCATGTGCGGCACGTGGCGCACAGTTGGTTGTATTGCAGGAGCTGCACAACTCCCTCTATTTTTGCCAAACGGAAGATACCCGTGCTTTTGATTTGGCGGAACCCATTCCCGGTCCTTCTACCGGATTTTATTCGGAGTTGGCTGCCGCTAACGGGGTCGTTCTGGTAACCTCTTTATTTGAAAAACGGGCTCCGGGATTGTATCACAATACGGCAGTTGTTTTCGATAGCGATGGCAGTATAGCCGGAAAATACCGGAAGATGCATATCCCCGATGATCCGGCTTATTATGAGAAGTTTTATTTTACTCCCGGAGATATCGGTTTCGAACCGATTCAAACTTCTTTGGGAAAACTCGGTGTGCTTGTGTGCTGGGATCAGTGGTATCCGGAAGCTGCCCGCCTCATGGCTCTGAAAGGAGCGGAACTGCTGATTTATCCTACCGCCATCGGATGGGAAAGCTCGGATGCCGATGATGAGAAGATCCGCCAACTCAATGCATGGATCATCTCTCAACGCGCTCATGCTGTGGCAAACGGCATTCCGGTTATTTCTGTCAACCGCGTGGGGCATGAGCCTGATCCTTCGATGTGTACAGGCGGTATCCTTTTTTGGGGGAACAGTTTTGTTGCCGGTCCTCAGGGAGAGTTGCTGGCGCAAGCCTCCAATGACCGTGCTGAGAATATAGTTGTAGAGATTGATATGGAGCGTTCGGAAAATGTGCGCCGTTGGTGGCCGTTCTTGCGCGACAGAAGAATAGATGAATACGAAGGATTGACAAAACGTTTCCTGGACTGATTCTCATTTTACAGCAGCATACCTATACATAGAGGGCACGGAATTTCAGTTGTACTGCAACCGAAATTCCGTGCCCTCTGTGTATGTTGTGTAGTGAACGGCTATTGGAAAGTAATTTTCTTGTTTGTTATAAAATTGACTGTTCCATAGATAAATAAGCCCAAGAACTGAGCCAGGTACTCATTCACATCCCCTGCTTCTACCAATGAAATAAGAAATAAGAATTGCGCACTGTATGCTATTCCGAAAGCCATACCAAAGAACAGCATTTGTTTCCAAAGGCTGTTCTTTCTGCTTTCAGTAGGAAATATCCAGTATTTGCACCAAATGAAATTGTGTATTTGGGCTATAACATACGCAGTGATATTGGCAGGAATGTAATCGTACGACAACTTCTTCATCATCAGCCAAATGACGAATGCTGTAATCAATGCATTAAGCGTACCTATTACGGCAAAACGGAAGATGCGTACAGACTCTCTCACTCTTATTCCTTGGTATCTACGATTAGATTCAGTTCATCAAGTTGTGACGGGTCGAGTGCTGCCGGAGCATCCAACATCACATCACGCCCGGAATTGTTTTTCGGGAATGCAATGCAGTCGCGGATTGAATCCAGGCCGGCAAAGAGCGATACCCAACGGTCGAGACCGTAAGCCAAACCGCCGTGAGGAGGAGCACCGAACTTGAACGCATTCATCAGGAAGCCAAACTGTTCCTGTGCTTTTTCGGGGGTAAATCCTAAAATCTCGAACATCTTTGCCTGCAGTTTGGCATCGTGGATACGGATTGACCCGCCTCCTACTTCCACACCGTTGACAACCATGTCGTAGGCATCTGCGCGAACAGCAGCCGGATCGGTATCCAGCAGATGGATATCTTCCTCTTTCGGATGCGTAAACGGATGATGCATTGCCATCAGACGGCCTTCTTCTTCGCTCCATTCAAACATCGGGAAGTCTATTACCCAAAGGCAGGCAAACTTGTTCTTATCACGCAATCCCAATTGCTTACCCATTTCCAGACGAAGCTCACAAAGCTGTTTCCGGGTTTTCATGGCATCGTCACCGGACAGTATCAAGATCAAATCACCCGGTTTAGCTCCAAAGGCTTCTTTCATCTGCTGAAGCACTTCTTGCGTATAGAATTTATCGACACTTGATTTTACCGTACCGTCAGCCTCTATACGTGCATATACCATTCCTTTGGCACCGATTTGCGGTTTTTTTACAAATTCCGTCAATGCATCCAGTTGCTTGCGGGTATAGCTTGCTGCCCCTTCGGCACAAATACCACCGATATATGCAGCGTTATCGAATACGGAGAAGCCGTAGCCTTTCATGATATCCATCAGCTCAACGAACTTCATGCCGAAACGCAGATCCGGTTTGTCGCTACCGTAATATTTCATGGCATCGCTCCAAGGCATGCGTATAAACGGTTCCGTCAGTTCTACTCCGCGAAGTGTTTTGAACAGATGTTTTGCCATGCCTTCGAATGTAGTGATGATATCTTCTTGTTCTACGAAACTCATCTCGCAGTCTATCTGGGTAAATTCCGGTTGGCGGTCGGCACGAAGATCCTCGTCACGGAAACATTTGGCAATCTGGAAATAACGGTCGAAGCCGGCTACCATCAGCAATTGCTTCAAAGTCTGCGGAGATTGGGGCAAGGCATAAAACTGTCCCGGATTCATACGTGAGGGAACCACGAAATCTCGGGCACCTTCGGGTGTAGAACCTACCAATACCGGCGTTTCCACCTCTATAAATCCTTGTTCATCCAGGTATTTACGTACCTCTATCGTCATTTTATGGCGCAATTCCAGATTGGAGCGAACGGCATTACGGCGCAGATCGAGATAACGGTATTTCATACGGATGTCATCTCCTCCGTCAGTGTTGTCTTCAATCGTAAAAGGAGGAGTTACGGCAGCATTCAGAATATGCAGTTTCGATACGCTGATTTCAATGTCTCCCGTAGGAATATTTGAGTTTTTGCTAAAGCGTTCGTTTACCACTCCGGTTATCTGGATTACGAATTCGCGTCCCAGCTTGTTAGCCAGCTCGCACAGTTCGGCGTTTACTTCTTCGTTGAAAACCAATTGAGTGATGCCGTAGCGGTCGCGGAGATCTATAAAAGTCATGCCTCCCATTTTACGGCTGCGCTGTACCCATCCGGCCAGCGTTACTTGCTTGTTTACATCAGAGATTCTAAGTTCTCCACACGTGTGTGTTCTAAACATATCTTTATTTATTAGACAATTTACAATTTGCAAAAGTACACAAATTCTTAATCCTTTCGGGTTAATTTCTTAATAATTTTCTGATTTTTGTAGGTTATGTTATCTACAATAGCTTCGTTGATCATTTTTATTCCGTTTACGTATTCCTGTGCCTTCTGTAATACATTGGCATTGTCTTTTTCCACAGTCGTTTGGGGAATGATGACACGCAGCCCTTTTTGTACAATTTCAATATTTACATCCTCATCGGCCTGCATCGGATCGCCGTCAAAATGGATGACTCCCGGTTTGGAACGGTGAATGCGCAATTTCTTACAGCGGAAAGTTTTGATACGGCTGTTTTGGTCGATGGTTTTATTGAACAGTTGGAAGGCAAGCGACGGTACGTCCAAAACGGTGAACGGTTCAAGAATGGTCACATCCAGAAGTCCGTCTGTCAGAGTGGCCTGTGGCGCTATGTAGGCGTTGTTGCCATATTGTGATGCATTCCCGCATGCAATGAGGAATGCTTTATATTTATAGGTACCGTCTTCTGTCTCCAGTTCATAGGTTTCGGGTTGGTAAGTCAGGCTCTCCTGTAATGTCTTTTCCAGGTAAGTCAATAATCCGCGCTTTCCGGCATTGGCAAATTTCAGGCTGACGAAAGCATCGAATCCTACTCCGCAAGTACAGAAAAAGTCCGTGCCGTTAATTTTACCGTAATCTATGATGTCACTGTTCCCGTCATTGATTATTTCCAGAGCCTTTTTCGGTTCCATCGGGATATGCAGATGTCTTGCAAGTCCATTGCCCGATCCGCATGGGATAATGCCGAGTGCTGTTTCCGTATGTACCAGCGAACGTCCTATTTCGTTGATCGTTCCGTCACCACCGATAGCAATCACTACATCGGTTTTCATTTTTGCGGCTTGGGCGGCAATCTCTATGGCATGACCGGCTCTTTGGGTATACATCACATCCCAAGTGTACTTTTCCTTATCTATTTTTTCGTCTAACAGATTAAGAATAGACTCTTTGTTTTGTGTACCTGAAATCGGATTGACAATGAATATTAATTTTTTCATGCTTTTATTCATGCTATATTTTATCGATTGTGGTCGACAAAAGTAATATAAATTTCTAAATTTTAGGTCTCTTCACCTTTTCAAAAGCATAAAGAGCATATTTTTTCATAGAAAAAGAACAGCAGAAAACAAATTTTGTTATCTTTGCCCCCTGTTTTAAACAGTTATTAAGGTTAAAAGAAGTTTGGACTGTTGTCTATCAGTAACCAATAAGCGAATAATAAATAACAATTCATGGGATTATTACAAGAGAAGTTAGCTAAGTACGACTTGCCACAACAGTATATGGCAAAGGGCGTATACCCTTATTTTCGTGAGATAGAAGGGAAACAAGGTACAGAGGTGAATATGGGCGGACACAAAGTGCTGATGTTCGGCTCAAACGCATATACCGGACTTACCGGAGACGAAAGAGTAATTGAAGCCGGTATTAAGGCTATGAGAAAATACGGTTCCGGTTGTGCCGGTTCACGCTTTCTGAATGGTACGCTCGATTTGCATGTGAAGTTGGAAAAAGAGTTGGCTGCTTTTGTTGGTAAGGAAGATGCCCTTTGCTTTTCCACCGGATTTACAGTGAATTCGGGTGTGATAGCCTGTTTGACAGACCGTAATGACTATATTATTTGTGATGACCGCGACCACGCTTCTATCGTAGACGGACGCCGTTTATCATTCTCTCAGAGCTTGAAGTACAAACACAATGATATGGCGGATTTGGAGAAACAACTTCAAAAGTGTAATCCGGATTCTGTAAAACTGATTATTGTGGATGGTGTATTCTCTATGGAAGGTGATTTGGCAAATCTGCCCGAGATCGTACGTCTGAAACATAAATATAATGCTACTATCATGGTGGACGAAGCTCATGGATTGGGCGTATTCGGAAAACAGGGACGTGGCGTTTGCGATCATTTCGGACTGACGGATGAAATCGACCTGATCATGGGTACATTCAGTAAGTCATTGGCTTCTATCGGCGGTTTTATTGCGGCTGACGAGTCTATTATTAACTGGTTGCGCCATACGGCACGTACTTATATTTTCAGTGCTTCCAATACTCCGGCTGCTACGGCTTCTGCATTAGAGGCTCTTCATATTATCCAGAATGAACCGGAAAGACTTGAAGCATTGTGGGAAGCTACGAATTACGCATTGAAACGTTTCCGTGAAGCCGGCTTTGAGATTGGTGCTACGGAATCTCCTATCATCCCTCTTTATGTACGCGATACGGACAAGACTTTCATGGTTACCAAGCTGGCATTTGATGAGGGCGTGTTTATCAATCCGGTTATTCCGCCGGCATGCGCACCTCAAGATACATTGGTACGTGTTGCGTTGATGGCTACGCATACAAAAGAACAGATAGATTCTGCCGTAGATAAGTTGGTGAAGTGTTTCAAACAACTGGAACTTCTCTAAAATCTTATTATTAGATTATCAAGAAAGGTGTCAAAGCACCTGAAATATAGAAGCCACCCCTGTCACAGTCATCTGTAACAGGGGTGGCTTTATTTATGAGAGAATCCTGATATAGCTATGAGAGAATCCTGATACATCCCTCTCCTTTCCTTTTGTTTCATATCAAGACCTGCCTTCTGAAACTCTTTTGGGGTACTTTTCATTCTTAGGGAAAGACAACTCCTCTCTTCCTGAAAGAACTCTTTATTTGAATAAAAATTTCACTTTAAATAACACTTTCATTTATTTTATTACAAGGCAGATTATAATATCGCTGTAAACTGTTAATTATCAATACAAATAAAATCCTTGCAAAGACACAAAAGGAGTTACGCTTTTATTTAATGAATTCAGAGAGCTGTGCAGTCCGGATAAATAGCGGTAACCCCAATATTTATATCTTACATTTCATGTATGTTTAACATCAATTCAAACTAATTTTATCAGCCCAATTACAGAAGCCTTGATTAATGAAGTCCGATAGCTCATTTGTGATAGAAATACATGTTAAGGCCTTACATTCGTGTGTATATACATTTAGAGCTATTTAAGATTCGATTGCTTTTGATTTACTTAAGTTCGGTAATGCAAAGTACTTTACAAACATCATCGCCGATTCATGGATGATCACAGCATATTATCCGTAGATGATTTCAAACTAAAGTACAAAATAGCAGAATCAATCTATGTAATACTTTTTTTCATGCACAGACAAGGCGGATAATTTCAAAACAAATCTAATAAAAATATATTTTTTGATAAGCTTTTGATCCTAATCAGTTTTTTTGCATAAAACAAATGATAGGCTGGAGATGTTAAAGAGTTCTATTTATCACTAAACAGCAGCCGCAATGAGAAATGTAGTTATAAACAATCTTCCAAGAATAAGATACAGACTTCTGCTTATTTTTATGGGAATGATAGTAGGAACTTTGTTCGTACAGGCACAAGATTGCCGTGCTGCTTTAGCCAAGACTGAGTTTAATACAAATAATAAGTCTGAGCTCAATACAAATAAGGCTACGTTCAATACAAATAAGGCTGTGCTCAAAGTAAATTCAACCAAGGCTGAGCCCCTTGCAAATCGATATGCGGCATATACAGAAAAAACAGATACTGCCAAAAATAAACGGCCGGAAGTGGTAGTGATTGTTGATACCATTCTCAAAAATACAGATTTCCTTGGTGATCATGTTGTGATTGATATGTACATGACAGCTCCTTGGAACAGGGTCAGGAGAAATAAGTTGTCGTGGTCTCTTAAGACGAACCTTCTGTATGCAGCAACATTGACTCCGAATCTTGGTTTGGAAGTAGGTTTGAATTCACGGTTTAGTCTGGATATAAGTGGAGGTTATAACTCATGGAACCGTGAAGGGAAAAAGGGGGACAATGACAAACTGGTACATTGGATGATTCAACCGGAATTGAGATATTGGTTTTGTGAGCCGGCAAGTGGGCACTTCATCGGCATTCATGCTGTTGCAACGAAGTATAATATCGGCGGACACAAACTTCTTTATATTTTCGATACGCATTATCGTTATGAAGGTTGGGGAGCTGGTGCCGGATTTACTTATGGGTATAGTTGGATGCTGGCCAGAAGATGGGGAATAGAAGCTTTTCTCGGATTAGGCATAGTGCAACTCAATTATGAAAAGACAGACAATGAAAAATGGTGTTGCACTAAATCGGAGCACTCCACCAAGACTTATCTGGGATTGACTAAAATCGGAGTTTCACTGATTTATAATATTAGGTAACTTGTTTACAATATTAGATAACTTGAATTAGATATGACTTTTATCCCACATGGCCTCCCCTCTTCCGGGAAGCTGGGGTAATCCGGAGAGGATCATGAAATCTGTAAACTATAATTAAACCAATGCGAATACCATGAGATTTGTAAATCATAAGGCAATTATCTTTTCTATATTTTCATTGCTGACATTAGCCCTGCCTGATGCAGTAGCCGGAAAAGAGAAACAAAGGGGGCGGTTGTCCATCACTGACATTCAAGTAAGCAATGTAAGCGACAGCATACAGCTCTCCTTCAATTGTACTCCTGAGCGGTTCGCTATCAGGAAGAAGGAAAGAGTCATGGTGACTCCTGTCCTATCTGACGGCAGTAATTATGTGAACTTTGCTTCTTTTGTGATAGTTGGAAAGAAAGGAAAAGTACCTTTTGTCCGGAGTGCCGACTATCGGAAAGATATGGAGATGGTAAGCTGTCAGCAAACACTTGCCTACCATGCTAATGTAAAATATGAAGAATGGATGAAAGGAAGTGTGCTCACTTTTAAAAGCTCCACTCATTTATGTGCCAAGCAAGCCATACTGACAACAGCCGTTGTCGACGGTAAAATACTTCAAGACCCTGAGGTGGAAATTGTGAGGATTGTGGAAGTGGTTGAACCTACTTTGAGCGTTGCAGACAAGTTGGCACAGGATTATGGTTTTCTTGCCAATGTCTCTCAAAAATCTGAATTTAGTGAGGCAGATAGAGAAGAATCCGTATCCATTCTATTTTGCTCAGGTTCATCGGTTATACTTACTGATTATCAGAATAATGAGCGGAACTTGGAACTCCTGGTCAGCACCATCAATCAAATCAATCAATCTTCGGACAGTCGGATCAGTGACATCCTGATTGTGGGTTATGCTTCTCCCGAAGGCGATTATCATTTGAATCAAGGTTTTGCAGAAGCGCGTGCCGCCGCTTTGAAAAAGTATCTGATGCAAAGGACTGAAGTCGGAACCGAATCGTTCAGCATGATTAACGGAGGAGTAGACTGGTTCGGTCTGTATCAGATGGTAAACGAATCGGATATGCCGGAGAAAGAGGAAGTGCTCAAAATCATAGATCCGCCTTTTATCCAAACGGACAAAGAAAAACAGGAACGGAGAATCAAACTGATGCATTTAAAGGGGGGAATCCCCTACCGTTATATGCTGCAGAATTTCTTCCCGAAATTACGCTCGGGCACCTGCATCAAGTTGTTTTATGAGAATATAGATAAAGAAAACAGATAGAGACTTCTGTGGAAGTTCTCAATAATAAGTAAAATAATCAAACTTTAGAATTATGAAAATTAAAAATCTATTGGCAGTTTGCGTAACTGCATTCGCATTGTTGTCTTGTAGTGATTCTGATAACAATCAAGACTTGCTTCCATCAGAAGGTGGATTGGCCGCTATTACCGTTAAGATAAAAGGTACTGCCGATACTCGTGCGCTGTCAGGAGAAGAGGCCGGTTCGGCTAACGAAAACGATATTAATCTGTTGGAGTTCTTTGTTTTCAATGCGGATGGTTCATACCAGAAGTATTTCAAGCCGGCAGCTTTGGCCTCCGACAATCAGTATACATTCCTTGTCAATGCCGGCAATCTCACCATCCTTACCGCTGTCAATCAAAGTTTGGGCGAGCCCTCTCCTGTTCCTGCCTCTTTAGCCGATTTCAAAAGAAACAGTCTGTACAAAGATCTTTCTCTGGATGGTTCAAACTCCCGTGCCGATATTAGTGCTGCAACTGGATTTTCCATGGCGGCAGAGGGAGTGGTCAATGTCGTGGAAGGTGAAACCAACACGCTTAACCTTTCTGTCCGGCGCCTGCTGAGTAAGATTGAAAGTCCTAAAACCGATCCTTCGGTCCAAATCACTGTGCCCGAAGCTGATTTGCTTAAGATATTGGGGCTGGATGAGAGCGGGACGGTTCCGGTGGACTTGAAATGGACGTTCGACAGCTATATGGTAATCAACGGCATCAATCAGTCGCAGGCTTTTGAATATAAGAACCTGACCGATTGGAAACGTTTTGCCACTACATCCAATTTCAAAACAACATTCTCTACTGATGGCAAAATTGTTGAAACTGTCTATTCTGCCAAAAACGATGATGCCGGTGAGACAACAAACGGATTCTTGCCAGCCGCTTATTCTAAGCCGGTATATGTGTATGAAAACGTTCCTACTACCATACAGGGAGGCGATGGATTGACAGCAACCGTGTTTGATAAAGACGAAGTGGTGGCTTTCATTATTCAGGGTACATTCTCGGGTACAGGAGTAGACAACGTCACTCGTTATTGGAGAGTAAACCTGCTGAAAGATGATATTTGGAAAATCTACCGTAACAGTATCTATCGCATAACGATGAAGAATGTCAAGACGGTAGGCTGGTCTACCCCTAAAGAAGCTGAGGAAGAAGGTCCCGTGGTTGACCCCACCGAAAGCTCAATTTCCATCAATATTGAAGTTGCCAAATGGGATGTAAGAACTCAGGAGGTTGATTTATAATAAGATATTGATTTATGATTTTCCCGAAGGGGGATCCGTATCCCTTCGGGAAAACAATTAATAAAAAAATTATACCGTGAAGAAAGTAATTCTGATATTGTCGTTGATATTATCCTGTGCAGGGTGCATACATGAAGGGCCACACTCCGGCTGTGATTGCTGTAATTGTGAAAATGAGCCATTAAATCTGATCTTCACGTATGATGGCACTACAGCTGACTTTGACCGACTGGTAGCCGGCGATATAGAATTGTATTTGTATGACAGCGAAGGCAAAAAGATAGAAAAGAGAGACATCCCATATAAATATATAAAAGGAGGAAAGCCGTATTCCCTTGAACAGCAATATGCCGGAAATACTTATCTGGTAGCATGGGCCTTACCGGAAAGTGAGTCCACGAATAAGATTCCGATCACCTTCCTTGATGAAGAAGAGTATTCTACTGTAAGATTTATCATGAATGTATGGCCCATGCAGCAGTCGCAGAGGCAATCCCGTAAGCAGTCGCAGGAGCAATCGCCGATATACAGCGGTTCTACACAGGAACTGTTTCTGGAAAGACTGACATTTGCCCAGAATCCTTTGGAAGAGAAAACCATCGAGGTTGATGTCAAGAAAATATTATGCACCATAACCGTCACCATAGAAGAGGCAGACGGCTTTAGAACTCAGTATCCCGGAGAAATCCGCATGAATATCGACGGGGCATCCCATTCGTATAAGGTGGCTGAGGACAGTCAATCCGGCGACCGGATTACGATAGAAGACGAGTTCTATTATGTAGAAAACAGAAATGAGTATCTCTCTAAAAATAAAGTAATGCCTGCATCCGTAGATTCGAAGACCGGATTGGAAGACAACATCATTGTCACTCTTTGGGAGGATGGAACAGCCCGATTGATGGTGGATACCGGAGTAAAGGCTCGAAAAGGCACACAGATAGATGTCATTATCCGGCCAACCAAGATGGAAGCAATCATAACGGTCGATTCATGGGAAGTTCGTAAAGTATTGGTGGCACTTTAATGTGCCATTTAAAAAGTCACGACCGCCGTTCCATTGGAATGAAATCCGAAATAACAACATAGCGTATTGCATGGAAGTGTGTTACATGGAAGCGTGTTACATGGAAGCGTGTTACGTGGAAGTAAAAAAGAAAATGAGTAAAAGTATGAAAAAAGTAAGGATACTCCCATTTATATGGGTGATGCTTTTATGGTTGGGGCTTGGGGCCTGCCAGACAAGGGTTGATGACGAGCCCCCTACCTCCTATTCTTCAGGAGAGTCTGCTGTCGAAGTGTCTGTTCTGTCGAGTCCGGCAACACGAAGTGCAGAATATGGAACTCCGGATGAAAGCGTTATCGACAACCTGGACATATTGCTTTTTGATTCTGCCGGAAAGTTTGTCTGCTGGCGCACCACTTTCAAGGTGAATGGCAAACTCCGTACGACTCTTCCCATAGGGGAAGATTATGACGCCTGTTTTTTGGCTAACTGCCGCCCGTTTATTGAGAAGATGTTGCCGGACAAGGCAGCAGTGGACCGATATGTCGGAAAAGCCGATTGGGAAGTATTCAGACAGGAGCTGGTAGACATGGATCCCCAAAGACTGCTTCAGGACGATGCCTCTTTTACAAGTTTGCCGATGTGGGGGATATTGGAAAAGCAGGAGGTGAAGGATCAGGTAATCAATTACTGGCCTTTGCTGACTCTAACCCGCTCTGTTGCATCGGTAGACATTTATGTTGCTGCGGATATTGCTGACTTTGCACTGGAAGATGCAACCTTATATCATGTTCCCGATAAAGGCTTTTTAGGCAACGTCCCCGGCAATATCATAGACTATCAGGCACAGGATGCATCTTCTCCGGCAGACATGGCAACCTCTGTGACTTTAGAGTCGGATGCTTACGACGCAACCGGACGCTCCATCAGTAACCGGCTTTATTTGTACGACAATGATACAGAGAACGAAACAGCCAATCGCCGGCATACCCGCCTTGTGATTGGAGCCGGATACAAAGGAACGAAGTATTACTATCCTATTGATTTTGAAGATACCGGGGCCGATAAGCTGATTAAGATCATACGGAACAGAAAATATGTATTCAATATCCATTCGGTCAGCGGTCCCGGATATACGGATAAGGAAACGGCCGCAGAACAGCCGCCTATCCATCTGAATGTCAATATCATCGAATGGAATATGACAGAAGGACAAATGGGCTCGGGCGGCAACTATTACCTGTGGACAGAGAAGCGCGAAATAACATTGTATCGCGAAACGAACTCTACTGCCGTCATCGGAATGAAAAGCAATATTCTGTCGGAGGTGATCATGCTGTCTTTTCGGACAGATGTAAACGGAGCAGCCACGGCATTGGCGAATGGCATTCAAAACAACCGCTTTAAGGTTGAACTGATTAATGACGCAGAAGGATATCCCATACAACTTAAAGCAACCGCTTTGGGAGACTTTGATACAGATACTGCCGCAGCCAACTCTGATACGGTGGTATTACTCTCCGGAAGAATCAGACTGGAAATAAAATTATCCCGTTACAACCAGGGAAAGAATGATTGGGAACTGGATGGTGATATCGATGTCGATTTCGATGCTTCAGGTGCTTTGTCGCACCTCCCCAACAGATATAATTACAATAAAAATTAGAATATGAGAAAAATAATATGGTCCGTTTTTCTTCTGACTACCTCTTTCTTCACGTCTTGCAGTCTGGACGACGACCAACGGAATGTTTCAGAAGGAAACAATAAGTTAATTGTAAACTTCAGCATACAAGACCCCACGAGCGGTCTGGCAACACGTGCTTCAATAGCCCCTGAAGCAGGAGAAGAGAATATCAAAACACTTGATTTGATTTTCTTTACATCCGGCAGTGACGCTTCCGGCAGTTTTAAGGGATGGAAAGAACTGACTGGCACTTCGAGCGCCCCGTTGGTCATGAATACGGACATGGCATTCGATTTTTCGGATATCGGACTTCAGATGACTGATGCCTACGACATTTTAGTGGTAGCCAATATGGGAGATAATTATTTGCCCGCCGACGGTTCACAGACTTTGGAAGAGTGGAAGAGTACAATCAAAAACAGCACTTTTAAAGAAGCAAAGGCCAAAATCCGGGTGTTCATGACAGGAACATCCGCGGATACTCCGGAATATACCGCCAAACCGCTGGAGAGCGAAGCCCTGCTGATGAGCGCTTCACTGAGAAAAGAATCTCAGGATACCAAAATTAATGTTGTGCTGCAACGTGCTGTTTCCCGCTTCGACATTTACAACTCGGCTGTGGGATATACGCTCGAATCCGTTTCGGTCTGGAATGCGTATCCTTCTCTTTTTGTATGGAATGGCGAACCGAATGCTTTTGATAAAGAGGCGAAACGTATCAAAAGGCTTTATGGAGTAGAGAGCAAGGGAAATGCCGGCATTGTAGGCAAATTGTATGCATTCGAGAACTATGTGGCTACCCCAAAGCAGAATGATGAGCTGACCACTTGTCTGATTGTCGGAGTAAAGAACAAGAATACAAATGCGGTTTCGTATCACCGGGCCAATATACATCCGCTCGAATCGGGGCAATCGCTTAAACGCAATAATGTCTATAAACTGACCGTTAACTCAGTCAGGAAAGAGGGATACACAACAGAGTTGGAAGCATACAACGGTGAAACCGCTTCCTTGGGTTACTCCATCAATTATTGGGATATGGATAGTCATGGAACGGTACAGTTTGACGGGGATAATATTCTGGCGATACCGACTAAAAAGGTCATGTTTACCCCCGGTGGCGGTAGCTATGACCTGGGCATATTCACTTTCGGAGAAGGCACGTTGACAATCAGTAAAAAAGTAATGGACAACGGTCTGGCTGTAAGCCTGAACGGAAAGACACTGACCGTTTCGGCCACCGCACTGGATAATATGAAAGACCGGCGCAGCGGCATCGTTGAAGTTTCTTTCGGTAACTTGAAGGCAACCATCGACATCGTGCAGCTGGAAGGTGGAGACCTGTATCTGGAACTGAATCCGAAAACGATTTCCCATTTCACCAATAAGGCCGGTGTGGCCGCTCCTTCTGTGGTCGTGAAAGCCTCCGGCGACTGGACTGCAACGATTTATCCTCCGGGAGCAGGGGCATTCTTCTCTTTTGCACAAACGGGTACGGTTGCTGTTACCGATTATGACAGTGACAAAGCATCGAATAATATCGTGCCGATCTATACACATTCTGATAATGACGGTACTACTCCCCGTTATGGTTTCCTGGTTGTCAGTCTGAAAGAGGATCCGTCTGTACAAAGCACCATGCTGTTGATACAGGATGGAGAAGCCGGATTTGAGTTGACGCCATACATTACTTCCATTGATTTTGAGTATGATGGTGAGCTGGCCATTACCGGAAATAACACCAACACGTTCCTTGTAAACCCCGGGCTGACTACCGATGGAGCGGCTGTAAACAAATGGGGATACACGCTTACGGGCGACAATGCCGATGCGTTTGAAGTGAAAGATGTGCACGATGATGCTAATCTGAATTTAAACAGGCTGACTGTCAAGGCTAAAGGCGAAAATCAGAGTAGTAATACTTTAAGGGCCGAACTTTACTTGACATTGGAATCCGACCCGACTGTTAAATCGCATGTCATAACCATTACCCAGCAACCGATGTCCTTCAGTACCGGT
The DNA here is from genome assembly GCA_958477465.1 of uncultured Bacteroides sp. Lineage (GTDB taxonomy): Bacteria > Bacteroidota > Bacteroidia > Bacteroidales > Bacteroidaceae > Bacteroides. The sequence continues at coordinate 42,503 of CAUEFX010000033.1, forward strand.
ATTGTCGGCAATACTCTTTACGTGTCCGAAAACCGGGATGAGACAAAAATCGTGAGTCTGCAAGGCGGCAGTAGCATGAATTGGATTGCAGAACTGGAACAGCCGGAACCGGCACTGGCCCATACGTATGATATAAAGATGGTCAGCGAGAACGGAACCGAAATGCAATGGGGTATTGAGTACAGCATGGGCACTAAATTTAAGATTCAGTTTCCAAAGACATTGTATAAAGATGCGAATCGGGATATAACCTATAACGTAAAACTGACTTTGGCTGGGACAGATGTAACCTCCCGCTTTGCAATCGTCAGAACGATACTCAGACCCATTACAGTCAGCGTTGCCAACCTTTATGGAGGCTACGGGGCACTCGGTAACGGCATTCTCAGTACTTTCCGCGACTATGGCAACTATGCATCGTTCTTCGGACCCAAAGGAATCGTTTATCTTCCGGCAACACCGGCTTTGCCGAATAGTGACAGTTATAATGCGGGTGTCGGAGCAAATATCCCCGATGATGTGAATGTGCTCTTCTCGGGTTCGTATGCCGCCTCGGTCTCTTCCTACTACGATCATTTGATCAGTTGGCTTGAGAGCAGCCCCCACAAAAACAGATTTGCCGTGGTGTCTCTTGACAATAACTCTTCGGGGAATCAAGCTTTGTTTGAGAAATTCTCATCTTGGGGATATACGTACAGAAGCAACAGCGGCACGAGTGCCACCTGGGTAACGTCTCATGCCAATGATCCTGTATGGGATTATATCGTAAAAGACGGGCCTTTCAGCAATTATGTTCCTTCACGGCAGATTGCTTTTAATGCCGTGTTTTACAGAGATGGGATAAGCGGTACGTTTAATACGCCGGCCGGAGTGACCAATGTGCTGGAAGTAGCCGGCAACGGGTGTTCATTGTCCGTCGATCTGAATAGGCGGATCATATTCCTGGGCGACTCCCAACATACCAATACCTGGGCACCGAC
>CAUEFX010000034.1 GCA_958477465.1 uncultured Bacteroides sp.
CAGTAGAGGGGGCGACGGGGTTGTATGATACCAATTATGAAAATAAAGTGGCTGCCGCATTGGAAGTACTGAAAACCGATGATTTTGTTTATCTGCATATTGAAGCGAGCGATGAGGCCGGACACGAAGGGGATATCCCTTTGAAACTTCTCACGATCGAGAATCTGGATAAGCGTGTTGTAGGGCCCATTTATGAGGCGGTAAAGGATTGGAGCGAATCGGTATCCATTGCCGTGCTTCCCGATCATCCTACTCCTTGCGAACTTCGTACACATACCAACGAACCGATTCCGTTTCTTATCTGGCATCCGGGCATCGAGCCGGACGAAGTGCAGACCTATGATGAAGTAGCCGCTTGCAGTGGCGTTTATGGACTGCTGAAAGAAGATGAGTTCATAAAGACATTTATGAATGAATAACGGACCGGTGCGATACTTTGCCAGACGTGCCGGCGTATCCGTTGGTGAATAAGAAGATTAATCTATTAATTAATAAAAAAGAGTGCACAGCTGATTCATGCATTGGCATTGGAGCACATTGTTGAAATTATGAAATATTACAGCACTAACCGTCAGGCGCCTGCCGCTACACTTGAAGAAGCCGTAGTGAAGGGCCTTGCCGCCGATAAGGGGCTTTTCATGCCCGAAACGATCAAACCGTTGCCACAGGAATTTTATGATACGATCGAGACGCTTTCTTTTCAGGAGATTGCTTATCGGGTGGCCGATGCTTTCTTTGGTGAAGATGTTCCGGCAGAAACCTTGAAACAGATCGTCTACGATACGTTGAATTTTGATGTGCCGTTGGTGCACGTGAAGGATAATATTTACTCTCTTGAACTGTTTCATGGTCCTACGCTTGCATTTAAGGACGTAGGCGGCCGTTTTATGGCACGTCTGTTGGGCTATTTTATCCGTAAGGAGGGAAAACGACAGGTGAATGTGCTTGTGGCCACTTCCGGCGATACCGGCAGTGCCGTTGCGAATGGTTTTCTTGGTGTAGAGGGTATTCATGTGTATGTGCTTTACCCCAAAGGCAAGGTGAGCGAAATACAGGAAAAGCAATTTACTACGTTGGGACAGAATATTACCGCTCTTGAGGTGGAGGGTACTTTTGATGATTGCCAGGCGCTTGTGAAATCAGCTTTTATGGATAAAGAATTGAATGAGCACCTGCAGCTTACCAGTGCCAATTCTATTAATGTAGCCCGTTTCCTGCCGCAGGCATTCTATTACTTCTATGCTTATGCCCAGTTGAAGAAACTCGGAAAAGCAGATAATGCTGTCATTTGTGTTCCCAGCGGAAACTTCGGTAATATCACAGCCGGACTGTTCGGCAAGAAGATGGGATTGCCCGTGAAGCGTTTTATCGCTGCCAATAATAAGAACGATATCTTTTATCAGTATTTGCAGACCGGACAGTACAACCCGCGCCCGTCCGTTGCTACGATTGCCAATGCCATGGATGTGGGCGATCCGAGTAATTTTGCTCGTGTGCTCGACCTTTATGGAGCTTCGCATGCAGCTATCTCGGCCGAGATAACAGGTGCTACTTATACCGACGAGCAGATACGTGAAACGGTGAAGAAGACATACGAGGATACGCATTACCTGCTTGATCCGCATGGCGCTTGCGGTTATCGGGCACTTGAAGAGGGACTGCAACCCGGAGAAACCGGTGTGTTCCTCGAGACAGCTCATCCGGCTAAGTTCCTTGATACGGTAGAAGGTATTATAGGTGATAAAGTAGAGATTCCTGCAAAATTGCAGGCATTTATGAAAGGTGAAAAGAAGAGTCTGCCGATGACAAAGGAGTTTGCGGATTTCAAGAAATACCTGCTTTCTCTTTAAAAAAGTTTTGATCCTTTAATTCCATAGTTAATCTCTTCTCTATTTTTCTATAGGTAAAGTCCAAAACACCTTAAACATAGCAATTGCCCCTGTTGCAGTTCATCTGTAGCAGGGGCTATTTTATAACAGGATCGTCATGATATGCTCCTTTTTGACCCTGTTGAAAGTTTTCTGAACCGGTCTGTACCGTTCATTTCCTTGTCGAATTTAGATATAGACAAAAGCCGTGATAAATGCGAATAGGCTGACATAATTCTTTGATATCTCGATTATTACTAACATGCACTTTGATTAAAACGTAGCAAATAGAGAAAAAAGTGCATAAAAGGATGAATAATATGCACTTTTTTCTGCATATTTCTATGAAAAAGAGGATGAATATGCACTTTCCCCCGACAGATTCACTCCTGTTTCTCTGGGAGAAACGTTCAGTTTCTCGTAGAGGAACGACTCGTTCCTCTACGAGGAACTATAAGAATCTCTACGGGAAAAATGATTTTTTCTCCGGAAGTTCATTTTTTACGCTATTTGCAGACAGTGTTCATTCCGTTTTGAAATAGAATAACGAAGGGGATATGTGTATTTTGAAGATAAATAGTAGATGAAATATTCTATTTGCAATCTTATTGGTTGTTAATTGTTTGAATTTATGACTTCTTGAAATATCTAATATGGAAATGTGTGAGATTTTTGGTGTTATCCCTGTCTTTAGCTTTAATAAAGAGATTCTACACAGACTAAAATATCATATTGACATTTTGTAAAAAGGCATTTCTACTTTTTGAATAAAGTTCGGTCGTGTGTTTTTTTTCTAAAATGGAAGAAGTTTGTATGAAATGTTGTCTCATAGGAAAGTACCTACGAAAAGAATGTTAACTTTGCCATTGATACAGAAGATTATCAACGGAGAGAACGGGTATCTCCGGAATTGGTGAATGGGTATCAATCGGAATATACACAGTCAGTGTAAATAGAGCAAGTAGTATGAGAACATTAAAATTGATATTTATTTTCATCTTTGTTTCGGTTTCTATCTTTTCACAAAAGAGTCAATATCAAGTATTGGCAGATTCTGTAACAAAATATATACTGTCAAAAGATTTTTTGATGGCTTTTGATTATTCCGTAAAGGCACTATCAGTGCAGAAGGAGAGTGAAATTAACGCTCAATTCATGTATAATTGTGCTGTTCTTGCGGCTAAAAACCAAAAAGAAGATCTCGGATTGTATTTTATGCAGCAAGCTGTAAAGGCTGGTCTTGATAACTATACACATGCTTCTGCTAATAGGGACTTTTCGGCAGATAATGCTTGCTGGATTTACTGCTTGGAGAAGATTAGGCATAATGCCTCTATTTTACATCAGCTCACTTTGCAATTAGATTCGATTTATAAAGCAGACCAAGATATTAGGCATCTATATATGGAATTTAGACAGAAAAAGGATATTGATTCTATCGAATCTGTTTCAAGACAGATGAGAGTGATAGATAGCTTGAATCTGAAGAAGGTTGAGGAAATTGTTTATAAGTATGGGTATTACGGTAAGTCATTGAAGAGTACGACTGCTCAAGTTGCTATTTTTGTAGTGGTTCTTCATTCTGACAATTATTCTGTGTTGGATAAGTATTTTCCGATTTTTAGAGAAGCGATGAAAAGGGGGGAATTTATTCCATCAAATTTGGCTTATATAGAAGATCGGTTACTATTGTTGAAATGCGGAAAGCAGAAATATGGAACTCAATATTCTTATACGGATGACGGACACATAACTTTTTTCCCATTTATTGATGAATCAGAGGTAGATAAGTATAGATCTGAATTAGGATTGGGATCATTATTTGAATATAAAAAGGAAATCGGTTTTTAATATTTCATTCCGGCTCTGATGGAAATTCAATCCTTTGTTTTTTCTATAAAACGTGCAAATGCAGCTGTCACTTCATGCCATTTCACGTCCTCCCAATCATGTGAACCGTCTTGATTTATCATCTCAAAATTATGCCCTCGGTTATTCATCGGAAGTATTTCATAGTTCTCTTTTTTGTTTTGGGCAAAATACAAAGGAAACAGATCACATAAGATACAATGATAATCACTGGTTCCGTATGCAATGAATACCGGTTGGCGCAACCGGCTTATCTCTTCAAAGACAGGGCGAGAGAAACTTTTCGTTGTACTTGGCAAGTCTCCTTTTCTTTGTTTTTGATATTCTTCATCATCCGCACTCTGTAGATATTTCCAATAGTCAGAGATTTCAGTTATTCTCTCGGAAGATTGTTGCATGGTCGTTTTTCTGGCAATGGCATTAAGGCGGGCTTCTATTACTTGACCTTGCATCCGTCCTAACGGACAAAAACTTGCCAGTCCGAGGACTGATACGTGCTTGTTCTGAGCAGCCAAAGCGGCGGCAATATACGCTCCTTGGGAGTGCCCAAACACGATTATATTATTTTTGTCGGCCCATTGTTGAGTTGCTATATAGTCTATTACGGCATTTGCCCTTTCTGTGTATGTGCTAAGATGGTTTCGTTTAATGTAGATTGGATCAAATCCAGTTGGCTCACCTGTCGGTACGTATCTGCATTGGTCATCTAAAGAGGTTGAATCGCAATAAAGCGGTGTGTTGGGGGTTGCAATTTCAATGACGTGATAATTGGATAAAATGGTGTTATCCAAGTTGTACAGAAAGGCTGCTGTTAATTTATTCCCGAAATTCATAATCAAAGGGATCGGTTGTGAACCTTGAATAAAAACAAAAACGGGCAGTTTTTGGTTCGTATCATCTGCTCTTAGAAACTCTATGGTGTCATTTTTCAAATCCATCTTGTATGCTACCATATTCTTTTGAATGATACTGCCGTCATCATTCCTGTCGATATACACATTATTATAAATACTTGATGTAATGTCGGAATGAGATACCTGAGCTTTTGAAAGAACAGCCATCAGTATCCATAATACAAAAGTAAAAACTCTCTTCATGGATTAATATTTTTTTATCTTGGTGGAAACAAATTTTCTATCCTCTGTTGATTTACCTGACCAACTTTGTGGGTGTCAGTATCCTCGAATATCTTGTTATTTTGCTTTGCAAAAGTAATGTGTTTTATCCCAAAAATGCAATTCCATTCGTAGATTTGTTTGAGTACATACATTTCCTGAATACAGCCCGGCGGCAAAGTTCGGGTTATTCAGAAAAGAGGGTGTGTCAAAAGCTCAAAAACGCCCTCTATATAAATCAAAACTCGCAACTTTAGTGAAATACACTTAAGCTGCGAGTTTTCTTTGTTTTTGATTGTCAAATACTCTGAGATGGCCGCAAAGGCATTCTGTAAGGTAAAAATTGAATTTAAAACAGTCTAGATTGTGCTTTAACCTTCCTAAATTCATTTTTGCTATCATTTTTTTCAGATTAAAGGCTATGGCAAAGAAGGCAAAGTCCATTGTGACCTTGTCTTTACCAAAATGACGAAAACGGCGATAAGCCATGTCAAATTTCATTTGTCCGAAAACGGCTTCAGGCTCTATACACCTACGTCCCCGTTGTTTCAGTCCTTCATCAGATGTCAACAGGCTGAATGCTTGTCGCTTGTATTTCTCCAAGCGATGGTTTCGTTCAATAATTCTATTCCCAGCCGCTTTAAAGCAGAGTGAACGCAGTGGGCAGCCATTGCAATTTCGGGCTTGATAGCGATGCCTTACCGAGATGTATCCGCTTGCGGTTTTTCCTCTTTTTTGTCCTATACGATTCATGTGTTGTCCCATCGGGCACACACAATAGTCTTCTTTTTCGTTATAATAGAAATTTTCCGAACGGAAAGGGTCCTGCACATAGCGAGGACGCTGTTCTATATAGAAACGGTTGTATTTGACAAACGCTTCAATTCCGCGCTCTTCCATGAAACGATAGTTCTCCTCTGCTCCATACCCTGAATCAGCTATTTCTGTAGAGGGGAACGCCCCATAGCGATTTTTGAAGGACTCCATAAAGGGAATGTAGGTCAGCGTGTCTGTTGGATTTGGGAAAAGGGCGAAATCAGTAATGAATTGTTTCTCAGTCCCGATCTGCAGATTATACCCCGGCTTCGTCTGCCCGTTGTTCATGGCATCTTCTTTCATGCGCATGAATGTGGCATCTTTATCAGTCTTTGAATAGGAATTGCGTTCACCGAGAGTGTTCAAATGCCGGTTGTATTCACTTAGCTTCCTTGAATGCCTTTCCAATTCTTTGGATGTCTTCTGAAGTCCCTTTCTCCGTTTCTTTTCTTCCCTGTCCGTTGTGGCTGGCAAGGAAGAAAGAGCCGCGTTCAGCTCCGCTGATATTTCTGAAAGTTGAGTGGGGGTGAATTCCACCTTTTCATCAACGTTACACTTGTCCTGTGCAATAGCTTCATCCACTTGCTCAAGAAGTACCTTTATCTTCTCAAGCAATCTTGTACGGTTACGTTCAACCGTCTTGCGCCAAACAAAGGTGTACTTGTTTGCTTTCGACTCTATTTTTGTCCCGTCCACATACTCTACGTCAAGACTGACAAACCCTTTTGCGGATAACAGAAGCACTATTTGGGTGAAGATGTCGCTGATCTCCTCCTTGACACGATTGCGAAACCTGTTGATGGTAATGAAATCAGGCTTCTCACAGCCGGATAGCCATATGAAATGAATGTCACGATGGAGAAGCTTTTCTATCTTGCGACAAGAATAGATATTGTTCATATAGGCGTAAACGACAACCTTGAGCATCATGCGGGGATGGTAGGCACAACGGCCTATTCCGTGATAGAGCTTATGGAACTTGCTCAAGTCAAGCCGGTCAATTATGGCCGAAATGATTCGTACAGGGTCATTACCTGCGATATCTTCATCTATTCTTTGCGGGAAAAGAATGATTTGGTTGGGATTGTAAGAACGATAATGTAACTTTGCCATATTGTAAGATTTCAATGTCTAAAGATGCAAATTCTTTTGGACATGACAAAGCCCTGGCTTGGGAAAGTCGGGGCTTTGTTTATACAAAAAGAGGATGCATCGTTTCGACACACCCTCTTTGTAAGCTTAACAATAGTAGTTAAGAGACTCTGTTAATAATGTTAATTTGAATCTCTGTTATTCTATCATTGCGCGATACTTGTTAACGGTTGCTCCCATACCATCTACAAATCCGATTTTAGTACGATCACCACCCACATTGAATTTAACGTATTGGTCATAATAGAGTGTGGCACAATCCCCGTTATTTTCTTTCAGTTGGCGATACTCATTCCATGAGTGATCGTATTTTTCGAGTGCGAGTTTAATTGCTGTTTTATCATATATACCTGTTTGCTCACCCTGATATCCTTTAAGCATGACAATCCAGCCTTGTTCCATAATTCTGTGAAGCCAGAGTCCATATAGAGAAGAGGTTTTGATATACTGTTCGATGGCTTTGTCGTTGCATTGTATCTTTTCGGATAATTCTACTATATCCTCCCAGAGTGCTACGGAAAGTTTCATTTCGTACAATGACTCGTCGACTATGTTTTTCTTTAAGATTTCATCGAAGATTCTTTTTAACTGGTTGATTCCTCCCAGATAATGGTCGCGTGTCCAGGTCACATTGACGGAGTGCAGGAGTGAACCTCTTCCCCGGATAATAGCATCAGGGGTCAGCATACACAGACGGCGGAAGAATGGGAGAGTCTCTTGGGATATACCAATTTTCAGTGCATATTCATTGAAAATATCTTCTTCTGTGCGGTTAGGATTCAGGGCCCATTGGCTCATCACGTAGGTATTGAGGTCACACCAAAGTTCATTGGAGATGTAAGGACCGTACCAGCCTCCACCTCTCGACCAGGTCCATACGCCATAGAACAATGGATTATCTTTCACATCGTTCAGGCAACGGGGAGAAGCATCCTGCTTTGTCTCTTCAAAACCATTGATTACGGCATTTGCCACATAGTTCGGATAAGCTCCTTTTCCTTCATACTCACGCTGGCATTGTACCTCCACTACTTGTTTGTGCTTGCCCAGTGTGATTGTTTTGTTGAAATGGAAAGTCCGGAAATAGTCTCCATTGGTATGCTTGATAGCCATATAGAGATTGGGATGTGGTGCTACTTGTTCGGTAACGGCTAAGTAATAATCCGGGCGGACATGGAAGAAACCAAAATCCCACGTACGGTATATAATCTTCTTATTTCTTTTTACACATACCTCTTCTCTGAGCAGATTCATTAGCCGGGCATGTATCCAAATACTTTTATCATATCTGTTTTTATAGTCTACCGGGCCGTTTCCTATGTGATACGGAATGTTGTGGGTATAAGTCTCTCCGGTACGGATCACCAATCCGTCCATCTCCGGGAAACGCTCGAATAATTCTTTCAGCATGATCCGGTGAATCTCCCAAGTTTTGGGTTTCTCGAAAGATATTTTTCCATCCTCGTCACAAATCTCGTCTTTATAGAGTTCAACTAACTTTTTGGGTAATACAATGATATCAGTGAAATAGAACGCTTGTAAACCGTTCTCGTGGCACGTTTTGATCTGTGTTCTGATTTCTTTTGTCAGTGTTTCGATCCATGCTTTTTCTTCTGATCCTTTCGGAAAAATACGCTTGTCGAATTTTGAGAAACTGACGGCACATTGCGGGAACTTAAACTCATTGATAACCATGCCATTCATACCAAAAGAGGCTAACTTCTCCGGTTTGCGGAAAACACTCTGTGTCATGGCATCCCCGGGGTTGTGATGTACCATGTCCATTACCAGATATCCCTCTTTTTGAATTTGTTGTGCCAGGATAGGCAGAAACATACAGAGCCCTATCCCTCCTAATATCCACATCTTCATAATTTTGATTTGTATTTATATTAATTGTGTCTTATTCTGTTGTAACGTAAGGCATTGCATCGGCACCGGATGCCCATTGCTTGTTGGGAGTATTTCCCATGACGAAAGATAGAGTACCCCCTTTCAGTATGTCTTTATGCAGGATATAGCATTTGTTGTAAGGCTGTCCGTTCAAGGTTGCCGACTGGATATAGATGTTTTCCTCTGTATATCCTTTGGCCTCTACCTTGAATTTCTTTCCATTCTCCAGCGTGATGATACTCTCTTCAAAGCCCGGACTGCCAATGACGTAATAAGGCATACCGGGACATACCGGATAAAATCCAACCATACTGAACACTAACCATGCGGACATTTGTCCGGCATCGTCGTTACCGCTCAGCCCATCTGGCGTAGGATAATATTCTCTATTCAATATGTTGTGTACCCATTTCTGAGTTTTCCAGGCTTCACCAGCTAAAGCAAAAAGGTAGGGAATATGATGTCCCGGCTCATTGCCGTGCCAGTAGTAATCTTTTTCAAAGAAAGTGTCGAGACGTGTCCGGAAACGTTCTTTGCCGATATGTTTCATCAGTCCGTTCACATCGTGGGGAACATACCATGTGTAATGGTAAGGTGTTCCTTCGCATATATAATCTACAAATTTATCGAATTCAAAAGGTTCGATCCATTCTCCGTTTGCATAACGTCCGCGTGCATAACCGGTTTCCGGGTCGATCACGTTTTTATAGTTCATGGCTCTTTTCATTAATGTTCTGTAGTCATCTGTTTTTCCTAATTTCCTGGCTACTTGTGCCAGAACGAAGTCATCATAGGCGTATTCCAGTGTTCTGGATACTTGTTCTCTCTTATGGAATGCATCCCATACATTGTCTTCCAATGGGATATAGTTGTATTGAAGATAGGATTCCAGCCCCCGGCGTCCTTTACCTTCTACATAACTTTTTCGGTCTGTATTGACTTCAAATGCATTTTTATGCATGAGCCGATAGGCTTCCTCATAGTCGAATCCCGGAACCTCTTTCAGGATGGCATCCCCCATCATGGCTATTCCGTGATCGCCGATCATGGCTGCCGTATAATTATTCCATAGCGGAAAGATAGGTAGCCACCCGCCTTGTTGCCCTTTTACAATGAAAGATTTAGAAAAATCTCCTGTGAGGGACGGGCTAAGAATGGAGTAGAGAGGTAACACGGCTCTGTAGATATCCCACATGGAGAAATCGCAATAATATGTGAAATCTTTGGCTTGATGGATGGTGTAGTTTTCGGAGAAACCGGGATAATAACCTTCCACATCACTGAAAGTACGGGGCAACATACGTGTATTGTAAAGAGCGGTATAAAATTGAGTCTTTTTCTTCTCATCGCTACTCTTTACAGCTATCTGGCTCAGTGCTTTCTCCCAATTAGCTGCCGACTGTTTCTTTACTTTATCGAAGTTCCATCCGGGAATCTCTGCTTCCAGATTTTTACGGGCATTTTCAATACTGGTGAAAGAGGTGCCTACTTTTACCTGTATGCTGTTCCCTTTTTCAGGAGCGAGTTTAATCCAGGCCCCTACCCTGTTTTTGTTCCCTTTTATTTCTGTTTCTCCCGTTGTAATTTCATTGTCTTTCCATGTTCCGAAGGAGTCGAAGTCTTCTTCAAACCGGATGACGAAATATCCGCTGAATCCGGCACTCTTTCCACTTCCCTGATAGATTCTGTAGGCGGGATTATAGCCTGTTACTTCCCTGCTCTTTGTATCAATTTTTAAATACCCCTGTTGCTTGTCACTATTGGGTTCTATAATGATATAACGATCTTTATCCGATTGAAAACTAAAACGCATGATTCCTGTGTGAGACAAACCTGTAAGTTCGGCATGAATCAGGTAATCTTTCAGCATCACCTGATAATAGTAAGGCTTTGCCGTTTCTTCATCATGGCTAAATTGGGAAGCGCGCTCTCTGGCATTTGTTTTTAATTCACCGGTGACAGGCATTATTGTTACGCTGCCATAATCTTGTGTGCATGAGCCACTGATCCAATGGCTGGCACGGAATCCTTGTATTTCGTCGTGGTAATAATAATAAGGGGGATTGCATTTATGTTCTCCTTCCAGTGTTTGTGGTACCCAGTTGGTCATTCCGTTGGGGACACCGACTGCCGGCATGGTTTGTCCTTTCTCTTCTGAGGGTGCTTTGTCACCTCGTGCATGTCTTTGTATGTCTGTACCAATGACGGGGTTAACGTAGTCTGCATATTTCTCATTCCGCGTCATAGAACAGCCGGATAGCAGTAGTGTACATAATAAACTTAAATATAATTTCATAAGTAGTTATTCATAATTATTTCACATATGTCGAAATTGCATTATCTTACCCCAGTTCGGGATAAGATTTTGTTCATAAAAAAGTTGGTAGTCTCATAAATATTTTGTATCTTTATAGGTGAAAAACAATTAGTTACAAGAATATTTAATATGACTACCGATTACAAAGTTACAGAATTATTTTGTGTTATAGACGAGTTTTGCAAACATTTTGATGCAGGGAATTTGCTGGAAGACAATAGCGGAGTGAAGCGTAGACGGCGTGCAGCATCGTTGTCCGACAGTGAAATCATGACGATTCTGTTGTATTTCCATTTCGGTACATTCCGCAATTTCAAGCACTACTACCTGTTCTTTATTAAGGGTACGATGAAGTCTTATTTTCCGAAAGCTGTGTCGTACAACCGCTTTGTGGAGTTGGAAAGCCGCGTGTTCTTCCAGCTCATGTTCTTCCTTAATCTGGGAGCTTTCGGAAGATGTACCGGCATAACATTCGTTGATTCCACGATGATACCCGTATGCCATAATCTCAGGAGATATGCCAATAAGGTATTCAAGGGAATTGCCACTGACGGAAAAGGAACAATGGGTTGGTGCCATGGCTTTAAGCTCCACCTTGCGTGCAATGACAGAGGCGAGATAATAGCCTTTGTCCTTACAGGCGCAAATGTCAGCGACAAGGACCCGAATGTGTTCAAGGTTCTTGCTAAGCGACTGTACGGCAAGCTGTTCGCTGACAAAGGCTATATTTCGCAGAAGCTGTTTGACTTCCTCTTTGAGGATGGAATACAGCTGGTGACAGGGTTGCGCGTAAACATGAAAAACAAGCTGATGCCGTTCTATGACAGAATGATGCTGCGCAAGAGATACATTATCGAAACCATTAACGACATGCTGAAGAATACTGCACAGATTGTACACTCACGCCATAGATCTGTAAGCAACTTTATCATGAACCTTATTTCAGCATTGGGAGCATATTGTTTCTTTGACAACAAGCCAAAGGCATTGCAAGGATACTGCATCGAAGACACCAAACAGCTGTCACTATTCTAAGGGCAAAACAACTTCTTTCAGCCTTCTGTTATTATCAACTCCTAATGGTATGGGGAGGAGGCGTTTTCACGCTGCATTTATATTGTATAAAACACTCGGTTATCCCGAACTGGGGTACAGAATACAATGAAACAACCTGCAATATACGAATGGTAAAGTGAAAGAATGCGATGTTTCATTTAACTCATCTCATTCTTTTCGAGGCATATTTCGTGTATATCATTTTTATCGTTTGCGCTATTAATAATAGAACGCTTACAAAAAAAGTGAGAGTGCGTCTTTTAGTTTTGACACACTCTCATCTATTCTAAACTTTCTATTTCCAGAAAGTTACTTCAAAAAGAACTCTTTGGCTGATTATTTTTTTACGCCATATCCATAGATATAATAATCGGCTATGTTCAATTTACCATCCTTGTCCAATGTTACGAAAATGCAACTTTCGCCACCCCAATAAGGATCATATTCCGCAAAGAAGTTTTCAACAGTGGTCTGGGTTTGTGTATTCTCATCCAAAGCAATGCTTACGACACCGGCAGGTTTGCTGCCGGGGGTGAAATTTTTAAAGAAAGGAAGTCCTTTAATATACTCTTCGATTCCGTCAGGCACTGCTTCCGACCACTTCACTTTGTAAACCATTGCGGTATTACTTCCTTTGGTAATCTTTAACTCGGCAAAGAAACTATATCCGTCTGAATTGGTACCTTCTGATAATACCTCTAAGGTAAGTTCGCCGTTACCGGTGAAATCAGGTCCTGTCGGCTTTTCCACTTCTTTTTCTTTTGTTTTTATTCCGTTGCTGCCTAAACCGGCTTTTTCTGCCAAGTCTATTATAGGACTCAGTTTTCCGTTTTTGTCAACAGTTACGGCTCTAAAATAGAACGTATCTCCCGGAGATGGAATATAGAGGCCTCCGGCGGTAGTCTTGAGAGAAGCCAAACCTTCTCGGGTATATTCTTCCCATTGTACACCTTTTGAAGCTTCATCGGACATAATCCATTCGATATCCAATGCACCCGGTCCGGTGCCCGCTAACCACAATACGCGGACCGACTCAACATCATTGCTGACAGAAATATCGATCGGCAGTTTTTCTGCATCTGTCTGTTCCGGGAAACTTACGGCAGTTATTTGACCCACTCCGTCAAAGACAGGGCGTGCTGTCGTAACTTTTGCGTACTTAATTTTACCAACTTTTCCATTGGTATCAATGGGGATAGCATATACGATGTATTCAACGCCCGGCTGCATGTCCTTGCTGGTAAATTCTTTAGTGAACGGTTGGGTATACATTGTGGGGATGTCGGCTCCCAATGTTGCAATGCTGGCATGAATTTCTCCCTCAGTCATTTTATCGAAATCTTTTTCGGTCTCTATGACAGTGGCAAGTGTCTGACCTACAATTATTCTGCTACATTTGGCATCTGCCGTAAAGATCGCTTCGAAGCTTCTTATGCCAATCTTATCTGCAGGAACATCTATTTCCACCGTTACCTCTCCCGTCAAATCTGCTGTAGGAATGGCGATTGTTTCTTTGAAAAGTTTCGTATTTTCTTCAGCATCAACGGCATAAATGGCTACAACGTATTCATTTCCTGCAGACAGGCGTACACCTTTGCTTTCGCTGATATCCTTATCTTGCATGGCATCTCTTGTCAAAGTCTGTTCGGTGAAAGTAGCACTGACTTCCGAATAGTTAAATGGCTGTAGTGGGTAATTAGGATCCGGGTTCAAGGATTTTTCCGCATCTTCGATAAAGGTCTCATCTTTATAAATTGCCACAAAACCTTGTTCCGGAGTATCGTAACCTTTCAGAACAGCACCGACTACATACTTGGCACACTTGGCACTCTTCTTTACGACTACATCCATCGAAAAAGCTGAAACGTTCTTGACTTCGAATTCTACTAATTCACTCATGATATCGGCATACCTGAAGATGAATTCTTTCGAAACCTCCTGGCTTTTTCCGGATTCATTTTCTGCATAAACGGTAAGCGTATAATCCAGATCCATACTGATTGGGATTTCCAGATTACTTTCCTCTTTCCCTGTCACGGTTGTAAACTCACCGGTCGTTTCCCCCTTTTCTACACATTTCCAGTACCAATTTTCGGTCTCTGAAGAAGGTGTGACAGTTACTACGGCTTTGGTGTTGTCGGCGTTAAGAACAGGTTCTCCAACTGTGACAGTCGGTAAAGCCGGTTTTTCATTGTCTTCCGTGCAACTTGTCCATGTGAGAGCGGCAAGTGCCAGCATCGGGAGCATTGTTTTAAAAAAATTGTTCATACAATGTTTAATAATTAATTAATAAAAGAGATAATTTTGTTAGGAACAGAAAATAGAATGTGAGAAAAATGAAGGGAAAAACGATTATATTTCACTGTTACTGATTGCAAAAGTATAAATTATTAATAAAAAAACGACTGAATGTATTTGTTTTTTTTTAAACTTCATGTATATTTGTTGCAATGTATTCAACGAAAATTTTGCATAAGGTGTCTTTTGTAAAATAAAATATTAACAAATTACGGACTACTTAAATAATGAAAAAAAGATATCTTATGCGCTTTCTAAAACGGATCTGTTGCTATCCCCAATTATAAAGTAATTTTTGCAAAATATGCGAACGGAACGTACGTTTAAAAATGTCCTTTCCCGTTTTTAATAAAAAATAAGTTGCTAAAACACGCAAACGGAACGAACGTACGCTTAAAAAATGTCCTTTCCCCGTTAACTGAAAAACGCAATTTTAATCAAATCACAAAAAAAATAGAAATGAGAAAAGCAATTGTCTTGTTTGTGCTTTTTACATTATTCGGCATTCCGTGCGTTTTGGCGCAGAAGGGTTTCCGGGTAACAGGACTAATTTTGTCGGCAGAAGATGACCTGCCGGTAATCGGAGTATCCGTAGTTGAAAAAGGCACTGCAAATGGTGTAGTTACCGATGTGAACGGTAATTATAGTATCACGGTAACCAAGTCACCAGCTACTTTACAGTATTCGTACGTTGGTATGAAAACTGTAGAAAGACAGTTCACGGAAACCACTCGTTACAATGTGGTGATGGAACAGAATACCGAAATGGTGGACGAGGTGGTAGTCGTAGCTTACGGTACTCGTAAAAAAGGGACCATCGCCGGTTCTGTGTCTACTGTAAAGTCGGAAAAGATGGAGAATGTACCTGCTGCAGGATTCGATCAGGCCTTGCAAGGGCAAACACCCGGGCTGTCGGTAATCTCCAATTCGGGAGAGCCCAGTAAGGCGGCAGTGTTTCAGATTCGTGGTACTAATTCGATCAATTCGGGTACATCTCCGCTGTTCATACTCGATGGCGTATCTATCTCAAGTTCAGACTTCAATACCATAAGTCCGGGTGACATCGAATCGATCTCCGTATTGAAGGATGCCGCTTCCACCTCTATATATGGCGCGCGCGCAGCCAATGGGGTAGTGGTAATCACTACGAAACGCGGTCTCTCGATGGACAAGGCCAAAGTGACACTCCGTGCACAATACGGTTTTTCGCAACTGGCATCGAACGGCAAATGGATGATGATGGATACTCCGGAACGCATCCGGTTTGAACAGGAGATAGGCCTTGATACGGGGCAGGAGTATGATTATCTTTCACGTACCAACGTAAATTGGCTGAACGAGATTTTCAATGACCGTGCACCGTTGCAGAATTATGAAATCTCTGTGAACCGTGCTACCGAACGGCTGAACTATTACGTATCCGGCAGTTTTTTCGATCAGGACGGAATCGCACAGAATTCTGCCTTCCGTCGCTACAGCATGCGTACCAATGCGGAGGTGAAGGCAAGCAACTGGCTGAAGATGGGTACCAGCACAATGGCTTCCTATGAGGAAGTGCAACAGACGGAAGAAGGGAGTATGGCGATTTATACCCCGATAGCCGGTTCCCGGTTTATGCTTCCTTACTGGAATCCATACAACAAAGACGGCTCGCTGGCTTCAGAGAACGACGGAACATGGAAAGGAACCGGGCAGAATCCCATCGAGTGGATGGAGAACAATCCGCTCAGCCACAAGAAATACAAAGTTTTATCCACGGTCTTTGCAGAGATCACCCCGATCAGGAATCTAAGCATACGTACTCAGTTTGGAGCGGATTATTCGCACTCCACCGCTTTCATGCAGTCGTATCCGAGCTACATCATTAATAACGGACAAGGCTCTGCGGGGCGGAATTCTGCAGATGTGCTGAAACTGAGCGAGACGACCACCGCCAACTATCGTTGGGCGTTGGACGATGCCCATTCGTTCAACTTCATGTTGGGACAGGAGGCGATGGACTACCAGTCCACAGGGTTTAGCATTGTTACGAAAGGGCAGTCCAACGACTTGCTTACCAACGTAAGTTCCGGTACGCGCGCCTCTTCTTGGGAGGACTCTACCGGTTCGTATTCTTACCTTTCGTTCTTTTTTCGCGGGGAGTATAATTTCAAAGACCTGTATTATGCCGAAGTAGCCACTCGTGGCGATGCATCTTCACGCTTTGGCAAGAATCATCGCTGGGGTATGTTCTGGTCATTGGGCTTCATGTGGAATATCAAAAACGAACTTTTTTTGAAAAACATCGAATGGCTGACAAGTGCACAGATAGCACTCAGTTCGGGAACTTCCGGAAACTCGGAAATACCCTACTACGACCACCTCGCACTTGTGTCCGGAGGGGCCAATTACAACGATGAAGCGGGGATTTATCCCAAGCAGAGCGGTAATGAAGAGCTGAGTTGGGAACAAACCTGGTCGAACAATGTCGGCCTGCGTCTCGGCTTCTTCGATCGTGCCAACCTTGACATTGACTTCTATCATAAGAAGACCACTAATATGCTGATGTATGTGCCCGAATCATACGCTATTACCGGAGAAGGCTATCGCTGGAGTAATGTCGGCGCTATGGTGAACCGTGGCGTGGAGATTTCTCTCAACGGTGACATCATACGCACTAAGAATTTTACATGGAATCTGAATGCCAACATTTCTTACAATAAGAACGAACTGAAAGAACTGTACAATGGGGTGCAGGAGTATGTAAACTCTACCACCGGGCTCAAGTTCGTGGTGGGGCATCCCGTGCATGAATACTTCCTGAACCGTTATGCCGGAGTAAATCCTGCCAATGGTGACGCCTTATGGTATACCAAGGATGGGGAATTGACCACCGAGTTCAGCGAAAGTGATAAAGTGATGACCGGAAAAACATTCGACTCCCCGTGGGCCGGAGGTTTCGGAACCACCTTTGCCTGGAAGGGGCTTTCACTGTCTGCACAGTTCAGCTGGATGGCAGACCGTTGGGTGATGAACAATGACCGTTTCTTTGAAGAGAGCAACGGACTCTACAGCACCTACAACCAGTCTAAACGCTTGCTGTACGATCGCTGGAAGAAGCCGGGCGACGTTACGGATATTCCACGCTACGGAGTGGGTGGCACAGCTCGATGACCGTTTCCTTGAGAATACCTCGTTCCTCCGCCTGAAGAACCTGACACTGGCTTATGTACTTCCGCAACACGTGTTGAAAAAGACCAATTTCTTCACATCTGCACGCGTATATCTGCAAGGACAGAACCTGCTGACCTTTACAGGTTTCACCGGACTCGATCCCGAGATGTCGAGCAATATCTATCGCGCACAGTATCCGGCTTCGCGCCAGTTTACACTGGGCATTGAAGTTTCATTCTAACCATATCAAGCAAAAGAAAGATGATTAAGAAATTCCAAGTATACATCATGTCGGCTGTCGTGGCCCTGTCTTCCGTCTCCTGCCTCGACAAGATGCCTGAAGACGGAATACCTTTCGACAAGTCCCTGCAGACAGTAGCCGACGTAAATCTTGCGGTAATAGGCATATACGATACTTTTAAGAGTAAATATCTCTATTCGGGCAACCTTACCCTGCTGCCCGATATACAAACCGATCTTGTCTATGGCGTGAACGGCAATACCAATGTTTACGGTGACATCTGGCGGTGGGTGGAAATTAAACCTACCAATACCGATATCGAAGGAGTGTATGGTACATTGTATGAAGTGATCAACCGTTGTAACTTCCTGCTTGACCGCGTGGACAACGTAAGGAACAAGACGAATAATGACGATGATCTGGATAAACTCGACATGTGCGTAGGGGAGGCCTGCTTTGCTCGTGCACTGGCCTATTCGGAACTGGTGAAGCTGTTCTGTAAGGCCTATGAGAGCGATGAGGATGCTGAGAACGAATTGGGTGTCATCCTCACAGAACACTATCTCGGTGACGAACCGATGAAACGTGCTTCGCTGAAAGCATCCTACCAATACATCCTCGATGACCTCGACCGAGCTGTAGAGTATCTCAAACTCAAAGATAGCTTCGATCCCGACAAGGACGGCACTCTGTATGATACCATCTATTTCAATGAATATACGGCATACGCCCTGCGGGCACGCGTCGCTCTCTATATGAAGAAGTGGGAGGAGGCCATCGAGTACTCCACCAAGGTGATCGACAGCGGATATTATATTCTGTCGAGCTGCACGCAAGCCGCCACATCAACCACCAGCTATTATAAATATATGTGGACGAATGATTTTTCCACCGAATCTATCTGGAAAGTAGGGTTCACCACCAACTCTTACGGAGGTGCGTTGGGGCAGGTCTTTGCCAACTACGACTACAGTACGCTGCGGCCGGACTACGTGCCTGCCGAATGGGCTGTCAACCTGTATGATACGAACGACCTGCGCGTATCCACTTTTTTCCAGAGTTTCACTACCGGGTATAGCCACGGGCTTTCATGGCCGCTGCTGATTAAATACTTCGGCAACGAATCGTTTACAAAGTACAACATCCTCCATGTAAACATGCCGAAAGTACTACGCTTGTCGGAACAATATCTGATCCGCGCAGAGGCTTATGCACAGCAAGACCAACCCGACTACGGGAAAGCAGGAGCGGATATTTCCAAGCTACGTATGGCGCGCTACTCCTCTTACGGCGGTTCTACGGCCATGAACAAGGAGAACGCAATGGATGTCATTGAGAAAGAACGGGTGAAGGAACTTTACATGGAAGGCTTTCGTCTGCACGACTTGAAACGTTGGCACAAGGGTTTCGAACGTAAACCGCAAAGCCAGTCACTTTCGAACGGCAGCAGCCTGAAAGTGGAAAAAGACGATCCTCTGTTCGTATGGCCGATACCCCAGCATGAACTGGATGCACCGGGGTCGGAAATAGAGCCTAATGAAAGTAATAAATAAGCTAAAAGATTTATGATAATGAAAAAAATATTAATCGGATGCATGGCGGTTCTGGCTGCCTTGGCAAGCCTTACCGGATGCGATCAGGACCGGAAGGTGTACAGCGGGCGCAATTACCTGATGTTTTCCGACACGCTTTATCACTATGCCGTGCAGGAGAACAACGAGAGGTTTGAAGTTCCGGTGTCGGCCACCAGAAGCGCCGGATACGATCGCACGTTCGCTGTAGAAGTGATAGATAAAAGTAGTAATGCCATAGAAGGAAAACATTATAGGCTCTTGTCGAATACTGTAATTATCAAGGCGGGTGAGATGACTGCCGGTGTTGAGATAGAAGGGGTATATGGCAATATTGGCATCACCGACTCTCTCGGTTTCGCCCTGCGGCTGATTATCCCGGAGTCGGAACAATGGGATCTGTATGGAACAGAGGCCAAAGTAGTGTTGCAGAAGGTGTGCCCGTTCGATATCAATAACTTTACCGGTTACTGCAAGGTCACTTCGTCTTATTTCGCCAACTACCTGCCGAATACGACTCTCCGCCTTATCACTTCCGAACTTGTAGAGGGAGAGGAGAACACGATTGTGCTGCATGGGCTCTACTACGAAGGTTATGACACCAAGATAAAGTTCGACAACAGGGACGTACTTGAACCGAGTATCGAGATGGAAGAACATGTCTGTGGAAATACGAGCCAGGCGTTTGGCACAGTCTATGGAGACGGTAAACTGGTGATGTCGCAGCCTTCGGGCTATCCGGCCTATTTCAATACCTGTCAGAAGTTTGTCTTCCAGTATACCAACTTGCGGGTAGACAACAAGGACGGTTCGCTGTTCGGCGTAGTGGATACTCCAGCCAACCTCATCGAATGGATAAGTGAAGCGGAAGCCGAGAAACTGAAAGAACAAGGATATTAACTATAAAAACATACAATTATGAAAATAAGAAAACTGCAAAGTATGAGTTGGATCATGGTATTGGCCATGATGGCAATAACAGCATTCATCGCGTGCTCGGACAGTGATGGTGAAGAAGACACGACGGTTGTTTTCCCCGAACTGAAGACCCTCATTTGTGACGGTAATGAAACTGCCGAAATATCTTTCGAAACCGATGCGGACTGGGAACTCTCCAGTAACGCCGGATGGTGTAAGTTTCAAAACGGTGAATTCCTTGAGAGCCTGATATACGGGAAGGCCGGGAAACAGACTGTCACAATCAAAGCATCGAATGACGGACAGAACTATAACGAAGATGCAATCGCAGAAATTACGCTGAAGATGAGTGGGCAATCGCAGGTTATCTACAAAGTGACACGTGTTAAAAAAGAGTATGAAAATCTCGTGATCAGCGATGAGGAAGGCAATATATATGATAAGGACCATCCATTGACAATTAAGGGGAACAATACATTCGGACCCGTTTATACAGTGCTCAGTGCACGGGCGGAAAGCGGTGTGAAAATCGGTTTCACCAATCCGGAATGGCTGAATTTCACCATCGATGAGGTTACCGGAGCATACAAGTTTACTTTTAACATCGAAAACACAATCGGGCTGAACGCTAAGTATGCGATTGCCGGTGGGAAGTATGTACTGACTTTCATTACCGAAGATGCGAACACGGCCAAGACCGACAAGGTGCGCAAGGTTGAAATCCCTTTAATTTATGAAGGATTGCAGCGGGATGTCATCAACATCAGCCCTACTTATCAGAATGCGGTGGTTAGTGTGGATGGAAAGGATATTTCGGATGGTGTAACGACCTTTAGCCGGATGGAGTCTACAATTACCGTATACAATGATGAGTTTGAAGTCATGATGTTCGAACAGCAGGAGCGTGACGGGGTGTATACCTATGATTTCGGTAAGGAAGTGAATTGGCTGCATGCCTCCACCGGTGCAAATGCCGACAAGGATAAACTGACGGTTACCGTTGATCGTAACTTGAATACCGAACAGAGATCAGCCACTGTCATGGTATTTCCTAAGGCTGTTTATGATGAGATAAAAGGCGATTGGGAAGGGAATCTTATAGATACCGGTACCGGTGATATCAAAGCGAATTATACCGCAAACACGATGGCTACCCTGACTCAGGAGGCTTGGCGGGAGCAGGGCGAAAGAATCGGATTCAAGGCATTGTTTCTGTACGCGTATGATTATGACCAGACGGGTTTTCGAAACATAAAGGATTTCCATGAAGGAGCTTTTGTCAAATTCGAAGATTTAAAGAATTCTGCAGGCGTCGAACAGTATAATGTGACCGATAATAATGTGTGGAAAGCCGTTATCCCCAGAAGCCTTATCGATGAGCTTGGAGAACTCGGTCCGGGTAAGTTGATATTTGAACTCGTTGATGCGGCGACCGATCAGGAAATACTGGAAAAACAGGCTGACATCAACATATCGTCAGAGAAAATGTCTGGAAAAGCCTGGTCTCAGGATGCGAAAACAGAAGTGCGCATAGACGGGCTCGGAGTAGCGTTTAATGCTCCCGATTCATACAAGAATGACTATCAGTTGGTTGTTATGGGGGAAGGTGACGAGGTGCTTGCACTCTGCATTGTCGAAATCGTAGATGACAAAAAGGAATAAGGCTGTTTCTATAACAGAATACGGACAGTTTTCACTGCAACTAACAATACAGAAAAGGAAATATAAATGGACTCGAAGAAAATTATAAAAGGAAAACTATTTTTTGTTGCACTTGTCGCCATGCTATGCAGTGTGGTGGCAGGCGGATGCTCTGACGATAAGGACGAACTGGAGGGCAAGCAGTATGGATACGTGCAGTTCAAACTTTATAAGTCGGCATCCTATGCGCAGGAAAATGCAACCCGGACGGACGTGAAAACTACGCGCGCCACCGGATTGGAGAAGCTGAGCGAGGCTCGGAAAGTGGAAATCGAAATGCAATATAACAGCATGAGCATCACACAAACTCTGGTACTAAACGCCTATAATGAGGAAAATGCCGAGTACGGAACGAAAAGCGACAAATTGCAATTGCTGACGGGCAACTACAGAATTGTAGGCTATAAGCTGCTGGATAAGTTGGATGAAGTGATTGTCGGCATATCTGCCGGTTCGGATGAGAGCTTTGAAGTCGTTTCGCGCGGATTGACCTTGAAGGATCTTGTCGTAGACTCGCAACCGCGGGGAATGGTAACTTTCAAACTGGTAAAATCGGGGCTGAATACACGTGCTGCCGATGGGGAAGAGATCGATTACCTGTTCAGTGATATCAAGATTATTGACGTGACGGTGACTAACACGTTTACGCGTATTCCTACAGTCATCAAGAATTTGAAAGTCACTTATAAAGAAGAGTACGAAGAGCATCCCAACACCGATTATACCGATGACAACAATAGTAATAAGGATAAGTATAAGGATATAGGCACAGCCCGATGTGACTCTGCCGTGTGGCTGCCGGGCGGAACCTATCAGGTGACCTCATACACTATTTACAAGAAAAGCGGTGTATTGGTGACTCAACTTGACTCCAGATCTCAATTGGATGGAAACGAGGAGTTTACAATTGTGGACAACCAGCAGACAAAAGATGCTGTCATTCCTATCCAATTGTCTCCGGTTGCTGCATACATCAAAGACTATAAGGCACTGAAAGCTATATGGGAAGCATTGGACGGACAGAACTGGAGCTATCATGGCGAAACAAGTCCGGCCGGTTCAACATGGAATTTCAATAAGGAGATAGACATGTGGGGTGACCAGCCGGGAGTGTCTTTGGACAGCAAGGGACGTGTCATCAGTTTGAGCTTTGAAGGCTTTGGGGTAAAGGGCAGAGTACCCGATGCTATCGGGCAATTGACAGAACTGAAGGTCCTGTCTTTCGGATCGCACAATGAGAAATTGGGCGGACGGTTGTTTACGCCCAGTGGAATTACTCCGGACATGAGCGATGTGCAAAGGCAGAAGATGCGCATGCACTACAAAGAACTTTTTCTCGATTACGACCCGAGAGAAAATATGTCGGAACTTTTGCAGGATGGAATCAACCGTAATCCGGATTTGCCGGATATCCGGAAGAGTAGCCGTATCACTCAGAAAGACATTCAGATAGGACAGACTACCAATACTATCACCTTTGTGTCGAAGGCTGTGATGAGGCTGAAAAAATTGCAACAGCTTTACATCGCAAATTCCCCGATCAAGGCAGAAAACATTTGTACGGAGTGGGAAAATGCCAATTCCGAATATGCCCGTGAATATGAAGAGGAGAGTAAATCGTGGGGATGGAGGAACTTTACGGATCTGACAGACATAGAGGTTTATAACTGTCCGAATCTGACAAGACTGCCCGAATTTCTGTTCGAACTGCCCGAAATCCAGTTGCTGAACATCGCCAACAACCAAGGCATTGACGGATTGAATGGGGCAAAGGACGGTACAGGCGAGCAATTGACCGATGACTGGAAGAGATTGGCAGATGCTCCTGTCGGTGCAAAACTCCAGATTCTCTACCTCGGATACAACAACCTCACAACGTTTCCTCCGTATGAGTCACTGAACAAGATGAGAAAACTGGGATTGCTCGATTGTATCAATAACAAGCTGACCGGGACATTGTCGGCATTCGGCAAGGAGGTGGAATTTACCACTTTGACCCTGAGCTATAATCAGATCGATGACATTCCGGACAACTTCTGCGGGTTTACCGAGCAGGTGGAAACTCTGGATCTTTCGCATAACCAGATAGAGTATATCCCTAACATTTTTGATGCTGCATCTGTCTATGTGATGGAAACGGTTAACTTCTCTTACAATCGGATTGGTAAAAACGGTCCTAATATTAAAGGCTCGATGGAAGATTTTAGAGGAATCAACGCCTCTACGGTTATATTGGCGAACAACCTTATCACTAAGTTTCCCACAGAACTGTTTGCAAAAGGCTCGCCCATCTCTACCATTGATTTAAGCAATAATCTGATGAAGGAGGTGCCGGAGAACTCTTTGAAATCCGAGAATGGTAACTATAAAAATACACATCTGTTGAGTGTGATCGATCTGCGGTTCAACAAACTGACGAAACTGTCGGATGACTTCCGTGCAACCACATTGCCGTACTTGACGAATATCGACCTCAGCTACAACTGTTTCTCCAAATTCCCCACGGCGCCGCTCAACAGCAGTCAGCTGCAGGCTATCGGTATCCGTTATCAACGCGATGCCGCCGGCAACCGTATCTTGCGCGAATGGCCTACAGGAATTACCACTTGTCCGAGTCTCATTCAGTTGCAGATCGGTTCGAATGACATCCGGAAGGTGAACGAATCGCTGACGGGACAGTTGTATATCGTGGACATCAAGGACAATCCGAACATCAGTATCGATGTGACGGGCGTATGCCCTTATATAAAAGCCGGCATGTATAAGCTGATCTATGACAAAACGCAGGACATCCGTGGCTGCGATGCTTTAGACATAAAATGATAAACCAATAAGATTCTATCAATGAAATATTTATATAAGATAATATCGGGAATGCTCCTTCTCACGGGCTGTCTGGTAGGTTCGTGCAAAGAAAACGACAATGCAAGCATTCCGGGAGGTGTTGCAGTGGATAAGGAAGAAATAACAATCGGTCCGGAAGGAGGAACCGAAAGAATAGCAGTCTCTTCTTACTCGAACTGGGTGGCAGGTGCATCCAGACCCTGGATTTTCGTTTCACCTGCAAATGGGTCCGGTTCGTCGGAATGTATCCTTGCCATTGACTCTACCTTGGAGAATACGGTGCGTACCTCACAGATTCGTTTCACTCCGGAAGGGCAGGAGTCCAAGTTGATTACCGTCACCCAATTCGGTTTCGGAAAACAGATCATCGTAAAGGAACCGGATGTGGAAATCGCAAGCTCGGAGGTTTATAGCAAGCGCTATTTCGATGCGGTCATATCGAGCAATGTGAATTTCCGGATCGACCG
This sequence comes from uncultured Bacteroides sp., assembly GCA_958477465.1. Taxonomy (GTDB): domain Bacteria; phylum Bacteroidota; class Bacteroidia; order Bacteroidales; family Bacteroidaceae; genus Bacteroides. Next base: position 25,280 of record CAUEFX010000034.1, read on the forward strand.
GGATCGCATCGATTACTCCTTTGTCGGAGAAGAGTCGATGACCGATGAAGACAAAGCGGAGTTTGAAGCGGATAAGACCGGTTGGCTTACACCGCCGAAAGATTCAGAATTGACTTTGAACCTCGACAGGAAAGCGCGTCCGCGTACCGTCAAAACAAAATTCCGTTGGGAAATGAATACCACTCCATACATCCGGGTGGCGAAGATCCGTCTTGTTCCGGAGAACCCGGAGGAAGACCAGTTGGTGGATGAAAGCGGCAACCCCATCGAGGCATTTATTCTGACGGTGACTCAAAAGGCGGCTCCGAAGATTGAGGACAACCGTTCGGGAGATTCATTGGCCATCATCACAATCAATGAGAAGATTCAGAGTATGGTGACTTTTGAAGCGAGCGAGAATATGAGAAATTGGGATTACGTAACCTTGTGGGAAGCTACCGATGAGGATGTACCTGATGGAGCTGTAGGGCGTGTGCGTTCCGTCAAATTCTTCTTGTTCAATCTGCAGGAGGGCGAGACATTGCCCAAAGAAGTACGTTACCTCAAATATCTGGAATCTTTCGAAATTCAGAGTAACTCCAATAATCAGATGCGCATTGTTTCGTTAGGCGAAGAGATCTGTGAACTGAAATATTTGAAGGAACTGAGTGTGTCAGCCTACGGTATGGACAAGTTGCCCGAGAATTTCGTTAAGTTGGGAGGGAAAGTCGATAAAAGCTATCGGGGGCTGGAGAAGCTCGATCTGTCGAGCAACAACTTCGCGTCATTGGCTGCCATTACGGAAGTCGTGAATGTGGAGAACTTTCCGGAACTACATTCATTCGGATTGGTAGGCTGCCGCCGGAGTGACTCTTATTCCGACCTGAGCCAGGGACATACTTATAACGGGAGACCCCTCGGACTGGATATCAACATCAGTTCGGGAGCGGAGAAGACGGCATTCCTCTCATTACTGACCTGGGACAACCTAAAGACGCTGCGGCTCTCCTACAATTTTATTGAAGGACAGTTACCCACGGACGAAGAGATGGAAAGTGCACTCCGGAGTGCCGGAAAACCGGTACATTATCAGGACAGTGACTTTTCCGATAATGAGGAAGACTATCTGGACAAGCTGGTGGGTGATACCTGTATCTGGCTGAAAACGAACGATAATCCAGTCGCATTTACGCAAACCAACAAGGATGTCTTGTCGGTGACCGGACAAGAGGTGTTGCGTGTCTTGCCGAAAGCCCGTTCGTTCTCCATCAACTTGAATTTCCTGACAGGCCCGTTGCCCAAATGGATTTTGTTTCACCCGTACTTCATAGAGTGGGATCCCATGACACTGGTTCTCAACCAACAGGAGAACGGCAAAAACTCTGCCGGTGATAAAGTCGGGTTCAATAATGTCGATGCGGTGAAGTTCAACTTTGATTATTATTACGGCAAAGAGAAACCGGACGCTGCAACGGTAGCCGGAGTCGCTTATCCGCTGTATTACCACAGGTATGTGGCAACAGGCAAATAACCCCCTGTCGGGTACTTATTAATAAGAACAACTTTTAAATAGAAACAATGAAAAAAAAGGTTTTATATGTTGCACTCTTTGCCTTGGCACTGATCGCATGTACGGAGCAGGATATAGCCGAACTTCCGTCTCCCCCCACAGGGGAAACGGAGATTTGCTTTCCCGGTGATATTAATGCGGGAGAACTGCTGATTAAGTTCAAACCCGAAATGAGCGATATTCTTGACCGGACACTGACACGCTCAACCGGGCGTAGCGGTACAATGACCCGTTCGGGTATCCCTTCGACCGATGAAGTGTTGGACATTCTGGGCGGATATCATTTTGAACGTATCTTTCCGGTAGACATCAAAAATGAACAACGCACCCGTACAGCCGGTTTGCATTTGTGGTATCAGGTGAAGTTCGACGAACATACGGATTTGCAGGAAGCTGCCAAACGTCTTTCCCAACTGGGAGAAATTTCCAAAGTTCAGGGAAACAGCCGTATCAAACGTGCTTATGACACGCAAAGCCGCCGGAGCTATGTCGGCAGATCCACTTTGCAGCAACGGACTGCTACCCGCAGTGCCGTAGCATCGGGAGGCTTCTCCGATCCGGGACTGGGGTATCAATGGAATTATATCAATACCGGTTCCAACCCGTTCGATAAGAAAAACAGTGCAGGCGAAATTGTCGCCGGTTCGATAGCCGGATGTGACGTGGGCTGCTATGAGGCCTGGCAGAAGAGTACGGGCGATCCGTCCATTATCGTGGCGGTGCTGGATGACGGGGTCATGTACACCCATCCGGACTTGGAGGACAACATCTGGATCAATGAGTCCGAAAACCTGTTTGCCGGAAAAGATGCGGACGGTAACGGATACAAGGACGATAAATACGGATACAACTTTGTAAACAATACCGGAGATATCTCTTGGACAGACGTAAATGATATCGGACACGGAACGCACGTATCGGGTACGATTGCTGCCATGAATGACGGTAAAGGTGTCTGCGGCATTGCCGGAGGAGACGGAACGAAAAACTCCGGAGTGAAAATCATGATCTGCCAGGTATTCTCAGGTGAAAACGGAGTCAGCCTTGACGGTGAAGCCAAAGCCATTAAATATGCCGCCGACAATGGAGCCGTTATCCTGCAATGTAGCTGGGGGTATAACTCTGCAGAGGCGAATGAGGTAGAGGGGTATGTGCCCGGACCTGCTACTGAAGAGGAGTGGGCAAATACTTATCCGTTAGAGAAAGAGGCGTTGGATTATTTCATTCACAATGCCGGTTCTCCCAATGGGGTGATCGATGGAGGGATTGCCGTCTTTGCTGCGGGTAACGAATATGCCGGAGTTCCCGCATATCCGGGTGCTTACTCCAAATGTGTTACGGTGGGTGCCGTGGCGGCCGATTATACTCCGTCGTCCTATACCAATTATGGGGTGGAGGTGGATGTCTCTGCTCCGGGCGGTGATACCGAATATTACAACCCGACGGGGCAAGAGGATGATGAGTTCTGGAACGGAGAAGAGGTTTCCGGTTCCATCCTCTCTACCATGATACGGAACGGTGCTCCTGCCTACGGATATATGGACGGTACGTCTATGGCGTGTCCGCATGTTTCCGGTGTTGCCGCACTGGGGCTGTCGTATGCAGTTCAGCAACGACGCCATTTCAAGGCAAGCCAGTTCATACAATTGCTCAAGGAGTCGGTTAAGCCGCTTGACAGCTGGTATAGCGGAGGGAAAAAGAAAACGTACTACCGGAATCACAACTCACCCGCATCGGCTCCTACCGTTATGGAGTTGTCGAAATACGTCGGGAAGATGGGGACGGGTGTTGTGGATGCCGGGAGATTGCTGGATGCCATCGAAGGAAACGGTTGGGATATGAAAGTGCCCAACATATATGTGGCGGAAGCTGCCACATCGGTTATCAACCTGGCCTATTATTTCGTAAACGGTGAGAACCTTACTTATTCCTGTACGTCTTCCGATACTGCCATTGCAACGGTAGCCGTTAAAGATACAGTGATGAGAGTGGTCGGGGTAGCAACCGGCACCGCACAGATCACCGTAAAAGGAAGCGACGGAAGCGGGCAGGTTATTACCGTAACCGTTCGCAACAATGCCAACGACAACGGATGGATGTAATTTGACAGTCTTATGAAACCGGTTACTTGGATACAGCTATTCATCTGCTGCACGGCAATAGGGCAGTTGGGGAGTGTTAAGGCTCAGGATATCCGTTCCTCTTTGTATGAAAAGGCGGACTCAACGTTAAATCCGCTGTTGATGAAGCAGGCGGAACAGATCCTGCGGTTCGACAGGACTGTGATGGATGTAGGGGTACTGACTGAAGACGATGCCCCGCAGACTTATCATTTCACGGGTACGAATGTCAGCGGAAAGGCAATCCAGATTGTACGCGTGGGAACAAGTTGCGGATGTGTTTCGGCAAGTGTACGGACCGGTGAGATAGCCCCGGGTGAAACACGGACCATTACGCTCACATACACCCCCGAAAATCACCCCGGAACGATAGATACGAATGCTTTTGTCTACCTGTCTTCTCCGGAGAAAACACCGGTAGCGCGCCTTACGCTGATAGGCTGTGTGCGTCCCGGAGCAGATGAATGGGCGCGTTATCCTTATGCGATGGGAAGATTGAGGCTGAAACAGAACCGGATGGAATTCAATGAAACAGCGGGTGGAAATCTTTTGACGGAACGGATCTTGTGTGGTAACAGTGGAGATAAACCCTTGAAATTGTCGCCCGCTATCATTCCGGAATTTGCGACTTTCCGTACCGAACCGGAAATTATCCTGCCGGGCAGCGAAGCCGACATTGTAGTAACCCTCGATTTATCGGTGATTCCTGCGGGGAGGAGCGGAACGTTTACCTTTCCTGTCATCATTGAAGGAGTGGATGCGCGTCCGTCGGATCGGACACTGACTATAAAAGTAAACCGTATTAATCAATAATAAAAACAAGAAATTCGATATGAAGAATCTTTTCAAACTAATGACACTATTAACTTTCTTCTGCTGTCTTACATCGTGTGACGATGACGAAACGGTAATTCCTGTACTGGAAGTCACTCCGGCCAACCTGAACGGGACATGGAAACTTGCTGAATGGAATGGGAAACCTCTGGCGGAAGGAATATACTGTTATGTCATTTTCAACCGTAGGGAACAGACTTTTGAGATGTATCAGAAGTTCGACAGTATGTATGCACGCTACATTACCGGAGATTTCAGCATAAAAGACGACCTTTACCTGGGGGCGGTCATCAGCGGAGTCTATGATTTCGGTAACGGCAGCTGGAATAATGAATATATTATAACCGATTTATTGTCAAGCGGATCTATGATATGGACGGCAAAGGACAACGAAAACGACATAAACAAATACGTACGCTGTGAAAAAGTGCCCGAAGAGATCGTAGCGGAAGCGAAAGCGGAAAAGAACGGGTAAAAGTTATTCTCTTTTCTTTATTCTGATACTGACCGGTGGGGCTGTCTGACAAGTTCAGGCAGCCCCGCTTTTGTTTTAAATGTAAGTGGCTCGTCCCCACTTCGAAGGATGTAACTGGCTTGGAAAAAAGATATAACGTCTTTTCAAAAAAGATATAACATCCTTCAGAAAAACATATAGTATGTTTTAAAAAAAGATGTAATATGTTTTTTTAAAAGATGTAGCGTCTTTTAAAAAAAGACATAACATGTTTTGGGATAGGTGTCGCAGTGCTGATGGAAGACGCCCTTTGGGGGATATATTTGATCGATAAAATAGGTACTTCCAGACGAAGAAAGCAAAAAAATTTTTATATTTGCTTGGAACAAGGTAAATTTGCAACTTGTCAGAGCCTGTTTTTTTATATTGCTCAGTATTATTCAGCGTGTTATTGGGAGGATGTTTTCTGTTCGGGAATGTTTCTCAAGATAAGCTGATGAAAATCTTAGGAGAAAAGTACTGCGGGTTCTTGATATTAAATTGAAATCACGAATTATTTACTTAAAAAACAAAACAATTATGCTACTATTACAAGTAACTCAGGCCGTTACCGACTCTTTGCAGGTGGCGACCGACAATTTGAGTCAGGCTATAGCCAATGCGGAAGGGCTTGATAAGTTGTCTCTGCTCACTCAACAAATGCTCGATTCCGGTGTACATGCCGGTGCAAGTATCTTAAAAGCGACACTTGTTTTCATTGTAGGGCGTTTCCTCGTATCGATGTTGAATAAACTGACAGCCAGAATGATGGATAAGCGGCTTGTGGATGTAAGTATCAAGACATTTGTCAAAAGCCTTGTCAATATTCTGTTGACGGTTCTCCTGATAGTTTCGGTTGTCGGTGCATTGGGTGTGGAGACTGCTTCGTTCGCTGCATTGTTGGCATCTGCCGGTGTTGCCGTCGGTATGGCATTGTCGGGCAATCTTCAGAATTTTGCAGGAGGACTGGTCATCTTGCTATTTAAACCCTATAAAGTAGGTGATTGGATTGAAAGCCAGAACTTCTCGGGAACGGTGAGAGAAATACAGATATTCCATACTATCCTGACCACGGGGGATAACAAGCTGGTTTATGTGCCGAACGGCTCGTTGAGCAGCGGGGTGGTGACGAATTATAATACACAGGAAACCCGCCGTGTGGAATGGGTGTTCGGTGTGGATTATGGTGAAGACTATGACAAGGTGGAACGGGTGATCCGTGAAGTCTTGGCTGCCGACAAGCGGGTACTGAATACTCCGGAGCCCTTTATCGCCCTTCATGCGCTGGATGCAAGTAGCGTGAACGTGATTGTTCGTGTATGGGTGAATACCGGAGACTATTGGGGCGTTTATTTCGATACGAACAAGGCTATTTATAATACCTTCAATGCAAAAGGAATCAACTTCCCGTTCCCGCAGCTTACAGTTCATCAGGGAAATTGAATCATGTAAAGGTGAACTCTAAATACCTGAAACTTAAATATGAAGGGACATGAAACTTCAAAAATTCCCTTCGAAAAGTTGCAAATCGTAACTGCTAAACCTAAAAAGGAGGATGTATCAAAATGTCCTTTTCGAAAAAAAAACGAGGGGGCAAAACTCCTTTTTTAGAAACTCACCCCTGCTACAGATATTCATTTGTGGCAGGGGTGAATCTTTCTATTTGGGCATTATGACACATCCTCGATTTTCTAATTTTTGTGTATTTGGATGCACCCTCTTTTCTTTTGCCTTCGGAGGATGTCCAAGCTTCAAATCAGAAGTTCGTTTGGGAGGTCAGCACACTCCGAACTCTTCTTCTATCTCTTCCGTTGTATCTGTTATACCCAGAAACCGGTTCATCTTTTCCCTTTTTTCCAAGTCTGTAAAATAAGTCTCTACCACTTTGTAAAGGTCAAAACAAGAAGTGGACCCGGCTGCCATATCAAGAGACTCTACCATCTTTTCTACTGCCTGATGGATTTTGGTCTTATCAATCAAATGCAGTTCATTGCTGTGAATCAGATATTTTTCCATAACCTCAATTTTTTTATTGTTCGTGCTATTATAACATACCGGATATGGAGAAAGTTCAGTTTTCGCTGCCTTGGGAACATATACGGATTTTGTATAAATCATTTATGATCCCGCAACGGTTGGGGTACTGATTGGACAGCGGAAAGGTGTCTCTTGTAGTACCAATCATTCTGCTACGGAAATGATTTCGAATATTTCAGCTGCTCCCTCTATGCGGATCTTGGCAACTTCTCTGCCGGATAACTCAATCTTGCTATAAGGAGAGTTGACAGCAGTCTCCGATACTACTTCTCCTTTCGCATCCAACTGTTTGCATTTCAGTGGCATCGGAGGCTCGTTCATTAACAGAATATAGGCTTTCGTACCTTGGGTCACTTCAAATTCCAGGTAATCCTGGGGCGTGGATTTGAATGATGTACCCGAATTCTTGTCGAATGCATAAAGCGCCTGCTGTGGATTTGTGGCTTGCAGCTCGAATCCCAAACCTTCTAATCGCAGCGGATTCACCTCGAACGAGCGGATGGAAGCGTAGTTTGTACGTTGGGAATCCAATCTTCTCAAGCGGACATATCGGGCTTTTACAGTCTCTCCTTGCCATTGGATAATGTATTGTTGCTTTAACTCTTCCGTCAGAGGCTTCCAGATCTTTCCGTCTTCCGAACATTCCAATAGGGCATGGTCGAAATAATCTACATCATCCACAGAGTTTCTTCCCTGAAGAATAGATATTTCGGATACATCACGGATGGCTCTTAAATCGACGCCGATCCAGTCTCCGGCTTTTTGAGCCATGCCGGAAGTGTAGTAAGTGGTGGTGTCTCTGTCGAACATCAATTTGGTTTGTATCGTACCGGAATTGGCGAACGAGCCGATGCCCTTGTAATCCATCGGAATCCCACCGCTCAGTTTTTTCAGGAATCCGTATGCCATGTCGTCCATTGCGTTTTCGTAGAAAGGCTGTAATTTCATGGTGCCCGATTTATGGTCGTCGTAGCTTTTACGTTCCTCTTGGGTCATTAAATTCTGCACGTATTTGCTCCAGAAGAGTGCGTCGTTTTGATTGGAGCGATAGATGCGTGCCAGCTCTATGGCGCGTTTTCCTCTCGTTCCCAGCTTACCGAATTCTTTCAGCCACGGATGTAATTCTTTCAGTAAGTTCCTGTTGGCGCATTCTTTTTCCAGATTGGCGGGTACGTTTTCTATTTTCTTGAACTCTTCTTCCAGGACTTGTGCGGCTTCTTCCGTCCAGTCGGTAAGCCGGAATGTCTTTGTTTCCCAGGATTCATCCCGTCGATAACCGGTTTCCGTGTCACTCGAGTGGATGGCAAATCTCCGGTAGTCCTCTCTTGCTTGAGGCATAAGCTCGCCCAGTCCTCTTTCCCAGTTGTCGATTGCATTGTAGGCCGCCATGTTCCAGGTGTAGTCGGCCACCCCGTATAGCGCCAGTTTGGATGCTTCGCCATGTTCCATCGGGTTGCTGATGACTCCGCAAACGTCCTTCTCTGTCAATGAGGTGCTTAGTCCGTAAACCGGTCCTTGTAGGAGGATGTTGCGCACGTAATCCGTCACCGGGTAGTTCCACCAGAAATATGCCGGACGCTTGATGCGTGAGTTGACAAATTCCAGAGTCTCTTTGGTCAGGTCGCTACAGACTACATCGCCTGTCCAGAACACTTTTATTTCCGGATACAGTGTTTTTCCGTAAATGGCAAGGCTACCTTCCGGAGTAGGGTTTGCCCAGAGTTTGGAATAGTCCGTCGGGCATACCGTAAGCGGGCTGATGTCGCCTTTTACTTTCACAAAATCATCGGTCAGCCGGTTTAGCAGTTCCGTCTGTTTCAGCGGGTTGGTTCCTTCTCCGGAAATGTCATCGAAGAAGATGGCGAAGTGGCGTACGCCGAGGTCATACATCCAGTTGAACTTGTTGATTAAGTTGTGGTAGTCTTCTTCGTTCCATTTGATGTCCTGACCGGGGTGGATGGCCCATACGAAATCTACCCGGTTCCGGTTGCAGGCTTCGATCAATTGTCGGATGTTTTCGGCTTCTTTCTCCGGATAGGGGAGACGCCAGTTGGGGCAACTGTGGTAAGGATCGTCTTTGGGACCGTACAGATAAGTGTTCATCTTGAATTTTCCGTAGAAGTCTATCAAGGACATCCGTACTTCGTGTGACCATGGTGTGCCGTAAAATCCTTCTACTACTCCGCGGTTGGGTAAGTCCGGATAATCGTTGATTTCCAGATAGGGCAATTGCCCGTTTGCGGTTACCGGGCTTTCTGTTAATTGTCGCAAAGTTTGAATGCCGTAGAATGCGCCTCTTTCATCATAGCCGATAATGGAGATTCCTTTTGAACCGATACTAAGGGTGTAGGCTCCCGACACTTCTTTTACATTCTGTGTTGCCGCTGCTTTCTTCCCAAAGTCGATAGTCAGCTTTGCTCCTTTCTTACTGAGAGTAACAAACTCCAGCTCTTTGGTGAATTTTTTCTGTTTGTCTTTCAATATTAATCCTTGGGAAATATTCAATCTTTCATTTCCGTTGAATACCAGTTCTTGAGGAGTGGGGTTGATGATTATCCCCTGATGCTCTATCTTCTCTCCGGGAACTGCCAATACATCTTGTTTTTCAGAACGTTGGGAGGTCAGATCGAAGTTAGTCTCTTGTGCCGATAGATTGCCGCACATCAATATACATGCAATTCCTGCACATAGCGTGTTTTTGTGATTAACCATTTTCATGTAGTATATATATTTAAATCAAATGTTGTTTGGGTCTTATTGCCGTTAGCTCTCTGTGGATAGCAGAAAACCTCTTGATCATAATACAGTTGAGTCTTTCGGGATATGATAATAATTTTGTTTTTTTAGTATTTACATTTGGCTTATGCCGTGGTTGATACGCCTGATTAATACCATGGTTGCATGGCTGGTACGTTTGATTAATACCCTGGCTGGCAGGTGTTGTGGCTGATTTCTTGTATCTTTTGATTCTTATACCTTTTGATGATACTTGTTTTTCTCGATTTCATAAAATAGAGAAGGTGTTTTGCCTTCGTAAATGAAATTTGTAACATATTTGAGGCCTAATCTATTCATCATTTTTATGGAACGGCTATTGGCAGAATGTGTATATGCTACAATCCGGTTGATCTTTGCAGTGTTAAAAGCATATATGATTATTGCTTGTGCCGCTTCGGTTGCATACCCGTTTCCCCATGCCGGATATTTCAAACGCCAGCCTATTTCGGCAGCTTGCCTGTCGTCTTCTACGGGAAGCAGATGTATCCAGCCCAGAAAGTCCGTCGGGTTCTCTTTTGCAAAAATAGACCAATAACCTAAGCCTGAAGGATAAGATTTCAAGATTCTTTCCTTCAGGAAAGTAATATGTCCGTATAAGCCGTTCCATTCTCCCGGTATATATTCTGTAACCTGTGGAGTGGTATCCATCTCCACGCAACTATTGAGGTCTGCAATTGTTCGAGGTTTGAGAGTCAGGCGCTCTGTTTCCAATGTGGGAAGCATGATGCTTATAATCTTTTAATCATTTCAAACTGTTTTCCTGCCGGTTCTATATTTTTCGATTGTAGAAAAGCTGTAATCGAGTGGCACTCTATGTCGGTATTGATGATCTTGAGAGAACTGTGTTTATTGCTTTCGAGCATCTTCTGAAAGAGCAGTGAGCCGATTCCTCTACGGCGATATTGTTTATCAACGGCTATTTGAGTAACATCACCGGATGTGGGTTCGAAAACTCCATAGCCGATAAGATTGCCTTCAGAGAAAACGCCCAAACAAATGAAGTCTTCTATGCTTCTATTTATCGCTTCCATACTGTTCTGCCAGGAAGGTTTGAAATCCCAAAAGCGAGGTATTGAATTGTACTCGTCGATTTTTATCGGTTTCAATGTATAAGGGAAGTCAAGTGTTCTGGTACTTGGGTTGATCTGATTATTTTTCAGCTTGAAGTAATAAAACTCTCGCGTTACCTCGAAACCTAACTTCTGATAAACAGAGAGTGCCCCTGTATTGTGCTGCAATACTTCTAACAGATATTCCTTTATTCCCAAAGCTTTTAAGTAGGGGATTGAATAGTTGAAAACCTGTGTAGCCAGCCCCTTTCCCTGATACTCTTTCAATGTGCCGGTTCCGGTATCGTAGGCGGTTGGCGTTCCGTAGAAATTCCCTGTTCCATTGCATGTAAACGAAACTGTTTCGTTCCCGTCAAATGCGCCAAAAGAGGCTTTAGGCTCAAAACCGCGCCGTTTTAGCATAGCAAGAAGTTCGGCTTTGTTTAGTTGTACTTCATAATCGGCAAAAGCCAGTTCGAATGCCTCAAACAATTCATCAAAGCAAATGTTATTCAAAGATTTTATTTCCATAGTCATACTGCTTTATTTGTTGTTATTCAAAAAAGAGAGAAACGGTATATGAAAAATAGAGAAACGGTATATGATCGTTCATTGCCCTATGCTATGTCGGGAGATTTCCTCTATGGGGTATAAAGCAGTGATGCGCAAGGCAAAGATTCACATTAATTTGATAATGTACAAACATAGTGATAATAACAATAGATATCAAATAAGAGTGGAGAAAAAACAGGGTAATATACACAACTTTCTTCTTTTTTTAAGTATTAGGATAATAAAATAGGTAAATAATACAAAGACAGGCTTTTTTACGTATATTTACTCCCTAATAACTAATATTATGAATAACATATGCAGACTAACAATGAGCGGTATATTAAGATGGCTTCTCTTGCCCAAATAGGTTGGTGGGAAGCGGATTTTGCAGCAGGTCATTATTTATGTTCGGATTTTCTTTGTGACCTCCTCGGTTTGGATGGAGATATTATCTCTTTTTCAGATTTTCAGAATCTGATACGTGAAGATTATCGCGAACAGATTATTTTGGAGTTTCGTGCCAATGCAAATATCTACAGAAACTTTTATGAGCAGACATTTCCCATCCGCTCGCGTTATGGGGAAATCTGGTTGCACACCCGCCTGTCTCATCGTGAGAAAGGTACGGGAACCGATGGCGGTGACAAATCTTTCGGGGTGATTCAATGTGTAGAGGCCCCCAAGGAATCAGACCAAAGAGATACTTTACGAAAAGTGAACAATCTGCTTCGGCGACAGAATTTTATTTCCCAGTCTCTGCTTCGTTTTCTTCATGACGAAGAGATGGAGTCTTGCATTATAGATATTCTGAATGATATTCTCAATACCTATTACGGTGAAGGTCGGGCCTATATTTTTGAGTATGACAAGGATTATACGCGTCAGAGTTGTATGTATGAAGTCGTTTCCGAAGGTGTCTTGTCGGAAAAAGATAATCAGCAGGGGCTCGCTGTCGGTTTGCCGGGATGGTGGAGCAGGCAGATACTGTCCGGTACGCCTATTTTGTTGAGTTCATTAAAGCAATTGCCGGCGGAAGCAAAAGAGGAATATAAATATTTCAAGAAAAAAGGCATCTTATCGATGATGGTTACTCCTTTGAGAGCGGGCGACCGTATCTGGGGGTATATGGGCATTGACTTGGTCGGTACTTATCATGAATGGAGCAATGAAGATTTTCAGTGGATTTCCTCATTGGCGAACATAATCAGTATCTGTATCGAATTGCGTAAAGCCAACCGTGCAATGGATCGTAGCGAGAAACTTTTTAGAAGTATCTTTGCCAATATCCCGGCCGGAGTAGAAATCTATGATAAAAACGGCTATCTCACCGATTTGAATAATATGAATATGGAGATATTCGGTGTGACCGATAAGGAGAAGGTGCTTGGAATTAACTTTTTCGAGAATCCGAATGTTCCACAAGAAATTCGTGATCGTGTGAAGAAGGAGGAGTTGGTAGATTTCCGTATCAATTATTCTTTTGATTTGACTGAAGGTTATTTTCAGTCGAACCTATCGAAGTCGATAGATATTTATACCAAAGTCCGTAAACTCTATGATAGCGAAGGCGACTTTAACGGCTACATTCTGATAAGTATAGATAATACCGAACGCCTCAATGCCTTGAATCGTATCCAGGATTTCGAAAATTTCTTCCTGCTGATTTCTGATTATGCCAAGGTGGGCTATGCCAAACTGAACCTTATCGACCGGAAAGGGTATGCCATTAAACAATGGTATAAGAATTTGGGAGAGGAGGAAAAAACTCCGTTGAGTGGAATTGTGGGTGTTTATAGGCATGTGCATCCGGATGATCAGCAAAGTATTCTTGATTTTTTTGAAGAGGTGAGAAAAGGGAACAGACGTCATTTTCAGAAGGAGATACGGGTGTGCCGTCCGGGGATGGAAAGCTACAATAGTTGGGTGCGTACCAATATAGTAGTTACCACCTATGAACCTGAAAATAATGAGATAGAAATCATCGGCATTAATTACGATATTACGGAACTGAAGGAAACGGAGGCTGAGTTGATTTTGGCACGTGACAAGGCGCAGATGATGGACCGCCTGAAAAGTGCTTTCCTCGCTAATATGAGCCACGAGATACGTACTCCGCTGAATGCCATTGTCGGCTTTTCGGATTTGCTGATTGAATCGGATGATGTAGAAGAACGACGGGAATACATCAACATCGTACGTGAGAACAATGACTTGCTGTTACAATTGATTTCGGACATTCTTGACATTTCGAAGATTGAAGCCGGGACATTTGAGTTTACGATCGGTGATGTCGATGTGAATCTGTTGTGTGAGGACATCGTACGTTCCATGCAGATGAAGGTGCGGCCGGGAGTGCAGTTACTGTTCGAACCTTATCTGCCGGTTTGCCATGTAGCCAGTGACCGCAACCGTTTGTATCAGGTGATATCCAATTTTGTCAATAATGCTATCAAATTCACTTCCGAAGGAAGTATCCGCGTGGGTTACGGACTGAAAGATGGAGTACTTGAGATTTATGTACAGGATACCGGTATCGGTATTGAAAAAGAGCAATTATCCCGTATATTCGAACGTTTTGTCAAACTCAATTCGTTTGTACACGGTACGGGATTGGGACTTTCTATCTGCCGGAGTATCATAGAACAATTGGGTGGACAGATAGGGCTTGATTCAGAACCGGGGCATGGGTCGCGTTTTTGGTTCACTTTGCCGGAAGAGATTAAAATGTGCTGGGGGTAATTCATCTGATTTTACGGGTGCCCCGTTTTCTGATTGCTTCCTGATTCTTTTTGCGGTTTTCCTGAATAAAAGAAAGAGGGCGCGTCATAATGCCCGAATAGAAAGATTCACCCCTGCCACGAATATCTGTAGTAGGGGTGAATCTTAAAAAGAAGGAGTTTTGACATCCTCTTTCTACTTTTCGGAACTTACCTTTGTCGATGCTTCATTCATATTGAGTTTTGGAAAACTTACAATAAGAGAGTTGAGAATAGAGACTGTTTCCATTTTGCTGATCTTGCTTCTTGATTTATTCCTGCAATAACCAGTCTATGATAGAGATAACTTGTATTGTATGTCCATCTTTCTCAATAGTTCTGGTGTCATTCATTGTTATTAAAGTAAGTTTCTCACATTTTAAGTCCGAAGACGCCCTGCACAATGCGGATGTTTCGCGATTATAAGTCTTTGTAGAGGAAATATCAACAGCGACTTGGATCAGTTCTCTTACATTGTTCCCCTCGCATATCACAAAATCAATTTCATATTGCTCTCGGTAATAGAAAATATCGTAAAATAGGGGTTTGTTTCTTCTTAATAGTTCGACATAGGTGATATTCTCTAATTTCCAACCTAAGTTTTGCCCATTCATGGCATCATCCCTTTCAGTAATGAAAGCTGTATCAACTATATACCCTTTCTCATTTCGTATACGTTCTTTGCTTTTAAATGAAAATTTGTGAATGCTTAATAAGAGATATGTTCTTTTTAAATAGGATACATAGTTCTCTGCTGTATGTAAAGAACCAAAGCCGAAGCGTTCTGCAAGGTTGGCATATATAATTTCCTGACCAAAATTATCTATCAGGTGATTGGCAAGCATACGTAACGACTCTATATATCTGACTTTAAACCGTTGCTGTATATCTTTACGTATAATAGAGTCAAATAACCCCTGAATATACCCACGACTGTTTTTTACTTCAAACAATTCAGGAAATCCACCCTTTTTGAAGTACTCCTCGAATGCAACTTTCTTGAAAGCTACTCCTTTGGTTGAAATATCTTTAGTTTCAACTTTCCGATATTGGCAAAGTTCCATGAAAGAAAAAGGATAAAGTTCTATTTGATTATATCGTCCGGTAAGATGTGTGCTTAACTCACTACTTAGAAGTTTAGCATTTGAACCGGTTATGATAAGATGAATCTTTTGCCGAAGTAGTCTATTTACAAAGAGAAACCATTCTGTGATATTTTGTATTTCATCAAGAAATAAATATTGAAAATCACCATATACCATATATATGGCTTCCAAAAGAGAGTTTAGGTCTTTGGATTCTAATTTATATAATCGTTCATCATCGAAATTTACATAAGCATAGGGTACCTCCTTTTCTTTTAAAACCTTATGGCAAATTGTAGATTTGCCACTTCGTCGCACTCCAATGACGATTTGTGCCAGAGGACTATCTATGTCAAATAGGCTTTCTTCTTTCCGGGAACATAAGGTTTCGGGGTTGATCAACTTCAATTCCTCTTTTTGGTCAGCTACAATCTGTGCATATTCGTTGATATTCATGATGGTATATTTTAGATGTCACCTACAAAGATAGTTTTTTTAGCGTCCAAACTGCACTATTTGTACATTATTTCATTTGTAAACTGCACTATTATAGTTAATATATGTTTTTTTATCCCGGGGAAAGTGACAGGTTGTTGATAAAAAAAAGAGCACTCATAAATGAATGCTCTTTCCTTTTGTAAGTGGTGATCCGCCTGGGATTTTCACTTTATGGCTGTATGTGTTTGAAACACAAATGCTTTCTAAACTACTAAAATCGTACCGTAACGATTTAGTAACGATTTCCAAAATGTTGATTTGTCTGCTTATGACACCGTTGTGTCTGCTTAACTTTCCGGGTTCAAAACTACAACTTTCCTTTTAATCTACCAAACTATTTGAGTATTAAATAGATAAAAATATTTTTCCGGTGCAAGGTGCGAGCCTATATATAAGTATAGGCTTGCACCTTGCACCAGACTATGAAAGCAGGGATCATTCATATAAATACTTCTCTCCTTGATATTCGATAAATATTTGCTTAGCAATAATATTTAGAACTCTTTTAATATCATAAAAAGTGGGTAGCAAATTCTCCAGAAGAGTTATCTCTAATTCTTCTTTAATCCATTGGATATAGGCAATTGCAGCATCAATAGGAATCATGACGAAGGGAATTATATATCTGTAATGGGATGAATTATAATCTTTATTTGCGCACATCACACCTTCTTCATCATTTGCTATTAAATGTAATTGACTAATTTCTCCCCAATCAGAATGTATCGGATCAGAAGCCATACCATAGACAGAGGAATATAGTTCTTCATTATCCAATTCTTGTTGTAACTGTTTAAATGATTTTCCGTCAAGTTTCCATTTCTTATTATTTTCCAAATCTTCGATGGTAAAGCCATCTGCCTTTAATAACTCTAAAAACTTTGTATTCCTAACGTGAAAGTATCCGTGATCTTCTATACAGGTTTCTGGGTATGTTTTGTAAAATTCATATCTGTTTTTATAGGATATTAAGCGGTATTGTCTTTGTACTGTTTTTCCATGTTTCATTAAATAGAGGAATTTAATGTATGCTTCATAGATGATTCTTTGATGTATGATACATATTTCAAATTTATTATTTTTATATGCGGTAAGACCATCTTGATAACATTTAAATATTTTTGTAAACAAACCTATAACGGTTGCTCTATCTCGATCAACACAGATATATTCGTTTTCATAAGGATCAATACATTTATCTATAAGTGTTGTAATTGAATCGCATATTGGTATTATAAGTTTATTGTTATCTTCTAATAACGGCATAATATCCTCTATTGTCTCTAAATCTTTGTAAGGCGTCCACATATTTTCTTTAATTAATTTATAGTCATACGGTAATTCCAAAATGCGAAGATATTGAAAAGATGGTTATTAGGTTAAATTTATTAGGTATTTCTTGAAAAGTTATGCCAAGTTGGTAACAAGTTGGCAAATGCTCCGGCACTATTGGATGA
>CAUEFX010000035.1 GCA_958477465.1 uncultured Bacteroides sp.
GCTAACTGTGTAAATTTAACATACCCACAGGGTTTTCGGACTGACCCCTTTTTACGCTAACTGCCAACGGAATTCAGCCTGTTTCGAAATGGAATAAAGAATGATGTATATGTGATTTTAAGACAAATTGCAGACAAAACGCGGAAACTGTAACCTTATCAATAGCAAATCGTTTCTATTGGTAGCTTTTTGGAATATCCGGAATGGAAATGTAGAGGATTTTTAGTATCAACCCTCTCTCTCGCTTTAATAAAGGGATTCTGCATAAACTAAAATATCATATTGACATTTTGTAAAATACACTCTGTAAAATGCATTCTTATAAAAGAAGCCGTATCTTTACTCAAAATAGAGTATGATACGGCTTCTTTATGTTTATCTGTTACTATGTTTCTCTGTTACAATCCGTAACTTTCACTATCTGTAAGAATCAAACCGGTCTCTGCCAAGTCTGTTATTTAGTGAATAACAGCTCTCTGTATTTGGGTAGAGGCCATATCTCATCATCGATTTCCATTTCCAGATGATCGATGTGATCACGGATTTTGTCCAGATAAGGCCGTACGGTTTCCTCGTATGCAAAAGCCTTTTCCTGAAAGTTCTCTTTATGGTTGGCTACTTTGCGGGCTTCTGTCATCTCTCTGACTAACACCTTGATGGCAGTGACACGGCGTGAGATCTCCTTGATGAGATCTTTACGGTCGGCGCTCATGACCTCGTATTCTTCCGGAGAGAATATCTCTTTCAATCCTCTTAAATTCTCCAATAAGCGGTTTTGATAGATTACGGCAATCGGAACGATGTGGTTGATGGCCAGATCGCCCAGCACACGGCTTTCTATCTGAACCTTCATGGTGTATTTCTCCAATTCTACTTCCAGACGGCAAGCCAGTTCCGTTTCGTTGAAAATACGTTCGCCTATCAATACCGATTTGGATTGGTTGTCCATGTAGTGCATCAATGCTTCGGGCACATGGCAGATATTGGTCAATCTGCGGCGGGCTGCTTCTTTTTTCCATTCTTCCGAATAGCCGTCGCCTTCGAAACGGATCGGCTCGGAAGCGATGATTGTTTCTTTCAGCAAGCGGAAGATGGCTTCGTCTTTGCCGACACCTTCTTCCATCAGTTTTTCGACAGAAGCACGGAACTCGTTCAATTGATTGGCCATGGCGGCATTGATGGCGATCATGGCAGCGGCACAGTTGGAAGAGGAACCAGCGGCGCGGAATTCAAAACGGTTTCCTGTGAAGGCGAATGGGGAAGTACGGTTCCTGTCTGTGGTATCCAGCAGAATTTCCGGAATACGTCCGATGCCTAATTTCAATGTCGTTTTTTCTTCCGGTGTCATTTTACTGCTCCCTACCTGGCGTACGATCTCGTCCAAAGTGGCAGAGAGTTGTTTGCCCAGGAAAATAGAAAGAATGGCGGGAGGAGCTTCGTTGGCGCCCAGACGATGGCTGTTGCCGGCACTCATGATAGAAGCGCGCAGCAAATCCTGGTTTTTGTAAACCATCATTAGCACATTCACAAGGAAAGTAAGGAAAAGCATATTGCCTTTCGGATTCTTTCCCGGAGCAAACAGGTTGATGCCGGTGTCGGTACAGAGCGACCAGTTATTGTGTTTTCCCGAACCATTGACTCCGCTATACGGCTTCTCGTGCAGCAATACGGCAAAGTTGTGTTTACGGGCAATGCGTTTCATCAAATCCATGACGAGTTGGTTGTGGTCGTTGGCGAGGTTGACGTTTTCAAAAATAGGAGCTAACTCAAATTGATTGGGAGCAACTTCATTATGACGGGTCTTCACCGGAATCCCTAATTTGTGGCACTCTATTTCCAGTTCTTTCATAAATGCGGTGACACGAGGAGGAATAGAACCGAAATAGTGGTCTTCCAACTGCTGGTCTTTGGCCGAAGAGTGGCCCATCAGCGTACGTCCTGTCAGGCAGAGATCCGGACGTGCATTATATAAAGCGGAGTCGACAAGGAAATACTCCTGTTCCCATCCCAGGTTGGCGAATACGCGGGTTACATTTTTATCGAACAACTGGCACACTTCGGTCGCTGCTTTATCTACGGCTGCGAGTGCTTTCAGCAAAGGGGTTTTATAATCCAATGCTTCACCGGTATAAGAGATGAAGATGGTGGGAATACACAAAGTGGTGTCTACTACGAAAGCCGGTGAAGATACGTCCCAGGCTGTATACCCGCGTGCTTCGAATGTGTTACGGATACCTCCGTTAGGGAAAGAAGACGCATCCGGTTCTTGCTGGATAAGCAGCTTTCCGGAGAAACGTTCGATAATCCCTCCATCTTCGCCGAATTCGATAAAACCGTCATGCTTCTCGGCGGTTCCATCGGTAAGAGGCTGAAACCAATGTGTATAATGAGTCACGTTGAGCGATTTAGCCCAGCTTTTCATGCCATTGGCAATCAGATCGGCCATCTCACGACTGATAGGAGTACCTTTTTCAATGGCATCGGTTACCGCCTTGTAAGCTTCTTTAGGAAGATATTCCTGCATTTTCTTGCGATCGAATACATGGCTGCCATAATAATCGGATAATTTGTTGGAAGGAGTAACGACTTCCAGAGGGCTTCTGTTTGAAAGCTCTTGTAAAGCGAAAAATCTCATTTTAGACATAAGTGGTCTGTTTTTTGTTGGTTGATGGCGCAAAATTATATGTTTTTTCTGATAGTACCCCTATATTTTAGGGGGTAATTTTTAGAAAATAGGTATTTTCCTTTGTTGTGCCCCTCTTGAAGATGGCTTTCATCGATAAAAACGCTCCTTGCTACACATAAAGGAATACATTATGCGATAAAAGAGATATAACTCTTTTTTATAAATCAGTGTTAATCTCCGGATATATCTTTCCTTTTCATTGTTTTTGTTTATATTTGTTCCATGTAATGGAAAGGATCTTTTTTGAAACACTATAAGTTGATATGGATTTTGGTTTGGGGCTTATTCCTTTTAGTACCGAAAGGAAGGGCCAATTCCGTTGTGAATCCATATACGAGCGAACCCGTCACAGTGGATTCCATCTTGCAGCATGTGATGGCCTTTACCCCTTTTTATGAGAAAATCGTGAACGACTATCGGGCAGACCTTTATATAAAAGGTAAACTGAATATCCGAAAGAAGAATTTCATATTCCGTTACCTCCCCAAGATGTTTCGTATACAGAAGGGAGTGCGTGAGTATTTGATGGAATCGTATAGTGAATTGCATTTCACGGCTCCCAATATTTACGATCAGAAGGTAAAGGCCGGTTACGGCACTGTTTTCAGCGGCGGTTTTCAGGCAACGATGCTTGAGTATTTTCATGTTAATGCCTATTCTTCTACATTGCTTTACGACCGCCTGCTTTCACCGCTTGCCAAAAATGCGAAGAAATATTATCGTTACCGGATAGATACGATCATGGGGACGCCGGATGATATACATTATAAAATACGTTTTATTCCTAAATCGAAAAGTGACCAGCTGGTGGGAGGATATATGATTGTCAGTTCCGGTGTATGGAGTATACGTGAAATGCGCTTTTCCGGACGTTCTGAACTGCTGACTTTTGAAAACCTCATAAAAATGGGAGAGGTGGGGGATGATAATGAATTTCTGCCTGTGTGTTATGAATTCAAGGTCCGTTTCAATTTTGTGGGTAATGTGGTGGATGGCAGCTATCTGGCTTCGTTGAATTATAATTCCATCGACTTGAATGACCGGGGCAAGTATCGCAAGGAAAAGAAGAAACTCGACCTTACGGAATCTTATACATTGAGATCGGATACGAACTCTTTGCTTTTGGACAGTGCCTATTTCGCTTCTTTGCGTCCTGTGGAGCTAAGCAGCGATGAAAAGAAACTGTATGAAGATTATGCTTTAAGAAAGGATACTTCGGCATTGAAACCTCCTTCCCGCCGTCGTGTGTTTTGGGGAGAGGTAGGCGATTTCCTGTTGTCGGATATTAATGTGGACTTGTCGCGTGTAGGCAGTGTGAAATGTTCTCCTATTATAAACCCGTTGCTGTTGAGTTATAGTGGCAGTAACGGCTTCTCGTGGCGGCAGGACTTTAAGTACAACCGGTTGTTCCCCGGAGACAAAGTGCTACGTATTGTCCCCCGGATCGGTTATAATTTTACCCGCAAGGAGTTTTATTGGTCGGCTAATGCCGATTTTGATTATTGGCCGCAAAAGCGGGGAGCCATTCATCTCAGTTTTGGTAATGGTAACCGTATTTATAGCAGTGATGTACTGGATGAGTTGAAAGCTATTCCGGATAGTATCTTTGATTTTGACCAGATACACTTGGATTATTTTAAGGACTTGTCTTTTAGTTTCCGTCACAGTATCGAGGTGGTCAACGGATTGGAGTTGAGTGTCGGTTTTTCTGCCCACAGGAGAACGGCGGTTGAGAAGTCGAAGTTTGTGATTGTAAATCCCATGGCTCCTCCTACGCCCGAATTTATGGATAAATTCAAGGATACGTACATCAGTTTTGCTCCTCGCATCCGTGTCGAATGGACTCCTTGTCTGTATTATTATATGAATGGGAAAAGAAAGCTGAACCTTCATTCGTCTTTTCCCACTTTCTCTTTGGATTACGAGCGTGGCATCAAAGGTATATTCAGAAGTACGGGAGAGTATGAGCGAATAGAATTTGATCTTCAGCACCATCTCCCATTGGGTCCTATGAGTAATATTTATTACCGTTTCGGGCTTGGAGCATTTACGAATCAGGAGCAACTTTATTTTGTCGATTTTGCTAATCTGGCAAGAAGCAACTTGCCCGTAGGATGGAATGATGATATTGGCGGTGTTTTTCAGTTATTGGACGGGCGTTGGTATAACTCTTCCCGTAAATATGTTCGTGCACATTTCACTTATGAGGCTCCTTTTCTGCTTTTGCGACATCTGATAAAATACACTCGCTATGTCCAGAACGAACGTCTGTATGTTAACACATTGTTAGTTCCGCATCTGAATCCGTACATGGAGATAGGATATGGTATAGGTACGCATATTTTTGATGTGGGCGTTTTTGTGAGCAGTGAGAATTTTAGATATAAAGAGATAGGGTGTAAATTCACATTCGAGTTGTTCAACAGGTGAGTGGAATTGTCTTTTTATTAAGAATATTCGTATCATACTTAAAGCTAAATCTCGATTAACGAAGCACTTAAAGTTGAGAAAAGAAGATTCTTTAGATGATTTTCTTTAAAATAAGTGTGAAAAACAAATAGAAACTGTCCACTAAAATCGCTGTTTTTGCTATTAATGTATTGATTAATAGTGTAATATCCTGTCCACCTTGTTTTTTTGGAACATATTGATTAATTCCTATACCTTTAGGGCGGATTTAAAAACATAAAAGAATGAAAATACATAATCCTATTATTATTAGCTTGCTTTAGTTGTATTGCCTTTGTGCAAAATAATAAAACCATTATATTTTCTAAGGATAAATCTCTTTAGCTAACATTTGGAAAGTTGAAGAATTGGTGATAAAAGAGATCGTCGTTCTATTGTAGTAGTTAATAACTGGTCAAACTATTTGGGCTTGTAAGTTTAGTAAGTGTGAGTTGTTTGTGAATGAAGTAAGGAGAATCTAAGGTATCTACATTAATTCGTATCAGTGGTCTTGCCAGCCATATTGATTATTGTTTTTGGAGTAATGTGATACGTTTTTCAGTTCTATTAAATAGAAAAGGGCATAAGATTAATAAGTTAAGATTGCTACAATCATTAGTAGTAAAACAAATGTTGTGAGTGATAAATGAATGTGATTAACAACTTAATTTTGTATATTATGGAAAACGGAAAGTTTAAAGTAATCGAAGAAGGTCGATTGACATCCTCTGAAATGAATGAAGTTTATGGAGGATATTTATGTTCGGGGGGTGCAGGAATGTATAAGGTATATGAGAATTGCGGGGAAAATACGACGGGTAAATACTCTTCATGCCTTAGTGTCTATCGTAGTTGTATAGATGATGCATTTCTAAACTGTATTGGATATTATGGAGGCCCTACAGGACCGGGTGGGTATATTGACAGTATGCAAATCTTTTAGAAAGATTTTTGCTAATTATAATAAAAAGTCGGTGTGTAAAAGCATACCGACTTATAATATCTTTATATTTATGAAAACACGTTTATATTGTCTTGTGATTCTGCTATTTATGGTTTCTGTTAGCTTTGCAGAAACCAAGTATATTATCGATGAACGTATTGAGTTGACGTGTATCGTATTCCGTTTGGCCGGATACGAGGAATATTGTACCAATATAGCTGAGAAATATGGTAATGATATTGATTTGTATTTCGAGAAATATAAAACACACCCATTGATAGAGTATGCCAAAGAGTTAAGAGTAGAAAAAGAACTTGCTTATAATTCAGCCATAATTTCCGCATTTTTCTTTCAGATAGATAAGAATAAGATTCTGTTTAAGCCGGAGATTGGCTTCGATCAACATTTTGAGAAGATAATACCCTGGACTTATGAATCCTTAAAAAAGTATATAAAACTTCTCGATAAATTCTATCGCGAATCAAACTTCAAAGCTTTCTTTAAAGCTCATGATAATATGTATGAAAAATCGAAACAGGCTGTTGCCGAACTAATTCCGAATATAAATTCAGAATGGTTTAGTGAGTATTGGGGACGAGATTTAAAAGATGTAAAGTTATATATTGGCCCCTCTTTGGGAGTACATAATTATGGTATGATTATTCCGGAAGCAGAACATATTGATATTGTAATTGGATGCAATTCATGCAATAGTGATATCCCTATGGTGAGTGCATCTACTTTATCCACCGTAGTGCACGAGATAATGCACTCTTATTCAACTCCCGTTTTTTATAAGTATAAGGCTGATCTTCATGTAGATGAACTATATAAGGCATTCGAAAGTGACCTTTATAATAAGGCGCATTATGGCGATGGGGTGACGATGGCCGCAGAATGGGTTAACAATCTATTTACAAATCTGTATATTATAGAAAATAGAAGTGATGATTGGCCACGTTATGAGGCTGCATTCGATGAGAATAAAGGTTTTGTATGGAGTAATCGTAGTATCTCTTTCATGAATAACTTCTATTCTAACCGTAATATATATCCTACGTTTAATGAGTTTTATCCTCAATTGATTGGTTACCTCAATAATCTTGTTCTCGAAATAGACGTTTTAAAAAAGGAATTTGAGTTACGTAATCCTTACGTGGTACATGTACATCCTATTTCGGGAAGTATTGTTGATACGAACCTGAAAGAGATTAGATTTACATTTTCGCAACCGATGAATGTAAAAGCTAAAGGAGTCTCAAGAAGCCATGGTTTTCACTATTTAAAGCCGGAACAATGCGAATGGGTTGATAATAAGAATTTTGTAATTCATTTGGACTCATTATTTCCAAATACAGAATATGGATTAAAGTTGGGACATAATTTTTTTATAGGAATGAATGGACATAGGTTGAAAGAAGATTTTAGTGTAACATTTAAAACAGCCGAATAGATGATAGTCTCGAAATATACAATCTTGTTGTTGAATAAACAAAGGTTGGCAAATTTAAATCATAATTTAGATTTACTGAATGTCGATGATTTGAATTCACTTAAAGGAGGTATTATGTTTAGAACGGATGAGTGTACTGAAGGTGATTCGTCTGGTTGTACTGATAGTTGTGGATTTTTTTGGACGGTGTGGAATTGTACTGATTCTTATTGTACTGATGATTGTCCGACTGGGATTCCAAGTACTACTACTGATATAGCTTGCCAACACTTATATAAGTTCGGATAATTAAAACTACTTTAATATTTAGTAGTTATAATGACGATTTTGTTTATAAACATGTAGGTTACACAGTGTGTAGTTTGCATGAATATTTGTATTTTTAATATGTACAATACCCGTATCCCTATTTTATTGTTCTCTTATATCTGCATTATAATGTTAGGTATATGGTGGGCATCACCTGTTAATCCAAAAGTAGACAAGCAGGAAATATGCAGATATGTGCACAACGTACAGTCGGATACTGCGGAATACGCAAAGCTTTTGCAGCGTCTTGCAAATCATAGAATTGTTTTACTTGGTGAGCAAACTCATTTTGATGGAGGGACCTTTACTTACAAAGAACGGCTGATGAGAAATCTTTATGAACGCTGTGGGTATGATGTTATATTGTACGAAGCAAGTATGTATGATATGTGGTTTGTTGATAAGGAAGTACCTCTTGATCCTTTAAACGGGTTATACTATTTTTGGTGTAACAATCATGAAAGCCGTTTACTCTGGAAGTTTTATGAAGATTCCCGTAGATCGGAAAGACCCATTGTGCTTGGTGGTTTCGATGTACAATATACCGGAAACATTTCTGATTCCCTGCGGTTTAAGCGATTGGAAGCTTATCTGAATACTAAGAGTATTGATATTCGGAAATATACGGATTTTGTTCGGTTGCACTCGCATATCAGATATTTATTTATGAGTCCAGACATATTGGATTCGTTACAGATCACCCGTCTGCTTTGCGATATCGATCGTATGGCAATGGATGTGAAAAACAGAATGGAGACGGATAATTCAATGGATATACTTTATTATAAATATCTTCAAGGCCTGAAAGGGTATCTTGAAGTATGTGGTCGTTATGGGCCGGGGAAAACGTGCAGGATGGAGTTACGTGATTCGCTGATGGCCGATAATTTTAAGTGGTAGGCTGATACTATATATAAAGATAAAAAAATCATAGTTTGGTGTTCGAACCTTCATGCTTTGTATAGCAATGGTAATCTCATTGATTTTAAGCCTTTCGGAAGTTATTTGAAGGAATATTTCGGTAGCGAAGTGATTTCTGTTGTATTCTCTTCTTACTGTAGGGTAAATCCGGATGGAGGAACATTCCGCAAGTTAAGCCGACAATCGTTGGAATATCAGATTCATTCTTGTGGCATATTGAAGGGCTATCTTGATTTTTCCAGTTTGGATACGGCTTCATGGCTGAAACATCGGTTTGTCTCCGGAATCAATCAAGGACTCAGTATCGAGGCTGATTGGAGTGAGAAAACGGATCTGCTGATTTATATTGATAAAATGACTAAACCTATCTATTGATATGGCAATCATCGAAACTCGGAATTTAAGATTCTGCTTTAAAAAGTAGGAAATATTGCAAAACCTCTGTTTGTCAGTTCCCGAAGGCTCAATTTATGGATATTTGGGGCTGAACGGCTCAGGGAAAACCACTACCATACGTCTTCTTCTCGGGTTGCTTACCCCTTTGCAGGGAAAAATACTCTTTCGGGGCAAAGAGTTCCATGAGCATTGTTTGTCGGTATTGAGTGAAGTGGGTGTAATAGTCGGTGCCCCGTCCTATTATGCCGATCTGACCGCCCGGGAGAATCTTCAAGGCTTGGACTATATATATCGAATTGGGGAGAACCGTATAAACGAAGTCTTGAATTTGGTAGGACTCGAAACTGTGGCAGATAAGAAGGTAAGAAAATTTTCTACCGGAATGAAACAGCGTCTTGCTATAGCCATGGCTATCTTTCATGATCCCGGCATTCTATTTCTGGATGAACCCATGAATGGATTGGACCCGGAAGGAGTGCATGAAATCCGGCATTTACTACTTCGTTTGCATCAGAAAGGAAAAACTATTTTCTGTTCAAGCCATATACTTAGTGAAATGGATAAGATCTGTACTCATATTGGTATATTAAAAGATGGGCAACTGAAGTATGAGGGCACACTTGTCGATTTGCTTAGAAAAGTAGAAAGACGTATATATGTGAAATGTGCAGATGCTGAAGCATTGGGGGCCTTTCTGAAAACACATGGGGTGGCCTTTAGTTTTTACATACCTGTACCTGGAGTTGTGTCCGTAATTACGGACACAAAACTAACGTTTCAGAATTTGCTGAATTTGTTGACAGCTTCAGGTGTTACGATTGATGCCATTGAAAGTGATGCGTCGTCTTTGGAATCTGTATTTTTTAAAATAATATCGGTATGAACCAGTTCTTTTCTTTATTGAAGTTTGAACATTTAAAGAGTAAGCTTAATTTCAGTGTGTGGCT
The DNA here is from genome assembly GCA_958477465.1 of uncultured Bacteroides sp. Classification (GTDB taxonomy): domain Bacteria; phylum Bacteroidota; class Bacteroidia; order Bacteroidales; family Bacteroidaceae; genus Bacteroides. The sequence continues at coordinate 10,104 of CAUEFX010000035.1, forward strand.
GTTGTTGCTACTTCCATGGATTTTGGGTCTGTTAAATATGATATATATATTGTATGATGCACGAGAACATGCAGAAGGACTGTTTCTCAACCCATGGCTATATACAGTGCGATATTTATTTCAGCTATACGCTTTTTTATATCCATTATTAACAGCTATAATGGCTTACTCATTATTCGATTTGGAATATCGGAATTTGAATTTTCAGCGGTTGTTCGTATTACCGGTTGATAGAATGTGCATATTAGGGGCGAGATTATTATTTATTGTAGAAGTAGTTACCATATCTGTATTGGGGGCGTATGCTGCATTCTGTTTTTTTCTTTTATCTTATCTTCATTTCTGCCTCAATACGATTTCGGAGACTACGATGCCAGAGAATTGATGGCTGCATTTTTTGTAAAAATGTATCAAGCTGGGTTAGTGCTTGCTGTTCTTCACTATTCGTTTAGTTGCTTATTCAAACGCTTTTCGGTAGTATTGGGTATTGCTTGCGTTGGGTTGATGTTTTCTTTGGTGCTGATTCGTTGGGAATACGTGGTGTATTCTCCCTATTATTACCATTATCAGGCATACATCAGCCTGATGAAGGAGCGCATTTCGTTTATGGATGGCGGAGGAATTTCTGGAATTTTATATTTTCTTTTAGCCCTATTACTTCTGATTTTTGTGTATAAAAAAATGTAATCTATAGAAACTTGTATTGATGGAAGTAATAATGAAACCGGATTATTAAATGGGAATACAGGTTTTGCATCTGTATTAATTCATAATGCTTCGTTGTCTGATGGCTCTATCATGTATTTCGTATCTACATAGACATTTAATTATGCACTAATGTTTGTCAATGCAAGGATGCTGCCAAATAATACCTATTGTTTTTTACCACTTTTTTATGTTGTTAATCTCAATTGTGCATTATGTTCCATCGTAAGAAATACAAACGGGGCTGTTCCAGAAATGTTTTGTATAAAAAGAAGAGGGTGTGTCTGAATGCCCTTTTCAAAGAATTCACCTCTGCTACAAACATTTGTGGAAGGGGTGATTTCTAAGTCTTGCTCATTTTGACATACCCTCTCTTTTTTAAAAAGATAGGGGCGTTTTTTGTATTTTGTTAAGAAAAAATCTAAAATATTTCTTAACGACTTGACATATAAGTGCGTTTTATAAAACGACTACTTTGTGAGCTTTACCATTAATGAGTATAATATAATTATTACCGGCCAATTCGAATGTCATAGTATCATTGTTTGCTTTTGTATCTATAACTTTCTCTCCACTGATGGTATAAACTTGGATATTATCAGCTATTTGTAAGCCTCCTATATATACTTTACCTATTTGAGTTGTTATAATAATATCGTCTTGTGAACCGTTTTGAACTCCCGTTTCTTTTAGGATTGTTATGGGGGTAGTTTTAAATACATTGACTCCTGAGAATTTCGGGAAAGCATCACTTGTCATTTCACAGTAAACTGGTTGGGTTTGCAGGGTAAGGAAAGTGAATTTACCATTATTTTCTGTATAATCCTTACCTGCTTCTAAGGTTTTTTCATTATCGGCAGTCTTCCATATATATGCAGTCTTTTGTTCTTTGTCAGTAACACCTTTGACATTATTCTGTACAGATAAATCCAACTCTTGATTTGTAGTAATTTCTTCTGCAACGGTTAGTGCTTCTTGTGGAGCATAGGTATAGCCGCTTATTGCAATCGCCGGTAATGTAGCAAATGTCAGTTTGTTTTTACTGCAATTCAAAGTTTTTCCGATGGTTCCGACTTTTATTTCTGAGATTTGATTTCCCATGCAGAATAGATATCTCAGTGCAGTACACGGGGTGACATCTATGCTTGTTAACCGGTTATTGTTGACTGATATATAATCTAATTTGACATTGTTGGAAAAATCAATGCTCTCCAGTTGGTTGTTTAAACAGTATAATTGTTTAAGCAGTACATTTTTTGAGATGTCCAGTGTCTTTAATTTGTTGTTATTACAGTAAAGCGTTTCCAATACGGTACATTTTGATATATCAAGATTCTCTGTTTCAATATCATTACAATTCAGATATGTCAATGCTGTATTGCTGGATAAATCAATAGATTTGAGCGGATTGGTATGGCAATAAAGCTTTTGTAATTTTGTGTTTTTACTAAGATCGAGCACAGACAGCTTGTTGGTGTTTACATACAGCTCGGTTAATTCGGTAGCTTTGGTTACATCTACAGCAGTGGCTTGTGCTCCGCCCACTTTGGATGTACATCCGAAATACACAATGTTTTCGCCATATACCTTGATTGTTCCTTCTCCTTTAGGGGTACCTGTTATTTCCGTAGAATTAGCATAAGGATCGGGTGTTTGTATAGCTTCAGTCTCTACAAGTACTCCGTCTCCCCAATCGATGGATAATTGGGTGTTCGGAGTGCTGACTTTAAATTCAAGTGTACGTTCAGCGACGTTGTTTACTTCTACATTAAGTGTGATTGCAAGTTCGTCTTTTATGTCTGCAATTTTTATAGGAGTTGTTTTAAATACATTGGCTCCTGAAAATTTAGGGAAAGCTCCACTTGTCATTTCGCAATATACCGGCTGGCTTTGTGAGGTTAGGAATGCGAATTTACCGTCATTTTCGGTATAATCTTTTCCGGCTTCTAAAGTCTTTTCATTATCGACCGTTTTCCAAGTGTATGTCGTTTTTTGTTCTTTGTCGGTAACGCCTTTGATGTTATTTTGTGTGGATAAGTCTAATTCCTTGTTTGTATATATCTTATCTCCAATAGCCAATGTCTCTTGCGGAGCATAGGTATAACCGCTTATTGCAATCTCCGGTAATGTAGCAAATGTCAGTTTGTTTTTACTGCAATTCAAAGTTTTTCCGATGGTTCCGACTTTTATTTCTGAGATTTGATTTCCCATGCAGAATAGATATCTCAGTGCAGTACACGGGGTGACATCTATGCTTGTTAACCGGTTATTGTTGACTGATATATAATCTAATTTGACATTGTTGGAAAAATCAATGCTCTCCAGTTGGTTGTTTAAACAGTATAATTGTTTAAGCAGTACATTTTTTGAGATGTCCAGTGTCTTTAATTTGTTGTTATTACAGTAAAGCGTTTCCAATACGGTACATTTTGATATATCAAGATTCTCTGTTTCAATATCATTACAATTCAGATATGTCAATGCTGTATTGCTGGATAAATCAATAGATTTGAGCGGATTGGTATGGCAATAAAGCTTTTGTAATTTTGTGTTTTTACTAAGATCGAGCACAGACAGCTTGTTGGTGTTTACATACAGCTCGGTTAATTCGGTAGCTTTGGTTACATCTACAGCAGTGGCTTGTGCTCCGCCCACTTTGGATGTACATCCGAAATACACAATGTTTTCGCCATATACCTTGATTGTTCCTTCTCCTTTAGGGGTACCTGTTATTTCCGTAGAATTAGCATAAGGATCAGGTGTTTGTATAGCTTCAGTCTCTACAAGTACTCCGTCTCCCCAATCGATAGATAGCTTGGTATTTGGGGTACTAACTTCAAATTCGAGCGTACGTTCTGTTTCATTCACCTCAACATTCAGTACAATTGCAGGTTCGTTTTCTGCATTCACAATCGTTGCGATGCAAAATAATAATAAAAATAGTAATTTTCTTCCCATAATAATTATTAATTAATTAGTTTTGCAAAACTATAGAAAAAAAATAAAATAGTGTAATTATCGTTGTTTTTTATTGGAAAAAAGATATATGAGTGTGAGTTAACTATTAGAAAAAGATAAAAAAATACATGTATTGCATGAAAAAGATAATACTACTGTCTTTCTTGTTTCTTTTTGTTAGTGAGGGTGTCTATGCGATAACCGGAAAAAAGAATAAAAAGAAGGTAACTAACCTTATTGAACTGAAAAAAGATTCGGTGAATGCTGACTATAAAAAAGTCACTAAGGATGCTGTTTGTAAGAAAGGATTTTTTACTACTTTTTTGAGTAAAAAAGAAAATAATTTGTATTTTGAAATTCCGGATTCTGCCTTTTTGCATACTTATCTATTGACGAATCGTATTGCAGAAACAAGTAATACACATGACTATGTGGCAGGGCAAATGGCGACCAATCCATTGATGATTCGTTTCAGCAAAGATGGGCAAAAAGTATATATGCATTTGGTACAAAGTAGTAATATGGTAGATCGGAATGATCCTATTGCATCTGCTTTTGATAAAAATTTTGTAGATCCGGTATTGAAAGGTTTTAAGATTGTAGCTCGTAACCAAGGTAATGTTGTTATAGATGTGACTTCCTTTTTTGGAGGAAATGAAAAATGTATCAGTCCTATTAAGCAGGAGAGTCCTTTAGCCAAATTATTTGGTGGAGGAAATTCATTAAAAGGGACTTTTGCAGCAGATGCATCCAATATTCTGAGCGTAAAAACATTTCCTAATAACATAGAGATAAAAAGTTTGTTGTCGTTTACCACTACTCCTTTGAATCAACCTTATTCGGTTACGGTACATCGCTCGTTGTTTGTTTTGCCTGATACATTGATGGCTATGCGATTACAGGACAATAGAGTGGGATATTTTAGTTCGGATAAAAGCTTATATACATCCTCTAAAGATAAGATTATTCCTCAAACTTTTATTCATCGTTGGAGGATAGAACCCCAAAAACAAGATTTAGAACGCTATTTTAAGGGGGAGTTGGTGGAACCGATGAAACCGATCGTTTTTTATGTGGATACAGCTTTCCCGGAGAAATGGCGTACTGTTGTAAAACAGGGAATTGAAGACTGGAATGTGGCTTTTGAAGCTGCTGGATTTAAAAATGTTGTGAAAGCACAGGATTATCCGAGTGATAATCCAGATTTTGATCCGGATGATATGCGCTATAGTTGTGTGAAATATGCTGCCACTTCTATTGCCAATGCAATGGGACCGATTCATGTTGATCCGCGTACAGGGGAAATACTGACTGCAGACGTAATATGGTATCATAATGTTATTTCTTTATTGCATAATTGGCGTTTTGTGCAGACTGCAGCTGTTGATGAACGTGTACGTAAAGCGGTATTTGATGACGATGTGATGCAGGAGGCTATTCGCTATGCAGCAGCTCATGAAATAGGACATACGTTGGGGTTGATGCATAATATGGGAGCTAGCTATTCTTTTCCTGTAGATTCTTTACGCAGTCCGAGTTTTACACAAAAGTATGGAACTACTCCAAGTATTATGGATTATGCAAGAAATAATTATATTGCTCAACCGGGAGATATAGAGAAGGGGGTAAAATTGACTCCTCCGAATTTAGGTGTATATGATATATATGCTATTGATTGGGGATATCGTCTTATTCCGGGAGTGGATACTCCTGAGGAGGAAAAGCCGGTACTTGATGCTTGGATTGAGAAAAAGAAATCTGATCCGATGTATGAATTCGGAGCACAACAAGTTTTTGGTACAGTTGATCCGACTGACCAATCAGAGGATTTGGGAGATGATCATTTGAAAGCCGGAGACTTGGCTATTCGGAATTTGAAAGTTATAATGAAGAATTTGGAAATGTGGACTCTTGATGAGGGAGCACGCTATGATGAGGTAGAAAATATGTATGTTGAAGTTGTAAGGCAATACACGCGGCATCTGTCTCATGTAATGCCTTATATTGGTGGCATTCGTTTTCAGGAAGTTCGTCAGGGTGAAGATTCATCAGCGAAAAATTATATAGATAAGGCTACACAGAAAAAAGCGATGTTATGGTTACTGAACCAGGCTCGTACTTATAACGAATGGCTTACTCCGAAGGATTTGATTGTTAAGTTGGATGTAAATATGAATGTGAATGATAAGTTACAGTCGTCAGTAGTAGGGGCTTTATTGAATTCTTCTGCATTATATCGTATAAGTGAGGGGGGACAAATAGACTCAAAAGCGAATTATACATTAAATTCTTATTTGGATGATGTTTTCTCTGAAATGTTTAAACCTACTTATCAAGGAATTGAATTGTCTGCTTCCGATATGAATATTCAATCGGCGGCAGTCGGATTGATGATCAATTATACAGGTTTGAACAAAACTGCTGAGAAGAAGACTGCTACTGCTCTCGCTGATTATGAAGACGTTTTATGTCAAGTATGTGAACCGTCTCTTCCATGTGGCTATAGCCATACACATGGTGACTCATTTACTCGGATCAATTTTGGTTTGCCTACACTTTCTAAAGAACGTTTGGCGGCGGTTATGGTCGGACGTTTAAATAAAATAGCGCAATTATATAAGAGTCGTAGAGTTACTTCTACCGGTGATACTCGTGATTTTTATGATTATCAGTTGTTGCTGATAGAACGTGTGATGAAGGATAATTAATGGATAATTTATATGAATAGAATCTTTTTCTTGTTTGTTTGTTTGTGTTGTCTTTCTTATAATGTATGGGGACAGAATACGCAGAACTATTCATTGAAAGGACAAGTACAGGACACATCAGGTGAAACCGTTGTTGGAGCCAATATTAAAATAAAGGGGGCCGATATCGGAACAATAACTGATCTGGACGGAAATTTTACTTTATCGGTTCCGGTTAAAGGGGTAACATTAACCATTTCTTTTATTGGTTATCAATCTCAGGAAATCCGATTGAAACCAGGAGAGAATAATTTGAAAGTAGTCCTTAAAGATGATGCTCAGCAATTGGATGAGATTGTAGTAGTAGGATATGGTACACAGAAAAAATCATCTTTGACAAGTTCGGTAGAAGTGGTCCGGAGTGAAGAACTTCTGCAAATGCCTACAATAAATTTGGATGAGGCATTGAACGGACAGGTCGCAGGTTTGCAAGTGATGTCCACAACAGGTGATCCGAGTTCGTCTAAAGAATCGAGTATACATATTAGAGGTATTAATGGTGCTCCTTTACTTGTTATTGATGGAGTACCTCGCTTCGGCACCAATACGACTGAAGGAGAAATGCGTCTTTCGGATTTGAATCCGGATGATATCGAGAGCATTTCTGTATTAAAAGATGCTGCTGCAGCAGCTGTTTATGGTGCACGGGCAGCTAATGGTGTTATTTTGGTTCAGACCAAACGTGCTACTGGTAATCAGAAAGTATCGGTAAACTACAGAGGACAGTTTAATTTACAACAAGCTACAAATTTACCGGAGTTTCTTAATGCGTATGAGTTTGCTAAATTGTATAATCGGGCTTTGGAAAACTCACCGTCAGTAGTTGGTATTGAACCTTATACTGATGAACAGCTTGAAATGATTCGTACTCATTCTAATCCAAATGTATATGGTGACGAAAATTTGATTGACTATCTGGATAAGTTCGGGTATTCTATGATTCATAGTCTTTCTGTCAGCGGTGGCAATAATTTCGTGAAGTATTATATGTCTGGCGGGTATACCAATACGAAAGGATTGTATAGCGGTGTGGGACGAGATCGTTACAATTATTCTATGAAACTGGATGCAACATTATTAAAAGGACTTGTATTGTCATTGGATGTAAACGGAACTCGCTCGGAAAATAAGAATACCAGTTATTTTACGATTGATGCCGCCTATAATTTTTCTCCAGTTGAAGTACTTAGATTTACAGATGGTAGGTTGGCCAGTGTAAATAGCAGTAATCCTTTGATAGCTGTAGACGGCTCAGGGGGATATGTTCGCAATAAAATGAATATGAATACCATTACTGCTACATTGAAATATGATGTTCCTTGGGTAAAGGGGCTTTCTGCCTATTTACGTGCTACTTTTGATAATAATAATTCTGTTCAAAAAACATTTAGCAGTCCTGTGACTCTTTACACTTATGATAAGCAGACCGGAGATATAAAAGAAGATGATAAAACCACCTATCCGAAAGCAAAGATCACCTTGAAAGAGACCGATCGTTTTGTGGATAATAAATTAGTGGAACTTGGGGTTAATTATAATCATACTTTTGCTGCAAAACATGATGTCTCCGGATTGCTGGTTGTCAATTATCAAGATTATCATAATCGTTATTTGACCGGAGAAAATCTGGATATGGCTGGTATTTATCCTGAGATAATGGGAAATGCCACTACTCCCAAAGTGAATGGGGAAGAGGCGTATAGCGAACGTGCTTCAATGATTGGACGTGCGACTTATGGTTATGATAACCGCTATTTTATTGAAGGTAGTTTTCGGGTGGATGGTTCTACCAAATTTCATCCCGACAATCGATGGGGATTTTTCCCTACCACTTCTGCTTCTTGGGTGCTTTCGAATGAGCAGTTTTTTAAGAATTGGGAGCAATCAGTGCTTTCTAATGTAAAGTTTCGAGGCTCTATGGGTATATTAGGGGATGACGGAGCGATAGACGATTATTCGTATTTGCGTAAATATATGTATGTTGTACGTCAAGGATATAATATCGGAGGAAATCTGAAACCCGGTATTGTAATGGATACAAATGCTTATCCTAATCCGGATTTAAAGTGGGGACAATCAAGAGATTACAATGTCGCTACCGACTTGGGATTTTGGAAGAATCGGTTTGGGGTATCTTTTGAATATTATTGGCGTTACCGTACCAATATGATTATGGTAGCTCCTTCTTATCTGTATCCGCCTTCAACAGGAGTAGACGGTAATCCACCCAACATGAACTTTGCTAAGATAAAAGCATGGGGATGGGATTTGACTTTGACACATCGTAATTCCATTCAAAAAGTAAAATATGATTTAACTCTTACATTGGCACAAACCAGAGACCGGGTTTTAGATTATGGCGACGAGTCTTCTCTTGAACCGAATCGACGCCGTGTAGGTAAGAGCTATATGGTATGGTGGTTGTATGAAGCCGATGGGCTCTTCCAATCGCAGGAAGAAATTGACAATTATCCGGTAGACCAAGATGAGCAAGGCAATATTACTCTTGCTCCCGGTGATATTAAATATAAAGATCAGAATGGTGATGGTAAACTTACCGACATTGATAAAATAGCTGTGAAGAATTCTTCGAATCCGGAGATGACAATGAGTTTACGTCTGGGAGTTAAATATAAGGGCTTCTTTGTGAATGCGATGTTTCAGGGTGTTAGCGGGTATCAACAACAGTTGACCGAATTATATACATTGGAATCCGGAAGTTTGCAACGCTTTCAGAAATATCATCTTACAGATACATGGTCTGAAAGTAATATGACTGCAAATTATCCTCGTGTCAAGATTGCTAATGCAAATGATAATAACCGGAAAGCATCTACTTTTTGGGTGAAGGACTGTGATTTTATTCGTTTGAAATCTTTATCTCTGGGATATGCTTTACCGGCATCGGCATTGAAGAAAATTAAATTGTCGTCAGCAAGTATTTCTCTGCAGGGAAGTAACTTATGCACATGGTCTACTTTGAAAGATATGGATCCGGAGTCACTTCGGGGATATCCGATACAGCGTTCGTATGGTATGACTTTGAATTTGGGCTTTTAATAAATGTGGTATTATTAAAAAGAAATAGTATGCAGCAGTTAAGAAAATATATAGTATCTATTTTAATTTGTGGAGGAATATTCGGACTTTCCGGATGTGATGGCTTATTCCGTGACGCACCTTATAATAAATTGTCCCAGGAAACGATTTGGGGAAGCCAGTTGTTGCTTGATGAATATGTATTGCCTTGGTATCGCAATATGAGTAATGGCTTTTCTGTTTATATGCCTACTTCTTCATCACTATTAAAGGGGGCGTGCCGTGATTATCTACCTTGGTATGGCGATCAGATAACTGTAAGTAGAGCAGATTGGTACAATACTGCCTATGGTGATATCTTGAAAAGTATTTCCAGTGAGATTACTCGTAGAGGACTTGTCAATTGGAATAATTATTATGCCCGTATCCAGTCTGTGAATCTTTTATTAGAGAATGAAGGGAAGATACCGGAGGGTGCTCATAAACAGCGCATATTAGGGGAAGCACATTTTTTCCGGGCTTACTATTATTACTTATTGTTGCGGCAGTTTGGTGGTCCCTTACTGATAAAAAACAATTATGATCCGTTGATTGACGATCAAAAATTTTCTCGTGCCTCTTATGAAGAGACAGTCAATTTTATTGTAGAGGAAGCGGATTTGGCGGCTTCTTTATTATCTGAAAAGTTAGAGGCCAGTGATATAGGGCGTGCTACAAAAGGAGCAGCTTTAATGTTGAAAGCTAAAACCTACTTTTGGGTAGCTAGCAAGGTTTTTCAGAATAAGGAGAAACCGTATTTAGGCTTTCCAGATGATCGTTCGGATGCCATGTTGACAGAGGCAGCTAAGGCGTATGATGACTTGATGAAGCTACCTTATTCGTTGATACAGATAACCGGGACAACGCAAGATCAAATAAAGGAACAGTATCGCCAAATTTTTCTGACGAAGAATAGTCAGGAATCAATTTGGGAAGTACAACATTCGGATGATGGTGATTTTGCAGATGGATTCGGACATAAACTCGATCGTGAATCTGTTTCTCCTTTCTTTGGTGGAACAGTGGCGGCCTATTCGCCTACTCAAAATCATGTGGATGAATATAATATGCGTGATGGCAAAACTTACGATCCGGCACACCCGTATGATAACAGGGATTATCGTTTTTATGCGAATATCTTATATGATGGTTGCGTCTTCCGTGATCATGAAATGGAAATTCATTATAAAAAGGAAGGGAAGCAGGAGATTGCCGGAGCTGACTTGACGCCATACGGAACATCTACCAATGCTGCTGTTTCAAAAACAGGGTATTATTTAGGGAAATTCGTAAATGAACAGCAAAAAATTGATAGCGATGAAACTTATGCAAGTAAACAGAATTATATTATTTGGCGGTTTGCAGAGGTGCTGTTGGATTATGCAGAAATTGATTTTTTGCAGAATCGTGTTGACGATGCGTTGGATAAAGTGAATCAGATTCGCCGGCGGGTACACATGGATGAGTTACCGAACTTGACGTGGGAGCAATTGGTAAATGAACGTCGTGTGGAGATGGCTTTCGAAGAGACTACTTATTGGGATTTACTTCGTTGGGGAATTGCTGTAGAAAAAATGAGTGGAGCTACTAATCCATTGAAAGCAATGAAGATCGTAAAAGAAGAGGGGAAAGATCCGGTATATACGATTTCGAATATGAACAAATATCCTAAACGTGTACGTGAGTTTCGTCAGATGCAATATTATTATCCCATACCTTGGGATGAAATACGTTATCATGGTATTGAACAAAATCCTGAATGGGAAGAAGTTTAAAATCTTTCAATCAATGTATTATTAACTTTAATAAAGAAATGTATGAATAGAAAAATTACGGTCTTATTAATGGCTTTGAGTGTAGTTATGTTTGCAAATGCACAAGAGTACAATCTGTTTGATCCGGCAGATGTGGATGCCAATGGATGGATATGGTTTGATACGCAGGAAAAGATAGACAAGTACATTGGTCAGGCAAACAATGAAGATGGAAAGATAGATCCGAATGGAAAGATCATCCAATTGATTTGTGCCGATTTTGGAGATTATGAAGACTCTACGGTAGATCCGACTATTAAAGGAGTAGGCACTGATGGTGAAATGGGAGGACCGGGTGCGAAAACCGGTGCTATTATTACTGCCGGTGCTTCTGCATCAATGACTACCAATGGAGGTGGTTTCGTGGTACGTATGCCTTCGTGCGTCTCTTGTAATCTATTTTTGTCGAGTGAAGCAACCACTTACGTACGTTTATTGGGAGCAACGGAACAGGACAAATACTTCAAGGATTATACCATTGTATCAGCTCTTTATTCAACCGTATTTAAACCATTGATGCGTGCAGGACAAAAAGAATGGACAGAAATGGAAACTTTGGATAGTGGCAATGAACCTTATTTTAAGCTAAAGTCAGATGCACCTATTTATGCCCGGTTCGAATCATTGACAAAGGTTCCTTTATATATCCACGGGATGAAAGTGCTTACTTCAACTAAACCTTCCGGTGTTAACGATGCATCTGTTAATTCTAAAATTGAATTTGATGGCATTACTCTTTCTTTGGGAGGGGTTGCCAATGTACAGGTTTATACAACTACCGGCGTATTGGCCGCATCAGCAACAACAGATAAAATGAATTTGTCTCCATTGACAAGTGGCGTATATATTGTAAAAGCAAAGAACGGTACTAACGAACGTACCACTAAGATTGTTATCCGGTAATAATTTTTGTAGGGGGGAAAACTACTTGTACTCATTAGACTGGGAATAATGAGAGGATGGTAGTCGTTCCCCTTTTTACTTACATTTTAATACATAAAACGATGAAGAGATGTCCTATTCCTTGGATCATTGTTTTATTCTTTCCGTTACTGCTGTCGGCTGCCGAAAAGAATAAAGGTGAGTTGAGCAATTTGGTTTGTTTTTTGCGTTTTAATGACGAAGATAACAAGGAACAATTCGACAAACCTATCAGTTATTACGAAACAATGTTTAACGCTGAAGGCGAGGAAGCTAATTCTGTATATAACTATTTTCGTGAGGCTTCTTATAATCAGCTCTTTTGGAGAAGTTCTTTCTTCCCCGAATCAGACGGTACACAGATCATTTCTTATAAAGCTAAGAATGAGCGTGGATATTATCAGGAAAAGAATAGTCTTAATAATTTGGGGTATAGTAACGAAACAGAAAAAGCGGCTCGTGAACAGGCTCTAATAAAAGAACTTGCAGCCTATTTGTCTGAAAATCTACCGGATAATGTGGTGATTGATGCCAATAATGATGGTTTACTTGATAATATTTGCATAATTGTAAGCGGCAATTCCGATTTGAGCAGTAAATATCTGTTGTGGCCTCACCGTTCCGATTTGGCATTACCTGATGAGAAAGCAATTTATGTGAAGGGTAAAAAGATCGTGGGGTATCTGATGGTATTCAATGATGCTAATGGTTGGAGTTCTCTGAAGCCTGTTCCTTTGAATACAGGAGTTCTTTGTCATGAGATGTCTCATACACTCGGTACCTATGATCTTTATCATGTGAATGATAATTTGAATCCGGTGGGAGTTTGGGATTTAATGTCCGATAACCTGACCATACCTCAGCAGATGAGCGCTTATACCAAATGCCGCTATTGCAAATGGATTGACGAGATTCCTGAGATATCTGCTCCGGGGACTTATACCTTAAATCCGATAGGAGGTGCCACAAAAGAAAATATAGCATATAAGATTAAACCGACAGGTTCGGATGAATACTTTGTAGTGGAATATAGAAGGAACGACGGGACATTTGATAAGGGGTTGCCGACTTCCGGGTTGTTGGTTTATCGTATTAATCCGAATGTAACAGGTGGAAATCTGAATTACAATGGAACCACCCGCCTGGATGAACTGTATTTGTATCGCCCGGGTGGAACTGTGACACTCGACGGTGATATCTCAAAGGCTGCTTTTAGTGCAGAAAGCGGGCGTACTGCGATTGGAGGTAATGCGGAATTTAAGGCTTTTTACAGTGACGGCAAAGAAGCGAAATTTGCTTTGGCAAATATTTCATCTTGTGGTGAGACCATTTCTTTTGACCTGTTGGAGTTGACACCGCAGATTTATATACCTAAACCGAATGTCACTTTGGGAGGGGCAATAAATAGTACAGCTCAAGTTATTATCGAGTCTGATGTAGCATGGCAGATAGTCGATGCCCCCGATTGGTTGACAATTACCCCGCTTCAGGGAAATGCCGGCCGGTCGACAATTGTTCTTCAGGCTAAATCGGCTAATGAGAATGCGCAACTACGTATAACTGATTTTCATTTGCAGGGAGTAGAAGATTCATCGATAACTGCTATTGTTAATGTGTCGCAACGTTCCGACCTGATACAGTCACCTTCTGCATTGACAGCCCAAAAAGAAGGGAATACGGTTGTTTTGACGTGGGTAGCACCACATGAAGGAACCCCGGCACTGTTGGAAGATTTTGAGAATTCGGATAATTTGTCGAAATGGACAATCAAAAATGAGGGTGACCGGGGATGGCTCTTACAAAAGAATGAGAAGTATAAAGAGCCTTATTCTGGAAACTATTCAATGCGTTTATTGGAGGCATGGGAGGATATTCATCAGGATGAATATTTGATTTCTCCTGCTTTTGCCAATGGAAAATCACTGACTTTCTATTCAAAATCTACAGCTCCGCAAAAAAACAATCCGAAGAACTTTTATTATGTAGAAGTAAGTTCGGACGGTGGTTCCACATGGAAGCAGATCTGGGATTTAAAAACAGATTGCTCTGTAGTGAACAAATATACTCGTGTAGATATCGATTTATCTCCTTATATGTCTGATAACATGAAAATAGCTTTTCATGCATACGATACTAATCAGACAGGGCTATCTTATTGGTGGCATGTAGACGATGTCGCTATTTATCCGCAGGTAGAGCATTCTATGATAACTGGTTATGCTATTTATCGTAATGGAGAGAAGATAGGTAATTCCGTAACTTCTACTTTTACGGATACCGCTCCGCTTTCTGGAGAGAATGTATATACTGTACGTGCGGAAGGGGCTTTTGGGGATACACCGGATTCGGAACCTGTAACGATCTCATTCACAGGAACCGGTATCTGTAAATCACCCCTTCCTTTGTCGGAAGTAACAATGTCGCTTTATCAGGGAATACTTCATTTGGAAAGTGAAAATAGAATAGAGACTTTGGCTCTTTATTCTTTGGATGGAAAACCAGTTCTGTTTACTGCTCTGGGAGAAGAATCTTGTGATATTAGTGTAGGTCATCTCGAAGCCGGAGTGTATGTTGCTTGTGTCTTCATGCAAAATCAGAATCATTCGGTGATGCGGAAATTGATGCTAAAATAATCTCTCTTTAGTTGACAATTATCTTCCACTATTTGAGTATCGGTCGGTGCTTGGGTGGTGGAAGATTTTTTATCTCTATTAGGAGGCGTCTTTTATCTATGTTTATTTCTGCTCTGATAAAAAAAAGTTTTTATGTCATGCAACTTTTTCTCATGGTTTCTCGTCTATTAATATAGAAACTACAAAATTGAGACCTATGAATATGAATAGTAAAATGAAAGGTATTATTGGAACGATTGCTTTGTTTTCATTCTTGTTTTCTGCAACAACTGTTTGTGCTCAGAACGGACGTATAAAAGCCAGTGATACCTATAAAACCAAAGAAGTCAAGATCAAAAACTTCGATAAAATTAAAGTTTTAGGAAGTCTTACTGTCATTTATACGCAGTCTGCCTATAATAAGCCGACGTTAAAAATTTCCGGTTCGGATAATGTGGTAGATTTGGTGGATTGTACGGTGGCGGATGGTGTATTGTCCGTTTCTTTTAAGAACAGGAATAGTATTGAATTCGGTAAGCAGGGGAAGCTTAAAATAATGGCTTCCAGTTCCGTGCTGAAAGATGTGCATTTGCAAGGGTCCGGAGATGTGGTGCTGGACGGTAAGTTGGAATGTGATAATCTGTCTTTGACATTACAAGGGTCCGGAGATATTACTGCCGGTGAAGTTGTTTGTAAGAATGATTTTGCAGCCACTTTGCAAGGATCCGGAGATGTTTCTATTAAGAACAGCGTGAAAGCCGAGAATGTGGTTTTGAGTTTGCAAGGTTCCGGTGATATGGACATCTATAATATGACGGCAAAGGCTGCAGCTGTTACCCTTCAAGGCTCGGGTGACCTGGAGGTGAGCGGTGGAAATGTGACTGGTGATGTTGCTATCAGCTTACTGGGTGCTGGCGATTTGAACTTTGCAGGTATTCAAGGAGATAATGTAAGGGCCGAGTTGAATGGTTCCGGGGATTTGACAATGACGGGTACAGCCCGACAGGCTGTCTTGATGCTGCGAAACTCCGGCGATCTGAATGCGAAAGGTTTGAAGGCCGTCGATGTAGATGCTACAGTAAATGGTCCCGGAGATATTTCATGCTATGTTTCCGGAACATTGAAGTGTGATATTTCCGGGAGTGGCGATATTGGCTATAAAGGTAATCCGGTCAATGTACATTCAACCGGAAGAAATAAGCCCCATAAATTGTAAAAATGCATGCTGAATAACTTAAGTGTCTGAAAATTAGCCGCCGTAAGACGGCTTTTTTTATTCCAACTTTTTGTTAGTCCCGAAAAAAGTTCTATCTTTGCGCCCGATTTATAGATAATATAATGTCTTATTTAATTAAAGTATTTCAAAACAAGTAATTATTAATGGAAAACTTAAAGAACATTGCCCCTATTGAAGACTTCAATTGGGATGCGTATGAAAATGGCGAATCATTCGCCGGCGCCAGCCACGAAGAATTAGAAAAAGCTTACGACAGTACGCTTAACAAGGTTAACGACCGTGAGGTAGTTGACGGAACTGTAATCGCAATGAACAAACGTGAAGTCGTTGTGAACATCGGTTACAAATCAGATGGTATCATTCCTTTGAATGAATTCCGCTACAATCCCGATTTGAAGGTAGGTGATACTGTAGAAGTATATATCGAAAATCAGGAAGACAAAAAAGGACAGTTGGTTCTGTCTCACAGAAAAGCACGCGCTACTCGCTCTTGGGATCGTGTAAATGCTGCTCTGGAAAATGAAGAAATTATCAAGGGTTACATCAAATGCCGCACGAAGGGTGGTATGATCGTAGACGTATTCGGTATCGAAGCATTCTTGCCGGGTTCTCAGATCGACGTTAAGCCGATCCGCGATTATGATGTATTCGTTGGAAAAACAATGGAATTCAAAGTTGTTAAAATCAATCAGGAATTCAAAAACGTGGTTGTTTCTCACAAAGCTCTTATCGAAGCTGAACTGGAACAACAGAAGAAAGAAATTATCGGTAAGCTCGAAAAAGGACAAGTTCTTGAAGGAACCGTTAAAAACATCACTTCTTACGGTGTATTCATCGATTTGGGTGGCGTAGACGGATTGATTCACATCACTGACCTTTCATGGGGACGCGTAAGCGATCCGAAAGAAGTGGTTGAACTCGACCAGAAACTTAACGTTGTTATCCTTGATTTCGATGACGAAAAGAAACGTATCGCTTTGGGTCTGAAACAACTTACTCCGCACCCATGGGATGCTCTTGATCCGAACTTGAAAGTAGGTGATCATGTGAAGGGTAAAGTAGTCGTTATGGCTGATTACGGTGCATTCATCGAAATCGCTCCGGGCGTTGAAGGTTTGATTCACGTATCTGAAATGTCATGGTCACAGCACCTGCGTTCTGCTCAGGACTTCATGAAAGTGGGTGATGAAGTAGAAGCTGTTGTATTGACTTTGGACCGCGAAGAACGTAAGATGTCTTTGGGTATCAAACAACTGAAACAGGATCCGTGGGAAACTATCGAAGAGAAGTATCCGGTAGGTTCTAAGCATACTGCAAAAGTTCGTAACTTCACTAACTTCGGTGTATTCGTAGAAATCGAAGAAGGTGTTGACGGATTGATCCACATCTCTGACCTTTCTTGGACTAAGAAAGTTAAACACCCTTCAGAATTTACTCAGATCGGTGCAGATATCGAAGTTCAGGTACTGGAGATCGACAAAGAAAACCGTCGCTTGAGCCTTGGTCACAAACAGCTTGAAGAAAATCCTTGGGATGTATTCGAAACTGTATTTACCGTAGGTTCTGTACACGAAGGAACAATCATCGAAATGTTGGATAAGGGTGCTGTAGTAGCTCTTCCTTATGGTGTTGAAGGATTCGCAACTCCGAAACATCTTGTAAAAGAAGATGGAACACAGGCTCAGTTGGATGAGAAACTTGAATTCAAAGTGATCGAATTCAACAAGGATGCCAAGAGAATTATCCTTTCTCACAGTCGTATTTTCGAAGATGCAGCAAAAGCAGAAGAAAGAGCTGAGAAGAAGGCTGCTTCCAACGCAAAGAAAGCATCAAAGAAAGAAGATACTCCGATGATTCAGAATCAGGCTGCTTCTACAACTTTGGGTGACATTGACGCTCTGGCAGCTTTGAAAGAACAATTGGAAGGTAAGAAATAATTCTTTACCACTATAATTTTTAGAAAGGGTATCAGCATGCTGATGCCCTTTTTTCTTTATCTTTGTGCCCGTTATGGAGAAATTCGAATTACATATATTGGGATGTGGCTCTGCACTACCTACCACGCGGCATTTTTCAACCTCGCAGGTGGTAAATCTGCGTGATAAACTTTTCATGATAGATTGTGGCGAAGGGGCGCAGATGCAGCTTCGTAAGTCAAGGTTAAAGTTTTCGCGCTTGAATCATATCTTTATCTCGCATTTGCACGGTGATCATTGTTTTGGCTTGCTCGGACTTATCTCGACTTTCGGACTGCTCGGACGTACAGCCGAATTACATATTCATTCTCCTAAGGGACTTGAGGGACTGTTCTCTCCGTTGTTGGCTTTCTTCTGTAAGAACATGAGCTATCGGGTCGTTTTTCATGAGTTTGAAACGAAGGAACACACTGTGATTTATGAAGACCGCTCGGTAACGGTTACGACTATTCCTTTACAACACCGCATTCCTTGCTGTGGCTTTTTATTTGCTGAAAAGCCTCGCCCAAATCATATTATTCGTGAAATGGTAGATTTCTATCAGGTACCCGTATATGAATTGAACCGCATTAAGAATGGTGAAGATTTTGTGACTCCGGAAGGGGAGGTTATCGCAAACTCGCGGTTGACAACACCTTCTGAACCACCCAGACGATATGCGTATTGTTCCGATACGATTTGTCGGGAGGAAATAGTTCAACAGATTTCCGGAGTGGACTTGTTGTTTCATGAGGCTACTTTTGCACAGGCAGAATTGCCGCGTGCGAAAGAGACTTTTCATACAACCGCTGCCCAAGCGGCTCGGATTGCCTTAGATGCGGGAGTAAAACAACTTGTCATCGGGCATTTCTCTGCTCGCTATGAAAATGAACAGCTGCTGTTGGATGAGGCTGCGGCTGTCTTTCCCGCTACGATTCTGGCAAAAGAGAATCTCTGTATTAATCTATAGCAACTTTCGGGAGCAAAGTTTGTTTTATAGGATGGAACAGCGTATATTTGTAGGGAATAAAATAGATTCAAATGTACATCGGATGAAAAGGTTATTTTTATACTTTTTCTTGGTTTTGACTCTTTGGTCTTTTTCCTCTGTGATGGCACAGGACGGACGAAAGGTGGAGACGGTTCAGCATGAGTCGGCTTCTCTCACTATTACCGTATCCGGAACAACGATCCGTGTTCAGAATGCTACTCCGGGTTCAACGATGGAGGTATATGATATTCTCGGAGTAAAGATTACCTCTGTGCGCATTGATACGACCGATAAGACGGTTACTTTGAATTTGCCCAAAGGATATTATATTTTTAAAGTAGGCGATACGGTCCGGAAAGTAGTAATAAAATAAAAGCGGATGATGAAGCGGATCTTATTAGGCTTTTTTATTCTGCTTGTAGCCTTGTCTGCTTGCAAAAGGCAAGAGGAACCCAAGACCTTGGATACTCTTTCCCTGGCTTCTTTTCAAGAATTGGTAAATCCTGTTTATTTGATAAATTCCGATAGTATTCGCCGGTATATCCGTATGAATCTGTCGGCTGTCTGCGATACGGCTGTCTGGGATTCGGTCGTTACCGGATATTATGCCGCTAATGATACCTTGATCTGGCTTGAAGATGAAGTCGGCTTACGTGCGGACTCTCTGCTTTATTGGTTGGAAAATTCTTATCGCCATGGCATAAATCCCGAACTTTTTGCCGTTGCCGGTATACGTCGCGATCTGGAGCGTTTCCGTTCTTTGCAGATGGGCGATAGCAGCATCAATCATTTATTGGCAAGTCTGGAATATCGATTGACGGCTTCGTATCTGCATTATGCTTGTGGGCTTGCCTTTGGATTTCTTTCTCCTGCTGAAATCCTAAACAATCTGGAAGAAAAGACGGTCGATGTCCGTACTCCGGCAACTGCGAAATCGAAGAAAGAGGAGCTGTCTCTTATCCCGTTGAAGAAATGTGATAAAGAGTTTGCACAAGGAGCATTGGCCCGGCTCAGGCAAGATGCCTGCTCTGCTTTTCGTCAGGCTCAGCCCTCTTCCCGATTCTATTTGAGTCTGCAAAGGGAGTCGGATCGTTTGGATTCCTTAGGTGACCTTGAGTTTGAGCCGATTCCTCTTATCGGTGATACACTGTTGAAAGTAGGAGAGAGGCATCGGGTAGTACCGCTGATAGCACAAAGGCTTTTGCAAACGGGAGAACTGCGGCAGGAATCGGATTCCATGAAACTCAATTCGGATTCCGTAGAGATAGATTCGGATTCCATGGAGATGGAGGATGTGCTGACGCCTGCTTTACTGGAAGCTGTCAACCGTTTTCGAATCAACAACCGTCTGGCTACTGATAATTCAGTAGGTACCTATACCATCCGTTATTTGAACCGTCCTGTTTCTTACTACAAAGACCTGGTACATATCAATATGGAGCGTGCCCGTTGGCAGTATGCATTGGAGAAAGGGGGCAAATATGTCTTTGTCAATGTGGCGGCCTGCATGCTTCAGGCATTTAATGAAGAGACCGATTCTATTCTTGAAATGCGTACTTGCTGCGGTTCAGTAAGAAATAAGACGCCTTTGCTCTCCAGTAGGATCTATTATATGGAATTAAATCCGTATTGGAATGTACCTCAGAACATCATACGCAAGGAGATTATTCCGTCTTACCTTCGTGACACGACTTATTTTACCCGAAACCGTATGAAAGTATACGATAAAAACGGAGCCCGGGTAAACCCTCATGATGTAAAATGGTCTAAATATAAGGCCGGTGTCCCTTTTACTGTGAAGCAGGATAATAAGGAGGGGAATTCATTGGGGCGTATTATTTTCCGGTTCCCTAACCCTTTTGCTGTCTATCTGCACGATACACCTTCCCGGCGAACATTCGCCAGAGCCGACCGTGCCGTAAGTCATGGCTGTGTGAGGTTGGAGAAAGCGTTGGATTTTGCATTCTTTCTGTTGGAAGAACCCGATGAACAGTTGGAAGACCGCATACGGATTGCAATGGATATAGTGCCGAAAAGCAGTGAAGGGAAGAAGCTGACCCGCAGTCAGGCATATCGGGAGCTCAAACATTATAGTTTGAAGGAGTCCATCTCGGTATATCTGGATTATCAGACAATGTATCTGGATGCTGCCGGACAGCTCACATACTGTGATGATATCTATAAATACGATGCTCCTTTGCTTGAAGCATTGGATGAGTTGAACCATAAAAACATAACATACTGAATACCAATAACCCTATGAACCCCTATAATGAACGAGAGGTTTTGTTGCTCCTTCAAGATGAGAGTACGCAGCGGAAAGGATTTGAGATGATTGTGTCGCAATATAGCGAGCAGTTGTACTGGCAAATCCGGCGGATGGTGCTTTCTCATGACGATGCGAACGACTTACTTCAGAATACGTTTGTCAAGGCGTGGATGAATATTGATTATTTCCGGGCGGAAGCAAAACTCTCCACCTGGCTCTATCGTATTGCCTTGAACGAATGTATCACCTTTCTGAATAAGCAACGGACCATGAATACCGTGGCCATTGACGATCCGGAAGCGGCAGTTGTGCAGAGGCTGGAGAGTGACCCTTATTTCTCGGGCGATCAGGCACAATTGATGTTGCAAAAAGCATTGCTGTCTTTGCCGGAGAAACAGCGTATGGTTTTCAATCTGAAATATTACCAGGAAATGAAATACGAAGAGATGTCGGATATCTTCGGGACATCCGTTGGCGCCTTGAAAGCATCTTACCATCATGCGGTGAAGAAAATAGAAAAGTTTTTGGAAGGTGTCGGTTAAACCTTTTAAATCATTCAATGTCTAAGAAAAAGAGAGGAGAAGATTTTATGAAAGAAGAAGATGAAATATTGAGAAAAGTGGGCACGGGGAATGCTTTTAAAGTACCCGAAGGTTACTTTGAGAATCTTACTTCAGAAGTTATGGATAAGCTTCCCGAGCAAAAGAAACCTGCCTTTGAGCTAAAGGAACCGACGAGGTGGGACAAATTGAAACCACTCCTTTATATGGCAGCCATGTTTGTAGGAGCGGCACTCATTATTCGTGTGGCTTCTGTAGACTATAAGCCTGAGGCTACTGAAACAGCTTCTGTAGAAGCGGTGGAGGTCGATAATGACGCCGACGAGTATATCAATGCGGTGCTCGAAGGCTCGATGATGGATGATTATTCGTTGTATGTATACCTCACTGATGCCAGTGCGGAGTAAAATAAACTAAATTGATTTTATGGAAATAAAAAGACTGATTATTCTGCTGTTTGTCATCAGTGGCTTTTCTCCTTTGATTTGGGCGGTGGATGGGTGCAATCAGGAACGTTTGTCACCTGAGGAATTCCGTGCCAAACAAAAAGCGTTTATCATTGAAAAGGCAGGCTTGACCAAAGAAGAAGCCGCAAAGTTCTTTCCTGTATACTTTGAACTTCAGGATAAAAAGAAAGCATTGAGTGATAAAGCCTGGAAACTGATTCATAAAGGCAAAAACGATAAAACAACGGAGGCTCAATATGCTGAAATAATGGAGGGTGTGTATGATACCCGTATCGCTGCGGATCAGCTGGAAAGAACCTATTATGAAAAGTACAAGAAGATTCTCTCAAACAAGAAGATCTATCTGGTGCAGAGAGCCGAAATGCGTTTTCATAAGGAATTGTTGAAGGGCACGAATCGGAAGAAATAGTGGATAATATGCCAATTGATCAATGTGTCAATATGCCAATTAGCTGCGCAGTGTCTCTGCGGATGATTGGGGTATTGGCACATTGATCAATTGGCACATTATTATAACCCTTTCTTTTTGGCTTCGTTCCAGAGTGCATCCATCTCTTCCAAAGACATGTCTTTAAGGCTTTTACCCTCTCTGATGGTATGCTCTTCCAGATAATTGAAGCGGCGGATAAATTTCTGGTTGGTAAGTTCCAGTGCATTATCCGGATTGATTTTGTATAGGCGGGCGGCATTGATAAGACTGAACATCACATCTCCGAATTCCGCTTCAGCCTTTTCTTTATCCATATTGGCTACTTCTACTTGGAATTCGGCAATTTCCTCTTTCACCTTATCCCATACTTGTTCCTTTTCTTCCCAGTCAAACCCTACATTGCGGGCTTTATCCTGTATGCGGTAAGCTTTTATAAGTGAAGGTAAAGCAGAAGGTACCCCGCTGAGCACGGTTTTGTTCCCATCTTTTTCTTTCAGCTTCAGTTGCTCCCAGTTTTCCGATACCTGTCCGGCTGTATCGGCTTTTACATCTCCGAATACATGAGGATGCCGGAAAATCAGTTTTTTACAAAGCCGGTCGCACACATCCTTGATGTCGAAGTCTCCCGTTTCCGATCCGATCTTAGCATAAAAGGCAACATGCAGCAGTACATCTCCCAGCTCCTTGCATATCTCTTTTTTGTCATCACGCATGATGGCATCACAGAGTTCGTAGGTCTCTTCAATGGTGTTAGGGCGCAAACTTTCATTGGTCTGTTTGCGGTCCCAGGGGCATTTCACCCGCAGTTCGTCCAGTATATCCAAGAAGCGTCCGAAGGCTTCCATTTGTTCTTTTCTTGAATGCATCTTTTTATAATTATGAGTTTGATATGAGAATATTGGAACCTGTTTAATTCTTTCCCAAAAAATGATACTGAGCAAAGTTTAAAGTAGGCTCTTCGATTTTGAAATCTTCTGCAAAGATAGTGCAAACCTCGGCAAAATGTCAAACTCATCTTTATCTTTATGGTGTGGTGTTGACGTTTTCTTAGAGGAAAGATCGGGAATCCATCACAAAGCATCCTTCTATCCGAATCCTTTTTATTAACTTTACCCCATTAAATCAAATTAAGATAATCATGTTTCATAAACTTGTAGCGATAGAACCGGTGAGCTTGGTTCCGTCAGCAGAAAAAAAGTTGTATTCATTTGCAGAAGAAGTAGTCCTGTTTTCCGATGTGCCGGCAGGAGATGATGAAGTGGCAGTCCGTATCGGTGATGCCGATGCCGTTCTTTTGAGTTATACTTCCCGGATTACCCGGGAGGCTTTGGAGAAATGTCCGAATGTTAAATACATCGGCATGTGTTGTTCGCTTTATTCTCCTGAGAGTGCCAATGTAGATATCCGTTATGCCAATGAACGGGGGATTACCGTAACCGGTATCCGTGATTACGGTGATGAAGGAGTCGTGGAGTATGTGATCAGTGAATTAGTGCGTTGCCTGCATGGCTTTGGTCAGGAGCCATGGGACGGGATGGCTCGCGAAATCACCGGATTGAAAGTCGGGATCGTTGGATTGGGAAAGTCCGGCGGGATGATAGCGGATGCTCTGAGTTTCTTGGGCGCTGATATTACCTATTATGCCCGCAGTGAAAAACAGGCTGCCGCAGAAAAAGGGTATCGTTTCTTGCCATTGGAGGAGTTGCTTGCTTGTAGCGAAGTTGTGTGTTGCTGTCTTAATAAGAACACGGTTCTGTTGCATGATACCGAGTTCCGCCAACTTGGAAACAGAAAAATATTGTTTAATACAGGTTTGTCTCCGGCGTGGGATGAGGCGGCTTTTGCCGGATGGCTGGAAGGAGATAACCTTTGTTTTTGTGATACGGTAGGTGCATTGGGCGGAACCCGTTTTCTCGACCATCCCCATGTACGTTGCATGCAGGTATCTACCGGGCGCACCCGTCAGGCGTTTGACCGCCTGAGCGAAAAGGCGCTTGCCAATTTGTCAGAATACAATGGGTGATGTGATATTGATCAGGGTGTTCACAACCGACCACCCTGCAATATCTGATGTAGCGCTGTACACATCTACTACAGCATGTACCTGGTCGTTCTTTATTTCTACCCTCTGTGTGTCTCCTGTAAATCCGGGGGTGGATTGTATGGATACCTGCATATTCTCCGGGCCTACTGAAGCCAGTGAAGCGGCAACTGCTACATTTACTTTGGTCGGAAACATTCCGATTGCTTCCGTTGCATTCCCCGAAAACACGACGCGTTGTTCCGATTGCAGGGAATCGTCATATACTGCCGTCCCTTTTAATGCGTTCGGCCCTTTTTCATTGAAGAAGCGGGCACTGGCATTTCCCATCAAGAAAGCAGTTCTCAGTACATCGAATCCTCCGGTAGCTCCGGATACCAGATATACGCGTGTACCGTTTGCTTGGGCTGTTTTCATCACTTCCTGATAGAATCCGGTGTCTGCTAAAGCGCCGATGGACAGAGTGATAATGGAAGTACCGTTCTTTAATGCCGGTAAGGCGAGTTCTTTCATGGCAGCAGGAGAAGCCGACTCTACCAGATAATCCGGTTTCAGCGCCAGCAACTCTTCCAGTGTGGCGCAGGCACGGCATGTCTTCCCGTGTTTTTCCATTTTTGTCACAATGCGTTCGGCTTTTGATGCCGTACGCGAATAAACACCCGTTAAATCATAATCGGGCAATAAACCATTGACAACTGCATCCGCAACAATGCCGGCGAGTCGTCCGCATCCAACAATTACTAACTTTTTCATGTAGCAAATTTAGATATAAATCGCGATTTACATACCGGTATGATAAGAAAATGTCAAGATCATCCCACGACTCTTTCATTTAAAAACTCTTTTAACAGGGTTAGAGGTCTGTTTTTCTTTAAAGAGATAGGACTTTTATGTATGAGCCATGACCATTTTCTTTCTGATGTTTACTTTTCAGATGACTTCTCTTCCGTACAGAAAGCACGGTATGAGATCAGCAGTCCTATGACTTCCGAATAGTTTTTCCGCCCGCTTTCTATTTTGTTCCCTTTGAGATAGAGGTCATATATCCAATCCTGTATGTCACCTATCAGCGGACTGTATTTTGCCATCCAGTAGGCCTGATTGGTACGGGCCAGTTCTATGATTTCCGGGCGGATGCTGTTGAATAGTTCCGTATATTCTTCTTCTGTCATGAGCCTCCGCGCATTACCGAGGACATGGCTCAGTATGGAGAAATATCCGCTGAAACGTATGCTCTCCACTTGTGAACGGATACAGACCTCGTAAGCATAGAAGTTGGCTTCGGCTTCACTGGTTATTCCCAACAGATGGGCGAGCTCATGTGTATACGTCGCCGGATATTGTGACGGAGGCAAGTCTCCGTTCAGGGTGAATTCACAAAAGAAAGGCCCCATGCTACCGCTTACCCCTACCATCGAGATGAAAGGAGTGAATAACATCGTTTTTACTCTGGGCGAATCGTATGGAGGACGGTGTATTCCCAGTGTGTCACTGATCTGCTTGTAGCCCTTGACGGTCTCTTCGCAGATTTTGTTTTTGTCGATACCGCTAACCGGCACATACGAATCATTCAGGTGCCGGATGTATTCTTCTACAAATGCCTTGAATTTATCGGGCGTGTATGCCACGTATGGAATGTGGGTACGTTCATAAAAATTCTTTTGCGAATAGTTCAACCCCCATGCCAGGTAAAACCATACATATATCCATAATAGATATTCACCGTCACGCAGTAGAATTTTTTTCCACGTTTGCTTTTTTATCCGTCCGTAAATGGGGTAAGCAATGACACCGATAATGCTGAGGAATATGAACAGATCGCCTATCGCGAAAGGGAATAGGCGGGAAAAAGAGGACAGGCACAGAGAGATGGCCGGATAAACGGACCGTGCATAAAATTCGCCCATGACGGGGATTGCCTGAGTACTCCACACGACCAGTAAAAGAACTCCTAAAACAATATATCGTACTTTTTGTCTCCGCTTCATGAACCGTCTTTCCTTTCCGGAAACAAAAATATGCATTTATTTAAATGCAGCGCGAAAAATTACTTCTATATTTGCAAAAAAACTGTTAGAGCCTGTTTCATTTTTGCTCAGCATTCTATTGAGAGTTGTTTTGGAGGATGTTTTTCTGCTTTTAGGAGGATAGCGGGCTATCTGACGAGTAAAAACAGGGAAACAGACCGAAAATAAACTCAATGGAAACTGATAAAACTTTTGAGGGGGAAAATTTAAACAGGCTCTTAACTGAGAGCCTGAATTTCAATATTATCGATGCGAACACCCTTTCTGCGTGCAGAAACAACCGGAGAGTGGTAGGAATTGAATTTAAATTATTAATTTTGCACCCATTATTCGCAATAAATTAAATATATAGAAACGTAACATGGAATTAGCAAGTAAGTACAATCCCGCTGACGTGGAGGGAAAGTGGTACCAGTATTGGTTGACCCATAAATTATTCAGTTCGAAACCCGATGGCCGTGAACCTTACACTGTCGTCATTCCGCCTCCTAACGTCACTGGTGTGTTGCACATGGGACACATGCTTAATAATACCATTCAGGATATTCTGGTCCGTCGTGCCCGTATGGAAGGCAAAAATGCTTGCTGGGTACCGGGAACGGACCATGCTTCTATCGCAACGGAAGCGAAAGTCGTAAATAAACTTGCTTCGGAAGGCATCAAGAAGACGGATCTGACCCGTGATGAGTTCCTGAAACATGCCTGGGCATGGACGGAAGAACACGGAGGAATCATCCTGAAACAACTTCGTAAACTGGGAGCCTCCTGCGATTGGGACCGTACGGCTTTCACTATGGATGAAAAACGTAGTAAAAGTGTCTTGAAAGTATTTGTCGATCTTTATAATAAGGGACTTATCTATCGCGGTGTGCGCATGGTGAACTGGGACCCGAAAGCGTTGACTGCTCTTTCCGATGAAGAGGTGATCTATAAGGAAGAGCACGGAAAACTTTACTACTTACGTTATAAGGTAGAAGGTGATCCGGAAGGACGGTATGCCGTAGTGGCTACCACTCGTCCGGAAACGATTATGGGGGATACGGCTATGTGTATCAATCCGAACGATCCAAAGAATGCCTGGTTGAAAGGCAAGAAGGTGATCGTGCCATTGGTAAACCGTGTGATTCCGGTTATTGAAGACGATTATGTGGATATCGAATTCGGTACCGGCTGTCTGAAAGTAACCCCTGCCCATGATGTGAACGACTATATGCTGGGTGAAAAGTACAACCTGCCGAGCATCGATATTTTCAATGATAACGGAACACTGAGCGAAGTTGCCGGCCTGTATGTCGGTATGGATCGTTTTGATGTCCGCAAGCAGATCGAGAAAGATCTCGATGCCGCCGGATTGCTCGAAAAGACGGAGGCTTATACCAATAAAGTCGGTTATTCGGAACGTACCAATGTGGTGATCGAACCGAAGCTCTCTATGCAATGGTTCCTTAAGATGCAGCATTTTGCTGATATGGCGTTGCCTCCTGTCATGAATGACGAGTTGAAATTCTATCCTCCCAAATATAAAAATACCTATCGTCACTGGATGGAGAACATCAAAGACTGGTGTATCAGCCGCCAGTTGTGGTGGGGACACCGTATTCCGGCTTACTTCTTGCCGGAGGGTGGCTACGTGGTAGCCGCTACGGACGAGGAAGCATTGAAACTGGCCAAAGAGAAGACCGGAAATGAAGCTTTGACAATGGCGGACCTCCGTCAGGACGAAGACTGTCTGGATACTTGGTTCTCTTCTTGGTTGTGGCCGATTTCTTTGTTCGATGGAATCAATAATCCGGGCAATGAAGAGATAAAATATTACTATCCTACAAGTGACCTTGTTACCGGTCCGGATATTATCTTCTTCTGGGTAGCCCGCATGATTATGGCCGGATATGAGTACGAAGGTCAGATGCCGTTCAAGAATGTCTATTTCACCGGTATCGTTCGTGATAAGTTGGGACGTAAGATGTCGAAATCACTGGGTAACTCACCCGATCCGTTGGAGTTGATTGAAAGATACGGTGCCGATGGCGTACGTATGGGAATGATGCTTGCAGCCCCTGCCGGTAATGATATTCTCTTTGACGATGCGTTGTGCGAACAGGGACGTAATTTCTGCAATAAGATATGGAACGCTTTCCGTCTGATCAAAGGATGGAAGGTGGATGACCATGCCGAAATACCCGAGGCTTCCCATCTGGCTGTACATTGGTTTGAATCGAAACAGAACGAAGTGGCAGCGGAAGTAGCCGACCTGTTCGGTAAATACCGCTTGAGTGAAGCATTGATGGCTGTTTATAAGTTATTCTGGGATGAGTTCTCTTCCTGGTATCTGGAAATGATTAAACCGGCTTACGGGCAGGCCATCGACCGTTGTACTTACAATGCCACCCTTTGCTTCATGGATAATCTGCTTCACCTGCTTCATCCGTTTATGCCTTTCATCACCGAGGAGTTGTGGCAACAGATGTATGAGCGGGAAGATGGCGAGAGCCTGATGGTAAGTGCGCTTACTATGGATTCGTATGTAGATGCGGATTTTGTGAAGCAGTTTGAGGTAGTGAAAGAGGTAATCAGTAACATCCGTACGATTCGCCTGCAGAAGAACATTGCACAGAAAGAGGCGCTCGAGTTGCAAGTGGTAGGAGAGAATCCGGTAGTCGAATTCAACGCAGTGATTACTAAGATGTGTAACCTGTCCGCCATTACCGTGGTAGAGGCCAAGGCCGAAGGTGCGGCATCCTTTATGGTAGGGACTACGGAATATGCTGTGCCATTGGGTAATATGATCGATGTGGAAGCGGAGATAGCCCGTATGGAAGCCGAACTCAAGCACAAAGAGGGATTCTTGCAAGGTGTGCTTAAGAAGTTAAGCAATGAGAAATTCGTAAACAATGCTCCGGCGGCAGTGATCGAGATAGAACGTAAAAAGCAATCGGATGCAGAGAGTATTATCAAATCTTTGAAAGAAAGTATTGCTGCTTTGAAGAAAGCATGATTTTTATATTTCACTTACGTGATTTTCATTTTCACCCAATAAAAAAAGGCATCTCTTTAAGGGATGCCTTTTTCTATTGGGTATTTGTAAAACATTTATCGGGAAATGCAGGAGGAAGGATTAAAACGATTTTGTGTGATTGCCTCCTTCCGGCAAAGAAGTTGTTATTTCTCAAGCAACTCTTTCAAGAATGCATCGAGCTCCTGATCCAAACCCTTCAAAAGTTCGTCGTTTACCAGTAGCGTATCGTCGTCTATTAAAAGCAATTCGGCAATGGTCTCTCTCTCTTCGTCTACCAAAGCGAAAGAATACGGCTTGAGTATGGTCAGTTTGTCAAATTCCCCGTTATCCTTCATCTTACAGAGGATAGGGCGTAGTATACGTTCTGCATTTTCGTAGAAATCATCATTCTCGTATGCCGACCACTCTTCTATCTGTACATTTGCCAATTCGTTGTCTTCGTCATCAAAAATGCAAAGCTCACCGGAATTCTGATTAGGCTGTATATGAAAATCTGTAACGATCGTTTGTTCACAACCGCAGGCAAACTTGTCGGTTGCCTTTCGGATAGCCGATTCAATTACGGATTGTGATTGTTGACTCAGTTTCATGGGTTTTCCTCCTTAAGTTATTTAGTCCAAAGGTATAAAAAAAATGCCAACCTTTATATGATTTCATTAAAAATCATCATTAAATCGGCTCATTTGCATATTTAATACTGATAATCCGTCCAATCTTTTCTGCAAATCCACTAAATAAAGGGTAATCATCACATAATTCGGTATCCGAAAAAGGTCTTGCTTCCCTTTCTTTTCATCGTCTATTTTCTCTACTTTCCGAGCCAGTTCCTGTGCTTTTAGTGCCCATTTTTCTGCTTCCGGAAGGTTGTCTTCCATTTCATGATAAACGGCAATGTTGTGTGCTGCATACATCTTCTTTTTGCCGCTTTTGGCTGCCTCAAAGGCTTGTTCCCAAAGGTTGAATGCTTTGTCCCATGACTCTTCACGGACATATACGATGGCATCGCGCATATACACGGAACCGTTGGCATAGAGCTGGCGTGTAGCCGAAGTCCAATAGGGTAGGAGATGCTTCACGGGGATGGTACCGGCAAATTCGGAGGCCTCTTTCAGCATCTGCTCTTTTTTGATCAGATGGTTTTCCACATTGGCAGGCGTGCTACCGTACTCTTCCCAAAAGATACTGTCGCTCGGAGTGATAGTCAGCATGGGACGTGCCCGGTTCGGTATGTAAATTTTGACTGTCGGTTGCGCCAGCAGGTCGATGGTGCCATAATAGCATTGCCAGTCGGTAAGGAAGTGAATGTTTTTGGTTGCTTTCAGTTGCAGGTTTTCCAAAGCTATCAGAAAGTCCACATTCAGTTCGTCTGCCAGTTCGTTTACTTCTTCCTGGCTTAATGTCTCTTCACGTGCCATTTTATCGTTGGCGCGTAGTACGGAGTCGCAAATGACGACTTCGTCGAAATAGTTTCCGTCTGCCATGGCTTTGGCCAATGATTCTGTCGCTATGCCCGCATCTCCGTGGCTATAGGCGGTGACACGGTTCGAACCGTTGTCTGAGACCGACATTTCTGCTTCTATCCATTTATTGTCGGGGAGTGTACCGGCGTTATTCAGAATGCCTACCCGACGCAGTTCGGGAGGAAAATTGATCTCTGCCGGCACCATGTAGTCAATGGAAATCTGTTCGATTGTTTGGCATGAACCCAATATCAAACAAGAAAGCAATGTAAGAAAAAACGAGCACTTTACCATAGTCTTATTCCCTTTATTTAGCAAAAATACGATTTTGTATGGATAAAAAAAAGTTCAAAACAATATTTAATTGTTTTGAACTTTTTTAGAGAGTGAGCCCGTGGGCAGTTTGAATGCTGATTACTGCCCTTGTCCGTGGCAGTTCTTATACTTCTTACCGCTACCGCATGGACAAGGATCGTTGCGGCCTACTGTTTTCCCCACGCGTATCGGTTCGCGTTTGGCTGCTTCACGGGTATCCTGCTGTGCAGCGGCTTGTTGGTTCGGGTCGTTCAGATCTTGTTTCTGTTCGCGGTATTTGCTCAGGTCCTGGCGGCGTTCGGGAGCAGCTTCGCGTACTTCTACGCGTTGGGGCTGTTCGGGAGCTTCCTGTACGGGAATCTGTCCGCGCATCAGGATTGAAACAGTCTGGTTATTGATCTTGTTTACCATTGCATCGAACAGGTTTACGGATTCCAGTTTATAGATCAGCAACGGATCTTTCTGTTCATAGCTGGCATTCTGTACAGAATGTTTCAGCTCATCCAGTTCGCGCAGGTTCTCTTTCCAAGCCTCGTCGATCACGTGAAGCAGAATTGATTTCTCGAAAGATTTCACTACCTCTTTGGATTCGCTTTCATAGGCCGCTTTCAGGTTGCAGGAGATGTTGTACATCCG
>CAUEFX010000036.1 GCA_958477465.1 uncultured Bacteroides sp.
CCCGTGACCCCATGCGTGACAGGCATGTATTCTAACCAACTGAACTAACGCACCAGTATTTCATTTTAATCAGCTATCTCTCTCGATTGCGGGTGCAAAGGTAGCTGTTTTTACGTAATGTGCAATAGATTTGAAAAGTTTTTTGCGAATAAAATAGTCATTTTTTTCTTAGTGCTTCATTATGAGACGCTTTTATCTCTGGCAAAAAAGACTTTTAATTCAGTCTTTTTTTCGGTTTCTACAGGATGGCTTTCTTCCTTTTTCGCTTTTCGGTTTTCAGTTGGAGCAGAAAAGCCCTGTTGGAATGTAGCTGCATTGTTTTTGGGAAGAGACTATATTACATCCGGATTTATGGCTTTATTCTTTCTATCTGTTATATTTCTTGCTTTAAAAGTAAACTTTTTGCTCTGTTTATTCGTGGTTTTGCAATATTTGGTTATTTTTGCAAGCTAAAATCGTAGACGGTGAAATGATGCCGCATGAATGTAGTTAAATAGTAAATACAATGATGACAACTGCCAAACTGTTATTGCACTGTCCGGACAGACCGGGAATCCTGGCGGAAGTGACAGACTTTATCACGGTAAACAAAGGAAATATTATCTATCTGGATCAGTACGTAGACCATGTGGAGAACATCTTTTTTATGCGTATAGAATGGGAATTGAAAGACTTTCTGGTTCCGAAGGAGAAAATAGAAGATTATTTTGCAACACTTTACGGGCAGAAGTACGACATGAGTTTCCGTCTGTATTTCTCGGATGTAAAACCGCGCATGGCCATCTTTGTATCCAAGATGTCGCATTGCCTGTTCGATATGCTGGCACGGTATACGGCAGGCGAATGGAATGTGGATATTCCTTTGATTATCAGTAATCATCCCGATTTGCAACACGTTGCCGAGCGTTTTGGCATCCCGTTCCATCTGTTCCCCATTACCAAGGAGACGAAGGAAGAGCAGGAACGCAAGGAAATGGAACTGCTGGCACAGAATAATATCACGTTTATCGTATTGGCCCGTTACATGCAGGTGATTTCCGAGCAGATGATCAATGCATATCCCAATAAGATTATCAATATCCATCACTCGTTTCTCCCGGCGTTTGTGGGTGCCCGGCCTTATCATGCCGCCTTTGAAAGAGGGGTGAAGATCATCGGTGCCACCAGCCATTATGTGACAACCGAACTGGATGCAGGACCTATTATCGAGCAGGATGTGGTTCGCATCACGCATAAAGACTCCATTGAAGACCTTGTGAACAAGGGAAAAGATTTGGAGAAGATCGTTCTTTCGCGTGCCGTGCAGAAGCATATCGAGC
The DNA here is from genome assembly GCA_958477465.1 of uncultured Bacteroides sp. Lineage (GTDB taxonomy): Bacteria > Bacteroidota > Bacteroidia > Bacteroidales > Bacteroidaceae > Bacteroides. The sequence continues at coordinate 1,320 of CAUEFX010000036.1, forward strand.
GTAAGGTGCTGACTTATAAAAATAAAACTGTAATATTTAATTAGTTGACAGCGGACGATTGTCAGTGCCGATTGCCGAACCGTTGTCACAGCAAGGTAATTTTCACTTTCAATTTCTCAACTATCAACTTTCAACTGGAAACAAGAATGAACGTTGCTGTAATAAAATACAATGCCGGAAATATTCGTTCGGTGGATTATGCCTTGAAGCGCCTTGGCGTGGAAGCGGTGATCACTGCAGACAAGGAAGTGCTGCAGGCTGCCGATAAGGTGATTTTCCCCGGAGTGGGAGAAGCGGAAACGACGATGAAGTATCTTCGGGCAAACGGCATGGATGAGCTGATAAAGAATCTGCGCCAGCCGGTATTGGGAATTTGTTTGGGGATGCAGTTGATGTGCAGCCGTTCCGAAGAGGGGGATGTCGATTGTCTGGGCATTTTTGATGTTCCGGTGAAGCGTTTTGTCCCTCAGAAGCATGAAGATAAAGTGCCTCACATGGGGTGGAACACGATCGGGCATCTGAAAAGTGACCTGTTCGCGGGCTTTACGCAGGATGAGTTTGTGTATTTCGTGCATAGTTTTTATGTACCTGTATGCGAATTTACAGCGGCGGAAACAGACTATATACATCCTTTCAGTGCAGCACTACACAAGGATAATTATTATGCCACGCAGTTTCATCCCGAAAAAAGCGGCGCGGTAGGAGAGAGGATTTTAAGAAACTTTCTTGATAAGAAATAAGATAATAAGATAAGAAATAAATTATAGACAGATACAGATGATTGAGATTATTCCGGCCATCGACATTATCGACGGGAAGTGCGTCCGCCTTTCCCAGGGAGATTATGACAGTAAGAAGGTGTACAACGAGAATCCGTTGGAAGTAGCCAAAGAACTCGAAGCCAACGGAATTCGGCGCCTGCATGTGGTAGATCTTGACGGAGCGGCTTCCAATCACGTGGTGAACTATCATACGCTGGAACTGATTGCCGCCCGCACTTCGCTGATTATAGATTTCGGCGGTGGGGTGAAGAGTGATGAGGACCTGATTATCGCTTTCGAAAGCGGCGCCCAGATGGTGACGGGAGGCAGTATTGCAGTGAAGAATCCGGCACTGTTCAGCCATTGGCTCGACGTTTACGGGTGTGAGAAGATTATTCTCGGAGCGGATGTGAAGGATCATAAGATAGCCGTCAACGGTTGGAAAGACGAAAGCGCCTGCGAACTTTTTCCTTTTTTGAAAGAGTATATCCATAAGGGGATAAAGAAGGTGATCTGTACGGATATCAGTTGCGACGGTATGCTTGCAGGGCCCTCCATCGAACTGTACAAGGAGATACTTGCCGAGCATCCGGCTCTTTATCTGATAGCGAGTGGCGGGGTAAGCAATATCGGTGACATCGAGGCGCTGCATGAAGCCGGAGTGCCTGCCGTTATTTTCGGAAAGGCGCTTTACGAGGGTCGTATCACGTTGAAGGATCTCCGTCGCTTTTTGGATTGATCATCATCTTAGGAAATAAATTACAGATAATATCGTGTTAGCAAAAAGAATTATACCTTGTCTGGATATCAAAGACGGACAAACTGTAAAGGGAACTAACTTTGTAAATCTCCGCCAGGCCGGTGACCCGGTTGAGTTGGGGCGCGCTTATAGCGAGCAGGGAGCAGATGAGCTGACCTTTCTTGATATCACTGCCAGTTACGAAGGGCGTAAGACTTTTGCAGAACTGGTAAAGCGGATTGCCGCCAATATCAATATACCTTTTACGGTGGGTGGAGGCATCAATGAATTGGGGGATGTAGACCGTTTGCTGAATGCCGGAGCGGATAAGATATCCATTAACTCCGCTGCCATCCGTAACCCGCAGCTGATAGACGACATCGCCAAGCATTTCGGATCGCAGGTTTGTGTGCTTGCCGTAGATGCAAAGATGACGGAGAACGGCTGGAAATGTTATCTTAATGGTGGGCGCGTCGAAACAGACAGAGAGCTCCTGACATGGACGAAAGAGGCTCAAGAACGCGGTGCCGGTGAAATTCTTTTTACCAGCATGAACCATGACGGTGTGAAAACCGGATACGCCAATGAAGCCCTTGCCGCACTGGCGGGGCAGCTCTCCATTCCGGTCATCGCTTCGGGTGGCGCGGGGAATATGGAGCATTTTCGGGATGCTTTCACCTTAGGAAAAGCAGATGCCGCACTGGCTGCCAGCGTTTTTCATTTCGGAGAAATAAAGATTCCCGATTTAAAATCGTATCTTTGCCGCCAAGGAATTACTGTAAGAAGAGAGAACTGAGGAGTAGAGGATTGAGAGGTAATTCCAATCGTAAATCGTAAATCGTAAAATTGTAAATAAAATGTTGGATTTTGACAAAATGAACGGGCTGATTCCCGCTATTATACAAGACAATGACACCCGTAAGGTGTTGATGCTCGGTTTTATGAATAGGGAAGCCTATGAGAAGACAGTGGAAACTGGGAAGGTGACTTTCTTCAGCCGTACTAAAAACCGCCTTTGGACAAAAGGAGAGGAGAGTGGTAATTTCTTGAATGTGGTTTCTATCAAGTCGGATTGTGATAATGATACGCTGTTGATTCAGGTGAATCCCACAGGACCTGTCTGCCATACGGGTACGGATACTTGCTGGGGCGAGAAAAACGAAGAGCCCGTCATGTTCCTGAAGTTATTGCAGGATTTCATTGACAAGCGTCACGAAGAGATGCCGGAAAAATCATACACGACCAGCCTTTTCCAATCGGGCATCAATAAGATTGCCCAGAAAGTGGGTGAAGAGGCGGTAGAGACCGTGATCGAGGCTACAAACGGAACCGGCGAACGGCTGATTTATGAAGGCTCCGATCTGATCTATCACCTCATTGTTCTGTTGACTTCCAAAGGTTATCGCATCGAGGACCTCGCACGCGAATTGCAGGTAAGACATAGCGGCTCATGGACGAAGCATTAATTACATATAATCATGTAGAGATACACCAGCAGGAACTCTGTGTGCTGACCGATGTCACGTTGCAGTTGCACAAAGGAGAGTTTGTCTATCTGGTGGGAAAGGTAGGGTCGGGCAAGACGAGTCTGTTGAAGACCTTTTATGGTGAACTCGATATTGCCGATGGCGAAGCGGAAGTTTTGGGATACAACATGCGGACGATCAAGCGTAAGTATATCCCGCAGTTGAGGCGCAAGCTCGGCATTGTGTTTCAGGATTTCCAGTTGCTGACGGACCGTACCGTCTACAATAATCTTGAATTCGTGCTTAAGGCTACCGGATGGAAGAACAAGACGGAGATAAAGGATCGCATCGAAGAGGTGTTGCAGTTGGTCGGCATGAGCAACAAAGGGTATAAGTTGCCTAATGAACTCTCCGGTGGCGAGCAGCAACGTATCGTGATAGCGCGTGCCGTACTCAACTCACCGGCTATCATCCTGGCAGACGAACCAACGGGAAATCTCGATGTGGAAACGGGAAAGGCTATTGTAGAGCTGTTGCATAGCATTTGCGAATCGGGCTCATCGGTGGTGATGACCACCCACAATCTGCAATTGCTGAAGGAGTATCCCGGTCGCGTGTACCGGTGTGCGGAGCATTGCATTAAAGATGTGACCGATGAATTTGCAGGAGATAATAATTAACTATACATACTAATTTTAATACAGTAACGAAAATGAAAGTTTTAAAGTTTGGAGGAACTTCCGTAGGTTCTGCACAGCGGATGAAGGAAGTGGCCAAATTGATTACCGATGGTGAAAGAAAGATTGTTGTTCTTTCGGCTATGTCGGGTACGACAAACACATTGGTGGAGATTTCCGACTATCTGTACAAGAAGAATCCGGAAGGTGCCAACGAGATTATCAATAAGCTGGAGGCTAAATATAAACAGCATGTTGACGAACTTTATGCTACACCGGAATATAAACAGAAAGGGTTGGAAGTCATCAAATCTCATTTCGACTACATCCGTTCGTATACGAAGGATCTCTTCACCCTGTTCGAAGAGAAGGTAGTGCTGGCACAAGGCGAGCTGATTTCTACTGCCATGGTGAACTACTATTTGCAGGAGTGTGGCGTGAAGTCTGTATTGCTTCCGGCTTTAGAATTCATGCGTACTGATAAAAACGCAGAGCCCGATCCTATTTATATAAAGGAGAAGTTGCTGGCACAGCTGGAGCTTTATCCGGATGCGGAAATCTACATCACGCAAGGCTTTATCTGCCGCAATGCTTACGGGGAAATCGATAATCTGCAACGTGGCGGAAGCGACTACACCGCTTCACTGATCGGTGCGGCCATCAACGCTTCCGAAATTCAGATATGGACGGACATCGACGGTATGCACAACAACGATCCGCGTATCGTAGACAAGACGACGCCGGTGCGTCAGTTGCACTTCGAAGAGGCGGCCGAGCTGGCGTATTTTGGTGCGAAGATTCTTCATCCTACCTGCATCCAGCCTGCCAAGTATGCCAATATACCGGTTCGCCTGCTCAATACGATGGACCCCAAAGCTCCGGGCACACTGATTTCCAATGATACGGAGAAAGGAAAGATCAAGGCGGTGGCTGCCAAAGACAACATCACCGCTATCAAGATAAAATCCAGCCGCATGTTGCTCGCTCACGGTTTCTTGCGCAAGGTGTTCGAAATCTTCGAGAGCTATCAGACTTCCATCGACATGATCTGTACATCGGAAGTGGGCGTGTCTGTGACGGTTGACAACACCAAGCATCTGAATGAAATTCTGGATGACTTGAAGAAATACGGTACGGTGACCGTTGACAAGGAAATGTGTATCATCTGTGTGGTAGGTGACCTTGAATGGGAGAACGTCGGGTTTGAAGCGAAAGCGCTCGATGCGATGCGCGACATTCCGGTGCGTATGATTTCGTTCGGAGGTAGCAACTACAACATCTCCTTCCTCATTCGCGAGTGCGATAAGAAAGCAGCGTTACAGTCGCTGAGTGATATGCTGTTCAACGGAAAATAATAATCACATTCACTACGGAAAGTACAGAGGACACGGAGTTTTAAATTATTCGATAATCAAAATAAAAACTCTGTGTCCTCTGTCTTTTCTGTGGTCAAAACTAAACAAAGTGTTTTTTATGAAAGGAATATTCCCTATTGATAAGTTTCGTGAGTTGCGTACACCTTTTTATTATTATGATACGAAAGTTTTGCGCGATACACTGGATGCCATTAATAAAGAAGTTGCCCGTTACGAACGTTTTGATGTGCATTATGCTGTAAAGGCAAATGCTAATCCGAAGGTACTTTCCATTGTCCGTGAGGGCGGTTTGGGGGCCGATTGTGTGAGTGGTGGTGAGATACGTGCGGCGGTGAAAGCCGGTTTCCCGGCACAGAAGATCGTTTTTGCCGGTGTAGGCAAGGCGGATTGGGAGATTGAGCTCGGTCTGGATTACAACATTTTCTGCTTCAATGTAGAGTCTATCCCCGAACTGGAAGTCATCAACGAGCTGGCTGCCGCGAAAGGCAAGGTGGCCAATGTCGCTTTCCGTATCAACCCCAATGTGGGGGCACATACCCATGCGAATATTACGACCGGACTGGCAGAGAATAAGTTCGGTATCAGCATGGAAGATATGGATAAGGTGATCGACGTGGCGCAGGAGATGAAGAATGTCCGTTTCATCGGTCTGCATTTCCATATCGGTTCGCAGATATTGGATATGGGAGACTTCATCGCCCTTTGCAATCGCGTGAATGAGTTGCAGGACAAACTCGAGGCGCGTCAGATATTGGTGGAGCACATCAATGTAGGCGGTGGACTGGGCATCGATTACGATCATCCCAACCGCCAGCCGATTCCCGATTTCAAGAGTTACTTCTCCACGTATGCCGGACAGTTGAAGCTGCGGCCTCACCAGACACTGCACTTTGAGTTGGGACGTGCCGTGGTGGGTCAGTGCGGTACGCTTATTTCTAAAGTGCTGTATGTGAAGCAAGGTGTGAACAAGCAATTTGCCATACTCGATGCCGGGATGACGGATCTGATCCGTCCGGCCCTTTATCAGGCACACCACAAGATGGAGAACATCACCTCTGACGAGGCGGTGCAAACGTACGATGTGGTAGGACCGATCTGCGAATCGTCCGATGTTTTCGGCAAGGCGATAGACCTGAACCGGGTAAAGCGCGGTGACTTGATAGCCATCCGTTCCGCCGGTGCTTATGGCGAAATCATGGCATCCGGTTATAATTGCCGTGAGCTGCCCAAGGGCTATCTCTCCGATGAGTTGGTATAATAAAATTAAAAAAAAAGGGCCGGTTGAACAAACCAAATAGTATTCTTGTTATTTTTGTAATCATTTCAATCAACTAAATACAAACGATTATGATTTCAGAGAAATTACAAAATGCAATTAACGAGCAGATAACTGCCGAGATGTGGTCTGCTAACCTGTATTTGTCTATGTCTTTCTACTTTGAGAAAGAAGGTTTCTGCGGATTTGCTCATTGGATGAAAAAACAGTCTCAGGAAGAGTTGGAACATGCTTATGCTATGGCCAGCTACGTAATCAAACGCGGCGGTACAGCCAAAGTGGATAAGGTAGACGTCGTTCCTACAGGATGGGGTACTCCGTTGGAAGTATTTGAGCACGTTTACAAACATGAATGCCATGTTTCTCAGATGATTGATGAACTGGTAGCAGTAGCTTCAGCCGAAAAGGACAATGCTACTCAGGATTTCCTTTGGGGATTTGTCCGCGAACAGGTGGAAGAAGAGGCAACGGCACAAGGCATCGTTGATAAAATCAAGAAAGCCGGTGATGCAGGAATCTTCTTTATCGATTCTCAAATGGGACAGCGTAAATAAGATTCTATTTTGTTGGAAACAGGCCGGTGGATAATATTGTGAAACCGGTAGATGATATGTTAAAAGGGAATGTGTCAAAACTAGGGCACATCCCTTTCTTTTTTTCTTTAAAAAAAAGGTTGGGCCATCGTTTTGGCACAACCTCTTTTTCTTATTTCTTTGGTGGCGTTTTTTTTCTATTTCTTTTGCGGCGTTCCCCGTTCCATGGCACTCAGATAGATCTCCAGTGAGCGGGTTGATATCTGTATCTCTCTGAAAGACACTCCCAGTGATGCAATCAGCAGCAGCAATGCCAGCCCGAAGATATATGCCGATATCAGTTGGAGTCCGATATAAATCAGAAACATGCTGACCACACAGAAGAACAGGCTGGCAATGCCCAATCCCTGCATCGTGCGGGTGAGATTGAGCCGTTTGCGCAGGTTCTCTATCTGTGCCACGGTGATGTCCGTCGGGTTCTCCATGTAGCGATCGCGCAACTGGCGCACCAGTTGCGCATACGACAAAAACCGGTTCGTGTATGCCAGCAGAATCAGAGAGACTGCTGAAAACAGGAGAGCAGGAGTGGTGAGGGTAAGCTCTTCCATTATTTCAACACGCCAAGTTCTTTGCCCACCTTGATGAATGCGTCGATACATTTATCCAGATGAACCTTCTCGTGTCCGGCAGAGATCTGGACACGGATACGTGCCTGTCCTTTCGGCACAACCGGATAGTAGAATCCCGTTACATAGATGCCCTCTTCGAGCATGCGGGCTGCATAGTCTTGAGATAATTTGGCGTCATACAGCATGACGGCGCAGATGGCGCTTTGGGTCGGTTTGATGTCGAATCCGGCAGCCATCATCTTGTCGCGGAAATAGTTGACATTCTCCATTAACTTGTCGTGGAGTGCGTTGCTCTCTTTCAGCATCTTGAACACTTCGAGACTGGCACCGATGATGCCCGGCGCCAAGGAGTTGGAGAACAGGTAAGGACGGCTGCGCTGGCGCAACAGGTCGATAATCTCTTTGCGTCCGGTGGTGAATCCGCCCAATGCACCGCCAAAGGCCTTGCCCAATGTGCCGGTATAGATATCCACACGTCCGTAAGTATGATACAGTTCGCTTACACCGTGTCCCGTAGCGCCTACCACTCCGGCAGAGTGAGACTCGTCTACCATGACCAGGGCGTCGTATTTCTCGGCAAGGTCGCAGATCTTATCCATCGGAGCCACGTTGCCGTCCATCGAAAAGACACCGTCCGTAACGATGATGCGGAAGCGTTGTGCCTGGGCTTCCTGCAGGCATTTTTCCAATTCTGCCATGTCAGCATTGGCGTAGCGGTAGCGTTTTGCCTTACAAAGACGCACGCCGTCGATAATGGAAGCATGGTTCAATGAGTCGGAGATGATGGCATCTTCCTCGGTAAGAAGCGGTTCGAACACACCGCCGTTGGCATCGAAGCAGGCTGCATATAAAATAGTATCTTCCGTCTGGAAATAATCGGAGATGGCAGCTTCCAGCTCTTTATGGATATCCTGTGTCCCGCAGATGAACCGGACAGAAGACATGCCGTATCCGCGGCGGTCCATCATCTTCTTCGCCCCTTCTATCAGACGGGGATGGTTTGAGAGACCCAGATAGTTGTTGGCGCAGAAGTTCAGCACTTCTTTTCCTTTTACAGTGATGGCGGCTTGTTGCGCACTTTCGATCAGTCGTTCTTCTTTATAGAGGCCGGCTTCCTTAATTTCAGCAAGCGTATTGCTGAGATGTTCTTTCATTTTACCGTACATAGCTTTTGGGATTTTAGTTTCTATGCAAAGGACATTATTTTTCTTCAAATAACAATGACTATTTGCTATAAAAATGGAAAAAAAGTACTTACTTTGCGCATCATTTAGCTTAATATACCCTATAAGTTGGAAGAATGAAAAATATTTTGGTAATTGGAGCTACCGGACAGATTGGTTCGGAACTCACGATGGAATTGCGCAACCGCTATGGAAATGAACACGTTGTAGCTGGCTATATACCGGGTGCAGAACCTAAAGGAGAATTGAAAGAGTCGGGCCCTTCGGCTGTGGTTGATGTAACCGATGCCGGTATGATCGAGTCTGTTGTGAAGCAATATAATATTGACACTATCTATAATCTGGCGGCCTTATTGTCTGTGGTGGCCGAATCAAAACCTAAGTTGGCTTGGAAGATCGGTATAGACGGTCTTTGGAACGTACTCGAAACGGCACGTATCCACGGCTGTGCAGTCTTTACTCCGAGTTCCATCGGCTCGTTCGGAGCGGATACCCCTCATACGAAGACTCCGCAAGACACCATCCAGCGTCCGCGTACCATGTATGGCATCTCCAAAGTGACCACGGAACTGCTGAGCGACTATTACCATAATAAGTACGGTGTCGATACACGTGCCGTCCGCTTTCCGGGAATCATATCCAACGTGACCCCTCCGGGTGGTGGTACGACGGATTATGCGGTCGATATATACTATTCTGCCGTAAAAGGGGAAACATTTGTATGCCCCATCGCCCAAGGTACGCTGATGGACATGATGTATATGCCGGATGCCTTGAATGCCGCCATCTCGCTGATGGAAGCCGATCCGGAAAAACTGGTTCACCGCAATGCTTTCAACATCGCTTCCATGAGTTTCGGTCCGGAAACCATCTATGAGGCCATCCGCAAGCATGTACCCGATTTCAAGATGATTTACCAGGTAGATCCTCTGAAACAGCGCATTGCCGACAGCTGGCCCGATAGTCTGGACGATACCTGTGCCCGCAACGAATGGGGGTGGAAGCCGGCCTATGATTTGGAAAGTATGACGGTAGATATGCTTGAGAAATTAAGAGCTAAACTGAAATAATGAAAAAGATTATTGCGGGAGTCGCGGCTCTCGTCCTTCTTGCTTCCTGCGGGAATAAGAAGACGGAGATCGACCCTTTTGCATCTCTTACCCATGAGGTGGATTCGGTCCTTCATCGGACCGATACACTCCACCGTGTAAAGGCACCGGAGGAACCGAAACCGACAGAGGCAGACGAATCATTCGATGACTTCATCTATAACTTTGCCTCCGACGACGACTTGCAGCGGCAGCGCATTAAGTTTCCACTGTCTTTCTACAACGGTGACGAGCCCTCCAAAATAGATAAAAAATACTGGAAACACGACGACCTGTTTACGAAACAGAGCTATTATACGCTTCTTTTCGACCGTGAGGAGGATATGGATTTGGTAGGAGACACCACACTGACATCCGTACAGGTGGAGTGGATCTTTATCCGGACTCATAAGATGAAGAAATACTACTTTGAGCGGATAAAGGGAGCGTGGATCTTGGAAGCAATCGACCTGCGTCCACTCAAGAAGGGAGACAATGAAAGTTTTGTAGAGTTCTTCGGACACTTTGCAACCGACAGCCTGTTTCAGAGCCGTCGTATCAAACAGCCGCTCGCCTTTGTCACAACCGACCCGGATGATGACTTCTCGGTGTTGGAAACAACCCTCGACCTGAACCAATGGTTTGCCTTCAAACCGGAACTGCCCACCGACCGCTTGTCGAACATTAATTACGGACAAAAAAGCATTGATGACTCTGATGTTAAAATCGTTGCCCTGAAGGGAATAGGAAACGGGCTCTCCAATATTCTCTATTTTAAGAGAAAAGAGGGAAACGGGGATTGGGAGTTGTATAAGTTTGAGGATGTCAGCATCTAATGTACTTTTCTTTCGGATGTGTACTTTTCTTTCGTCTTGATACGAAAGAAAAGATACCAAAAGAAAGGATCAAGGCTGTATTTTTTCTCCTACTCTCTTCCTCCGTTTCGCTAAAGGGGCTCGAACTCGCTTCGCTCAGACAATCGCCCCTTTTTAACGCTCCACTACGGGCGTTCGCTTGACGGAGAAAAAATAAGGCCGATGGGGACCGTTGAATTTAGGTCGTTGGAATTAATATTATTGAGGTTAAGGCTGTTGGAATTTAGGCCGATAGGGTTTGTGTTATCAATAACTATCAGCCCTGTAATAACCCCTCCCGCTTTCACGCCGCATGGTTTCCCGGCCTCATTTCCGTAGCGTCAAACGGAACGTAGGCAAAAAGCGTCAGAAGGGGCGATTGGTTGAGCGTAGCGAGTTCGAGCCCCTTTAGCTTTTTGTCGCAGTGCAGTAGCGAAGGAAATGCAGCCTTGATTTTTTCTTTGGTTCTTTCTTTTGTATCAAGACAAAAGAAAGAATAAAATAATTTCATTAATTTTGTGCCTGTCCTCAGCCCCTGCCCTCGACCTGCCGGTCTTTTGTTGCAGGATTGTCCTGTAGGGCACAGGATTAACCCTATAAAATATGAAACAAGAAAATTATTCTCTTTTAGCTCACAACACATTCGGTATTGATGTGAAAGCCGCTCGTTTCCTGGAGTATCATTCGGTAGACGAGCTTCGCGGGATGATTGCCGGAGGTCTTATAACCGAGCCTTATCTGCACATCGGCAGTGGCAGCAACCTGTTGTTTACCAAAGATTATCCGGGCACGGTGCTTCATTCCTGTATTGGTGGGATAGAGGTGCTCGGTGAGACGGATGATGAAGTCCGTGTGCGTGTAGGTGCCGGTGTGGAGTGGGATGGCTTTGTCGCGGAGTGTGTGCGTCGCGGTTGGTACGGCGCCGAGAATCTTTCGCTTATCCCCGGGGAAGTGGGAGCGAGTGCGGTGCAGAACATCGGTGCTTACGGAGTGGAGGCAAAAGATTTGATAACTTCTGTTATGACGATGAACATCCGGGGGGAGGAGCGTGTTTATGCGGCAGACGAGTGCAGATATGCTTATCGTAAAAGCATTTTCAAATCTGCGGAGATGAAAAATGTTTTTGTGACGTATGTCTGTTTCCGGTTGAGTAAACGCGTACATTATACGCTGGATTACGGTACCATCCGTCAGGAGCTGGCCAAGTATGATAAGATAACGTTGGAGACGGTGCGCCGTGTGATTATCGACATCCGCAAGAGCAAATTGCCCGACCCGAAAGTGTTGGGGAATGCCGGTAGTTTCTTTATGAATCCCATTGTGGACAGAGAACGGTTTGAGGCCTTGCAGAAGGAGTATCCGCGTATGCCTTTCTACGAACTGCCCGACGGCAGAGTGAAAATTCCTGCGGGGTGGATGATAGAGCAGTGTGGCTGGAAGGGAAAAACACTGGGCCCTGCTGCCGTGCATGACAAGCAGGCATTGGTACTGGTGAATTGCGGCGGTGCCACAGGAAAAGATATTATCGCACTTTCGGATGCTGTACGGGCTTCTGTGTATGAGAAGTTTGGAGTTGAGATTTATCCGGAGGTGAATTGGGTGTAGGCCTCTCCCCAGCCCTCTCCGTGGGAGAGGGGGTGAAGATACTATCGGTTATAATGGTTGATGAAAGGAATGGGGAACTGAAGTAGTATTTGCTTAGGGGAAAGGTATTGGTTTGTAATATTAATAAAAGTAACTTAACTCCCTCTCCCACGGAGAGGGTTGTGGAGGGGCTCTTATGAAAATAACAATATTAGGAAGCGGTACTTCTACCGGAGTACCCGAAATTGGATGTACTTGTGAGGTTTGTACCTCTGTCGATCCGCGGGATCATCGGCTGCGCACTTCCGCCTTGGTTGAGACGGATGATGCACGTATTTTGATTGATTGCGGTCCCGATTTTCGTGCACAGGTTCTCGGACTTCCTTTCAAGAAGATAGACGGGGTGCTCATCACTCATGAACACTACGATCATGTGGGAGGGTTGGATGACCTTCGTCCTTTCTGTCGTTTTGGTGAGGTGCCCATTTATGCCGAGAACTATACGGCCGAGCGTCTGCGAAACCGTATGCCCTATTGCTTTGTGACCCACAACTATCCGGGGGTACCCAATATACCGTTGCAGGAGATTGAACCCGGACAGACCTTCCGGATAAACCATACTGTGGTGACTCCTTTGCGGGTGATGCACGGGCGGCTTCCCATTTTGGGGTATCGCATAGGGGAGATGGGATATATTACGGATATGCTTACGATGCCCGATGAGTCTTACGAGCAGTTGTGCGATTTGGATGTCCTTGTGATAAATGCACTCCGGATTACTCCTCATCCCACGCATCAGAATCTGGCGGAAGCCCTTGAAGCGGCGCGGCGGATTGGAGCCAAAGAGACTTATTTCATTCACATGAGCCACCACATCGGACTACAGGCCGAAGTAGAAAAACAGCTGCCTCCTCATGTGCACTTTGCATTTGACGGGTTGAAAATAATTTAGCAGAAGTTTTGTTTTTTTTTATAGAAATTGTTACTTTTGTCCGTGACCGGTAAAACAACAATATTATGAAGCTTCGTACATTGGTGAAATTTTCGATTACTACTTCTGTGGCGCTTTTGTGTGCAGGCTTCGCGGTGTTCTTTTTTTTCAAGTTGTCGGTCGCGGAAAATAAGGAGGATTTCGAACTTTATACGTTGGTTCCGTTCGATGCGGTAGGAGTTCTCGAGGCGGATGATATGGTGGCCTTGATACAGGACATTGATGAGCTGACGTGTAGCAAGGATGAGCATTTTCTGTATATCTCCAAAATCTTTTCCTACCTGAAAACGCATCTTTATACACTTCTTGAGGAGACTCCGCACGGGTTGAGCCGGCGGATGAGCAAAGTACTGCTCAGTTTTCATGAGCCGGACAATGACCGCAACCAAGTGCTCTATTGTGCGCTCGGTTCGGGTGATTACGAGCTGGTGGGCAAGTTCATAAAGAAATACTGTTCTGCTGCGTTTCCTTCTAAATTGTTCGATTATAAAGGCGAAGAGATACGTATTTATCCGTTGGCGGATGATGACTTTCTGGCTTGCTATGTCACCTCTGATTTCTTGGTGGCAAGTTTTCAGAAGAGGCTGGTCGAAGAGGTGATCGATGCGCGTCTGTCAGGACGGTCGCTGCTTGGAGATTCGGTGTTTGCCGATATGCATGCTGCCAAAAAAGGCAATGCGGCTACTACTGTTTATACCCGTGTGCGTTCGCTCGATATGGGGAAGATGACGGATGGCGCACAGGGACGGACACCTTTTGGAGGATGGGTGGAATTTGATATGAAGTTGAATGGAGATGCCATTTATTTTTCGGGTGTCAATCATGACACGGATACCTGTCTGACATTTATGAATATGTTGCGTAGGCAACAATCTCTTGAGGGATTTCAGGGGGAGATCCTTCCTGTAACGACTTTCTTTTTCAGTTGTCGCTCGGTCAGTGATCTGCAGTCGGCGCTCGATTTTGCTGCCAATGACCGGAGTCTCGCGGGTGTGACGATGTCTGCCGACTCTGTCGGGGGCTGCGGTGAAGCATTTGCGTCCTATCTGAAAGAGCATGTTTCGCATGATATGACCACTTGTCTTTTTGCATACAATGATACCACGAAATATCCGGCTGCTGTGGCGAGTTTTCCTGTTCGGGATGCTGTGCGGGCCGGTCGTATGCTTAAGGTGTTGTCTGATAGCTATTTGGAAGAGCGGAAATCGGCGTCCGGTCCGATTATAACTTTTTGTTATACTTCGTCCGGAGTACATCCGGTGTATTTGCTGCCTTTTCATACGTTGTTTACGCAACTAACGGGGATTGTTTCGCCGTCTTTGCATACTTATGCATGTTTGTATGGCGGGCGTTTGTTACTGGCTCCTGATGCGGAGAGTGTTTCCGGTTACATCCGGTACTTGGATGGAGGGGAAGTGTTGGAGGGAGTGCCCGGCTACAGGGAAAGTATAGCCGGATTGTCTGATATGTATAATTTTATGTTCGTAGCCGATTTGGAACAAATGTTTGTACAGCCCGAAAGTTATGCACGCTTGCTTCCGAATTTCTTTTTCCGTAATCCGGATTTCTTCCGTTATTTTGTTCTTTCCGCTCAGTTTTCCTGTACGGATGGGGTGGCTTATCCCAATGTGGTTTTGCAGTATAAAGGGGAGTGAAAAGAAATTTTTCTCATTGATTTTGATGCTGTTGTAGCCGGAAATTACACCGGAAAACACCGGCTTTCTGGTTGGATTTTGCATCGGAAATGCCAATTTTGTAGTTGGAATTAGCATTGGAAAACGTCATTTTCTGGTTGGAATTTGCATCGGAAATGCCAATTTTGTAGCTGGAATTAGCATTGGAAAACGTCGTTTTTTGG
This sequence comes from uncultured Bacteroides sp., assembly GCA_958477465.1. Classification (GTDB taxonomy): domain Bacteria; phylum Bacteroidota; class Bacteroidia; order Bacteroidales; family Bacteroidaceae; genus Bacteroides. The sequence continues at coordinate 16,336 of CAUEFX010000036.1, forward strand.
TTGGAATTTGTATCGGAAATGCCAATTTTATAGCTGAAAACCCCATCGGAATCCCCTTGTTTTATGGTCGGAAATTACATCAGAAAACCCTCGTTTTGCGGTCCGAAATTGCATCGGAAAACACCCCGTTTTGTAGCCGGAAAATGGCATCGGAAAACATCAGTTTTGTAGTCAGAATTAGCAACGCGAGATGCGGGCGTTTTTGATACGTTTTGAGCAAGTTTGAGAAAACGACGCCTCGGGAGAGGGCACGGATTTGACTTAATAGTCTGATTATCAAATGCAATTTGTCTATAACGCGCGTGAAAGAAGAAAAGAGAAGAGAATATATACACTCAAAAGAAAGAGTGCGCGCGTTTTTTCTGCCGGAAAATGGGCACCGTTTTTACGTTGTCCGGGCATTGTTTTCAGGGGTGGTAAGCGCGGTCCTCGGAGAACATAACGACCGTACTTGCAAAAAGCAAATACGGTCGCTATATTTTAGGGGATGGAGGGTTGGCCTGATTTAGAACGGCAGGTCGTCTTTGGCATCTCCGGCAATGAACTCCGGAGCAGCTGTCGGTGCCGGAGGAGGAACCGGTGCTCCCGGAGCGATCGGCGCTCCTGTGCCTACACGCTCAACCTTCCAAGCGCGGATACTGTTGAACCAGCGGTCTTGCCATTGGCGTGCGTCGATGTCGAAAGACACGGTAAGTTCTTCGCCCATCTGGATGTTGAATTGCTCTATCTTGTCGGCGCCAAATACATCGAAACACATTTTGCGCGGATATTGGTCGTGGTTTTCGATAACATACTCCTGGGCTTTCCATTCGTTCCCGGTTTTTGAAACTCCGCCTCTGGGTTGGAGTATTGCGATAATTTTTCCTGTAAATTCCATTGTGATAATTTTAAATTCAGCGGCGAAGTTACGATATTTTGGGAATATTCGAAATACAGCCCAGTGTTTTTTCTGCTGTTTTGTTGGTGTACCCCAATCTTTTTTCGTAACTTTGTGCATTGATAAAATTAAAAATTAAACATTCGGAAATATATGAAATTCATCGTTTCAAGTACTGCGCTTTTCAGCCATTTACAGGCTGTCAGCCGTGTGATAAACTCAAAGAATGCGTTGCCTATTTTGGATTGTTTCCTCTTCGAACTGGAAGACGGAACGCTGTCTGTAACCGTCTCGGATAGCGAAACGACGATGGTTACCTCCATCGAAGTCAATGACAGTGACATGAACGGTCGTTTTGCCGTGACCGCCAAAACCCTGCTCGATGCTTTGAAAGAGATTCCCGAACAGCCGTTGACTTTCGAGGTGAACACCGGAACGTACGAAATAACAGTGCAGTATCAGAACGGAAAATACAGCCTTGTGGGCCAGAATGCCGATGAATTCCCGCAATCGGCGGTGTTGGGAGACAATGCCGTACGGGTGGAAATGGACGCACAGGTTCTGCTGAACGGAATCAACCGCAGTGTGTTTGCTACGGCAGACGACGAATTGCGGCCGGTGATGAACGGTATTTATTTTGATATCACCACCGAAGACATCACGATGGTGGCTTCGGACGGACATAAACTGGTGCGTTGCAAGACATTGGCTGCCCGTGGAAACGAACGCGCCGCCTTTATCCTGCCTAAGAAACCGGCCACGCTGCTCAAAAATCTGCTACCGAAGGAAAGCGGAATGACTGTCATCGAATTCGATGAACGCAATGCCGTGTTTACGCTTGAGAGCTACCGCATGGTGTGCCGCCTTATCGAAGGCCGCTACCCGAACTACAACTCGGTGATACCGCAAAACAACCCGCACAAGGTGACGGTGGACCGTCAACAGCTGATCGGTGCTTTACGTCGTGTGTCCATCTTCTCGTCACAGGCAAGCAGCTTGATCAAACTGCGTATTCAGGAAAACGAGATTGTAATTTCTGCACAGGATATCGACTTTTCTACTTCTGCCGAAGAAACGCAAGTGTGCCAGTATGCTGGTACTCCGATGAGCATCGGCTTCAAATCGACTTTCCTGATTGACATTCTGAACAACATCTCGGCAGAGGAGGTGGTGATAGAACTGGCCGATCCTTCACGTGCCGGAGTAGTGGTGCCGGTGGAACAGGAAGAGAACGAAGACCTGCTCATGCTGCTGATGCCGATGATGCTGAACGACTGAATATAGTTGGATATTGAGAGAGTTGAAAGTTGAAAGTTAGCTGCGCTATCATTCTGTTGCATAGTAACTTTCAACTTTTAATTTTCGATAGGGTAGGCGAGGCCAACAGGGCAGGTGTCCGATGCTAATGGAACAGACGTTCGGTGCAAACAGGATAGAAGCCCGATGCCAACAGGGCAGATACTTGATGCCAATAGGGGCAAGCGCCCGGTGCCAGCAGGAAAGATGTTCGACGTTGACAGGACAGCCTCGATGCCGGCAGAATTAGCCTCGGTTTTCAAATTGCGATAAAGAAACTTTCAATTTTCAACTGAAAAGAAGCTCTTGAATTTCAACTTAAGAAAAGGCTTTCAACAAAAAAACAACTAAAAAATGAAATTGAACTTAAAGAACCCCATTGTTTTTTTCGACCTGGAGACAACGGGTACCAATATCAACACAGACCGGATCGTAGAAATCTGTTATCTCAAAGTATATCCTAACGGCAATGAAGAGGCCAAGACCTTGCGTATCAATCCGGAGATGCACATTCCTGAGGCTTCATCGGCCATTCATGGCATTTACGATGCCGATGTGGCAGATTGCCCCACGTTCAAGGAAGTTGCCAAAAACATTGCCAACGACATTGAGGGTGCCGATCTGGCGGGATTTAATTCCAACCGTTTTGATGTGCCGGTATTGGTGGAAGAGTTTCTTCGTGCCGGGGTCGATATAGACATCAGCAAGCGTAAATTTGTGGATGTTCAGGTGATTTTTCACAAGATGGAGCAACGTACTCTTTCGGCTGCTTACAAGTTTTATTGCGACAAGAATCTGGAAGATGCGCATACGGCCGAAGCTGATACGAGGGCTACCTACGAGGTGCTGAAAGCGCAACTCGACCGTTATCCGGAGTTGCAGAACGATATTGCCTATCTGGCCGATTATTCCAGCTTTAACAAAAATGTGGACTTTGCCGGCCGGATGGTTTATGATGACAACGGAGTGGAAGTTTTCAACTTCGGTAAGTACAAAGGACAGTCGGTGAGTGAGGTACTGAAAAAAGATCCGGGCTATTACAGCTGGATTCTGAACAGTGACTTTACGCTCAATACCAAAGCAATGCTTACGAAGATCCGACTGAGGGAGATGAGTAATCTGATTACGAAATGACACGGTTTTGTGAATCGTAATCAGCCATCAGTCATTGGATTCATCGGCCGGCAGTCATTGGATTCATCGGTCATCAATCCCTTGAATTCATTGGCTGGCAGTCATTCAATTCATCAATCGTTAAAATCTTCAATTATTGATCATTTCATGCTGAAAGGTAAAAAAATAATTTTAGGAATTACGGGTAGTATCGCTGCATACAAGGCATGTTACATTATTCGCGGACTGGTAAAGCGGGGTGCAGAAGTGCAGGTGGTCATCACACCGGCGGGAAAAGAGTTCATCACTCCGATCACGCTGTCTGCATTGACGAGCAAACCTGTTATCAGTGAATTTTTTGCCCAGCGTGACGGTACGTGGAACAGTCATGTGGATTTAGGGCTGTGGGCGGATGCCATGCTGATAGCGCCTGCTACGGCTTCCACCATCGGTAAGATGGCAAACGGGATAGCAGACAACATGTTGATAACGACCTATCTGTCTGCCAAAGCTCCGGTGTTTGTTGCACCGGCGATGGACCTCGACATGTATGCCCACCCTTCTACGCAAGCCAATCTGGAGACTTTGCGCTCGTATGGAAATCACATTATCGAGCCGGGCACCGGATTTCTTGCCAGCCATCTGGAAGGAAAAGGACGGATGGAGGAACCGGAAAACATTATCCGCATCCTTGATGAGTATTTCTCGTCTTCCGGTGATCTGGCAGGGAAAAGGATATTGATTACGGCCGGTCCTACTTATGAGAAAATCGACCCGGTGCGTTTCATCGGAAACTATTCGTCCGGAAAGATGGGCTTTGCGCTGGCCGAAGAATGTGCCGCACGTGGAGCCGAGGTTGTACTGATCACCGGACCGGTACAGATGCAGACGAGTCATTCGCACATCCGCCGCATCGATGTGGAGAGCGCTGCCGGAATGGCAGAGGAAGCGGAACGTCATTTTCGGGAAGCCGATGCCGGAATCCTTTGTGCGGCTGTGGCCGATTTCACGCCCGAAACAACGGCGGACCATAAGATAAAGCGTGAAAAAGACGATTTGGTATTGCGCCTGAAGCCTACCCGGGACATTGCCGCCACTTTGGGGCAGATGAAGACCGGACGGCAGAAACTGATCGGTTTCGCTCTTGAAACAAACGATGAAAAGCACAATGCCCAAAGTAAACTGGAACGCAAGAATTTCGACTTTATCGTGCTCAATTCATTGAATGATGCCGGTGCCGGATTCCGCTGCGACACCAATAAAATCAGTATCATCGACCGTCAGGGGAGCACGGATTATCCGTTGAAACCGAAGGCAGAGGTGGCGCAGGATATCATCGACCGTTTAGTGGAGGAATTGCGATGAAAGTGGGCAGGATGCGAGATAAATGGAACGGTGCGTTGTTGAGAATGTTGGGGATCTTTGCCGCAATCTCGTTCCCTTGGGGGCTTTCGGCTCAGGAACTGGACTGTAAAGTGGCTGTCAACCATTCGCAGGTGCAGGGCACCAACGTGCAAGTGTTCAAGACATTCGAAACCGCGCTGACCGAATTTATCAATGAACGCCATTGGACGCAGGCGCAGTACGAAGTGAACGAACGCATCCGCTGTTCGATGAATTTCACCGTGAAGAGTTATGACGAAGCAGAGGGGCGCTGGGGCTGCGAGCTGATTGTGCAGTCTACCCGTCCGGTCTACCAGTCGGGGTATCAATCACCGGTATTCATGTTCAAAGACAATAACGTAGAATTCAATTATCGCGAATTCGATCCATTGGAGCTGCGTGATAATCAGATAGACAACAACCTTACGGCCATCATCGCCTACTATGTCTATCTGGTGATCGGCCTGGACATGGATACGATGGCGCCGGAAGGCGGAACGGAGATTCTCCATGCGGCGGAGAGCGTGGTAACGGCAGCGCAGACGCTCAACGAAAAAGGTTGGAAAGCATTTGACGACAGCCGTAACCGGTATGCCGTCATCAACGATTATCTGGATCCGGGCATGAGTCCGCTCCGTCAGATGATGTACGATTATCACCGCAAAGGACTGGATGAAATGGCAACCAATGCCACCCGGGGACGTGCCGCTGTCACCACTTCGCTTGCCGGGCTGAAGCAGGCACGGGATAACAAGCCGATGTCTTCATTGCCGCTCATCTTTACGGAGATAAAGAAAGACGAACTCATTAATATTTATGGCGGGAAGTCGCCTGCCGCCCAGAATGAGCGGGAAACGGTTTACCAGATTGTTTCGAATATCAATCCTTCGCAAAAGTCATCGTGGGATCAGATAAAGTCGAAGTAGTGAGACACACCTGGCATGCGGGGTATTGAAGCAGCACGGGGTTGTTTTTTCCCTGTATGCGGGTTGAGATTTATAAATTGAATAATTAAAATGTAAAAAATATGTGTGTACATCGCCAATCGGCACATTGCTTAATTTGCACATTGGTACATTATTACTATTATGTTACGTTCACTGTATATTCAGAATTATGCTTTGATAGAGAAGCTGGATATCCGCTTTGAAACGGGGTTTTCCGTCATCACGGGCGAAACCGGTGCCGGAAAGTCCATTATACTCGGTGCCATTGGCCTGTTGTTGGGGCAGCGCGCCGATGTGAAAGCCATCCGGCAAGGAGCATCGAAATGTATTATAGAGGCTCGCTTTGACATTTCTGCGTATGGAATGCAGTCTTTTTTTGAAGAGAACGAGTTGGAATACGAAGACGAGTGTATCCTCCGCCGTGAGGTGCAGGCTTCGGGCAAGAGCCGTGCGTTTATCAATGATACGCCTGCTTCGCTGGCACAGATGAAAGAGCTGGGAGAGCAGTTGATAGACGTACATTCGCAGCATCAGAACCTGCTGCTGAACAAAGAGGGCTTCCAACTGAACGTGCTCGACATTCTGGCACATGATGAAGATGCCTTGTCTGCTTACCACCAGACCTATGCCGACTGGAAACGGTTGGAGAAAGAGCTGGACGAGCTGACGGTCCGTGCCGAGCAAAGCAAAGCCGATGAGGACTATATCCGTTTTCAGCTTGAGCAGCTCGATGAGGCACATCTCTCCGAAGGCGAGCAGGAAGAGTTGGAACAGGAGTCCGAAACCCTCAGCCATGCCGAAGAGATCAAGGCGGGACTGTATCGTATCGAACAGACGTTTGCTGCAGATGAAGGCGGACTGTTGCCGGCACTGAAAGAGAGCGCCGCCATGCTTTCGTCGTTGCAGAAAGTGTATCAGCCGGCTACGGAGCTTGCCGGACGCATGCACAGCACTTATATCGAATTGAAAGACATCGTCGATGAAATCAGCACTCAAAGCGAAGATATAGAGTTCAATCCGGTGCGGCTGGATGAAGTGAACAACCGCCTGAATCTGATTTATACTTTGGAGCAGAAACATCGTGTGCAGACGGTGGAAGAGCTGGTAAGGCTGACGGAAGAGTACCGCGGCAAACTCGCCGCCATCACCTCCTTCGATGACCGCATTGCCGACTTGACAGCCCGGCGGGATGCACAATATAATAATGTGAAAAAACAGGCAGCCTTGCTCACCAAGGCCCGTGCCGCTGCTGCCCGCGAGGTAGAGAAACAGATGGCTTTCCGGCTGGCGCCGTTAGGGATGCCCAATGTACGCTTCCGGGTAGAGATGGGGGCGCGCAAGGAGCCCGGAATGCAGGGAGAAGATACGGTGAACTTCCTTTTCTCGGCCAATAAGAATGGTGCACTGCAGAACATCTCTTCCGTGGCTTCCGGAGGAGAGATTGCCAGGGTCATGCTGTCTGTCAAAGCCATGATAGCCGGTGCGGTAAAACTTCCCACCATCGTGTTCGATGAAATCGATACCGGTGTGTCCGGCGAAATCGCCGATCGGATGGCGGATATCATGCAAGAGATGGGAGAGCAGGAGAGACAGGTGATCAGCATCACCCATCTGCCGCAGATAGCAGCCCGCGGACGCATGCACTATAAGGTATACAAACGTGACAATGACACGGAAACGAACAGCCACATCCGCCGCCTCACCGATGAGGAGAGGGTAGAGGAGATAGCACACATGCTGAGTGGAGCCACACTGACGGAGGCTGCGCTGGAGAATGCAAAGGCGCTGTTGGGAACAGAGTAGATAGAATGATCAAATAGTAAATGAACAGATGATTGATAAAAGTGAAATGATTTTCGGCGTTCGGGCCGTGATAGAGGCTGTACAGGCCGGTAAGGAGATTGATAAGATTCTGGTGAAGAAAGATATTCAGAGCGAATTGTCTAAGGAGCTGTTTGCTGCCTTGAAAGGTACGCTCATCCCGGTGCAGCGTGTTCCGGTAGAACGCATCAACCGCATTACCCGTAAGAATCATCAGGGGGTGGTGGCGTTTATCTCTTCCGTTACTTATCAGAAGACGGAAGATCTTGTGCCTTTCCTTTTCGAGGAGGGTAAGAACCCTCTCTTTGTGATGCTCGACGGCATAACGGATGTGCGCAACTTCGGCGCCATAGCGCGTACGTGCGAGTGTGCGGCGGTGGATGCCGTTATCATCCCTGCACGTGGTAGCGTATCGGTGAATGCCGATGCCATGAAGACTTCTGCCGGAGCTTTGCATACTCTTCCGGTCTGTCGCGAGCAGAGCTTGAAAAGTACTTTGCAGTACCTCAAGGACAGTGGCTTCCGTATCGTTGCCGCAACCGAAAAGGGAGACTATGACTACACGAAAGCTGACTATACCGGTCCGATGTGTATCATCATGGGAGCGGAAGATACTGGAGTGTCATACGAGAACCTTGCTCTCTGCGACGAGTGGGTGAAGATACCGATGCTGGGCAGTATCGAGTCGCTCAATGTTTCGGTGGCTGCCGGTATCTTGATTTACGAAGCAGTGAAACAACGGCATTTGGAATAGTGGAAAATCATCTGTCGGTTTTTGCTTTTTAATGTTTGACTTAAGTAGAAAAAAGGGGCTTCTCCCCAATCCTCTCCGTTGGAGAGGGAGATAAGTTAGTTTTGTAATAGATTAATAACGATGAGTATCTGTACTCTCTCTCCTGCGAAGAGGGCTGGGGAGGGTTTTTTAAAAACAATAAAATGATGAAGAAAATCTTGTTGCCTTTTATATGTGCCTGTCTGTCGCTGCAATGCACTATGGCACAGGTACCCAAATGGGTAGAGAAAGCCAAGCGAGCCGTGTTCTCGGTGGTTACTTACGACAAAAACGATAAGATTCTGAACACCGGAAACGGCTTTTTCGTAACCGAAGACGGGGTGGCATTGTCCGATTATTCTCTGTTCAAGGGAGCGGAGCGTGCCGTTATCGTTAATTCGGAAGGGAAACAGATGCCGGTGGGTGCCATTCTGGGAGCCAATGATATGTATGATGTCATCAAGTTTCGGGTAGCCATCACGGAAAAGAAAGTACCTGCCCTTACAATAGCCACCGTGGCGCCTGCTGCCGGTGCAGAGGTCTACCTGCTGCCTTATTCCACCCAGAAAGACCGTACGTGTACATCGGGAAAAGTGAAGAAGGTGTCTAAAATTGAAGATAATTACAACTATTATACGCTTGACATGCGACTGAAGGATAAAATGGTGAGTTGCCCGGTGGCCGATGCCGGCGGACAAGTATTCGGACTGGCACAAAAAGCATCCGGACAGGATACTGCCAGTATCTGTTATGCTGCCGGTGCCGCTTTCGCTATGTCGCAAAGTATCAGTGCATTGTCGCTCGGAGATATAACCCTGCGGAACATCGGCATCAAGAAAGGGCTGCCCGATACGGAAGAGCAGGCGCTTGTGTATTTGTACATGGCTTCTTCACAGGTAACTCCGGAAGAATACCTGTCGTTGCTCGATGATTTTGTGAAACAGTTTCCGAACAGTCCGGACGGATACCTCCGTCGTGCTTCAGTGTACGCTTTGGGCGGCAAAGAGGATGCGGACTTCGAAAAGGCGGATGCAGACATGGAACAGGCTTTGAAGGTGGCCGAAAAGAAGGACGACGTGTATTACAACATGTCCAAGCAGATTTATAATTATCTGTTGGAGAATCCCGAAAAGACCTATAAAAACTGGACTTATGAGAAAGCCCTGGATTATGCACACAAGGCTTTGGCTGTCGATTCACTGCCCGTGTATGTGCAGTTGGAAGGCGACATCCTGTTTGCCAGACAAGACTATCCTGCCGCACTTGCCTGTTATGAAAAGGTGAACCGGAGCAATCTTGCATCGCCTGCCACTTTCTTCAATGCTGCCAAGACGATGGAGATGATGAATGCCGACCCGAAAGAAATTGTCGTTATGATGGACAGTTGCATTGCCCGTTGTCCGCAACCGCTGGCCGTGGCGGATGCCCCTTACGTGCTGGAACGTGCGCAGATGAACATGAATGCCGGACAATACCGGGCTGCCATGTTCGACTATGATGCCTATCTCAATGCCGTGAACGGGCAGGTAAACGATGTGTTCTATTATTATCGCGAACAGGCGGCTGTAAAAGCGCGCCAATACCAGCGTGCCCTCGACGATATAGCCAAAGCCATCGAACTCAGCCCGAAAGAACTGACTTATCGTGCAGAGCAGGCCGTGTTAAACCTTCGTGTGGGACGTTACGAAGAAGCACTGAAAGCCCTGAATGAAGCGCTGGCAATCGATCCGAAGTATGCCGAAGCCTATCGCATCATGGGCATCTGCCGGATACAGATGAAAAATCCGGAAGAAGCATGTGATTGTTTTGCAAAAGCCAAGGAGCTGGGAGATCCCAATGTGGATGATCTGATTAAGAAACATTGCAAATAAGATAACGCTACTCAATAAGAAAGTGAAACCCCTGTTCCTCGTAGTAGGAACAGGGGTCTCTTTTTGGAGATTTTCATAAAAACACTCTCTCTCATCTCTCTCTTAGTCAAGTTTAGGTTTCATTTTAGGTCTAGATTTCGATTCTGGTTTAGGCCTCATTTCCAGTTTAGTTTTTGCTTTCGATTTAGTTTTCGCTTTCAGTTTAAGCTTCGTTTTCGGTTTAGGTTTTAGTTTCAGTTCAGATCTCGTTTTCAGTTTAAGTCTTGTTTTTGGTTTTAGTCTCGTTTTCGTTTTATTATAGTTCGTTTAGGTAATCTCTTTATGGCTAATTGTACTGTCCGATTCGTTCTATCGCATTCCAATTAACTATATAATAAATGTCGCTTTTTGCAGAATACTGCATGGGCAACTTACTTTTTTTCTTATTATTTTCATCTAAGCCTTTTTTTTCTTACCTTCGAAGCAGAATTATGGGGGCTCTCCCCAGCCTTCTCCGCAGGAGAGGGAGTAGATACTCCGCTAATAGTAAGAGCTATTTACTACCCTTTAGCGTGGAGAGTCAATCGATATTCTGACTATAGTTACAAGAGTAACTTAGTTCCCTCTCCCACGGAGAGGGTTAGGGAGAGACCCCCCCCTTTAAATAGAAACATAATGAAAAAAGTAATTTGCAGTGAAAAAGCTCCCGGAGCTATCGGCCCTTACAGCCAGGCTATCGAAGCGAACGGTATGGTATTTGTATCAGGCCAACTTCCTATTGATGCGTCCACGGGAATAATGCCCGAAGGGATAGAGGCACAGGCCCGTCAGTCTTTAGAAAACATCAGGCACATTCTCGAAGAAGCCGGATTGACAATGTCTGCCATTGTCAAAACGACTGTTTTCCTTCAAGATATGTCTTTGTTTGCAGGGATGAACGGCGTATATGCCACTTATTTCGACGGCGCTTTTCCGGCTCGTTCGGCTGTGGCGGTGAAGGCTTTGCCCAAAGATGCTTTAGTTGAGATCGAGTGCATTGCGGTTCGCTAACAGATCGGCTACAATGAAACTACTGCCTCCTACAAAGATAAAATCTTTCGGGAGGCTTTTTTCTTGGGCGGCGCGTACGGCTTCGGTCACTGTGGGGTAAGTATTGCCATGTAGTCCGAATTCGAGGGCGGTTTTCTTTAGTTCCTCTTCCGGCAGTGCCCGTTTCACGCTGGCTTTGGTGAAATAGTACGTGGCATCCTGCGGCAACAGGCTCAGTACGCCACGGATGTCTTTGTCATTTACCATCCCTATCACAATGTGCAGATGGTCGTATGCGATTGATTTTATCTGTCGGGTGATGTAAGAAATTCCGCCGGTGTTGTGTCCGGTGTCGCAGATAAGCAGAGGATGTTCACTTAGCTTTTGCCAGCGTCCCATCAGTCCGGTCAGCTCGTTGACGCGGGCAAAGCCGTGCCGGATGTTTTCTTCTTCGATGTCGTACTTCAATGCTTTCAGTTGCGACAGGGCATGGAGTATTGTATTGGTGTTTTTAATTTGATAATATCCCCCCAATTCTCCTTGCAGGCGACCGTATTCGCGGGTCTCGTATAATAATCCGTTACCGTTGTTTTCCGCTTTTAAGATCCGGTTGTCATCTTCTGCAAAAACGATGGGAGCATGTTTTTCTTTGGCTTTTTCTGCAAATACGGGGCGGGTCTCTCCGGTGGTTTCTCCGATGACAACGGGGATTCCGCTTTTGATGATTCCGGCTTTTTCTTCCGCTATTTCAGCCAGTGTGCTCCCTAAAAATTGGGTGTGGTCAAAGCTGATGTTGGTAATGACGCATAGATCGGGAGTGATGATGTTGGTGCAATCGAGGCGCCCTCCCAAGCCGACTTCAATGACTGCCACATCCACCTCCTTATCGGCAAAATAGCGGAAGGCCATGGCGGTGGTCAGTTCGAAGAAAGAGGGATGCAGCGGTTCGAAAAAGTTCCGGTGCTTCTCTACAAAATCCACGACGTACGCTTCCGGCATCATCTCTCCGTTGACACGGATACGTTCGCGGAAATCCACCAGATGCGGCGAAGTATAAAGTCCTACCCGGTAACCGGCTTCTTGCAGTATGGCTGCCAAGGTATGCGAACAAGAACCTTTTCCATTGGTTCCGCCCACGTGTATCGTACGGTATTTCCGGTGGGGATGTTCGAAGTATTCATCCAATGTTTTCGTGTTTGCCAATCCTTCTTTGTATGCTCCGCTTCCGATTTGCTGGAACATGGGGACACTCTCATATAAGTACTTTAAAGTGTTCTGATAGTCCATCTTTTATAATATTTAACTGGCAAGAAATCTCTTTTGCCCTTTTATTTCTTATCTTAGGTGCATCAATCCTTCATCGCAGTGACCGATTGCTTTACCGGATTGCAAATATCAACATTTTAAATCTAATAGAGTATGGGAACAAAGAAAAATTTTGTGCTTGACACAAATGTTATCCTTCACGACTACAATTGCCTGAAGAATTTTCAAGAGAATGATATCTATCTCCCCATTGTTGTGCTCGAAGAACTGGATAAGTTCAAGAAGGGAAATGAACAGATCAACTACAATGCCCGTGAGTTTGTCAGAGAACTCGATCAGATAACCGATGACAACCTATTTACCAGCGGCGCTTCGCTGGGAGAGGGACTGGGACGTTTGTTCGTGGTTACCGGTGAGGTCGACTCTCCTGTGGTGCGCGATTCGTTTCCTTCGCGAAAGCCCGATCATCAGATTCTGGCCGTTGCCGATTATCTGGCGCGGAAGTATGCCGATATGAAGACAGTTTTGGTGACCAAAGACGTCAACTTACGCATGAAGGCCCGTTCCATCGGGGTGGTTTGCGAAGATTACATCACCGACAAGGTGATTAATATCGATATCTTTGAAAAATCCAACGAGGTTTTTGAAGGCATTGATCCGGCACTGATCGACCGGATTTATTCTACCCGCGAAGGGCTGGATATTAACGAATTCAACTTTAAGGACGCGATTCATCCTAACGAATGTTTCATACTGAAGAGTGACCGCAGCAGTGTGCTTGCCCGCTACAATCCTTTCACGCATACGGTATGCCGGGTGAATAAGACGAAAAATTACGGAATCGAACCCCGTAATGCCGAACAGAGTTTTGCTTTCGAAATTCTGAATGATCCCGATGTGAAGCTGGTGGCTCTGACCGGTAAAGCCGGTACGGGTAAAACACTGTTGGCATTGGCTGCGGCTCTTGCCAACTTGACCGATTATAAACAAATTCTGTTGGCACGTCCCATTGTTGCACTGTCAAACAAGGATTTAGGCTTCCTCCCCGGTGATGCCAAGGAGAAGGTAGCGCCGTATATGCAGCCATTGTTTGATAACTTGAATGTTATCAAGCGGCAGTTTGCAGCCAATTCCACCGAGGTAAAACGTCTGGAGGATATGCAAAAAAGCGAACAACTGGTTATTGAAGCACTCGCTTTTATACGCGGACGCAGCTTGAGCGAAACTTATTGCATCATCGATGAGGCTCAGAACCTGACTCCTCATGAGATAAAAACCATTATCACACGTGCAGGTGAAGGCACTAAAATGGTGTTTACCGGAGACATCCAGCAGATCGACCAGCCTTATCTGGATAGCCAGTCCAATGGATTGGTCTATATGATTGATCGCATGAAGGAGCAAAACCTTTTTGCACATGTGAATCTTGTGAAAGGTGAACGCAGTCAGTTAAGTGAATTGGCCAGCAATTTGATGTAGTATTTTCTTAATGTGGCAATAGTAGGAAAAGACATGACAGGCGGATGGTGATCTGAGGGTTACGGTACGTTTTGACATGTCTTTTCTGTTTGTATGATATTTACGGGAACCTGCTTCGGCTTTTGTAGGAAATTTCCTTTTCGTTTCTTTCGGCCTTATTCTTTCTTCTTCTTTTCTTCTTTCAGTCTTCTTTTTCGGCTGTTTGTAACTTCGCCTTTGGGTATATAGTCCGCCATGCTCCTATAAATAAAGTTACAAATGGATAAAAAACAGGCTATTTTAGTTCCGAATGAAAATCAGAATAGTTTCTATTTTAAAAGTCTTTCAATTATTTTGTTAAATAAAGCGGTGATTCCTCAAAAAAATGTATCTTTGCATCGCCTAAAAAAACTAAAAATTGTAGAACGGATGAAATCGAAATTTTTTCAACGGTATCTTTCCTCGAAGGTACTGCCTATTTGGACTATTCTGCTAATTGATATTTTTATCATTATAGTCTCATGTATGTTGTCCTATGCACTTCGTTATGATTTTCGTAGTCTTTTCTTGGACTATTCGACAATTGACAGAACTATTTTCTGGGCAGTGATCGTTAACTTGGTGTTCTTCCGGGTATTCCGTACGTATTCCAATGTGCTTCGCTTTTCTTCATTTGTGGATATTATGCGGATTTTTGTGTCTCTTACTGTATCATACGGTTTACTGACGCTTGCAAGTGTGTTTTTAGAAGCATCTCTGAACATCAAGGTGGCAACGGTGAGTGTACTGTTTATGGCTTATATCATAAATTTCGCTTTGATGTCTTGCTCACGCATCGTTGTGAAGATGGTTTTTGAGACTCTTAATTTTGATGGCAGTAAAACGACGAATGTCTTTATCTATGGTGCAAAAGAGGCCGGTGTCAACATTGCAAAATCATTGCGTGTGAATTTGCGCAACCATTATCGCTTGCGTGGTTTTATCGCCGACGAACCCGAGCTGATTGATAAAATAATGATGGGAGTGAAGGTGTATCCCAACGATGATACATTAATTGATAAACTGGACGAACGCGATGTGCATACGCTCATCATTTCGCCTGCCAAGATGGATCAATTGAAGAAGACGGATATGGCGGATTTCCTGTTGGCACATAATATAAAATTGCTTACCGCTCCTCCTTTGAGCGAATGGGGTGGGCAGTCTTTGAACCATAATCAGTTGAAGGAGATTCAGATAGAAGACCTCTTGCAACGTGATCCGATTGAGGTGGATATCCGCAAGATAGCTTCCCATTTGGAAGGAAAGAGGGTGATGATTACCGGTGCTGCCGGTTCCATCGGTAGCGAGATTATGCGTCAGGTCGTTTCATTCAATCCTTACAAGTTGATTCTGGTAGACCAGGCAGAAACGCCGCTTCATGATATTCGTTTGGAATTGCAGGATCGTTGGAGAGATGTCGATGCGGAAACCATTGTGGCCGATATCTCTAATCAAACCCGCATTGAAGCTATATTCCGTGAATTCAGACCGCAATATATATTCCATGCGGCTGCCTATAAGCATGTGCCGATGATGGAGGATAACGTATCTGAATCGATACAGGTGAATGTGGCAGGTACGCGTATCTTGGCAGATCTGGCTGTGAAGTATGGTGCAGAGAAGTTTGTGATGATCTCTACGGATAAGGCGGTTAATCCGACGAATGTGATGGGGTGTTCCAAACGTATCTGTGAAATTTACGTGCAGTCACTGGCTAAGAAATTGCAGGGAAAAGGAGAAAATGCGGTACAGTTCATCACTACCCGTTTCGGAAATGTGCTGGGATCCAATGGGTCTGTCATTCCCCGTTTCCGCGATCAGATTCAGCGTGGAGGTCCTGTGACGGTAACTCATCCGGAGATTATCCGTTATTTCATGACCATTCCGGAAGCCTGCCGTTTGGTACTCGAAGCCGGCAGTATGGGAAATGGCGGTGAGATCTATATCTTTGATATGGGCAAGCCGGTTAAGATTGTCGACCTTGCCAAGCGTATGATCAGTCTTTCCGGACGTACCGATGTGAAAATAGAATTTACGGGGTTGCGTCATGGAGAGAAATTGTATGAAGAACTGCTGAATGTGAAAGAGTTGACCAAGCCTACTTATCATGAAAAGATCATGATTGCTACCGTTCGCGAATATGATTATGATGAGGTAAAAGAGCGTATTGAGAATCTTATCCAATTGAGTTATACATACGATCAGATGAAGATTGTAGCAGCGATGAAAGATATCGTTCCGGAATTTGTAAGTAAGAATTCTTGTTTTGAAGTATTGGATAAGAAGAACTGATTTTAGATAGATATTATCAAAATAGAAAGCCAGGTATCGTGCTATGTCATCGGCATAGAGTGATACTTGGCTTTTGTTTTTGGGGAGAGAGCGCTTGGCTTGGAGCACTTCTCATTCTTTGCTTTGATTTTAAACACAGATTGCTTAAGGAGATAATCATCTGTTCAGATTGGCAATGTTGAGCAAGAGACTGATGACCTGTTCGGACAGGCCATGCTGGCAAGAGGCATAATGACTTGTTCAGGCAGGTCATGCTGGCAAGAGGCATGATGACCTGTTCAAACTGTCAATGTGAGCAAAAAAGATATGGACACCGCCAGGCTCTAAAGTCTTTTATTTGTTGCTGAAGTATCTCAGGAATTGGGTACGTTCCCATATATTGATGCCTTGCATATCTTTTGCATTCAGTTTACCCTTGAATTGCGCGATATTTTTAAAGCCTTTGCTTTCCATCCATCTTTGGAGGAAACGGGTCATTTCTCCGATATACAGATTTGTGTTCTGATAGATTGCACTACAAACCTCTACAGCCGTTGCTCCTGCCAGAATTGCTTTTACAACATCTTCCGGTTGGTGTACACCGCCCGATGCCGCATAATCGATTTTGTCTACCATTGCCGAAGCAATACCTACCCAACGGAGCGTCTTGGACAGGTCGGAGGCGTTACTGAATACATTGCCGGAAGTATGTTCCATCTTTTCGATATCAATATCCGGCTGGTAGAAGCGGTTGAACAAAACGACTGCCGCTGCACCGTTGGCATAGAGCTGGTCGATAAGAGCCACCGGATTGGTCAGATTGTCACCTAACTTCATGATGATAGGAAGCTTTACCACCCGTTTGATGTGGCTTAAGATATCTATATGACATTGCTCGAACGAACCGTACTTATATTGAATGTCTGACTGAAGTGCCAGTATGTTGATTTCCAGTGCATCGGCACCGACTTCTTCTATCTGTTTTGCGAAATCGATCCATTCCGAATCCGTATAGCAATTGATACTTGCGATAATAGGAATATCACAGACCTTTTTACTCTCTTTGATCAGCTCCAGATACTCGGAAAGCTTATGTTCCCGAATGTATTCGGTCAGATAATCATTTCCTTCCGGATAGGCCGAATCTTTCAACTGGTCAGCTTCTATGAAAATCTGCTCTTCAAAAAGTGATTTCAGTACAATGGCTCCGGCGCCTGCTTCGGCCAGTTTTTTGTTCTTTCCGGCACTGTTTGTCAGGCCCGAACTACTGATGATGATGGGATTCTTTAGCTGAAGCCTTGCGAAAGTAGTTTTTAGATCGGTCATGAGATATAATTTTTATAATGAATGAAATCCTAATAATTTCTTTCTCCAAAAATCTTACTTCCTACCCGTACCAATGTACTTCCTTCGGCAATGGCTTGATGATAGTCGTGTGACATTCCCATAGATAATTCACGGAAATCGTCCGATTTTGGAAAATAAGTCTCTTTCAATTCTTTGAATAACTTATTTAAAGAACAAAATTCCCGGTCTATTTGTTCAGTGTCATCGGTGTTGCTGGCCATTCCCATAAGTCCGCATATCTGTACGTTGTCCAGATGTTTCCATTCTCCGGCAGCCAGCATTTCTCTACATTCTTCAGCGCTAAAACCGAATTTAGTCTCTTCCTGTGCAATATGAATCTGTATCAGGCATTTGACAACCCTGTTTACTTTAGCAGCCTGCTTATTGACCTCTGTAAGCAATTTGTATGAATCGATTCCGTGAATCATTGCTACATAAGGAATCATATATTTTATTTTATTCGTCTGCAGATGTCCGATGAAATGCCATTCGATGTCTTTGGGAAGACTTTCGTATTTGGCTGTCATTTCCTGCACTTTACTCTCTCCAAAAATACGCTGTCCCGCGCTGTAAGCTTCTTCTATCGCCTCGTTGGGATGGAATTTCGAAACAGCAACCAAGCGGACTCCCGAAGGAAGTTCGGCCAGCACTTGCTTTAAATTCTCCGCAATATTCATGTTATTAGTGATAAGTTTGTTAGTGAAGTTTATTTATTAGGATTGGTGGTAAGCTCACCCATCACTAACCACCAATAAACTAATCATTAACTTCTAAAATCAGACTTCCGGTTTGTCATTTGGCTCTGCGCTATATGGATATACGTCCATAAGCGGAGTTTCAGATACCATTCCGATTTGATAATCCGCCATTGTACCTTTCATGCCTTCATCCAGTTTTTTTACGGCGTCACGTAGGTCGGCTGCTTGTACCAGCACTTGTGTGGATGTTTTCTTTTCCGCACCGCTTTTCTCATCCAAAGTGATGAAGATAAGTTTACATTTAAACCAGCGGTCCGCTGCTTCCTCTTCGCTGGGAAAGAGTTCGCTGTAGTTGGCTCGTTTGATGTCTGAGACAGTAAATTCTCCTGTGATGAACGGAGTCATTTCCTCGATGATACGCGCTTCTGCCTCTGTAAAACTGAGTGCGTCTACCAGATAAGGTTCAGTTACTTTTTTATTCATTCCGTTTTCCATTAGTTTCTCATAACGGATTTTGCACTCGAACCAAGTATGCATTGCCATATTCTTCTGCTTTTTATTTAGTTAATTATATTGTTATTTCCCGTTCCGCTCTTTCTATGCGAAAACGGTCTACAAAGATAATTTAAAAAACATCTTCCTGCATTTAGTCTCTATATTTAAATTCTCCTTTTTAATATTTTTATCAACTTGTTTCGAGTCTCTTTTCGGTTCGTTTTCTTATTCCCATTGGTTTTCTTCCATGACACATCTCACTGAATAGCCGCAAAAATCAGAATGGCTTGCTTCTGCCGTTTGGTTGCTGTTATGTATTAATGCGATGCTTTTCTCTGCCAATGTTTTTGGGTCGTTTCCCATATTCCAATATATTGCGTATTTTCCGGCAAAGGCGTAGATACTGGATTTTGCCTCTTTCTTTTGGGCGAAAATGCCTGTGGGAATGGCGCTGAATCCCGTCATGTCAGATGCCGTATATTCCGATGTTCCCCATAATCCTTTGCCTTTCAGGATGCTTCCATCGTCTTTGATGTATGATTTTAGTAATTGCCAGGCCTTCTCATCTGCTATTTTCCACCCCTTGGGCGCGAGTTTACCGCTGATGACTGCTGCTTTATTATAGAATAGATGGGTCTTTTCTTTAAAATACCCTGCAGAACTTTTAGAATAACCGGATGGCGTTTTGGCAGTTATCTTTTTATCGTCATTGTAGAATGTCGTTTTGAGATTTTCCCGCATCCAGTATTGTGTGCCGATTTTCACGATAGGATATATGCAGGTTTCCTCTTTTCTAATATCTGTCAGTGTCCTTTTTTTGATGGACAATAGGAGCGGGTCGGCAGGTTCGGAGAATTCGACAGACAAATCCTGTGTTATACAGAAAGAAAGGATAGGGGCAAGGTTACCGGATTTGTAATTCAGGGTATTTGCTTTTTCATCCCATATAACCTTTCCTCCATGTATTTCTCTGTCATCGTCTATGATTTGCAGGACTGTCCCTTTCTGCCAGTCGCTTACTCCGCCTTTTACAGGATAGATTACGATTGCTTGTGTCTGTATTTCCGGTGATGACAGATACTCCTTGCAGACCTCGGCCACAATCTTACCTTCCGACATGATGCTGTGTACAAAACTTTGTCCGAAATCGAAATCACTAATGTGAATACTTGTTTTTTCCTCTTTTTCTGTTGGATTGATTTCGCTCTTGTTCCCTTCTTTCCAGTTATTGATGCTTGCTGTGATTCCATTGATTCCCAGTATCGGGTCGTATCGTAATATCAGTTCACAGGCTGTTCCGCTTTCCAGTTCATAGTCTTCCGTGAGTTGGCATTCATAGTTTTTAGAATCGATGGTCAGGGTGAGAATCTCGCTTCCGGCCGGTATCGTTTGAGGGATCAGTATACATCTTTTTCCGGTTAGCGTATGGTTGTCAATGCTCCATTCCCCGTTCGGGATAATGTTTTGTGCTTTTCCGGCTGAAGAGATTTCATTCTTGTCGAAATCGTAAGTAGCTTGTGTGAAGACTTGATTTATACGGATGGACGGATTGCTCTTCTTTAGAATATTTGTATCATATCCGGTTGTCGGTTTGATTCTGATTGATAATTGGCATAGTTGATGCGTGTGATGTAGCTCCACATTCTTTTTGGCAGCAGATCTGTTATAGACCTGTGCGGTCATGAAATCCGAACGGTTATAATCGGTTAGCAAGCTCTGGTCGGTCCGGATAGATATGTCCATTTTCTGTTCTCCAATTGCGATGCCGGTCTGTTGGTAAGGATAATAACTGATGAAGTCACATTTCTTTTTCTCCGCCGGATAATAGGCCTCTTCCTCCGTGACAAAGCCGGAAGCCGTACATTTGAACTGTTTGTTTTCTATATAGCGTTCTTCGGCTAAAGGGGTAGGCGATACCAGTACATACAGCCCGATAGCCTCATTACAATTCTTTTGGTAAATCTGGCTATGAAGTGTTTTGGCACTGACCTTGATAGGAATATCGCCGGAGACAACAGAGCCTGTCTTTTCCTCTTTCTCTCCTCCGATACTATTGACACACGACCAAATGCAGAAAACACTTCCTGCCAGAATCCATATACTTGTTCTTGCTATTATTTGCAGATGATTTTTCATACAGTCAATTGGAATCTGTTTGAAATTTTGTTCAGTATTCTTTTGGGGAATTATTTGTGAGGATATTTTTCGTTTTAACGAGGAGCATAGCCGGGCTATGTGGTAAATGCCTGGCTATATGAGAAATGAAAACGAAAAAAAACAGCCCGGAAATAAGCTCAAAAGAAACCGAAAATACTTTCTGACGAATTTTAGAACAGGTTCTTGGCTATCCGGACTGTTTTTTATACTATCTTTTTACTACTCTTTTATGCAACGTATGGAGTAGGCGCTATAATCGGGGTTGGATGACGCTGCTATCTCCGTTAGCTTATTACTTAGTGCTACACTACTCTCGTAAAGTGTTTTTTGATTGTCTTTTATAGCCCAATATATAGCATATCTTTGCGCATATCCATATCTGGATGATTCTCCATCTTTCCAATAGATACCAACCGGGATTCCATTGAACCCAGTTTTATTGTTGGCTTGTGGTATCCCTTCGTATGAATTCCATATACCGTTTTTCATGGTTGCGGCATTATTTCTCAGGTAAGCTCTCAGTTTGTCCCATTCTGCGATATCCGGTATTCTCCATCCTTTGGGAGCGATTTTTCCGGTCGTGATGACTGCAGTGTTATAGAATCGGTAGGAATTTGGCAAGTAATAACCGGCTGTTTTTTTATTTAAGTTGTTCGTGTTGTTGGTGATGGCGGTTGCATCGTTGTATTTGGCCGTATTCAGATTTTCCCGCATCCAGTATTGTGTTCCTATTTTCACTACGGGGTAAATGATTGTTTCAGAGCCTCTGATGTCTGTCAATACATTCTCTATTGCCAGAACCTGTTGTATGTCTTCACTCTTTTCAAAGGTGATATTCCCGTCTTTATCCGCATGAATTTCTTCAATCTGCGTTTGATTTCCGGCTGTATAAGTCAGTGAATTATTGTCTTTATCCCAAATGACACTTCCCCCATGTAGACTCTTGTTTTCACCTACTATCTGCAAAACAGTTCCTCTTTCATCATTATCTGCCGGATATAGAACGATTGCCTGTGCATCTATTTCGTCATTCAGCAGATACTCTTTGCATACCTTTCCGATCACTGTATTTGTAGAAGTTACAAGATTATATATCCCTGTTTTTTCAAAATTCAATCCCGAAATACTTATCGAGTTATTATTTTCTTCTTCTTCAAGGGTGGCATTACTGTTACTACCTTGCTTCCATTCGCTTATGGACGAGCTGATTTTCCCTATTCCTACTCTCGAATCAAATATTAGTAAGAGCTCGCAACTTGTTTCACTCTCCAGAATCAAGTCTTCCAGCAAAGCGGCGGAGTAAACTTTGTTTCTGGTACGTAGTGTCACTTCACATCCGGTAGTAGCTTGCGGAATAAGGATAGCCCTTTTCCCTGTAAGTTGATGATTCTCTTCATCTGCTTCCCATTGCCCGTTTGGAATGATGTTTTGTGGGTTGTTGAACGAACTGAATAGCTCGGTATCCATATTGTAAGTGGCTTTGGTGTTAAGATTACTGATTGATATGGAGGCGTTGTCTTGTAATTCTTTTATATCTTCTTCTATATTGAGCTGTAAGATGATGTTTAGTTGAGAAAGTTTGTGACTGTATCTCAAATTTACTGCTTTCATACTTGGGGATATTCCTTGCATTTTAGCTACCATGAAGTCCGAAAGGCTGTAATCGATGGCCGCACTTTGGTTTGCGTTAACGCTGATTTGTATGTTGCTGGCATCTTTGATAACTCCTTCTTCCTGGTAAGGGTAATAACTTATGAAATCACATTTGCCGTCTCCCTTCGGATAGTACACCTCTTCGTCCGCCATGAATCCGGCTTCAGAATAGGCAAAGCGCATATTGTCTATATGCCTTATTCCGCTTATAGTCTGTGGCTGTGACAGTACATAGAGTCCGATGGCATCGTTCTCGTCGAATGCATTGTTGGTAGCACGTGTATGGGTATTGACTTGCGCCTTTAGAATTTGGGCGGATATTGCAATCGGAATATTGCCGGAGATAGTAGGAGAGAGAGGTTCTGAGGGCTCTTCCAAAGGTTGAACGCTATTGATACAAGAAAAACATAAAAAGGAAGCTGTAGCCAGACTACATCTGACTACATTTTTGTTTGTGAATTTCATAATATTGTATTCTTTTTTAATATTCGGTAAAAGTAATACAATATATTTGAATCAGCAAAGTTATATCTGTTTATTTTTCAATATTTTTTGTAATGTGTTATTCTGTAGCTGTTTAAAAAATGAAAATAGATTTGTCTTTGCTTGATTCTTGTTGTACAGAGTCGATTATTTTCATTGACTCTCTCTTGCTTTCCCTTTTATTTTCCCATTCTTTTATCATCCACATTTCTATATTTCTGCTTTTTGCACTGAATCACCCTATTTTAAAGAACTTTCGTGAGTCTTATGCAAATAGTAGTACATATTATTTCTTTGCAGCCATTGAAGCCGGCCACCCAAAACTTACATTAGATTATCTATTTCCTCTTTTGACAGTCCGGTTACGTGAGATATGACATCAGTAGCGGTTCCTATTTTTTTGAGCTTACGAGCAGTTTCTCTTTTTCCTTTCTCAACTCCCTCTTCAAGTCCTTTCTCCATGCCTTCCTTAAGTCCTTCCTCCTTTCCTTTTACTATTCCTTTCTCAAGCCCCTCCTTAAGTCCTTCCTCTTTTCCTTTTACTATTCCTTTCTCAAGACCTTCTTTAAGTCCTTCCTCCTTTCCTTTTACTATTCCTTTCTCAAGACCTTCTTTAAGTCCTTCCTCTTTTCCTTTTACTATCCCTTTCTCCATTCCTTTCTCCATTCCCATTTCCATTCCATTCTTCTCCGCTGTAGACAAGACACTATGCCAGTCACGGAAATTCTTTAGGCTGTCCCAATACTCGTTCAATTCCGTCTTGGTGAACTTGGCAATCTCGGCAGCTTCAAAGAGACGGTCAAAGACTCTGTTCTGCAATGCCTTGGGGCGCTCAAATAGGGAAGACAAGTTACGTAGAACAAACAGCCACTTATCAAACATACTCTCCAGTTCCTTTTCGGTCTTATTGAACTTGGGCATTTCGAGATATACAAAGGTCAGTTTGTCGTAGAATACCTCGTTCGTATAAAGGTCCACGAGTTTCACTTCGTGATGGAAGTGTTCATCATCCGATTTGTCAAAGGAGAAATTGAGAATGCCCACTACATAAATGGCTTTCAACTCGTAATTCCATTCTCCTCTTACCCCTTGTTCGCGAATAGGGAAAGTGGAGTAGAAGACGCTGCGGTCCTTGAAGAACTGCTGTTCGCCACGCTGCATCTCAACCAGAAACTTCTCGCCTTTTTCGTTTTCGCAATATACGTCAAATACGGCACGGCGGTCGTATTCCTGCGTTCCAAGATTCTCTGTATTAAGATAGGTGACATTCTTGATCTCTTCATCCTCGCCTCTGAACAGTAAGGTATTCAGGAAGCTGATCAACAGCTCCTTGTTCATTGTCGTTCCAAAAAGCAACTTAAAGCCGAAATCAGTATATGGATTTACGTATTTGTCAATTATTCCTTCTGTTCCCATGTCTTTTCTATTTTTATATATTAATAAACTATCTGACCAATTTATATATCAATAAACCTTTCGGTCAATAATGTAAAATGTAACAATTTAGGCGAACCACAATATTGCTGTAACATCAGCTCAAGATGAAAATTCTGTTCTCAATGCCATAAGAACACGAATTTAAAAGCGAATCACAATACTCGAGTCACAATACTCGAATCACAATACTCGAGTCACAATACTCGAATCACAATATTCGAACACAATACTCGAATCACAACACAACTATAACGTCAGATCAAAAATAAAGATACCTATTTTAATGTTATTTAGGATACGAATTTAAAGGCGAATCACAACGGTAGGGCGATAACTGCAAAAAAACAGTGCTACCCCTAATACTACAAAGGTAGTCATAATCTATTTATAAATCAAATGGAAAGAGACTAATTTACAGAAAAATAGCAGGATTATTTCCCTGTCGGCATGTACTTCTGTTAATGCTTATCAAGAACACCTGCCTTACATGTACAAAAAAAATCCCCTTTCCATTGGTCACGTCAGACCGGAAAGGGGAACAAACAATAATATTATGGGAAATTGACGTGATTCACATCAAGCCAATTTCCGTCTTTCCCTTTCGGGAAAATATAGCGTCTTGATCAAGAAAAACGCTATATGCCTTTAAAAAAACTGTCTTATAGTCATTATTGTAGTTGTTTGCTTTTTTATCCATTGTTGTTTTCTTTATAGCAATAATTAGTCCTCATCGGCATAGTTTTTTTATTGTATTCGTTTTCTTTTCTTACTAACATCAGTATGAAT
>CAUEFX010000037.1 GCA_958477465.1 uncultured Bacteroides sp.
AGGTGTTTTCATTCCACCGGAACTATGGTTGCAATTTCTGAGAAAAAACACCGGATAAAGATAGAGTGTGGCTACGGTTCTTTCATTTAACCTTACTTGGGCATGTATACCCCACCCATGCAAGTCGTGCATAGGTAGGGGCTTTATACACCAATCAAATAAAATTAAATGAAATGGCCGTGTTTAAGGGCTGATTAATAGTTAGTTTAAACTTTTATGGAAAAAGTTTTATCAGTTTTTTTTTGAGTTTATTTTCGGTTTGTTTCCCTGTTTTTCACTCGTCAGATAGCCTGTTATCTTCCTCTTAAGGACAGAAAAACATCTTTAGGAATAACTCTCAAAAGAATGCTGGGCAAAATTTGAACAGACTCTAAGCTCTTACATACAAAAAAGTATAATTTCTCAGGTAACCATTCTAAAAATATGCCATTGTATCTAAACTTTCTAAAAGGCTCTTCATATATTTGCAAGAGATAAAACAGAATATGTAAAGTATGAAAACATTGCAGTTAGTATTTGGTTTATTGTTCTGTGTCATAACTCAGATAATGGCACAAGACACAGTTATCCCAGGTTATAGAATCAGTGGGCATTATTTTACAAAAGATTTGTCTGTACAGCAAGTCTTTAAGGTTAGCAAATCAATCATGGCACTCAAAGACAAGGACGGGAACGGGGTGCTCCATGTTTTGGTGGATGACGATTTTGTTATCCCCGAGCAATTCAAAAAGTATGAAATCCCTTTAGAAAAGGTCAGAAACGTTGATGAATTGGAAGAAAGCGCCAAAACCTTTTCAAAGATGAGAGAACTCACCCAGTCTGGCGGTACGCATCGAATCGTTGTTGGGAAAGCTCTTCCCGGAGACTTTTCAGAGCAAGATCTCAGTGGTAAAGTTTGGACAAAGGATTCTTTTCAAAACTGTGTGACAGTTATCAATATATGGTATTCGGGATGCGGACCATGTAGGAAGGAGATGCCGATACTCTCTGATTGGAAAGAAAAATATCCCGGCGTTTTGTTCCTCTCTGCCAATTTTGAAAAGGCAGATAAGGTGAAACAGATTACGGAAAAGGAAAAATTCAATTGGAATCATATTTACAATGATGTTTATTTCACAAAGCTGGTTGGTAGCGGTGGCTATCCTTTGACCATTGTTCTCGACAAGGATGGTATTGTGAGATATTACAAAAATGGTACGAACGATGCTATTCGTAATGAGATTTTGCAAGTAATAGAAGGTTTGAATAAATAGCTGATATGCTTTAAACTATTTTTCTTTGCCCAGACATATAGCGTACGGGAAAAACTATATGGGCTTGATTGGAACAAGAAGAGCGTTATATATTGTGACGTTAAACCCCGGTAGTCTCTGAGAGTTGTCAGGCTATCGGGGCTTATTTATGCTATCGGTCCAAATATAGAATGTTCTGCTACTATGCAATTGCCATAGGCTATATTCAATTCCAAAAGAGTTACTTATTCACTTTAGTGGGAGTAGTGATTTCCGGTACAAGTACGAATTGTGCATCCGGAAAATACTTTTCCATTTGTTTCCGGATAAATATCAAGGTATCCTCCTGTATCGTTTTATCAGCTACGGTGGGATAAAGATTGTACATCACGGTGTCGAGACGGATTCCCCGGTGACGTATGGCTTCGAAGCTGAGCAGCGTGTGATTGATACTTCCTAATTTGCCGGATGTGACGAAGATAAGCGGGTATTGCTTTTGCGCTATATAGTCGATTGTGAGCAAGTCTTCTGTCAGCGGTACCATAAGCCCGCCGGCACCTTCCAGCAGAACGGTGTCATACCGGCGACTGAGTTCGGCTGTGGCCTGTTCCATTTTATTAAAATCGATGGCACGTCCGTCCAGTCGTGCGGCAAGGTGCGGAGAAGCGGGATAAGAGAAAATTTCAGGCATGGTGAGCCCTTCGCGGTCTTCTTCGGTAGGGGGGATTCCCATAATACGGCGGTGCAGTTCGATGTCTTCGGAATAGCCGACATTACCTGTCTGTATAAATTTCTGTGTGATTGTCCGGTTACCTTTTTTATTGAGTTCACGAGCCAGGAATCCGGTGGCATAGCTTTTTCCGGCATCAGTATCGATACCGGAGACAAAAAATACATTCTGTTTCATTGTTCTCTTTTCTTTTTTGCGATAATGTAAATAGGGTGATAAGTGAGAGGAACGGATTGGTTATTGCCAAACAGGCGGGTATACTCTTCACAGAAGCGGGTTAGTTCGCGCCGTGTCCAGTGTTGCTTTCCGATTCCCGTCACTCCAGTCTCTTTCAGGTGGTAGAGCACTTGCAAAGATGAGGAAAAACGGTGATATAGCTTCTCCTCTTCTGCATGAACGAGATCGTAGTGAGGGGCGAGTGCTGCTTCGAGTTCCGAAAGAGAGCGGTAAGGAAGCCCTTGTCCGGTCACACTGCGTATTTCTTTCATGTTTTCCTGTCCGAAGGTAGTGAAGGCAAGATATCCGTTTGGACTCAAGCAGTTGTGGCAACGTTGGAAGAAACTTTCCGGATTTTCGAACCATTGCAGGGTAGAACACGAGGTCAGCAGTTCTGTATCTTGGGGGAAGTCAAGTATTTCGGCATCTCCGGCGAGGAATACGGCACCTTGATCGAGCAGATCGTGGCAACAGGCCTGCATTCCGTTGCAGAGATCGTTCAGGAAAAACTGTTCCGGCTGCAAGGTACTGTAAAGCAGGCGGGAATAGTATCCTGTGCCACAACCGAACTCCACTACCTTCTTGAAAGAAATTTCCGGGAGATGTTGCTGTAACAGGCTGTTCATCTTCTCGGCTATCTGCTGCTGTATATTGGCCTTTCGGGCATACGTACCGATGGCTTTTGAGAAACGTTCGGCTATCAGGTCTTTGTTCATAGTTCTTTCAGGTACTTGATAAAGAGGGATTCGTCATAGTGGGCTTCGTTTCCGGTTATAATGTCTCCTTCTTTAATGATTCCTATTTCACTCTTTTTCTTCTCAATGTTTTCCTTCCCGATATAGTTTTCCCCGGTATTACTCTTTTCGGTACTGCTCTTTTCTGTATTCCCCTTTTCTGTATTCCCCTTTTCTGTATTCTCTTGAGTCATATTTCCGTCTGTATCGGAGGTGAAAATTCCTTTCCAGGCTGTACGTTGGTTGGCAGGGGGGAAGATACGGTCATTTTCACCGATAATAGCCTGTTCCCATGTGAATGTACCGGCAGGAAGTGTCCGGTATTGTTCAGCAACGGCGGCAAGTTCTTCTTTCAGTTCTTCTATGCCCCGTTGGGGAGATGTTAGCTGAAAGCGGGTAAAGGCATTTCCGTCCGTACACATCCGGCGTTGGAATTTTCGGAGGGTTGCTTCGTTCAAGCCCTCCAACGTTCCCATGAAGATAGCAGGAGGGATTCCACGCTTCTCGTCTATAAGAAAAGGAGTACCGTTGATGGCGATGCGTTTGCGGATGGGCAGTGAGACATTTGACAGAACTTGTGATGCTGCCCATACTCCCATTGACCATGCCACTACATCGATAACGGTATAACCGGTTAAGAGAGAAGTATCGAAATCGAGTGTCCGATAGTCATAGCATATCATCAAGTCACTATCTTGGGGGGCATATTGCAAAAAAGGGTACTCATCCATTCCCCAGCCTGCAAAAAATAACAAAAGACGCGGACACTTTTGCGGGGATGACCCATCGGTATGCGGTGACAGTTCGTGGCAGTGTGACGATATAGTACGGGCGTATTTCGCTGTCATACAGATATATTGCTTCATCAATTCTTGTATTTAAGTGGTCATTATTGAGATTTCTTCTTCGCTAATTTCCGCTGTTAATGAGAAGCGGATGCGCGATGTCCCTTCCGGTACCGTAGGCGGACGGACGGGCAGGGCATAAAAGCCTTTGCGCTGTAGCTCTTCCGCTTTTTGAATGGCAATGCTGCTTTCTCCTGTAATCATGGGTACGATATGGCTGCTTGAAGGGCAGTTGTATCCTTGGCGTTCCAATGCTTCCTTGAGCTTACTGCTTACCCATTGCAGATTTTTACGCCTCTGCCGGAAGTCCGGCAGACGGGTGAATACGAAAGAAGTCCACTGAATGATTACCGGCGGAAGGGCTGTCGTAAAGATAAAAGTACGCATCTTGTTGACGAGATATTCCCGTATTACTTTCCGGCAGACAATGTAAGCACCGGCCGATGCCAATGCCTTGCCGAATGTGCCTACCAAAAAATCAATGTCGGAGATACATTCCTGTTCTTCCGCACATCCCAACCCTTTTTCTCCTCGTACTCCGAAGGCATGTGCTTCGTCTACATACAGCCATACATTGGCATATTTTCTTTTCAGACGGACCAGCTCCCGGAGATCCGCTTCATCTCCGTCCATGCTGAAGATGCTTTCCGTGACGATGATAATCTGTTCGTATTCCGTGTGGTTTGCTTCGATCAGCCGTTCCAGCTGGTCGTATTGGTTGTGCCGGTACCGGATGCTTTTGGCTGCCGACAAACGTATACCGTCTATCAGGCTGGCATGCACCAGTTTATCTGCCAGAATCAGTGTCCGGGCATTGCTTACAGCCGGCAGGATACCCGTATTGGCATGGTATCCGCTGTTGAACACCAATGCCGCTTCCGTACCGAAAGCCGTGGCGAGTTGCTGTTCCAGTTGCTCGTAGGCTGTGAAGTTTCCCGTCAGCAGCCGCGAGGAAGAGGAGGTGGGCATGAATGTCTCCGGTGTCAGTGTTGCCAGAAATTCCCTGCGTAACTCTATATCGTTTGCCAATCCCAGATAATCGTTTGATGAGAGGTTCAGCATCCGTTGTCCGTTTACAATAACGTTCCGTCCCTCATGCAGGATATGGGGCAATTTTCGTAGGTTACTCTTTGCTTCCAGTTCCTGCAGTTCCTGTTGCATTTGTTCGATGAGGATCATATATCGTAGTTTGTCATTATTTTTGCAATTCCGCTTGTCAGCCGGGTTAATTGTTCCGGTGTGATGATGAATGGCGGCATCAGGTATACCAGCTTGCCGAAAGGCCGTATCCAGATACCTTCTTCCACAAATCGCCGTTGCATATAGGCCATGTCTACCGGCTGCTTGGTTTCGATCACTCCAATGGCACCCAATACCCGTACATCGGCTACGGAAGGGAGTGCACGTGCCGGAGCCAGTTCCCGTTTCAGTTGCTCCTCGATGCGGTGTACCTTTTCCTGCCATCCGGATTCCAATAATAATTTTACTGATGCGCAAGCTACCGCACATGCCAACGGATTCCCCATGAAAGTGGGACCGTGCATGAAAGCGCCGGGTGCATGGTTGGAAATCTTGTCTGCTACTTCATTGGTGGACAACACGGCAGACAGCGTCATGTATCCTCCCGTCAATGCCTTGCCGATGCACATGATATCCGGTTCTACACCAGCGTGTTCCCATGCGAAGAGCTTCCCTGTGCGGCCGAAGCCGGTGGCTATCTCGTCGAAGATGATAAGTATTCCGTGCTCGCGACACAGCTTCTCGGCTTCCCGGAGATATTGGGGATGATAAAACCACATGCCGCCGGCTCCTTGTACGATGGGTTCGAGGATAAGTGCTGCCAGTTCGTCGGCATGTTCTTCTATCACTTTTTTCAGGGGCAGGATATCATCGGGGTTCCACTCTCCGTCGAAACGTGATTTCGGTTGTGGCACAAAGTAGCGGATAGGCAGGGCAGAGCCGAACAGAGAGTGCATGCCGGTCACCGGATCGCAGACGGACATGGCATTCCACGTATCTCCATGATACCCGTTGCGGATGGTGACGAAATTGTTCTTCTCCGCTTTTCCGGCAGCATACCAATATTGCACGGCCATTTTCAAGGCCACTTCTACTGCTACCGAACCGGAGTCTGCATAAAATATCTTTTGCAGGGAAGGGGGAACCAGTGGCAGCAGTAGCTTGCCCAGTTCGATGGCGGGATCATGGGTGAGGCCGCCAAACATCACATGCGACATCTTTGTCAGTTGTTCCCGGACGGCATTGTTCAGCACCGGATGATTGTATCCGTGCACGGCACACCACCACGAAGACATTCCTTCGATGAGTACGGTCCCATCGCTCAAGGTAATCGTTGCCCCGTCCGCCCGCGCTACTTTGTATACCGGCAGTGGGTGAGTGGTCGAGGTGTATGGATGCCACAAGTGTTCGCGGTCGAATTGTGATGCCGGAAATTCATATCCGGCTTCCTGAATCATAACTTTGTCTTCCGACACCTTCGAACCGAGGGTCGTCAGCAGATCTCCCACGATTGCCGAATTGATACCGATGTGCAGTGCGCGTTTCATCGTTTCCGGTGAGAGTTGCGAACGCCCTCCGGCAAAGCGGAGATAGGCCGTCGGGTTGATAAAGCGGAAAAGTGCGATGGCGGTTAAGACTTCTTCATCGCTTAAAGAAGGCGTATGTTCGAGAGGAGTTCCCGGAATGGGGCTGAGCAGATTGATCGGGATGGACTGTACTCCGAGTTCTTTGAGGGTGAAAGCGAATTCGATACGCTGTTCCACCGTTTCTCCCATGCCGATGATACCTCCGCAACAGATCTCCATGCCCACTTGCCTTGCGGCACGCAGGGTGGTGAGTTTCTGCTCTTGCGTATGGGTGGAGCAAAGCTGTGGAAAGTATGAAGGAGCTGTTTCCAGATTGCAGTGATAGCGGGTGACACCGGCGTCATACAGAGCGCGAAGTTCATCCTCTTCCAGCAGGCCCAATGAAGCGCATAGTTGGATGGAGGAGTGCCGTCGCATGTGGCGGACGGAGTCGCAAAGTTGGGTAAGTTGTTTCGGGGAGGGTTTTCGTCCGCTGGTGACGAGGGAGAATCGGGCGACGCCCTGTGATTCATTGTGCTGTGCTTGTCGGAGGCATTCGTCTTTGCTGACGAGGTCGTATATCTCCGCTTGGGTTTTGTAGTGGGAAGATTGTGCGCACCATTTGCAGTTTTCCGGGCAGCGTCCGGACTTGGCATTGATGATGGAGCACATGTCGAACTCGTGCTGTGCACGGGCCACGGTAATCTCATGGGCAGCTGCATAGAGCGCCTCTTTATCGGCTGTATTAGCCAGCCAGGCT
The DNA here is from genome assembly GCA_958477465.1 of uncultured Bacteroides sp. Taxonomy (GTDB): domain Bacteria; phylum Bacteroidota; class Bacteroidia; order Bacteroidales; family Bacteroidaceae; genus Bacteroides. The sequence continues at coordinate 7,103 of CAUEFX010000037.1, forward strand.
GCTTGTTCGGGCGTTATGTCGATACCGCCCAGCACCTGGTCTTTCATTTCTTCGATAGTCATAAATAAATTGAATGGGATTGTTTGAGCCGCTTTCTGTTTGGAGAGCGAACGTTCCGTCACGTTGAGATGCAGTTGCCCGATAGTGACCTGGCGCCCCAGACTGGCAAAGGCGGCATACCCTTTCCGACTCCAATAATGGAAACGGCTGATAGGTTTACGGGTGTGACGGATGGTTTTCATTCTTTTTCTTTGTCTTTCCAGAATGCAGCAACTATTTTTTGAACGCGGCAAATGTACAAAGAATCTTTTGAATGTATGTATAGCCTGCTTAAATAATGCAGAGGAAAAATTGAACAGGCTCTACATTTCCTTTTTTCTTTCTTTCATCTGCATCATGATATTGAATAGAAAAGTGTATCTTTGCGTTTAAGTATTTTCATAATAAAAGCAACGGCCTTATGATTGATTTGAATCGTAAACTTCCTATAGGAATTCAGACATTTGAGAAAATTCGCAAAGAAGGGTATCTTTATGTGGATAAGACTGAATTAGTCTGGAAAATAGCGAGTACGAGCACGCCTTATTTTTTAAGTCGTCCCCGCCGTTTTGGCAAGAGTTTGTTGTTGTCTACTTTCGAAGCTTACTTTGAAGGGAGAAAAGAACTTTTTGAGGGTTTGGCCATAGAGAAGTTAGAAAAGGAATGGAACACTTATCCGGTGCTGCATCTTGATTTGAATGCCGAAAAATACGATTCTCCGAAAGGGCTGCATGCTATTCTTAGCAATCATCTTACTCAGTGGGAGGCTAAATATGGAAAAGGAGACGATGAAGTGACTTTGTCCAATCGTTTTATGGGAGTTATTCGTCGTGCAGCAGAATCGACCGGAAAGAATGTTGTCGTCTTGATTGATGAATACGATAAGCCGTTACTTCAAGCCATGCAGAATGAGCCGTTACTTTCTGAATTCCGGGATACTCTAAAAGCCTTTTACGGGGTACTGAAGAGTGCCGACCGTTACCTGCGTTTTGCTTTTCTGACGGGGGTAACAAAGTTTGCACAAGTCAGTGTGTTTAGTGACTTGAACCAGTTGCAGGATATCAGTTTATGGTATGACTATGCCACCGTTTGCGGTATCACGAAGGAAGAACTGACGGCTGTCTTTCGTCCGGAATTGGAGGATCTCGGTAAAGTCAACGAACTGTCTTATGAAGAAACGGTGGATGAAATGACACGTTTGTATGACGGTTATCACTTTCATGCGTCCGGTGAGGGAGTCTTCAATCCGTTCAGCGTGCTCAATGCGTTGAAAGCAAAGGAATTCAATGATTATTGGTTTCAGACCGGAACCCCTACTTTTCTTGTAGAGTTGCTTAAGCAAAGCGATTATGATCTTCGGATTCTGATTGATGGCGTGGAAGCTTCTTCTGCTTCTTTTTCCGAATATCGTGTTGATGCGGAAAATCCTATTCCTTTGATTTATCAAAGCGGTTATCTGACGATAAAGGAGTATGATAAACGTTTTAAGGTATATCGTTTGGGATTTCCGAATGATGAGGTGAAGTATGGTTTTATGAACTTTATTCTGCCCTTTTATACTCCTATACCGGATGGGGAGCGTCGCTTCTATATAGGTAAGTTTATTCAAGAATTAGAAAGTGGTGATGTTCCTGCCTTTCTCACCCGTTTAAAGGCTTTCTTTGCTGATTTCTCATACGAGCTGAACGAAGAAAAGGAACGTTATTATCAGGTCATTTTTTATCTGGTATTCAAATTAATGGGGCAGTTTACCGAAGCGGAAGTGCGTAGTGCCTGCGGCCGTGCAGATGCTGTCGTGAAAACTCCTAAATATATTTATGTATTCGAGTTCAAGCTGAACGGTACGTCAGAACAGGCTTTGCAGCAGATAGACGATAAAGGATACTTGATACCTTATCTGTCCGATGGGCGTGAGGTTGTAAAAGTGGGGGTAGAGTTTAGCGCCGCCACCCGGAATATCAGCCGTTGGCTAATTGAATAAGTCGTTATTTCTTCTTCCTGTATTGCTTTTTTATGAGAAAATAGGTGGATATCCCTAATATATATTTGGGGGTATACATTCCAATTTAGGTTGCTTATAATGGTAGTATATCGTATTAAATCCAGTTTTTTTATAAATAGCAAAATTGTTTTTACAAATATAGTAAACTATACCTTTCTGCGCATCATCAATTACCATCGGAGGTATATAAACATTTTCACCGTACTCACCATCAGTGATATTTAAAGGTATATTATACTCCCGATCTCTCCAATCCAAATCTATCGCATTATATGTAGATAATACATCAATGATCTCTTGGGTAATTTTTTGCTCGGGATCATTCCAATAAAACAACTTTCCTTTCCTGATGAGATATTTAGTCGGAAAAAGATCGTTTTTAGCTCCAATTGTATCTCGAATATATGGATAAATTTTGTTTACTGCCCCACCAATGCCAATAACATAGATATCTTCATTTTCAATGATATCTATAGCAAATACGCTGTCTACTTTGAATAATTTGGATGTATTTATAAAATCAGTAATACTATTATTGATTGCAATATCAATATCTCCACTGGCAGACAATGTTTTTTTCCACACAGCGCAACCTGACATTATAAATACAGTAATTATCGAAAAAACATAGTGCCTTGTTTTCATCATATCGAGAATGATATTATAGACTTTTATTGTGTTTACATTTTAATTTAGGAGGTTTATACTCTCCTATTCCAATATCTGTTATAACTCGTTTGTTTCTGTTTCGATTGGTAGCATAAAGATACAATAAATTTTTGAAATAGATTCATGATTATACTACACATTTTTGAATGTTTTCTGTTTTTAGTTTCATGATCCATTTTTATCTGTCCGATGGGCGTGAGGTTGTAAAAGTGGGGGTAGAGTTCAGCGCCGTCACCCGGAATATCAGCCGTTGGCTAATTGAATAAGTCATTATTTCTTCTTCCTGTATTGCTTTTTCAGATAGAAATTGAATCCGGCATATACTTGTAATGTGCCGAAACCATTGTTCATCGAAAAATTATCCCGGTAATAATCGTACGTTCTGCCGACAAAGGAAGTACCGGCAAAGTATTTACTGTTGTTATAGACTACTCCTGCGCGCAGGATGAAGTCAATATTGAAGTTTTTGTACCAATCATTGGTTTGCGTCTCTATCTTTTCGATGCGTGATGTTTTGTAGGCTACGGCGGGAGTGAGCGAGAGACAGGCCAGCCAATTGCGGGCAAATACCCAATTATAACCATATCCTAACGTCAGGCTGATGTTGTTATATTTGATATGTTCCACTTTCATGTCTTCATTCATATCTTGCTGGACGGCCTGCGGCAATCGGGTGTAGTCGAAGTCCAGATCATGTGTGGAGATAGAGAAACCGGCAATCACTGAGCCGGCACTTCGTCTTTGGTTGGTACTTTGGCTGAAAGCTGCCGGATACGAAAAACGACGATAGTTGAATACATAGAAGAGGTTCAAGCCCTTTATGTCTACTTTCAGACCGTCAAAACTTTCGGAATAGTCACTGGCAATATTATCGAAACCGGTCACCTTATGTATTTTGTAGTCGTTACCTGTGCGGCGGTAGAAGATATCTACTCCTAACTTGGCGCTGTAAAGGCTTAAATCAAACTCCGTACCTTTTCTTTTTCCTTTCTGCTTGCCGTAGAGTCCATCCGTGTCGATAGACCACCCCAAGAAGATCCATCGCCAACCGAAGTAAGGACCGATCTTGTTGCGCGGATTGGGAGAGAACCGCAACCGTTGTGATTCGGGAATACTACTGCCTACGGCATAATATTCGTAATTGGTGAAATGATCCAGCATGAGGGCATAGTTATACCGGTTAGGCCCGATATAAGTCGTATCGATATCATTGGGGTTGAACAGATAATTGAAAGCCCTTATGAAGCCATTAGGACGCTTCTTCGTTTGCAAACTGTCTGCTGCCACAACCGCTCTTTCAATCTCTCCACTTTGAGCAAACGAAGAAAATGGAAATGATAAACAAAGGAATAACAACAATGTGCCAATGTGCCGATTAAATAATGTGCTAATGTGCCGGTATGTCAATGTGCCAATTGGCTGCACTGTCCGGTGGGGGAGCACATTGACATCTTTTCCCATTTTCTTATTTTCTATATTGACACTCTTTTTCATTATTCTGATTCTTTACATTTCCCAATTTCTTCATTCTTCCATTGGCACATTGGTACATAATTCCATTTCTTCATTCCTCCATTGATACATTGCCCCATCATCACATTATATTAAAATTGGCACATTGGCATATTGGCACATTATTTATGCGAATTTAGCGTTTCCTCTCCGTTTATGCTAATATTCCTCTAAAATTTGTTTTCTTTCTAAAACAAACTTCCGCAATTTTCTGTTTTATAGCACATACAATTCAATCCTAAACCACAAAAAAATTATGAGAATCAATCTACGTTTAGTATTAACGTTTCTTGCTATTGTTGTGTCCGCCACTTTGTGGGCGGCTGTACAGCAAGAAATACGAATTTCGGGTACGGTGATATCCGATGGAGAGCCGTTGCCCGGAGTTTCCGTACAAATAAAAGGCGAGACCACCGGGACAATCACCGATATGGATGGAAAGTATTCTATTTCTGCCCCTTCGGATGCTGTACTCGTTTTCCGCTTTGTCGGACTGAAAACAGTGGAACAGCCAATCAACGGACGAAACATGATTAATGTCACATTGGAATCCGACAGCGAAGAGCTGGACGAAGTCATGGTAGTGGCCTATGCCACCGCTAAGAAATATAGTTTTACCGGAGCCGCTTCTACCGTAAAAGGAGACGAGATAGCGAAGTTGCAGGTAGCCAGCGTTTCCCGTGCCCTTGAAGGTACGGTTTCGGGCGTGCAGGCCAGTGCGGTCAGCGGACAACCCGGCACGGATGCGGAAATCCGTATCCGGGGGATCGGTTCCATCAATGCTTCCAGTGCACCGCTTTACGTGGTAGACGGTGTCCCTTTCGACGGTTCTGTCAACTCCATCAATCCCGATGACATCGCTTCGATGACTGTATTGAAAGATGCCGCTTCGGCCGCCCTTTACGGTTCGCGTGGTGCCAATGGGGTGATTATCATCACCACCAGGCAGGGACAGACGGATTCTAAAACGACCGTCAACGTGAAAGCCTCGTTCGGAGGAGCCAACCGTGCCGTACGCGATTATGACCGTATCGGTACCGATGACTATTTTCAACTCTACTGGGAAGCACTGCGTAATCAATATGCCAAGGATACGCAAAACTATACGCCTGCCACCGCTGCCGCACAGGCTTCTAAAGACTTGGTGACGAAACTGATGGGTGACGGTCCTAACCCTTATGGCGCTGATTATCCGCAACCGGTAGGCACAGACGGCAAGCTCGTGGATGGCGCCCACCCTCTTTGGGATTTCGATTGGAGTGACGCCATGGAGCAACAGGCTTTGCGTACCGAGCTCAATCTGAATGTATCCGGTGGCGGACAGAAGAACCAGTATTTCTTTTCCGCCGGCTATCTGAATGACAAAGGGATTGCCCTCGAATCGGGCTACCGGCGTTTCAATCTCCGCTCCAATATCACCAGCGAGATGACTCCTTGGCTGAAAGGGGGCGTCAATATGAGCTTTGCACACTCCATGCAGAACTATCCGGTCTCTTCGGATACGAAAACCAGCAATGTGATCAATGCCGGCCGTACCATGCCGGGGTTTTATCCCATTTATGAAGTAAATGCCGACGGTTCTTTAAAGACCGATGCAAGCGGAGAGGTTATTCCCGATTTCGGGTCCTACCGGCCTTCCGGATCTACAGCGAACTGGAACTTGCCGGCTACGCTTCCTCTCGATAAGTCGGAACGGATGAAAGATGAGTTTTCCGGACGTACTTTCCTGGAAGTGACCTTCATTCCCGGATTAAAATTCAAGACGAGTTTCAACTTCGACCTGATCAACTATAACTCACTCGACTTCACCAACTCCCTTATCGGTCCTTCCGTGACCACCGGAGGTGGGTCGGACCGTGTGAACACCCGCACCTTTTCGTGGACGTGGAACAACATCGTCACTTACGATAAAACCATCGGCGAGCATCATTTCAATATCCTTGCCGGGCAGGAGGCCTATTCGTACCGTTATGACGAACTCTCTGCATCGCGCAGCAAGATGGCTTTGCCCGATATGCCCGAACTGGTGGTAGGATCACAGCTTACGGGTGGTTCCGGTTACCGCATCGACTATGCTTTGGCGGGATATTTCACCCAGTTGCTTTATGACTATCAGAGCAAATATTTCTTTTCCGCTTCTTATCGCCGCGACGGCTCTTCCCGTTTTGCTCCGGAGACACGTTGGGGTAATTTCTGGTCATTGGGTGCTTCTTGGCGCATCGACCGGGAGAATTTTATGATCTCCACCTCCGACTGGCTTTCTGCCTTGACCCTGAAAGTCAGCTACGGTGCACAGGGAAACGATAACTTAGGCACCTATTATGCCAGTAAGGGACTTTATGCCATTGTCTCCAATCTGGGAGAGAATGCACTGGTTTCCGATCGCATTGCCACTCCGAAGTTGAAATGGGAAACCAATCTGAACTTCAATGCCGGTGTCGACTTTTCACTTTGGAACAACCGTGTATCCGGTTCGTTCGATTTCTTCCGGCGTCGTTCCAAAGATCTGCTGTATTCGCGTCCTGTGGCTCCGTCATTGGGCTATAAGTCGGTGGATGAAAACGTGGGTGCTTTAAGAAATACCGGTATCGAGCTTTCTCTGAACGGGACATTGGTCAACACCCGTGATTTTATCTGGAAATTGGGCTTCAATCTGACGCATTATAAGAATGAGGTAACCGAATTGCCTCTGAAAGATATGCCGCCTTCCGGAGTCAATAAGCTGGCGGTGGGACGTTCCGTTTATGACTTTTATACCAAAGAGTGGGCGGGGGTAGACCCCGAAAACGGAAATCCGTTGTGGTACATGGATATTCTCGACAAGGACGATAATGTGGTGGGGCGCGAGACTACCAGCGTCTACAAAAATGCCACCGATTATTTTGTCAATAAGTCTTCCTTACCCAAAGTCTACGGTGGTTTCAATACCTCCTTTTCGTACAAAGGGATCGAATTGTCGGCCATATTTGCTTATAGTGCGGGCGGATATATCATGAACCGCGATGTTACGATGATTCTGCATAACGGCAGTTCCGCCGGCCGCGCATGGTCGAAGGAGATATTGAACCGTTGGACTCCGGAAAACCGTTATACGGATGTGCCGGCACTGGCTACCACTACCAATAACTGGACGTCCTATTCCACCCGCTTTTTGCAGAACAACTCGTATATGCGGTTGAAGAACCTCACTCTGTCTTATACTCTTCCGAAGCAGCTTGTAGGCAAGGCGGCATTGAGTAACGTACAGGTATTTGTGCAGAGCGATAACCTGTTTACCATTCACCGCAATCAAGGTCTCGACCCCGAACAGGGGATTACCGGATTGACCTATTACAGGTATCCTGCCATGAGATCTTTTACCGGGGGGATTAATGTAACATTCTGATTTATTGCTTCGGTTTATGATTTATGAATAATAAGGAAGGGGAGGACTCTTGACTCTTTTGTTTTTTAGAAGAAGATGAACTCTTTATTCCTGACTCACAGTTTAAAAATTACGATTATGAAATATATATTTTCTTTGGTTTCTTCTCTGCTTCTGTTAGCAGGATGCAGCGGTGATTTTCTCGATAAAGAGCCTACGGATTCCGTAAGCTCCGATGAAGTCGGTGTACCCGGCAATGCCGAACGGTTGTTTAACGGCGCCTGGTACAACCTTTTCGAATATGTCTATACGCTTGCCAATAGCGGTTACCGTGGGCTTCAATGTCAGGACGACATGATGGCGGATGATGTCGTTTCCCGTCCGGCTTATGGCTTTAACTCGTCTTATCAGTTCAACGATATTGCCATACCCAATAATATCCGTACATCTTTTGCCTGGTATCTGATGTATAAAACGATTGATAACTGCAATACCGCCCTTGCCATACAGGGCGACACGGAAGCGCTCCGTCAGGCACAGGGGCAGGCACTGGCACTTCGGGCTTTCTGCTATCTGCATCTGGCACAGCACTACCAGTTTACCTACCTGAAAGATCCTGCTGCCCCTTGTGTTCCCATCTATACCGAGCCTACCACGGCTGATACCGCTCCCAAAGGGAAGTCTACCGTGGCAGAGGTCTACCGTCGCGTGTTTGATGATCTGACCCTCGCCAAGGATTATCTGAAAAACTATACCCGTAAAGGTGACGGGCAGAAATTCAAGCCCGATGTAAATGTCGTCAACGGGCTTCTGGCCCGTGCCTATCTGCTCACCGGACAGTGGGAGGAGGCTGCAAAAGCTGCCGTTGCCGCCCGTCAGGGGTATTCGCTGATGACCACTTCCGCCGAGTACGAAGGGTTCAATAACATCTCCAATAAAGAGTGGATCTGGGGGCATCCGCAAACACTTGCCCAATCCGGTGCTTCTTATAACTTCTATTTCTTGGATGCCACCTATGTCGGTGCTTATAGCAGTTTCATGGCCGATCCCCATTTCCGGGATACGTTTTCCGAGGGCGACATCCGTCTGGAACTTTTCCAATGGATGCGTGAGGGGTATTTGGGATATAGGAAATTCCATATACGTGCCGATGATACGGCCGATATCGTGCTGATGCGTGCTTCCGAAATGCTGCTGATAGAGGCCGAAGCCCTTGCCCGCGACGGGTTTCCCGAAAAGGCGGTGGTGTCTTTGAATGAATTGCGGCATGCCCGTGGGGTGGGCGATTATGATTTAGCCGGTAAATCACAGCAGGATGTCATCGACGAGATTCTGATGGAACGCCGTCGGGAGCTCTGGGGCGAAGGGTTCGGGATTACCGATATTCTGCGTACACAGCAATCCGTAAAGCGCAGCATGCTCTCTGCCGAGGAGCAGAAACAGGAAGTGGATGCTTGGCAGGAAGGCGGAGGGTTCGCTAAAAGAAATCCGTTGGGGCATTGGTTCGTCACTTTCTCCGGAGGAGATGCATTCGTCCCGAACAGTACCAATTATCTGTATGCCATTCCGAAAGCGGAGACGGATGCAAATCCGAATTTATGAGCGGTGTTGCCTATGCACTCCTGATGGCAAGCCTCATTTGTTGGAGAACATCCAGGTCCATTTATGCCAGATGCTCTCCAAGGGCCCTTGCTTGTGTCCGGATAACCACCATTTGCAGAACCATACCTGGAGGAGGAACAAGGCAAAGCCGATCAGTACACTGACTGTGTATCCGCAGTAAGGGGCCAGATATAGCCCGATAGGGAAATAGATAACCGCTCCTGCTATGGACTGGGTGATGTAATTCGTCAAACTCATCTTACCATAAAAGTGCAGACCGGCTACTGCATTCCTGAACCTCTCTTTCTGATAGAGAATAACGAAAGAGGCTACCAGCACAATGGTAAATGCAAACTTCTGCCACATGTCAAAAGCAGTGCCTACGGTTTGTTTTATCAGATTACTGTCGCTTTGCATAATCAGCTCTTTGAGTGAATAGAGCGGTGCAAAGCAGATGGCAGTGATGATCAGCGCCTTTATCCAGAATTTCAGGTGCGGTTCCGAGGTGACGAACAGCTCCTTTCTTCCTATATACAGTCCCATGAGGAAAAGCCCGGCTGTCTGCAGGAAGCGTCCGGCGCCGATAGCCCAAAACAGGCTCGCCTTTTGCCCTAAGGTGATATTTCCTAAAAGGAAGTCCCCAAGGTTTCCGGCTTTTGTATACTCCGCCACTTCCTGATACATGGCTCCTACGCCCAAATCGGGCAATGTGTACGAAGAATCGAAAAGAGACATGACATAATGATACCACTCTATGGGTTGCAGTAAGAAGAAAACGGCTGTAACCAAGATTGCTTTATCATTCCATTTACGCACTAAAAACAGGATAATCCCCACGATAGAGAAAAGCAACAGGACATCTCCGGCAGGGAAAAAGGCTGCGTTCAGTGTAGCAAAGACCGCCAATAAGACCAATCTCCATAGAAAACGGTATCCGAAGTCTTTTCCTTTCTTCTCCTGATTATGGCATTGGATGTAGAATGTGAATCCGAAGAGCAGAGCGAATATCGCGTATGATTTTCCGGCAAAGAGCGAAAAGATAACATTGAAAGTACCGTTATCGAGTATGTTCAGCCATTCGGGCGAATCAGTGGGATAGACAGGAAAGATGAAATGCTCTACGCTGTGTACAAGGAGAATAGCCATTACAGCAAAGCCTCTCAGGGCATCTACCACTTCGATACGTGGTGTTTTGTTTACGGTTGGTTGCATGGGTTGGTGTTTTGCAAGGGGCGTTTAATTTATATTTTCTGTAAAGATAGAATAAAAAATGGGGAAAAACGGGGTATAGATAAAGTAATTGTTTTTTTAATTGAGTAAGATTGGATGTTGTATCCCAAATATTTATAACTTTGTAAAGTAATTCAATATCTTATCTCGCAAAAGAGAAACTGTAATCGGGAGACCTCTATGTAAGAAAAAATATATTACGTCCGTTTGTTGTTCACTTTAAATACATATCATGAAGAATCTTTATTTCGTTTTGTTCTTTGAAGCATTTTTTGCGTTGCCATGCTTAGCAACTTCAATCAATATGCCGTGGTTTAGTGAACCGCTCCAAAAAGGTGTTTATTTGCTTAACAATTCAGATGAGTTTTCTGAATTTTTAGAATTGGTAACTCAAGGGAAATCTTTTGAGAATGATACTGTTATTATTTGCCGGGACATGGACGTCTCTCATGCGCCAACTGCTTTTGGAAGTTTCAAAGGTACCATTGATGGTCAAAAGCACAAAATTTCCGGAGTTTCCCGATGCCTGTTCTCTCGGAATGACGGGACAATAATGAATTTGAATTTAACTTCCGGTTCTATTTCTGGTTCCGCTGATATTGCTGCCATTTGCATAAAAAATTACGGTTCTATAACCGGATGCTCATCTTCTGTAAATGTTAAGGGAAGTTCTCAGGATTATATGTATGTCGGGGGGATTTGCTCATATAATTATGGTAATATTGTGGATTGTATTAATACCGGTTCTGTGGTATGTAGTTTGGATGCATGGTCGAAAACTGTCACACGTTGCGGTGGCATTGCGGCCTATTCTCAGGGGAAAGGAATTGTATATTGCCAAAATTCAGGAACGGTTGTTACGTATGGTGTGTATTCTTCATTGACGGGAGGTATAACAGGTGACTTACAGAGTGGCAAGATCATTGGTTGTACGAATCGGGGGAAGATTGTAAGTGAAATAAGATCTGCTACAATATCAGATCATGTGACTGTTGATTACAAACTTCAATATACAGGAGGCATAACAGGGCAAGCGCAGGAAAATTCTGTCATTAACCGGTGTCGCAATTATGGTGAAGTTTCCAGTAATTTTCAATATGTGGGAGGCATTGCGGGGCAGATGAGTAGGACATCAATCTATAATGTTGTGAATTATGGTAACATCATTTCAACCGATGGTTGGGGGTATGCTTGTGCAGCCGGCATTACCGGTTATTCTCGTGGGGTCTATGATTATTATTACTTCTATAACTGTGTAAACCATGGCAATATCTCTGCAACTGCCCATTATGATATTGCAACGTCTGCCGGAATCAGTATGGAGTTAACGAAATGCTATGTTGCAAATTGTTACAGTGATGGAAGTGTTTCCTCAACGGTATTAGGTGGAACCGGTGATAGAGCGTTTCAGATTTCTCAATATGAATATGGCGATTGCCAAATAATGAACAATGCAAAAGGTGTTGCTGAAGCCAATGAATTTATTTTCGGCACACAGGATTTGGACTACAATTTGCTTACATGGATAATTCAAGATAATAGAATAGACTTCATGGATTCGTTCTTGTCTTATCCTATTCCTTCTCATGGTGGTTGTTCTTTTTATGTGTTTCCTGAAAATTCGAGAATATATGAATTGGTCATAACTGATGGGGTATGCCGGAAGGGTAATAATGCCCAAGGAAGCTCTCCGGTGAAAATAAGAGGGTTGCAACCTGAGTCTAAATATAGTTATACTTTGAGAGACGATAGTGGTGAGTTTACTGATTACGGTAATTTCTCGACACTCTCTCCAACTTTTACTTTTTCTGTTTCGGATGTTCATTATGATCAATTGACCGTTCATCATTCTTATGGTGCTCAAGGATTGGATTCATATTCTTGCAATTTGAAGATAACCAATTTGGATACCTCCGAATCTGATATGGTTAATCTGAATGATACGGTTTCCGTTTTGGACCAATTTGATGAGGAGACCTCGTATGCTTTGCAACTAAAATACAGCTTAAATGGAAAAGAGTACAGTGGTAAAATAATAAATGTGACTACTAAAACTGTTTCACCTGAATTTAGCCTTCTCAAAAGTACTCCCTATTCATTAAGGCTGAAATGTGATAATTATGATGAATTAAAAGTTTATAATCCTCGTATTTATATTGAATCACCACAATTCTTTGACTATGGGAATCCTGCTTTAGGTGAAAGTGAGAGTTTTCCTTTGGACAGTCATGGGGAAGTAACGATAGATAATCTTCAATATGATTATTCACCAATCGTCAAAAGCGAGTACACATTTAGAGGGGAAAGGCGTCAACGAAGTTTAGGTACCCCCTTTAAAACCGGTAAATGGGGAGGTGAAGGGGTTATTCAAGTATCAAAAAATGCTGCAATGATACACGGCCTTTTGGGAGGTTTAGGTGAAAAGATACCAGATGAATGGAATAAATACAGTGATTACAAATATGATCTTCAATATTTTGTATGTAGGGATGCATTGGAAATTGACTCGAAGTCTGAGTTTCAAATTAAAGGAGCATGCATTGATGGTAAATTTGATTATGCGGTTACTATCCCTCTTTCCAGTGCGCTGTTTCAGTACTACTTGCACATGCAATCAAATAAAAAATATTATGGCAAATATCCGGAAAAGAATGGTGAGTGGAAGTTAATTGATGCTTCTGCTCCGACGGTTGATGTCGTTGAACCCTGTTTCTATGCTGCGCGTTTTGTGAATAATACAATCAGTTTTAGTTTTATTGACGGAGAAGAACTGACAGACGGTGTATTTCTGCAATATAAAGTTGAGAATACTTCTCAATTCCATTCCATTTGTCTCAGCAATGATCCCGGGACGAAAGAGTTATCGAAACCCTTTTCTACTTTAGTTCCTGAGTTATCTTATCTGTTCAGATTTAATTCAACAACTTCTAATGGTAAAATTTATTATAGTAAGACTTTTCGTTTACGAGGTGGCATTTTGGAGGAAGCAACGGATATTTCGCCCATATTCGTTTCCGGAATCTCTCTTTCTGAATCGGTAGTTTACCTTAAAGAGGGAGAAACCGTTAAACTCTTCGCTGTTGTTATGCCAGAAGATGCACAAAATACAGCAGTCACATGGGAAACGTCAGATAGTAACATAGTAACGGTAACTGCTGATGGTATCATTACAGCTATAAAGAAAGGTGAAGTTGTCATTACAGCTAAATCCGTAGAGAATCCAAATGTTTACGCTACTTGTATGGTTTCAATTACTGAGGATACCGGTATGTCTGTGAATACAGATTCTTCTGTGATACTCGAAACGGTAGGGGGGAGCATCTACATCCGTGGTGTACAGGAAAACTTGGAAGTTAAGGTATACAATGAGGATGGAATGCTGGTATTTCAAGGTATCGAACGGACAATTAGCAACCTCAATCACGGATTTTATTTGATAAAGATCGGTGATCGGACTTTCAAAATAGTAATATAAGTTTTACGGACCATCTCTGTCTCCATTCAAAGAGCAGCCAATTCTCATTCAAAGAGCAACCAGAGATTTTGCAACATGATGAAGATGAAAGCCAGGTAGAGGTATAAGTAAAAACGTTCTCGCCTGATGAAGTCAGAGAAGTTGTAATGCGCGCCCATGTGGTCGTCAAGATATCTTCTATATTCATGTGTCATGGCATATCCCAAAATAATGCCTACTGTAACTATGGTCAATCCTATAATAAGCAAGATTGACTCTGTAATTGTCATTATCACTATTAAGTTTTCCATGACACAAAAATAGTGTTTTTCCTCAAAAAGAAGGTGTCGCATTGCTCTGTCAATGTGTCCACTTCCCATCAAGTAGATGTCTACTTCCTATCAAGTAGACACCTTTTCACGCCATTCGGTCGGTGTTTTACCGGTTCTTTCTTTGAATATGCGATAGAGATAAGTACGTGAAGTGAATCCGCATTCGGCAGAAATGATGTCGTTGCTGTAGTCCGGATATTCTCTCATCATCTTCTGTGCCGCTTTGAAACGGATGTCGCTGAGCCATATTCTGAATGTGGAGTTCAAGCATTGGTCGAAGTACTGTGTAAGTTCGTCTTTGGAGATACAGAGCGAGCGGGAGAGTGTCAGCATATTTACCGTACAGTCTTTGTAGCCCAACTCTGCGCACCACTTGTCCAGGCTTTGCTCTATGATGGCCTTGCGCTCGTCGGATAAGGGCCGTTGCACGGATTCTGTACCATTGGGCGACTTCATGCCCAGTGACTTCTCCGAACCGGAGTATGCCTTGCCGTTTTTGGATTTATCAGCTTTTATGGCTTCATTTTTCTCCTCTTCCTTGTCCAAAAGTTCTTCGGTAGGGACGTAGCTGTTGCCGAGAGCCACGAAAGTGAGGTTGAAGAAGAGCAAGGCAAGCAGTGCTATCGGACCTACTATAAATAATAAGGTGGTGGAGAGAATGGCGAACGGCATGACAAGAGATGCCAAAAAGAGGATGACGAAGCTTGCGCGGGAGTGGCGCACGTATGGCAGCATGTCTGTCGCTGACATCGTTTCCAATAAGTATCTTCTTTTTACCATCTCTTTGGTGATTATGTATATGCAATATACAACGCTTATTCCGAAAAGGACAAGCATCACATAGAGCCATGCACCGATACGCAAGCTCCCGCTATGGTAGACACCGATACCGAATGCTACGATAATGGCGGCATAGATGCATCCGCAAACAGCATTCATATTGGTGTGACTGGCACGCGTGGTTTCGATGCTGTAGATGCCCATGGAAATGAGTGTGAAACATGGAGTGTAGATGAGTATATTGACCACAGCGCCCAAATCATCGTCCGCAGCTCTGAAGCCGAAAGTCATCTGTACAAAGTATTGTACAGCCATTCCTAACATAGCGGCAAGAATCATCCAGCGTGCCCGTTCGTACCGTTTGTTTTCCCATTTCACATGCAGGTGGGTAATGCCTATGATAAAGGCATTTATAAGCATGAATATGAAACATGCAAATTGGAGTAGGTATAGTGAGTCCATTTGATATTTTGACATGCGTTTAATCAAAAACATGAATAATTATCGCTGCAAAAATACAATAATTTTGGAGTTTGTTTAAATCTTGCTCAAAATAAACGGATAAATACCGGGCCTTTTCATTGCTTCAGAAAAAGATGTAACATCTTTCAAAAAAACATATAACGTCCTTCAGAAAAACATATAGCATCTTTCAAAAAAACATATAACATCTTTCAAAAAAAGATGTAGCATCTTTCAGGGTGGGGGTGGAAACAGCTCTTTTCCCTTCAGAGGAAGTCTGAAAAACAGGCTCTTATAATGATGATTGCTTGGACGTTTTTTTTCTGCGGGAACGCCCCATTTCCTTTTTTATCCACAGATAATATCCCGTCAACGGCAATGTCCCTCCGATCAGTGCTGCAATGAAACTCAGGATACGGGTGAACATGCCGCCCCAACTGCCTACATGCACGGAGAATATCCATCCGCGTATTTTTCCCGATTTGTCGAGGTCTTTGTAAAGAGTCGTCCCGGTGATCTCTCCGTTTTCCGGATTAAAATTGTAACGGTCTGTTGCCCGTTGGTTGCCCAAGCGGTTGAATGAGACAGTGGCGGTACCGTCCGATACGGTGATTTGCCGGTAACCGGGATTTTGTGTTTTCAGTTTCTCGCACACCTCTTGCCATGAACTATAAGGAGACTGTTCTTTGCCTTCTTTGCGGTCCGGTTTTTCTGAATCGCCTCTTTCGGTTCTGTCTCTCCGGTGTTCTTTCTGGGTCTCCACGCCGAACACTTGGTAGAATCCGGTGCGATACCACCCGAAAGACCAAGTCAACCCGGTGAGCGACATAACCAGCAGGAAGAGGAAGGTGTACACACCTCCTGCAATGTGTAGGTCATACCAGAATCTTCTCCACCCTTTATTGACAGATATCTTAAGGCTGTTTTTCAAAGCTCTGGCAGTACGGGGTATCCAAATGACGATACCGGATATCAGAACAAAGATGAACATCAGCGTACTGGTGCCTACGATCATTTTCCCCCAGAAAATTCCACCGTCCGGTTTCACGCTGTCCAATAACCACCGGTGCAGTCTGAACATGGTGGTGAAGAACGGGGCGCGTTCGTAGTGGCCCTTTATTTCACCGGTATACGGATTTATGTACACCGATGCCCGTCTGGGCTTGGAGAGGTTGACTTGGTAAACCCTTGCCGGATCGGCCGGGATGCTGATACCGGTGACCGATACACTGTCGGGCAAGGTTGCCGCAACCTTTCTTGCCAGTTCGCCGGCAGGCAGGGGAGCCGTTTCTGCTTTTTCCAGATAATAGAAATCGTGGTTGAGAGTCTCTGTTATTTCGTTTTCAAAGACGAGGGCAGCCCCCGACAGGCAAAGGATGGAGATGATGATGCCAAAAGGGACAGATAGCCAGAGATGTATCCGGCGGATTTTCTTTTTCATATAAATTCTTTCGTGGAGTTAATAAGGTGTATCCAAACTCTCTTATTAACAGAATCACCCTTATTACAGATCTCTGTGAAAAGGGTGAATTCTATGTTTTAGCTGTTTTTACTTCTTTAAGATTCAATCTTCTTTAAACTTTCAATCTTTCGTTTAAGGTTTCAATCTTCCGATACCGCTGATCTGCGTAGCTTCCACTGTAACACCTCTTGTGGCAGTGGCGTTTACCGGGTCTATTTTATAGATACCGGGATAGCCCTCGGCAGTGGTGACGGCAATATAGGTAAAGCCGTTTTCCGTATACGGTGTATTTCCGAATCCGGTAATTTGGTCGGCCGAAGGCAGTCCTTCTATATAGGTGAGTTTTCCGGTTTCTCCCTTGTAGACAGCCAGTCGGTTGGCGGTGAAGTCTTCTTCGTTCAAAGGACGGTCGTACATTAGCAGCAGGAAGTAGTCTCCGGTGAGGTGCCAGCAGCGGAGGAAAGATTTCCCGTTGGTCTGTGCTTCGATGCTGTAGTAATAGCTCGGATCGAACTCTTCCGTTCCGGCTTTGATGCGTACGACACCGGCATCCAAAACCGTCTGTTGGCGGACATCGTCCATTGTTTTGGCATAGCTCGGAGAGAACACGTAAATGTCTCCGTTGTCGGCTGCCCAGACCGCCTGGTAGTATTGCGATTTGAAACGTCCGCTGGCATAGCTGATTTTATCTGTCCGGATGAGCTTCTTGGTAGTCAGTGTCTCGTCATCGAAGATGGCCACCCAGCATTCATTGGGATATTGTGTCCACTGCAATTCACCTTTCTTGTAGCTGCTGCTATTCGAGCCGCCGTCTTCTTTTTTCACGAGGTCTTCATTTCCGGGGAGTATCCACTTTCCGCCGTCTGCTTTTCCTCCGTATTGGCTTAAGCCCATCGGGACTGCGGCGCTGTAAATCTTGTTGTTATATTCCAATATACCCGCCAATGTCACATATTCGCCATTGCCCAGGAAGTTCTCGGACATGTATGCCTGGTTCCGGGTGTCGTTTGTGGTAAAGGTCTCGTTCGGTACATCGAGATAAGACACCAGGAACATTTTGGGCAAGTAGCCATTCTCATCCGCATACTGTGTAGGGCCGTCGCCGGTAGAAGTGGTCATGATATACCTGTCATAAATGCCGTAAGTGGTGAACCGCTTGACTGCGTACTCGCCGGAGCGGGCCTGTACGTCATAATTGGCATTCATGAAAAACGAACGGGTCGTACCGGCATTACCTTGGTTGTAGGTCAGGCCATACAGATATTGGTCTTTATAAAATACCCACTGGGTGGCACCGTCGTTCACCAGACCGTTGTTTATCGTAGAGACCGTCCCTCCGTTCAGGGTTTCGGAAGTCACCAGTACGTTGGTGGTACTTCCGGATGCGACAACAGAGGATGCGATGACATATTCACCCTTGCTTACATTGCCCGAACCGTTACTGTTTTCATTGTCAGAACAAGCTGTCAGTGTCAGTCCGACCATTGCTGCTGCAAGAAGTCTGTTGGAAAAGAATTTTTTCTTCATGTAATTTAATTTTAAGCTGATTGTTGTTTACTCAGAACCTGTCTGTTCAGGCTCTTATTTATTCTTAATTGCCGAAGTGGATGCGTACTTTCCCGTAGAACGCGCGTCCGGCTTTTTGGAGACTGAAGTTGTCATACAGTTTCTCGTCCGTCAGATTGCAGCATTCGAATGACAGATTATACTGTCCGTTCTTCAAACTGTAAGAGAGTGCCATGTTGTGTGAGAACTGGTTGGGCACTACGTAATCACCCTTGTTCGAGCCGATGTTTGACGAATAATACGTGAAACTGTGCAGGTATTGGTTGTCGTAAGATACGGTCAGTGTGTTGCCTTTCTTCCAGAGGTTATTCCAAAAAAAACTCACATCCGAGTCGGCAAACATATACGGGAGGTTGGGCATGCGTTCGCGGTAGGCAAGGTTTACGGCATTGCCTGAAATGGATTTCTCCATGTTATCGCGTACGTCCATCTTCGTAAAGTTTCCTCCTACGCTGAGCCATTTGCCGAAACTGTAACGGACGGAGAGGTTGAAACCTTTCGTCAGTACCTTGCCGTAGTTGATGTAGGTAGCGGCGTATTTTCCGCCGTTCAGGTCGGCAATGTTGCGTTGGATATAATCTTTGGTGTTGCGGTATATCAGTCCGCCGTCCACATATACCGAATGTTTGCCAAAAGTCCGGTTATAGCTCAGACTGAAATTCAGGTTATCGCTGTTCTCGGGTTTTATACCGATATCTCCCATTTCGAGGTCTTCGTCACCGAACATCTCTTCGATGGTAGGCAGGCGGTAGACTTTCTCATAAGATAGCTTTGCTTGGAGTCCGGCCAGAATGAAGTAGGTGCTTGCCGCACCGTAACCCATGGAACTGATGCTGTGGGTGGTGCGTTCATAATTGTTCTGGTTGGCGGTGGTAGCCATCGGTCCTGCCACGAATTGGTCGTAATACTTGCCGAATACGGAGAAATTCCATTTATCGGAGGGCATCAGTCGATAAGACAGGCCGGAAATATTCTTGCGGGTCTCTTTGGCGATGGCGTCTTCCTGTTTCTCCTTGGCGAGCAGTGACGTGTTGGACCGGTGGAATGTGTTCAGCACATGGTTGAACGTGAACGTATGGGCTTTGCCGATACGGTATCTTGCGGTGAATGTGCCGTTCCAGTTGCTGTTGTCCGCCTCTGAGTATTGGTAAGACTGCTCGCCGGGCGAATTTAATAATTTCTTTTCCCCATACCAGTTGTACTTATAAGAAGCGGTGTCCACATGGGTGGTCGTGTTCTTGTTGTAATTCACGGTCAGCACCACATCCAGCCCTCGGGCAAGCAGGTTCTGCTTGTTGTATTCCAATGACGGCATCAGCGAATGTCCTTTGCGGTGTTTCTGTCCATATACTATTTCCTGGCGCACTCCTGTCTGTATCTCTTTGTACATGTGCGAGTAGGTAAAGCCGAACATCAGCCGGTCCGCCCATTTCTTGTCTGTGAATCCGATTTTACCGATAATGGCTTCGTTGTGGTAAATGTCGTTGAAACGTCTTACGCGTACCTTCTTATCCTTGTCGATTCTGCCGGTTTCGAAGTCTTCTACCGGTGCATATATCCGGTAATCGTTGTCCGAATAGTTCTGGAAAGCATTGATCTCGTAAGTGAGTCCATTGTCGAAAGTCTGTCCGGTATTGATATATGATTTGTGTGTGTTGAACGAGCCGTAGGAGTAGGAGGCATCCAGAAACCACCGCTGGCGTTTCTTTCCGGTGACAATGTTGATCACTCCGCCGATGGCATCCGTACCGAATCCCACCGGTACCACCCCTTTGTACACTTCGATGCGGTCGGCAAAGTTCACGGGGATGTTGTTCAGTCCGAACGAACTTCCTACCCCTTCCTGCGGCACACCGTCAATGAATATTTTGACGTGCTTGCCGCTAAAACCGTCCAGCATGAGTTGCATGTCCGAGCCTACGCCGCCCGATTCGCGGAGCTTCATTCCCGGTGCTTTGGCAAGTGCGTCGCTCAGATTCTTCGTCGTATTCTGGAACTCCTTTGCATCGACGGCCACTGCGTTGAATGCCGATCTTTTGATTCGGCTGACCCCCGTAGAGGTTACCACCACTTCGTCCAGTTCGGTGGTAGATGGCTTTATTACGATGTTCAACTGGTTTCTTTCCCCCTCTTTCAGTTGTACTTTTCTCTCAGCCGTTTCAAATCCTATGGCAGATACGATTAATGTATAATCCCCCGCAGGGGCTTTCAGATGATAGATCCCTTTTTCGTTGGTGGTACAGCCGAATTGTGTACCTTTCAGGTAGACAGTGGCAAAATCGATGGTTTCTTTATTCTCAGTAGATATGATTTTGCCGGAGAGCATCGTCCCGTGTTGTGCAAATGCAGAAGTCGATAGGCAGGCAGTTATCAAAAAAGTCAGAGTTAGAATTCGGCTTTTTGTTTTCAAATTTTCTTTTGTATGTTACGAACGTTTTTAATGCGTTGCAAAGGTCTTTATTTATAGGCGCTTACACAATCGCTACTAATAGGTAATCTGCCCGTGTTTTATGTCACAATATCGGGCGCTATCACTATAATGAGGTATATTACTTGAATAATCTACTGTCGGAGTGAAATATATTACTGAAATATATTGAGATAGAATGAGATACAATCGCATTAATGTTGGGCGGGATAATCTGCATAAAATGAATTTCTTTCTCTTTATATGTTTGAAAACATATTATTCTTACCCGATGAATGTTTAATCTGCTGATATATAGCGATATGTACTGTTTGATGTTTTTTGTGTGTACGTACACACTATTGTTTGTCCGGGTAATTCCTTTTACTTTTGCAGCAGAAAAACGGTTTGAGAAACAAAAAAAGGAAATCCTATTAAAGATAAAAACGGTTTCTAAGGTATTTATCCTATGAATAAAGAATCTTCAAATATTCGTATCATCGACATAGCCGA
The DNA here is from genome assembly GCA_958477465.1 of uncultured Bacteroides sp. GTDB lineage: Bacteria > Bacteroidota > Bacteroidia > Bacteroidales > Bacteroidaceae > Bacteroides. Next base: position 28,497 of record CAUEFX010000037.1, read on the forward strand.
AATGGCGGGGGTATCCATCGGTACGGTAGACCGGGTGATACACAACCGTGGTCGTGTGTCGGAGGAAAACGAGAAAAAGGTAAGGGCCATTCTTGAGAAAGTGAAGTATCAGCCTAACCTGATGGCCCGTTCGCTGGCCTCTAAAAAGCAATACCGCTTTCTTGCCATTACCCCCTCTTTCAAACCGGGAGAATATTGGGAAGCCATTTGCGAAGGGATAGACAAAGCCGCCTCCGAGACCGAACTTTACAATGTCCACGTCACCAAGCTGTTTTTTGACCAGTACGACAACCGTACTTTTGACACCATTGTGCACACCCTTTTTGAGGAAGAGGATATCGACGGCGTGCTGATTGCCACTTTGTTTGCCGATTCCGTAGTCCGTCTCTCGCGCGAACTCGATGTCCGGGAGATTCCTTATGTTTATGTGGACTCTGACATTGCGGGTGAGCATCAGCTTGCTTATTTCGGTACGGAGTCTTACGATGCCGGATTCATTGCAGCTAAACTGTTGATGGGCCGGCTTGGCAGTCATTCGGATATTTTGATATCCCGGATTGTGCATCGCGGCAAGAACGATTCCAACCAGGGAAAGAACCGGAGGGAAGGTTTTTGCCAATATCTCGCCGGACAGAATTTTGAAGGAAATATCCATGAAGTGGAGTTGAGGATAGATGATACGGATTATAATTTTGCCAGGCTCGATGAGGTATTCCGTGCCAATCCGCGGATTGAGGGAGCGGTGATATTCAATTCGACCTGCTATATTCTGGGAAATTACCTGAAGGTGAGAGGGCTGGGAAGTGTCAAGCTGATAGGCTATGACTTGATAGAGAAGAACACCCGGTTACTGTCTGAGGGCGTGATCACGGCTTTGATAGCCCAACGGCCGGAACAGCAGGGCTACGAGGCCATCAAGTCTTTGTGCAATTATCTTGTGTTGAAGCAGCGCCCCGATAAGGTAAACCTGATGCCGATAGATATTCTCATCAAAGAGAATCTGAAATATTATTTGAATAAGAAATTGTAACTTTATAAAACAGGAAATTATGAACGAATTATTTAGTGTAAAAGACAAAGTCGTAGTTATCACCGGTGGAGCCGGTATTTTGGGTAAAGGTATTGCTGCCTATCTGTCAAAAGAGGGAGCAAAAATTGTAATTCTCGACCGTAGCGAAGAAGCCGGCAAGGCTCTGGTGCAGGGTATCAAGGCAGCGGGAGGAGACGCCATGTTCCTCTATACCGACGTCATGAATAAAGAGGTGCTCGAAGGTAACAAGGTAGAGATCATGAAAGCTTACGGACGCATCGATGTATTGCTGAATGCCGCCGGTGGAAATATGCCGGGAGCCACCATCGCACCGGACAAAACTTTCTTTGACCTTGAGATCGATGCTTTCAAGAAGGTAGTCGATTTGAACCTCTTCGGAACCGTTTTGCCTACCATGGTATTTGCCCGTGTCATGGTCGATCAGAAAAAAGGAAGTATCGTCAACTTCTGTTCTGAATCTGCACTCCGTCCGTTGACGCGTGTAGTGGGTTACGGAACAGCCAAAGCTGCAATCGCCAATTTCACCAAATACATGGCCGGCGAATTGGCTATTAAATTCGGTGACGGCCTGCGTGTCAATGCCATCGCCCCCGGATTCTTCCTCACCGATCAGAACCGCACTCTGTTGACAAATCCGGACGGTTCCTTGACAGACCGTTCCAAAACAATTTTGGCCCATACTCCGTTTGGCCGTTTCGGTGAACCGGAAGACTTGTACGGAACCATCCAATATCTCATCAGCGATGCCTCTAAATTCGTAACCGGCACCGTAGCTGTCATCGACGGTGGTTTCGATGCTTTCTCAATTTAATCAGGAAGCGAGAGTCGGCAGCTAAATTCAATCGTAAATTGTAAATCGTCAAATCGTAAATAGAATTATTATGTACCTATGTGAACAAACCTGGCGCTGGTACGGTCCTAACGACCCTGTAAGCCTATGGGATATCAAGCAAGCCGGTGCCACCGGAATCGTAAATGCCCTCCATCACATCCCTAACGGAGAAGTGTGGACAGTGGAGGAGATCATGAAGCGGAAGCGGATGATTGAAGAAGTCGGTCTTACTTGGTCGGTAGTCGAGAGTGTACCCGTGCACGAACATATCAAGACTCAGACCGGAGATTTCATGAGATATATCGAGAATTATAAAGAGAGTATCCGTAATCTGGCAAAGTGTGGAGTGATGATTGTCACTTACAATTTCATGCCGGTGCTCGACTGGACCCGTACGGATCTTGCTTATACTCTGCCCGATGGTTCGAAAGCCCTTCGTTTTGAAAGGGCGGCTTTTGTGGCTTTCGATCTGTTCATCCTCAAACGTCCTAATGCTGAGAAGGATTATACAGCCGAAGAGGTTGCCAAGGCAAAAGCCCGTTTCGAGCAGATGAGCGAAGACGATAAGAATCTTCTTGTCCGTAATATGATTGCCGGACTTCCCGGTTCTGAAGAGAGTTTCACCGTCGAGCAATTCCAGGAGGCCCTCGACAGATACAACGACATCGATGCCGAGAAACTCCGTTCCAATCTCATCTTCTTCTTGAAAGAGATCGCTCCGGTGGCCGATGAGGTGGGAGTGAAGTTGGTGATTCATCCGGATGATCCCCCTTATTCTATTTTGGGATTGCCGCGCATCATGAGTACGGAAGAGGATTTCGTCAAATTGGTGGAAGCGGTTCCTAATGAATCGAACGGCCTTTGCCTCTGCACCGGCTCTCTGGGTGTGCGTGCCGACAATGATCTTGCCGGCATGATGGAACGGCAGGGAGACCGCATTCATTTTGTTCATCTGCGCAGCACTCAGCGCGATGCCGAAGGCAACTTCTACGAAGCCAATCACTTGGAAGGGGATGTGGATATGTACAACGTCATGAAAAACTTGTTGAAGTTGCAGCAACGCCGCAAATGCTCCATTGCCATGCGTCCGGATCACGGTCATCAGATGATAGACGACTTAAAGAAAAAGACCAATCCCGGCTATTCATGTCTTGGTCGTCTTCGTGGATTGGCAGAATTGCGCGGCCTCGAAATGGGTATTGCGAAATCTGTTTTTGATGAATGATAATCAATAGGTTGTAGTCTGAATAATTCATGACCGGTAGTCGGCTTTGACTACCGATCTGCCTAAAAGAGTCGTATCATACTCTGTTTTTGAGTAAAGATAGGACTTTTTTTTATTGTATAGTACCTCTTTGAGATTTTATACCTCCCAACATTTCCATCCCCTGTTGGCACAGATATACACTACATACGTGCGCACCTTGTAGTTCGGGAAGTGGCGCAGCGTGTCTTCGGCATAGCGGTGCACCTGCTCCACATGTTCGGGCAGGGGGGCATCGGATGCCAGTATCTTCTCCGCTTCTTTGGCCTTGTAGTATTTGAATTCCACCAGGCGGTCGTCCGTGTAGTAGTCCGTGCCCGGTATGCCGGTCATCTCGAAGTCGGCACGGCCTTCCGAATTGTTCTGTTCGATGGCGAAGGTGTAGCAACTGCTCAGGTAGCGGGACACCAGTTCGAAGAAAGAGCAGCGGATGAAGTTCTCGTTGATTTTATCGAACACCTGTGCCGGAAACTGCCCGAGGTACTGCTCGAAATAATTTCGTACGAGCGATTCGAAATCGCGTTCTTGCGTGAAGCGCTCGTAGACGGGGGCATAGCGCATGGCACCGCCGTCTATCCGGTGCAGCACGTTGTAGTAGTCCATTAGTATCAACCCAATCTCTTGCTTTAATAAGTAGATTCTGCAGGAATTAAAATATCATATTGACATTTTGTAAAGAAGCGCTCCTGTTTCTCGCACGAAGTTCGGCCATCGGAATTTCTTTTTCGTAACGGTTCCGTCTCTATCACGGTCAACCGGTCATTCCCGTTTTTTCTTTGTCTACAATGACTTCTCCCCGGTGGTGGACACGGATAACTCGTTCCCTAAAAAAAAACTGTCATATATTTACAGATTAGATAAAAACAGTGTATTTTTGCTCTCAAAAGTATTTGTGTATGAATAAAATAATAGTTATCTCATTACTGATACTCATAAATATTGGCGTTTTGAACGGTCAAAATGTATTGTCCGGAGATTTGATTTCAAATAAAGACCGGTCTCCTGTCGAGTATGGATATGTTTTGCTCAAGCAGAATGGCGTAGCCTTAAAATCTGCCACTTCAGATAAAAAAGGGAAATACTCTGTGAAAGATATTCCTGCCGGTGTTTATACGGTAGAAGTGGTGTGCATAGGATATAAATCCATTTGTGATACGCTGAATATAGCCGGAACATGTCATCGTGTCTTTATGTTGGACGAGGAAGCAAAAGAATTGGATGAAGTGACCATTGTTGCAGATCGTAGCCAGACCGTAAAGAGGACTGCCAACGGGCAAGTATTCTATCTCTCGTCGGACGCCAAGAAAATGAGCAATCCTTTCAGGGCTTTGCAAGAGATTCCTGCTATCCTGTCGGATGCAAATACATCATCCGTGAAAATGCTGAACGGGGAAACCCCGTTGATTCTAATAAACGGCAATGTAGTCAATTCGGGTATTGCCCCCATATTTCCTTCTGATATAGAGTCGGTAGAGGTTGTCAACTCTGTGTCTGCCCGTTATCTGCAAGATGGTGTGACAAGTATTCTGAACATAAAACTGAAAAAGCATGCCAAGCCATACGTTTGGCTTGAAGGTGCTACACGCCATGATGTACCGCTTGATAATGGCTTTGGGGTTGGATATTTTGAAGTTGGAAACCATAAAGTGAGCCTTTATGGCCGAGTTGCCTATCATTATACGTACCATGACGATTTGGAGTCGGCCGTAGACCGGACCAATACCGGTTACAGACAGACATACCGCCAATCGACACGCAACGATGCAGGCCGCTGGATAGGTGAGTTGTTGTTGAAATACCAAATGACGGAAAAAGACTATCTGGCAGCTCAGTTCTATGCTTCATACAATGATGCAAAAGAAAAAAGCGATGCGTTGGGAGATTATATATCCGACGATTTACAGACATACAGTTCTAATTCCTATGGCAAGAACAAAAGCGATATTTCTACCGCAAGCCTGTACTACAAGCATTCGTTTTCAAAAAACAGTAACCTGGAACTGCGTTTGGCATACAATTTCAATAAGAATGATTACAATGCATCACGCACGGACTATTATGACGAGCGTTCCGTTTATACCGATACCCGCTATAAAAACAAGCGTCATTCGGGTAGTTTCTACGTTGATTATTCCAAGGAATTTGCCAACAACAACTCACTGATAGCAGGAAGCCGCAGCACACTTATTGTTGACGACATCAACAATACCATTGGGGTAAATCCGCTCTTCAAGCACAACAATTACAACCAGTATGTGTATGTGGGCTATGAGGGAGCTTGTAAAAGACTGTATTATAATGTCTCTGTCGGGATGGAAGGTATTTGGGCAAAGGCCGGCGATATCAGTTATAATTACTTTCGTCCCAGAGGAAATGCAAGTGCGACATGGGCCATCAATGAGCACAACTCTATCCGGTTAAGTTACAGACTCAGCAATACTGCACCGGGTGTGGCTTATTTGAATCCTTACAATATATCGACGGATTCTCTGGTTGTTGCTATCGGCAATCCGAACCTGAAACCTCAAATGCTGCACAACGTTTCGCTCTCTTATACATTGAATGTCGGTAAACTGTATCTCATGCCGGGAGCATACTATAAATATATTTGTGACATGATCGAAAATTACGGATATACGGAAAAGGGTATATACTATAGCACTTATGCCAATACCGGACATTTCTCACAGGCTTCGGCCGGAGTCGATGTGAGTTATCGCTTCAAGTGGGGACGTATTTATGCAGAAGGAGGGTGGAAGGCCGATTATTACACCGGGCAGAGTGCCAAAAATGCAGTCTATGCATCATTCGGCTTCAATGCACAGGCGAAAAAAATCTCATTCTATGGAAATGTGGACTACAACTCAAGGGATTACTCAGCATTGGCTTACACTACATACAGCCGCCCGTCTGCAGCCAGTCTCCAAGTGAACTATAACATAACTCCGGACTTCTACATTGGTATGTGCGTGCAGCATATAGCGGGCGAGTACAGGAGTAAGATAACTACGGTGGACGGATCGTACCATGTGGTTACAGAGAATTTTTACAAGGACAAGAACTGCCGTCCGTGGTTTATTGTAAGATATACATTCCGTAAGAATGCGGATAAAAAGCATAAGTTGGGGAAAGTACTTGACAGCACAGAGGAGGGGATTTCTATTTTGAGATAGAGGGTATCTCTATTGCCGTCGTGCCAGGATTTTTCTTGCCGAATCAGACAGTACCACAATGGCTCCTGCCAGTATGACTGTGTCTTTGATAACCAGTCTTCCTGCTCCGGTCAGCAGTGGAAAACCATGTTCTCCGCTACCCAGATCCGGTACCCAGACTTCCGGTGTGGTGACCAGAAACGAAAGCGTTCCTAAGGTCATGATGACGGCCAACCCGGCGCCGGCCAGCCCTATTCCGGGAAAGAATATTCCCAAGAACGTCAGTATGCCGATACCCATGATCAAGATTCCCAACCCGCGTGAGAAGCCATACGTGTTGTTTTCTTCATGCCATTTATGTTTTGCTTCATTAAATTCCCCTTCTTTCAGTTTGTACTCTTTGTATTCGGGAGCGTTTTGGGTATAAAAGAAACTCATGAAAGGGCTGTTGGCAACAAACGGCACAATGCCTTCGGCTTCATAGTTCCAGAATTTCAGACCGCCGATCCAAACGAATACCACCAATATGGCTACACGAATCAGGTTGATACCTGCCTTCTGTGTGGATGCTGCTACATTCAGAAATGCAATAAACAGTGAGTTCAATTTTGCCTTCATCCTAATCATTTTATGGGTTAATTTTTTATGTTGTAAAGATCGGCTGTTTTTGCATAACCGGAAATGGCAATTTAGCAGAATAAAATGGCAATTATTCCTTTTCCTGTTCTGCCTGAACAGAACCCTGAATTGAGGCGGGTTGAAGAGCCTATTTCAGGGAGCGGAACTCATTGGGAGTGTAACCCGTCATCCGTTTGAACATCCGGCTCAGATGTTGCGGATATTGGAATCCCAGTCCGTAGGCAATTTCACTCGTGGTCTTGTCTGTCACCAGCAAGGCTTCTTTGGCCCGTTCTATCAGTTTGTTCTGGATATATTCCGAGGCGGTCTGTCCCGTCTGTTTACGGATCATATCCCCGAAATAGTTCGCCGACAGGAATACTTTATCGGCAAAATACCTGACGGTCGGCAAACCCTCTTTTAACGGGGCATCGCTGTCGAAATAGGCATCCAGCAGTCGTTCGAAGCGGACGATGATGTCTTTGTTGACCTCTTCGCGTGTGGTGAACTGACGCTCGTAGAAGCGCATGCAGTAGTCGAGCAGCAGTCCGATGTTGGCGCAGATCAGCCGGCGGCTGTGCTTGTCTATGCTGTGTTCCAGTTCCGCTTCGATTTTGTGCAGACAGTCCATCACGGTTTCCCGTTCCTCTTCCGAAAGATGCAATGCCTCACGGGTTTCGTATGAAAAGAAAGAGTAGTTCTTGATCTCCTGGCCGAGGGTCGTTCCCCAGATCAGGTCGGGGTGGAACAGTATACCGTGGGCGTTGGGCCGGACACCTTTAACCATTTTGGTCTCTGCTACCTGTCCGGGGGCAAAGCTGACAATCGTGCCGTCTTGATAGTCGTAACTCTGACGGCCGTACATGATGTTCCCGCAGTAGGTGTCTTTCAGGTAGAGGGCATATACGCCGTAGTTGATCTTGAAGTGTTCCGGCCACTGTGTCGCTTTCGACAGATCGACGACACTTACTAACGGATGTCGGGTCTCGAGTCCGAAGAGTTTGTTGTACTTATCCACCTCATCGAGTTTTATGATCTCTTCCATAATCTTTCTTTGTTTTCGTTTTGAGCAAAAATAAGGTATTTAATTCGGATAACCTACTGTTCTTTGGCTGAATCGGGTATTCGGGTATAAATATCTGTAATTTGTATACAGTCCGGTCTTTTTTATTGCAGTAGTTTTGCAACACGAAAAAACAGGTAATTATGGCTCGAAGAAACCTTTTGAAAACAGCATTGTTCTTTTGCAGTGTTCTTTCATTGATTCTGATACTGTCATGCAGTACAGCGGTGAAAGAGAATGTCGTTCAACCTAACATAATGGAAATGAATAAGAAAAATCTTGGAAGTCTGTTGGCACTCTACCCGAAACCGATGACGGTTGTAGGTGCCGAAGTTGAAGGAAAAGTAAACTGGCTTGTCGTCGGGCATACAGGTGTCATCGGGCACGACCGCATACTTGTCAGCATGAGTAAACAGCACTACACCAATCAGGGAATCCGAAAATCGAAGAAGCTCTCCATCAATCTCGTCAGCCGTGAGATGCTGCCCGAAGCCGACTATGTGGGCAGTGTGAGCGGTGCGGCGGTAGATAAGTCGGAGGTATTCGCTTATCATATCGGTGAAAACGGTACACCCGTCATCGACGCATCTCCGTTGACAATGGAGTGCAATGTGACGGATATTTATGAAACCGAAGGCTTCGATAACTTCATCTGTGAAGTGGTCAATACTTATGCCGTTGCCGATGTGCTCGATAGTGCCGGCAAACTCGACTATACACGGCTGAAACCCGTACTGTTCGAATTTCCTACTTATTCTTATCTTGCCACCGGCGAGGTAATCGGTAAATGTCTGAATCTGGACAAGCAACCCGGTATGTGTGCCAAGCAGCCGATGGCGGCTGACGGTATCGTGCGTTTGTCGAAAATAGAGGTTTATCCGCAATATTTCGGTGAGTATATGAAATATGCGGCCGAAGTGGGCGAAGTTTCCTTGCGTACCGAGCCGGGAGTGCTGACCATGTATGCCGTCAGTGAGAAAGAGAATCCTTGTATGGTAACCATTCTCGAAACTTATGCAAGCCATGAGGCTTATGAGAAGCACATCGCATCGGAACACTTTCAAAAGTACAAGATAGGGACGATGCACATGGTCAAGGCACTTGTTCTTGCCGATCAGACACCGCTTAACCCGGCAAACAAAATCAATAACTTCATGCAATAAGTGAAACGGACAGGAGAACCTGTTTAAGTTTTCCTCATAGACAGGTATGTCTTTGAATAGATTGATATGTCTTTAAATAGGAAAACTTAAACAGGTATTAATGTCTGATACTGAGTAAAGTCCGGACTGCTCTTAAGAAACTATATCTCTGGGGGAAACATGTTACATCTTTTTCTGAAAGATGTTATATCTTTTTTTAGAACATGCTATGTCTTTTTTTGAAAGACTTAAGTCTTTTTCAGAAAGATGTTATATGTTTTGGGGGAAGATTTAAGCTGGAGAAACAGAATCTGTAATTAGGGTATGAATACCGAGGATTTGTCTACAAGGTATACGGTGGATACCATCTATATTTGCATCAGACAAAAAATATACTTGTATCAAACGAGAAATGGCATGAAAAAGTTATTATTGATTCCTATGATGTTGCTTGCCACCACTATCCTGTCGCTGGCGGCCTGCGAGAACCCCGACACTGAGCCGTTTACTTCCGGACAACCTGAAACTCCCGGACAGCCTGAGACTCCCGGACAACCCGAAACACCTGATGCGTCTTCATTGACTGTAAACATCACGGTAGGAGACCGCATGATTACTGCAACGATGGAGAACAATGCCGCTGCACGGGATTTCCTCTCACGCCTACCGCTTGAGGTGACATTGAACGATTACAACCATGTAACGGAGAAAATCTTCACCCCCTCTCCGGCGCTGACGGTCGAAGGTGTTACAAGCGGTTGCACTCCCGCGCCTGGTGATATTACTATCTATGTGCCGTGGGGCAATATCGCTATTTTTTGCAAAGACTGGCCGTACAGTAACGATTTGATTAAAATAGGCCATATCGACGGTAACGGAATCGAGGCTTTGAGTGTGGCAGGGGATATACCTGTGAAATTTGAAAGGAGATAAAACTGTGACTACAGACGAATTTAAAGAGTATGTAAAGACCAGTAAGGCGCTCGATACAGAGGAGATACATCGCTTTATGGACGATATGAGCAACGAGTCGAGACGCATCACCTTCCGGCTGAATACAGCGTATCATACACCGGAGGAGGTGCGCGGATTACTCTCCGAATTATTCGGTTACCGGGTGCCGTCATCACTGCGGGTATTTCCACCGTTCTATGCCGATTTCGGTAAGAATATCACAGTCGGCGAAGGAGTATTCATTAATGCCTGCTGTCATTTTCAAGATCATGGCGGGGTGACGATCGGTGACGGATGCCAGATCGGGCACAATGTAGTGTTTGCCACGTTGAATCATGGCCTGTCTCCGGAAGATCGTCGAACGACCTATCCTGCACCTATCGTCCTCGGCAGGAATGTGTGGGTAGGGTCCAATGCCACGATCCTTCAGGGAGTGACCGTCGGGGATAATGCCGTTATCGGTGCCGGAGCGGTTGTGACCAGGGATGTGGAAGCTGATACGGTAGTTGGCGGTGTCCCTGCCAGGTTCATTAAATATATAAATGAAAGATGAGTATGAAAGTAATATCAAATATGGAGTTCGGAGGTGAACGGCCATTGTTCGGATCGCACGACCTCCGGTTGGAGAATGTCATCATCCGTGCCGGAGAATCGGCAGTCAAAGAGTGCAGTAACATCGAAGCTGTCGATTGCCGGTTTGAGGGAAATTATCCGTTCTGGCACGTGCATGGTTTTGTCATCGACCGTTGCTTCTTTGATGTCGGCGGGCGTTCGGCCTTATGGTATTCCGATCATCTGAAAATGACCGACACGCGAATTGATGCTCCCAAGATGTTCCGCGAAATGCACGACATCGAAATCAGGAATGTGGAGATGAACGATGCCGATGAGGTGTTCTGGCGTTGCAACCGGATACATATAAAAGATCTGAAACTGCATGGCGGTACTTATCCGTTCATGTTCTGCAACGATCTGTACATCGACGGACTGGAAAGCGACAGTAAATACGTGTTTCAGTACGTGAAGAATTTGGAACTGCATCACGCGAAAATCACCACAAAAGATGCGTTGTGGGAGTCGGAAAACGTAACGGTTTATGATTCGGAACTGAACGGTGAATACTTGGGCTGGCATTCGCGCAACTTGCGCCTGGTGAACTGCCGGATTTCCGGTACGCAGCCTTTATGTTATGCGGAAAACCTTGTGCTGGAGAACTGCACGTTTGCCGATGACTGTGACTTGGCTTTTGAGTACAGCTCCGTGCAGGCTGCCATCAACGGCCCCATACGCAGTGTGAAAAATCCGTTGAGCGGGAGCATTACCGCCGAGAGTTACGGTGAGATCATTCTCGACAAGAACATCAAGGCACCTGCCGATTGTGTATTAAAACTTTGGGACGATAAAACTTGTTTCACCGACTGACCATTGGACAAACACCCCGGTGAAACAGGAATATGAATTACGAAACAGGATTAACAGATAAAGAGACAGGCTATGAAATATGATTTCGATACAATCGTTCCGCGTCGCGGGACAAACTCCTACAAGTGGGACACCCCCGAAGAAGAGGGGACACTGCCCATGTGGGTGGCGGACATGGACTTCCGTACCGCACCGGCTATTATAGATGCACTGCAAAAGCGGGTGGCGCACGGTATTTTCGGATATACTAAAGTTCCCGGAGCGTATTACGATGCGGTTGTGCGGTGGTTTGGCAACCGCCATCGTTGGCAGGTCGATCCCCGATGGATGATTTATACGAGCGGTGTCGTGCCCGCTCTGTCGGCAATCATCAAGGCACTGACCGTTCCGGGTGATAAGGCGATTGTCCAGACTCCGGTATACAACTGTTTCTATTCGTCGATTCGCAACAACGGATGCGAACTGTCTGCCAATAACCTCATTTACAGGGATGGGCGCTATACGATAGATTTTGATGATCTTGAAGCGAAAGCCGCCGATCCGAAAGCGAAAATCCTGCTGTTGTGCAATCCCCACAATCCGGTCGGGAGGGTATGGACACCGGAAGAGCTACGGCGTATCGGCGACATCTGTCTGCACAACGGTGTGTTTGTCGTGGCAGATGAGATCCATTGCGAGCTGACTTACGACGGATATGACTATACGCCCTTTGCTTCTCTGTCCGAGCGTTTCCAGCAGAAATCCGTGACTTGCGTTTCGCCGAGTAAGGCGTTCAACCTTGCCGGATTGCAGATTGCCAATATCATTGCAGCCGATGAGGAAGTGCGTCACCGCATCGACCGCGCCATCAATATCAATGAGGTATGCGATGTCAATCCGTTCGGCGTTATCGCCACGATAGCCGCTTATAACGAAAGTGGGGAATGGCTTGATGCCCTGCGCAGGTATCTGTGGGAAAACTACGGGTATCTTTGCCGTTTTTTCAGGGAGCGTCTGCCGCAATATCCCGTACTGCCGCTTGAAGGTACTTATCTGGTGTGGATAGACTGCCGTGCATCCGGCATGGGGTCGGATGCCATGACTTTGCGCTTGGAAGAACAACAGCGTCTGATGGTCAACTCCGGTACGATGTATGGTCCCGGCGGAGAGGGGTTCATTCGATTGAACATAGCTTGTCCACGGAACCTGCTTATCGATGGTCTGGAGCGTATGGCTCGTGTGTTTTAGGTTGTGGAAGTAAGAGCCGTTTTCAGAAAGTCCCACGAATAAGCCACGTGCAGACTGCTCTAAACTGCTATATTTGGGTCAGTCCGAAAACCCTGTGGGTATGTTATATTAAAATGCGAAAGTGAACTAT
>CAUEFX010000038.1 GCA_958477465.1 uncultured Bacteroides sp.
TTTGTATGTTATTAACAAGAAAAATCCTAAGTATAAACAACGTCAAGGATAATTTATTATTTTTGCAAAAAAAATAATTTAATATAATATGGCTATAAGAATAGTTGGTGTAGATTTGCCTCAGAATAAGAGAGGTGAGGTCGCGTTGACCTATGTATATGGAATAGGTCGCAGTAGTTCAGCAAGAATTTTAGATAAAGCTGGTGTAGACAAAGATCTGAAAGTGAAGGACTGGACAGATGATCAGGCTGCAAAGATTCGTGAGATCATCGGTGCAGAGTATAAGGTTGAAGGTGATCTTCGTTCTGAAATACAATTGAACATTAAGCGATTAATGGATATTGGATGTTACCGTGGTGTGCGCCACCGTATTGGACTACCCGTTAGAGGTCAGAGTACCAAGAACAATGCACGTACTCGTAAGGGTAGAAAGAAAACCGTTGCTAATAAGAAAAAAGCTACTAAATAATAATTGTTGATATGGCAAAAAAAACAGTTGCAGCTAAAAAGAGAAATGTGAAAGTAGACGCTAATGGACAGTTGCATGTTCATTCATCTTTCAACAATATTATTGTTTCTCTTGCAAATAGTGAAGGGCAGATTATCTCTTGGTCATCTGCTGGTAAAATGGGATTTAGAGGTTCTAAGAAGAATACTCCTTATGCAGCTCAGATGGCTGCCCAAGATTGCGCAAAAGTGGCATATGATCTTGGCCTGAGAAAGGTAAAAGCATACGTAAAAGGACCGGGTAACGGACGTGAGTCTGCTATTAGAACTATCCATGGTGCAGGTATTGAAGTTACTGAAATTATTGACGTAACTCCGCTTCCACACAATGGTTGCCGTCCTCCGAAAAGACGTAGAGTTTAAAATTTACCTTTAATAAAAATGATACTTGATTTTGTTTTTGGATTGCATCAAATTCTTCTCTGTAATCGCGGCTGCAACAAATTAAGTTCATGAATAAACAATTAAATATTTAAAAGAAATGGCTAGATATACTGGACCAAAATCAAGAATAGCCCGTAAATTCGGTGAAGGTATCTTTGGAGCTGATAAAGTTTTGTCAAAGAAGAATTATCCTCCCGGACAACATGGAAATTCAAGAAAAAGAAAAACTTCAGAATACGGTATTCAGCTTCGTGAGAAACAGAAAGCTAAATATACTTATGGAGTATTAGAAAAACAATTCCGTAATTTGTTTGAGAAAGCAGAAGCCGCTAAGGGTATTACCGGTGAAATTCTTCTTCAAATGCTGGAAGGTCGCTTAGACAACATTGTATTCCGTTTGGGAATTGCACCTACTCGTGCAGCTGCTCGTCAGTTGGTAAGTCACAGACATATTACTGTTGACGGACAGGTGGTGAACATCCCTTCGTATGCAGTGAAACCCGGACAGTTGGTCGGCGTTCGCGAAAGATCTAAATCTTTGGAAGTGATTGCTAACTCTCTTGCAGGTTTTAATCACAGCAAATACGCTTGGTTGGAATGGGATGAAGCTTCAAAGGTGGGCAAATTATTGCATATTCCTGAAAGAGCAGACATTCCTGAGAACATTAAAGAGCATTTGATCGTTGAATTGTATTCTAAATAATAATTAATTTCATGGCGATATTAGCATTTCAAAAACCTGATAAAGTATTAATGTTGGAGGCGGACTCCAGATTCGGTAAATTCGAATTCCGTCCGTTGGAACCGGGTTTTGGTATTACTGTAGGTAATGCATTACGCCGTATCCTTCTTTCTTCATTAGAGGGTTTTGCTATCACTACTATCAGAATCGATGGTGTGGAGCATGAATTTTCTAGTGTACCTGGAGTAAAAGAGGATGTTACCAACATTATCTTGAATCTGAAACAAGTGAGATTCAAGCAAGTAGTTGAAGAGTTCGAGAGCGAAAAAGTGAGCATCACTGTCGAGAATTCCAGTGAATTTAAAGCAGGTGACATAGGTAAGTATTTGACTGGATTTGAAGTGTTAAATCCGGAATTAGTTATTTGTCATTTAGATTCTAAGTCGACTATGCAGATTGATATTACAATCAATAAGGGCCGTGGTTATGTCCCCGCTGATGAAAACCGCGAATATTGTACCGATGTGAATGTAATTCCAATCGACTCTATTTATACGCCGATACGTAATGTGAAGTATGCAGTAGAAAACTTCCGTGTAGAACAGAAGACTGACTACGAGAAGCTGATACTTGAGATTGCTACGGACGGTTCCATTCATCCGAAAGAAGCCCTGAAAGAGGCTGCTAAAATTCTGATTTATCACTTCATGTTGTTTTCTGATGAGAAGATTACTCTTGAGAACAATGACGTGGATGGTAACGAGGAATTTGATGAAGAAGTTCTGCATATGCGTCAATTGTTGAAAACTAAACTTGTCGATATGGACTTGTCTGTCCGTGCCCTCAATTGCTTGAAGGCTGCGGATGTAGAAACTCTCGGCGATTTGGTACAGTTCAACAAGACCGATTTGCTGAAATTCAGAAACTTCGGAAAGAAATCGCTTACCGAGCTTGATGATTTGCTGGAAAGTCTGAATCTGTCGTTTGGAACCGACATTTCTAAATATAAATTAGATAAAGAATAAAAAATGAGACATAATAAGAAATTTAATCATTTAGGTCGTACTGCTTCTCATAGAAGTGCTATGTTATCTAACATGGCTTGTTCTTTGATCAAGCACAAAAGAATCACTACGACTGTAGCAAAGGCGAAAGCATTGAAGAAATTTGTTGAGCCTTTGATCACAAAGTCTAAAGAGGATACGACAAACTCTCGTCGTGTTGTATTTAGCAATTTGCAAGATAAGATTGCTGTAACAGAATTGTTCAAAGAAATCTCTGTGAAAATAGCAGATCGTCCGGGTGGTTATACTCGTATTATCAAGACTGGTCATCGTTTGGGTGATAATGCAGAAATGTGCTTTATTGAACTCGTTGATTACAACGAAAACATGGCTAAAGAGAAAGTTGCAAAGAAGGCTACTCGTACTCGTCGTTCGAAGAAAGCTGCTGCTGCAGAAGCTGCTCCAGTTGCTGAAGCTCCTGCAACTGAAGAACCTAAAGCAGAATCGGCAGAATAATTTAGTAATTGTTCTTATAGATATAAAAAAGGTTGCCTTGAAAAAGGTGACCTTTTTTGTTTTCAATTCTAAAGATACTTTAATAAACTCTTTCACTGAACATTCTGATGAAATATTCTGTTATATTTGCAGATAGATATGGCTAAATTTGTAAAAGTAATATTGTTTCTGCTGTTTGCTGTAGCGCTTTATGGCGTAACGGGCAATCTTTTCACTGAAATACCGGTGGAAAGTCAGGAACATGATTTGGCTCATACGGAGTATTCGCAGAAAGTAACCAGCGCAAAATTGCCTTATTTCCCTGAAGGAGAGTTGTCGAATGCGACCCAGTCCCATCAGATAATGACTTCTCGTATACAGCGCATCAATCTACTTGAATACTCAATATCCTTGAAAACCCTGGCCCTGAAGCTTTCATCGAGAGAGGCTGTTTTGGTACAACATCGTGGGCGGCTATACGATACCACAACTTCTTATTACTGCCACCCTTCGAGTGAATATTATGTCTTTACCTTAAGGCGTATTATTATTTAGATGTTTTATTTATTGGTTCTGTTCTATTTAGGATAATGCATCGGCTGTATGTGTTATCAGTTACTTTTTTCTTATATTACTAATAAATAAAACTCATTATAATATGGCAACTCAAGCTATTGATGCAACTATTTTTGCATCTTCTCATCCTGATATTGCAAAACGTACAAGTCTTTCCGGAGTTATTATCTCTGTCTTATTTTTACTTGCCGGTGTATTGGCTTTTGTCTCTACTTTTGAGATGGAAGATCGTTCTTCTACCTTAAGTATGGGATTAATGGTGTTAGGTTCCGGCATGTTCTTAATTGGAATTTTCCGTTTGTTCTGGAAGTCAAAAGTGGTTGTTTATTTACCTACCGGGAGTGTCGCTAAGGAACAAAGTGTGTTTTTTGATTTAAAGTATATGGATGAATTGAAGGGTATGGTAAAATCCGGCGTATTCCCTGCTGACACGATGCTGAAGAGTGAGAATAGTGGCAATATCCGTATGGATGTGATACTTTCCGAGGACAAGAAATTTGCGGCTGTGCAGTTATTCCAGTTTATTCCTTATACATATAGTCCTATAACTTCAGTGCAGTATTTTACGAATGGAGAAGCATCTGCTGTGGCTGCTTTTCTCTCAAAATGTAAATTACACTAAGAGTATGTCTTGATTTATCGTCTAATGACCGATGATGGGGTTTCAAACAGAAGATCGCTTAGGGTGTAGACGGGAGTCACTCAAAAATGGCTATAGGAATCCCAAACTGTTTCTAAGGCTTAACAGTATCTAAGGCTTAACTTTAATTTGCAGAGAGTGGGGATCAGTCGTCTATGACGGCTATCCCCATTTTTTTCATTAAAAAGCATGCATTCATATTTTGTGCGATACCATCTTTCATTTGGTAAGAGAAGGTGAGCTCATCGTTTGTGATATCTGCTTCAAAGCAGTAATTGCGGATATCGTTTGGAAAGAGATTGATAAGAGTGCCTAACATTAGGTCGTGGGTAGCTATGATACCGTTCGCCTGTAAGGTCATGAATTGTTTGATTAAGGCGAAAGAGCCTTTTTGTTTGTCGGTGGAGTTTGTTCCTTTTAGTATCTCATCGAGTATAATGAATAGTTCTTCACCGGCATTTAGCTTGTCGATAATAAGTTTCAGCCGTTTTAATTCAGCGAAGAAATAGGATTCGTTGTCTGTTAGCGAATCACTGGTGCGCAGGCTGGTAATCAATCGGGAAGGATATAGTTTCATTTGTTCGGCCCATACGGGAGCACCGATGCAGGCAAGCAGATAGTTGATTCCCACCGTACGGAGATAGGTACTTTTTCCTGCCATATTGGCTCCGGTGATGATAATGAAGAATGGACGTTTGGTGATGTTTATGTTATTGCGGACACATTTATCCCGGTTCATCAACGGATGCCCCAGTGCTTGGGCTGTCATCTCAAAAGGCTGTGAACTGATTTCCGGATAGATATACTCCGGATGATTGTAGGCGAAAGTAGCCAGTGAACAATAAGCATCCATTTCTCCGATGGCTTTGAGCCAGGATGGGAGTTCCGAGGCATGTTCTTCTTTCCAGGCTTCAATCCTTATGATTTGCCTCAGTTCCCAAAACAACGAACCGTTGAGAACGAAAGACATCAGCATATTGCCGCGTTGGTCGAGGGCATTCATCAGGGTTGTGAGTTTTTTTACAGCCTGCGATGCGGTTTGTTTCTTTCCGCCTACCAGTTGTTGTATTTCCAGAAGAGCGTTACTTTGCAGGTTTTTCTCTTCTATTATGTGGATAAGATTGGCGTATGTTGCCAGTATCTGAAGTTTCTTGCCATATAGGGTCTGTATTTTGGTAATGCCTTTGGAGAAAACCAGGCTGAGCAAAAAGAAACCTACGAAGACGACGCTTGGTATGGTGTTGGATATTATACCTGCGACGGCCAGTGCGATAAGTATAATATTAGTTGCAGGCACAATGATAGGAAGTGCTCGTAGCAGGAGGCGATTCCGATAATAACTCGGGCTGTCGGCCCACGTTACAATCTCTTTTTCATCGGCAGATTTTCCTTTGTACATTAATCCGAGGATACGAAAATGTTGCCTCATCTCAAATTCCTGAGCCAGTTCTTTGATACCTTCTTGCCGTTTTTCTATATTTTCCTTGCTCTCCAGATGATTATTAAACCAATGAGCTAAACGCTTTCTGCCTAAATCGGTCGATGTACGGTTTATGTATTGGAAGAGTGAATGTTCACCGAATACATCCAAGTCATACGAATAAAGATGTGCCGGATCGATAAACTCCTTTCCGCCGTCGAAAGAAGAAGTGTCGTAATTTATTGCTTGAAGTTCCTGTCGGTTTATTTCTATCTTTTTCTCAAGATATTCTTTCTTATAAAACAGGCGGTTATGGAATTTTACCAGAAAGAAAAAAGGGAGAAAAGTGATGGCTACTGTTCCGGTTACGATGAACCATCCGCTTTCTCGGAAATGAATGACTCCTATAATCCCTGCAATGAAGAGAATGAAACGTAAAGTACTGATGCGGTAGATACGTTGTTTCTCTTTACTCAGTTTTTGTTCTGTTTCTCTGATGATATTCTGATAAGTTTGAATGAGGCTATCCAGTTGTTTCATTGTTACTTTATTGTTTCCTACAAATTTAGGCATAAATCTCGATTTATATGTCCGTGTGATAAGAAAATGTCAAGCCTACCTCTATCTTTTCCTTTTACCCTGTTTGAATCTCAAAATACTTTATAAATAATGGATACAGATATACTGTAATCTGCTGCATTTATCAAGCTTTTCCTCTTTTTTTGGAAACTTTTGCTTTGAAAACTTGCTTCAATAAGTCAAATGGTGTAACTTTCCGAACGATTAATGCCAGTGAAAGGAGATGCTTATGAAGAAACTGTGGATTATTTGCTTTATGACTTTTGTGGGGGTGCATCTGACCGCACAAGAAATTGTTTATTCCTCTTTAAAAGATTTATTGGCTCATAAGGGGGATACGGTGACGTCGTTGAAAATCGAAAAACGGACGAAAAATCAGATTGCATTGTCGGGAGGAGCCGATTATAAAATCAGTGTCGATGATAATAAATTACTGTGTAAGTATCTGAAAAGCCGTTGTTACGCAGTACAGTCGGATACATCACTTTACGTTAATTGCAAGAAGCTGCATTATAAACGCTTGCGTTTTGGCGGTTGGTATGCTCCTGCCATGTGGCTTGGCGGAAATATCTTTTTCAGTGCAGTACCCTTAGGGTCTGTTGCTGCCAGCTCGTCAGTGACGATGGACGTCACATTGGGAGGGGTGGTCGGTGATGCCATTGCGGCTTCGGGACTGGTTTCGAAACGGGTCTATTATGAAATCGATGTAACTACCGGTAAAGTAGGTTTTGTCGGAAAAGACCGCATGTGTGCATTGTTGGAGGCACATCCCGAGTGGAAAGAGGAATATCTGAAAGAAAACAGCGAGTCGGCGGAGATCACCGGTAAGTATCTGCAAATGCTCAAAAAACTCGGGGAATAATCTTTTTGATAATAAATATGCTGGATATTTTGTAATTTCATCTCTTTTATTTATCTTGCGGAGAGTTATCAGGCTGTATATACTGACAGTTTGTAATCCTTAACATCGTTTATTATGAAAATAACTCTCAGCAACACTCTGCCTGCCTATCCGGCTTTTGTGGAAGGTATACGGCGAGCGCCGGACCGTGGCTATACTCTTACCCCGGCACAGACGGTCACGGCTTTGAAGAACGCCTTACGCTACATCCCTACCGAACTTCATGAGCAACTTATTCCGGAATTCATGGAAGAACTTCGTACTCGTGGAAGAATTTACGGTTATCGTTTCCGTCCTGCAGGTGATTTGAAGGCCAAGCCTGTCGATGAATACCGGGGAAAGTGCTTGGAGGGGAAAGCTTTTCAGGTGATGATCGATAACAACCTCTGTTTCGACATCGCTCTTTATCCCTACGAACTTGTTACTTATGGTGAAACCGGGCAAGTATGCCAGAATTGGATGCAGTATCGTCTGATAAAGCAGTACCTTGAAGAACTGACACAGGAACAAACTTTAGTAATCGAGTCCGGACATCCATTGGGATTATTCCGTTCGCGCCCCGATGCTCCGCGGGTGATTATAACCAATGCCATGATGGTGGGGCAGTTTGATAATCAGCGTGACTGGCACATCGCCATGCAGATGGGCGTAGCCAATTATGGACAGATGACGGCCGGCGGTTGGATGTATATCGGTCCGCAAGGCATTGTACACGGTACTTTCAATACTTTGTTGAATGCCGGACGGATGAAGCTCGGTATTCCTCAAGATAAAGATTTGCGCGGACACCTGTTTGTCTCTTCCGGTCTGGGAGGAATGAGCGGTGCACAACCCAAAGCGGCGGAAATAGCCGGAGCCGCCTGCATCATTGCCGAAGTAGATGCTTCGCGTATCGAAACCCGTTACAAACAGGGATGGGTAGGGCATGTTACCGATTGCATCATCGAAGCATTCCGTATTGTATCTGAAGCAATGGAGCGTCGGAAGCCTTGTTCGGTTGCCTATCATGGTAACGTGGTTGATCTGCTGGAATATGCGGAGAAAGAAAATATACCGATCGAGTTGCTTTCCGATCAAACCTCCTGTCATGCTGTTTACGAGGGTGGGTATTGTCCTGCCGGACTGACTTTTGAGGAGCGTACTCGGATGTTGCATGAATCTCCCGAAAGATTTCGCCTGTTGGTGAACCAAGCATTGCGCCGCCATTTTGAAGTGATAAAGAAACTCGTGGCGCGCGGCACCTATTTCTTCGATTACGGAAATTCTTTTATGAAAGCCATTTATGATGCCGGTGTCCGGGAGATTTCCCGGAACGGTACGGATGAAAAGGACGGCTTCATCTGGCCCAGCTATGTGGAAGATATAATGGGGCCGGAACTGTTTGATTACGGATATGGTCCTTTTCGTTGGGTCTGCTTGAGCGGTAAGCACGAAGACCTGATAAAGACCGATCATGCTGCGATGGAATGTATCGACGTGAATCGCCGTGGACAAGACTTGGATAATTACAACTGGATACGTGATGCCGAGAAGAACCGTCTGGTGGTGGGCACCCAAGCCCGTATTCTGTATCAGGATGCAGCAGGACGGCAGAAAATAGCCCTTCGCTTCAATGAAATGGTGCGGCGTGGTGAAGTCGGTCCTATCATGTTGGGGCGCGATCATCACGATGTCAGCGGTACAGATTCTCCTTTCCGTGAAACCTCCAACATCAAAGACGGCAGTAATGTAATGGCCGATATGGCGGTACAGTGTTTTGCCGGTAACTGTGCACGGGGCATGAGCCTTGTCGCCTTGCACAATGGGGGAGGAGTAGGCATTGGAAAAGCCATAAACGGCGGATTCGGTATGGTGTGCGACGGCAGCGAGCGTGTCGATGAGATTCTGCGTTCGGCCATGCTTTGGGACGTGATGGGAGGTGTGGCACGCCGTTCATGGGCCCGTAACGGGCATGCCATGGAGACGTGCGAAACTTTCAACGCGACTCATGGTGATTGTTATCACATAACCATGCCCTATGTAGCAGATGAAGAACTTATTAATAAATTAATCACCCAACTATGAACTGGAATAAAATCATTGAGTGCGTCCCTAACTTCAGCGAGGGACGTGACCTGGAGAAAATAGATAAAATAATATCTCCGTTCCGTGCCCGTGCCGGTGTGAAACTGCTTGATTACAGTAATGATGAAGATCACAACCGGTTGGTGGTAACCCTTGTCGGCGAGCCGGCTGCACTGCGTGATGTTGTAATCGAAGCCATCGGAATAGCCATTGAACTTATCGACCTGAACCACCATGCCGGGCAGCATCCACGTATGGGGGCCGTTGATGTCGTTCCTTTTATTCCGATAAAGAATACTACCATGGAGGAAGCCATCGCCCTTTCCAAAGAAGTGGGTGCAAAAGTGGCGGAGCTCTATCAGCTCCCCGTATTTCTTTATGAAAAGTCGGCTTCCGCCCCTCATCGGGAGAATTTGGCTGCTGTGCGTAAGGGAGAATTTGAAGGTATGGCCGAAAAGATCAAGCTCCCCGAATGGACTCCTGATTTCGGTCCTGCCGAACGGCATCCGACCGCCGGAACCGTTGCCATCGGCGCCCGCATGCCGTTGGTGGCTTATAATATCAATCTCAGCACACCCGATTTGGAGATCGCCCACGGCATTGCCAAGAAAATCCGTTTTATCGGTGGCGGTCTGCGTTACTGCAAGGCCATGGGCGTTGAATTGAAGGATCGCGGGATAACGCAGGTTTCCATCAATATGACCGATTATACGAAAACCGCCCTCTATCGTGCCTTTGAATTGGTACGTATTGAAGCCCGCCGGTATGGTGTAAGCATTGTGGGCAGCGAGATTATCGGCCTTGTTCCGATGGAAGCATTGATAGATACGGCTTCCTACTACCTCGGTTTAGAGAATTTCTCGATGCGGCAAGTGCTTGAAGCACGGATTATGGAGGAGTAAGAATAGCTAAATTGGTGTTCTGATAATCATGAACTATGATGAGTGAAAACCTGATAATATTTAATGCAAAGATTGTGACTCCTTTGGGATTTTCGGCTCGAAAGGGGAGGGAAATGTCTCGGTTGCATGTCATTGAAAACGGAACGGTGGAAGTGACCAATGGCATTATCACTTATGCCGGTGAAAATCGCGGTGAAGAGCGCGACGGCTTTTATCACCGTTATTGGCACTATAATGCCCGTGGAAAATGCCTGTTACCCGGTTTTGTAGATTCGCATACCCATTTTGTTTTTGGCGGCGAACGTGCCGAGGAGTTCTCTTGGCGGCTGAAAGGTGAAAGCTACATGTCTATTATGCAACGGGGAGGAGGAATTGCCAGCACGGTGAAAGCGACCCGTGAACTGAACTTTATAAAGATGCGTACCAAAGCGGAAAACTTTCTGAAAAAGATGAGTGCGATGGGCGTTACCACGGTTGAGGGCAAAAGTGGCTACGGGCTCGACCGTGAGACCGAACTGTTGCAGTTGAAAGTCATGCGTAGTCTGGATAAGGATGAACACAAACGGGTAGATATCGTTTCCACTTTCTTGGGTGCACATGCCTTGCCGTCGGAGTATGCGGGGGAAAGTGATGCGTATATCGATTTTCTTATCGGCAAAATGCTTCCACTGGTCCGTGAGAATGAACTGGCGGAATGTTGCGATGTATTCTGCGAACAAGGTGTATTCTCCATCGAACAATCCCGGCGTCTGCTTGCTGCAGCCAAAGAGCAAGGCTTTTTATTGAAACTCCATGCCGACGAAATCGTTTCTCTGGGTGGTGCCGAGTTGGCAGCTGAACTGAAAGCCTTGTCCGCCGATCATTTATTGCATGCTTCCGATGCCGGTATCCGTGCCATGGCTGATGCCGGAGTAGTGGCTACCTTACTTCCTCTGACAGCATTTGCCCTGAAAGAGCCCTATGCCCGTGGGCGTGATATGATAGATGCAGGCTGTGCCGTAGCTTTGGCAACCGATCTTAATCCCGGCAGCTGTTTCTCCGGTTCTATTCCTCTTACCTTTGCTTTGGCCTGCATTTATATGGGCTTTACCATCGAAGAAGCCATCACGGCACTTACCCTGAATGGGGCTGCTGCATTGAATCGCGCAGACCGGATCGGCAGTATCGAGGTCGGTAAGCAAGGCGATTTTGTAGTACTCGACTCAACCGATTATAATATTCTACCTTATTATATAGGTATGAATTGTGTGAATACCACGATAAAGAGCGGAGTTCTTTATCCCGTCGTTTAATGATAAAAAAAGATAATTATGTTAGTAGATTCAACCGTCAAAGACTTTCTGGCTCAGGTAGCCGGAAGTGATCCGGTTCCCGGTGGTGGCAGTATTGCCGCTCTTAATGGTGCCGTAGCGGCCGCATTGGCAGCTATGGTTGCAGGGCTGACTATCGGTAAAAAGGGGTATGAAGCGAATGAAGAACGGATGCAGCATATCCGGGCACTTGCCATCCGGCAGAAGGAGGAGTTCCTGACTGATGTCGATCGCGATTCCGAGGCTTATAATAAAGTGTTCGATTGTTTTCGGATGCCTAAATCTACGGAGCCCGAGAAGAGTGCACGCAGTGCTGCCATTCAGGAAGCGACTCGGTTTGCTGCTCTCGTGCCTATGCAGGTGGCGCGCAATGCTTATGAACTGATGACTGTCATTGCCGATGTGGCCAGATTGGGTAACCGCAACGCGGTGACAGATGCTTGTGTCGCTATGATGTCCGCCCGTTCCGCCGTATTGGGGGCTTTGATGAATGTCCGCATAAATCTTGGAACATTGAAGGACAAAACATTCGTGGCAGAACTCCAACTTGAAGCCGATGAACTGGAGCGTAAGGCCTGTGAAAAAGAGAAAGAATTACTGGATGTGGTCAATCAGGATTTAAGAGTATGAACAACGTTTATTACGTAGGTTCCGGTGAACTTACTTTCGATATTATCGAACGCATTATCAATGAAAATCTGAAGTTGGAGCTTGCTCCCGAAGCCAAACTGCGTATTCAGAAATGCCGCGATTATCTGAATCAGAAGATCGCTACCTCCAACACCCCTCTTTACGGTATAACTACCGGTTTCGGTTCGTTGTGCAATAAAAATATCTCCCCCGATGAGCTGGGCACTCTTCAGGAGAACCTTATAAAGAGTCATGCCTGCAGTGTAGGCGAAGAAATTCGTCCGGTGATCATCAAATTGATGATGCTTTTCAAGGCGCATGCCCTTTCATTGGGGCATAGTGGCGTGCAGGTAATCACCGTGCAGCGCATTCTGGATTTCTTTAACAATGATGTGATGCCCATCGTTTACGACCGCGGATCATTGGGGGCCTCCGGTGACCTGGCGCCATTGGCCAATCTCTTTCTGCCACTGATCGGGGTAGGCGATGTCTATTATAAAGGTAAGAAACGCGAAGCTATCAGCGTGCTCGATGAATTTGGTTGGGAACCGGTGAAACTGATGAGTAAGGAGGGGCTTGCTTTGCTCAATGGCACCCAGTTTATGAGTGCCAACGGTGTGTTTGCCATTCTTAAGGCTTTCCGTCTTTCTAAAAAAGCCGATCTCATAGCCGCCCTTTCTCTTGAGGCATTTGACGGTCGGATAGAACCTTTCATGGACTGTATTCAGCAGATTCGCCCGCATAAGGGACAGATAGAGACCGGTGAGGCTTTTCGTACCCTTCTTGAAGGCAGCGAGCTCATCGCCAGACCCAAGGCACATGTACAAGACCCCTATTCATTCCGTTGCATTCCGCAGGTGCATGGTGCCACCAAAGATGCCATCCGCTATGTGGCTTCCGTGTTGCTGATCGAAATTAACTCCGTAACGGATAATCCCACCATTTTCCCCGATGACGACCGTATCATCTCCGGTGGAAACTTTCACGGACAGCCTCTTGCCATCTCTTATGATTTTCTTGCCATTGCCCTTGCTGAGCTTGGGAATATATCCGAACGCCGGATAGCACAGCTTATTATGGGGCTTCGCGGGTTGCCGGAATTTCTGGTAGCCAATCCCGGGCTCAATTCCGGTTTTATGATTCCTCAGTATGCAGCAGCCTCAATGGTCAGCCAGAACAAAATGTACTGCTATGCTGCATCCAGTGATTCCATCGTTTCCTCCAACGGGCAAGAAGATCATGTCAGCATGGGGGCCAATGCTGCCACAAAGTTATACAAGGTGATGGACAATTTGGAGCATATCCTTGCCATCGAGCTGATGAATGCCGCTCAAGGCATTGAATTCCGTCGTCCGGAGAAAACCTCTCCGAAACTGGAGCGTTTCCTTGCCGAGTATCGTAAGGAGGTTCCTTTTGTTAAAGACGATATTGTAATGTACAAAGAGATCCACAAAACAGTGGCTTTCCTTAATCGTACGAAGTTCGATTATTGAAAACATTTTTCCTTTTTGCCTGCCAACAACATGCCATGCAAGGGATGCAACAGCGGATATATACCGGTGATTTATCGGAATATATCCGCTGTTTGTCGGTTATTCCCCTTATGCCAGTGGGAAGACTATTCCTATGTATAGTCTTTTCTCTATTTTTGCAACAAGTTGAGCGTTAACACTTCTTTTCAGATTGCTTATTAACTTATAATAATTATCAAATGTTGAGGGATTTGTGTGGAAACTAAATTTGTAATTAGAGTTTTCTACCTATCTTTGCCCCGCTTATATGATTTATGAAATGTATAAAGAAACGTATGATGAGTGATAACGCAAAAGAAACTTCCAGTAGGGCAGAATTGAGGGATAGAATTATTGTGAGGGCAACCGAAGCATTCACTGCACATGGTATTAAAAGCATAACGATGGATGATATTGCCACTTCATTAGGTATATCGAAACGTACGCTTTATGAAGTTTTTAAGGATAAAGAGACTCTGTTGAGAGAGGTTCTTTTGAAAAACCAAGCTGATAAGAATGAGTTTTTTGAAAATCTTCTTGCTGAATCGGACAATGTATTGGAGGTTATTCTGGTATGTTTTCAAAAAAGTATCGAGATGTTTCACAATACCAACAAACGTTTTTTTGAAGATCTGAAGAAATACCCCAGTATATATAATATGATGAAGAACAGTCGCGAAAGAGAGTCGGAAAGTACGGTTGCTTTTTTCAAGTCCGGAGTAGAGCAGGGAATTTTCCGTGACGATGTCAATTTTTCGATTATCAACTTGTTGGTTCGTGAGCAGTTTGATTTGTTACTGAATACGAACATTTGCAGTGAATATCCTTTTCTGGAAGTTTATGAGTCGATAATGTTTACTTTTATCAGAGGAATTGCTACGGAAAAAGGAGCCAAAGTATTGGAAACATTTATACAGGAATACCGGAAAAACAGAATAGAGCGTGCAGAAAGTAACCCTTTCGGATTGATAAACAACTAAAATGTAAAAAGTAGAAAATTGATTTTATGAACAGAATGAGAAAACTATTGGGCAAGAAGATGCTTTTGACTGTAATACTGGCTGCCTTTACCGGTAGCTTGGTGCAGGCACAGGAGGTGAGAGATACCTTGACCTTGACTTTGGATAAAGCATTGGAGATTGCACTGAGCAAGAATCCTACGATGAGGGTGGCCGACCAGGAGATCCAGCTGAAGAAAGAAGCAAAGAAGGAAGCTTATGGAGGGTTGTTTCCGGAAGTGGCATTGTCTGGAAACTATTCGCGTACCTTGAAAAAACAGACCATGGCAATGGATTTCGGAGGTGAGACGCAAACCATCCAGGTCGGTTCGGATAACTCTTACAGCGGAGGATTGACGGTGAATCTGCCGATTTTTGCCCCTGCTCTTTATAAGAGTATAAATCTGACCAAAGCGGATGTGGACCTGGCTGTGGAGAAGGCCCGTTCTTCCAAATTGGATCTGATAAATCAAGTGACAAAAGCATATTATCAATTGCTGCTGGCACAGGATAGCTATGAGGTAATGTTGCAAAGCTACAATCAGGCAGAGATTAATTTTGAGGTAGTGAGTGCCAAATATGCACAGGGCACAGTGAGCGAATACGATAAGATTCGTGCAGATGTGCAGGTACGCAGCCTGAAGCCGGGAGTTGTTTCTGCCCGTAACGGTATCAACCTGGCCCGGCTGCAATTGCAGGTACTGATGGGGATGGATACAGATATTCCCGTGGCAGTTGAAGGCAATTTGAAAGACTATGAAATGGATATGTTCCGCCGTCAGTTAAGTGCCGATCCGTTGAATCTGCAGAACAATAGCAGCTTGAAACAGATGGATATGAACGGTGTCTTGCTGGAAAAGAACCTGTCA
Organism: uncultured Bacteroides sp.; assembly: GCA_958477465.1. Taxonomy (GTDB): domain Bacteria; phylum Bacteroidota; class Bacteroidia; order Bacteroidales; family Bacteroidaceae; genus Bacteroides. Next base: position 15,473 of record CAUEFX010000038.1, read on the forward strand.
CTGTTGCGCACAAACTTTATGCCTACATTGTCGGCATCGTTCAATTATATGTACACTTCATTGAACAATGATTTTAAAATGTCACATTATAAGTGGTTCCCTTATTCAACGGTCGGACTGAGTCTGAGCATTCCTTTGTTTAAAGCAAGTAACTTTACGAAGGTGAAACAGACAAAGATCCAGATACAGCAATTGGCCGAAAACCGTGTGAATACGGAGCGCCAACTGACGATGCAGGCCACCAGTTATCTCGATAATATGGCAGCGAGCACCGAGCAGGTAGTCAGCAATAAGGAAAATATTGTTCAGGCTGAAAAAGGACGTCTGATAGCACAGAAACGTTACGAAGTAGGTAAGGGGACTATCCTTGAATTGAACGATTCGGAAGTTGCTTTGACTCAGGCACAACTTACTTACAACCAGTCTATTTATGATTATCTGGTAGCTAAGGCAGACCTTGACCAGGTATTAGGAAGAGAAGAGACAGCAGAATAAATCAGAAAAATAAAATAACATAGAAAAGATATGAAAAAGAGTATCCAATTAGTAGCCCTGTTCGCCCTCACACTGTTGGGCTCATGTGCCGGAGGCAATGAGCAGAAGGCTGCTGAAAAAGCAGAAGAGAAACCAAGAGTGAAATTGGCAGATGTTACGGCACGCCCTGTAGACCAAATACAAGAGTACACGGCAACTGTAGAACCTGAAGTCAAAAACAATATAGCACCATCGTCTCCTGTAAGAATCGACCGGATTTTAGTTGAAGTTGGCGACCGCGTTTCCAAAGGGCAGAGATTAGTGTTGATGGATGCCGCCAATCTGCAGCAGATGAAATTGCAGCTTGAAAACAAACGTCTCGAATTTAACCGTGCCGATGAACTGTATAAAGTGGGCGGTACCTCCAAATCAGAATGGGACGCCTTGAAAATGGCTCTTGAAGTACAGGAAACTGCTTATAAAAACTTGATGGAGAACACCACATTGGTCAGCCCCATTAATGGCGTGATTACTGCGCGCAATTATGACAACGGCGATATGTACAGCGGTGGAAATCCGGTGTTGGTAGTAGAGCAGATTACTCCCGTGAAACTGATGATCAATGTCTCTGAAACTTATTTTGCAAAGGTAAAAAAGGGAACTCCCGTTTCTGTAAAACTCGATGTGTATGGGGATGAAGAGTTTACCGGAAAAATCAGCTTGGTTTATCCGACGGTAGATGCGGCTACCCGTACTTTCCCGGTAGAGATTAAGTTGGAGAATAAAGACCAACGTGTGCGTCCGGGAATGTTTGCCCGTGCCATTCTCAATTTCGGAACCCAGGAAAATGTGGTGGTTCCCGATTTGGCAGTCGTAAAACAGGCCGGTTCCGGCGACCGTTACGTATTTGTATACAAAGATGGAAAGGTCTCCTACAACAAAGTAGAGTTGGGACGTCGTTTGGGTACGGAATATGAGTTGAAGTCCGGTGTGCCCAACAACTCTCAGGTGGTGATTGCCGGCCAGACACGCCTGATAAACGGTGCTGAAGTAGAGGTAGAAAAGTAAGTATTAACGATTAGTGATTCTAAAATAACATGAGTTTATACGAAGGAGCGGTAAAAAAACCGATTATGACCTCCCTCTGCTTTCTTGCAGTGGTGATCTTTGGTCTGTTCTCTTTGTCAAAATTGCCTATCGACTTGTATCCGGATATCGATACGAATACGATCATGGTAATGACCGCTTATCCGGGTGCCAGTGCTTCGGATATAGAAAATAATGTGACTCGGCCGTTGGAAAATACGTTGAATGCCGTCAGTAATTTGAAGCATATCACTTCCCGGTCGTCAGAAAACATGTCTCTGATTACGTTGGAGTTCGAGTTTGGTAATGATATCGACGTATTGACGAACGATGTCCGTGACAAACTCGATATGGTAAGCTCGCAGCTTCCCGATGATGTGGAAAATCCCATCATTTTCAAGTTCAGTACGGATATGATTCCTATTGTACTGTTGTCTGTACAGGCCAATGAGAGCCAGTCGGCGCTTTATAAGATCTTGGATGATCAAGTTGTGAATCCTTTGGCGCGTATTCCCGGCGTGGGTACCGTGTCTATTAGCGGTGCGCCGCAACGTGAAATCCAGGTTTATTGTGATCCGAACAAATTGGAGGCTTACAATCTGTCGGTCGAGACTATCAGTTCCATTATCGGTGCCGAGAACAAGAATATTCCGGGTGGTAATTTCGATATAGGTAACGAGACTTATTCGTTGCGTGTAGAGGGTGAGTTTCAAGATTCCCGTCAGTTGGAGGATATTGTTGTAGGTACCCACAATGGTGCCAATGTCTATTTGCGTGATGTAGCCCGTGTGGTGGATACGGTGGAAGAGCGTGCGCAGGAAACCTATAACAACGGAGTGAAGGGTGCGATGATTGTTGTGCAGAAACAGTCCGGTGCCAACTCCGTGGAGATCTCCAAAAAGGTGCAGGAAGCACTTCCCCGTTTGCAGAAGAATTTGCCGAGCGATGTAAAGTTGGGAGTTATCGTAGACACTTCCGATAACATCCTGAATACAATCGACAGTTTGGTGGAAACGGTGGTCTATGCGTTGTTGTTCGTGGTAATCGTGGTATTCCTTTTCCTGGGGCGCTGGAGGGCTACACTGATTATCTGTATCACTATCCCGCTTTCATTGATTGCCTCATTCATATATCTGGCTGTTACCGGAAATACGATTAACATCATTTCCTTGTCTTCGCTCTCTATTGCCATCGGTATGGTGGTGGATGATGCCATTGTGGTATTGGAAAACGTTACTACCCATATTGAGCGTGGCTCCGATCCGAAACAGGCGGCTGTTCACGGAACGAACGAGGTAGCCATTTCCGTTATCGCATCCACGTTGACGATGATTGCCGTGTTCTTCCCGCTGACAATGGTGAGCGGTATGTCCGGTGTCATGTTCAAACAGTTGGGATGGATGATGTGTGCCATCATGTTTATCTCTACCGTGTCTGCTTTGTCATTGACGCCGATGCTTTGTTCACAGTTGTTGAGGCTTCAGAAAAAGCAGTCGAAAGCATTTAAAGTGTTCTACCGGCCCATTGAGAAATCCTTGGACGGACTCGATTCCGGCTATGCACGTATGCTGAACTGGGCGGTTCGTCATCGTTCGATTGTCGTTTTCGGTTGTATCGTATTCTTTGTGGTCAGTCTGCTTTGCGCCAAAGGGATTGGTACGGAATTCTTCCCGGCACAGGATAATGCCCGTATTGCTGTGAAACTGGAATTGCCGATCGGTACCCGTAAGGAACTTGCACAAGAGATTTCAGAGAAGCTGACCAATTATTGGTTGGAGCATTATAAAGGTATTATGAAGGTATGTAACTATACCGTAGGACAGGCCGACTCGGATAATACATTTGCTTCGATGCAGGACAACGGTTCGCATATTATCTCTTTCAATATCAGCTTGGTGGACCCAGGCGACCGTACTATAACGCTGGAACAAGTCTGCGATGAGATGCGCGAAGAGCTGAAGAAATATCCGGAATTCAGCAAGGCGCAGGTTATTCTCGGTGGTAGTAACACGGGTATGTCTGCTCAGGCAAGCGCCGACTTTGAAGTTTATGGTTATGATATGGCCACTACTGATAGCGTGGCTGCCCGTCTGAAACGCCAGCTACTGGGTGTGAAAGGAGTATCTGAGGTGAATATCAGCCGTAGTGATTATCAACCGGAATACCAGGTGGATTTTGACCGCGAGAAACTGGCTTTGCATGGATTGAATCTTTCTACAGCCGCAACTTATCTGCGAAACCGAATTAACGGTTCGGTCGCTTCGAAGTATCGTGAAGATGGCGATGAGTACGACATCAAAGTGCGTTATGCTCCCGAATATCGTACAAGTATCGAGAGCCTTGAAAATATTCTGGTATACAATGCTAAGGGAGAGGCTGTCCGCATTAAAGACCTCGGTACGGTGGTCGAACGTTTTGCCCCGCCTACCATCGAGCGTAAAGACCGTGAACGTATTGTTACTGTGTCTGCTGTAATTTCCGGTGCGCCGTTGGGTGATGTGGTAAATGCCGGTAATGCGATCATCAACAAGATGGAAATACCGTCGGGAGTGACGATACAGGTGTCCGGTTCTTATGAAGACCAGCAGGATTCGTTCCGTGATTTGGGAACTTTGGCAATCTTGATCGTGATTCTGGTATTTATCGTGATGGCGGCACAGTTTGAATCGCTGACCTATCCGTTTATCATTATGTTCTCTCTTCCGTTTGCATTCAGTGGTGTATTGATGGCTCTGTTCTTTACCAACAGCACACTGAGTGTCATGAGTCTGTTGGGAGCCATTATGTTGATTGGTATTGTGGTGAAGAACGGTATTGTACTTATCGACTATATCACGTTGTGCCGCGAACGCGGTCAGTCGGTGTTGCATTCTGTAGTAACGGCCGGTAAGAGCCGTCTTCGTCCGGTATTGATGACTACTGCTACAACAGTTCTCGGTATGATTCCGATGGCAGTCGGCGGCGGACAAGGTTCGGAAATGTGGAGCCCGATGGCAATTGCGGTAATTGGAGGTCTGACGGTATCTACGATTCTCACGTTGGTTTTGATTCCGACGTTGTATTGTATATTCGCTGGTACGGGTATCAAGCATCAGCGTAAGGTGATGAAGCGCAAACGTGAACTCGATATTTATTTTGAAGCGCACAAAGACGAGATTATAAAGAAATAACAAAATAGGACTATAAGTCGCTCTCAGGAGGCTTATAGTCCATAAATAACCCTATGAAATAATGAAATCAGTATTAATAACATTCGACCAGGCTTATTATGAACGCATCATTGCTCTGCTGGACCGTTTGGGATGCCGGGGATTCACCTATTTGGAGCGTGTGCAGGGACGTGGTTCAAAGACCGGCGATCCGCACTTCGGAAGTCATGCCTGGCCAAGTATGTGTTCGGCCATCCTGTCGGTAGTTGAAGACGAAAAGGTAGACCCGCTGCTGGATACTTTACATAAAATGGATTTGCAAACGGAACAGCTCGGCTTACGGGCATTCGTCTGGAATATAGAACGAACGATCTGATTCGTATCGATCATTGACATAAAGAAGGAGAATCTCATGGATCATGTGGATTTTCCTTTTTTTTATACGCCTTGTCTGTCTTCGCTTCAAGCGGAGATAAGCTACATCCCAGCATAAAAAAATGAACTCGTTCGTTTTATTCTGCTCTCAGTTTGCATTATCTTTGCAGACTCCTTATAACGATATAAGAGAGTGCGATTTATAAATATAAGAGAGTGCAATGAAGAATTATCTGAAATATTCGTTAGGACTTACTTCCTTTGTGATGATGGCTCTGATTGCAATGCATTGGTTACCGGCTATAACCATTGACGGACATACCATGCGGCGGGTGGACTTGCTGAGTGACATACGCCCGGCCCAGCCCGATATGGAAGAACTGCATACAGACAGCCTGCCGCCTGTGCCGACAGTAAAGCCGATTTTTGTAGATACTTGTCGCACCGGCATGACTTGCATTGAAGATTACAGCGATTCTACCTTACGCGGTATGACTCCCTTTTATCGCGCGTTGGATGAAATCTCTTCCAAAGGGCGTCTGGTGCGTATTGCCGTTTTCGGCGACTCTTTTATTGAAGCCGATATATTTACTGCGGATTTGAGGGAAATGTTACAAAAACGTTTTGGGGGTTGTGGAGTGGGTTTTGTTACCATTACTTCCATGACCAACGGGTATCGTCCCACCGTGCGGCATACCTTTGACGGATGGTCGAGCCATGCTGTAACCGACAGTGTCTATTTTGATCGCCGGAAGCAGGGGGTATCCGGGCATTATTTTATTCCCGCTGAAAAAGCATACGTTGAACTGCGCGGGCAGAATAAATATGCTTCTTTACTGGACACCTGTCGGAAAGCATCCATCTTTTTCTATAATAAAGATACGGTCGATCTTACAGTTACTGTGAACCGCAGTGAAATGCAGAACCATCGTTTGGCACCCAACGGGCATTTGCAGGCACTGCAAATCGACGGGCATATCGGTTCTATACGCTGGACGGTAAACCGGGCGGATTCCACTCTGTTTTACGGTATGGCCATGGACGGTGAGGAAGGCATCGTCGTCGATAATTTCTCTTTGCGTGGTAGTTCCGGCCTCTCTTTGCGGACAATTCCTGACGGCATGCTGGAAGAATTCAACAGGCAGCGCCCTTACGACCTTGTCATTTTACAATACGGCTTGAATGTGGCTACGCAGCGCGGATACAATTACGACAGTTATCAGAAGGGGCTGGTTACCGCTATCGAACACTTGAAGAAGTGTTTTCCGCAATCCGGTTTCTTGTTGCTTAGCGTTGGCGACCGTGATTATAAGACAGATACGGGCGAACTGCGCACGATGCCCGGTGTAAAGAATCTGATTCGTTATCAGCAGAATATTGCAGCAGAGAGCGGCATTGCTTTCTGGAACATGTTCGAGGCAATGGGCGGAGACGGCAGTATGGCAAAGCTGGTGCATGCCAAACCGTCGATGGCCAATTATGACTATACGCATATCAATTTTCGGGGAGGCAAGTATCTGGCCGGATTGCTTTATGAGACATTGCTTTATGGAAAAGAACAATACGACAGGAGACATGCTTATGAGACAGAATAAACCCTTATTTGTATTGTTGCTTGCTCTTCTTTCCGCATTGAAATTGCTGGCGCAAGACCCCTTGCCGGCTTGTCCGGCGGAAGGCAAAGTGATGCAGAGCGTCAGACCGATGAAAGAGATGAAGTTGCTTTATGATACGATACAAGTCCGGGTGGATTTTCCTGCTGCTTTTAAGGAGACGGAATGTAATGAGATTGTCGACAGCCTGGGTGTCTTGTCTCCCGTGTTGGAGCATCTGCGACTGGTGAAGGGAAGAATTCTGGAAGATACGGTACGTATCCTGCATATCGGAGACAGCCACATCCGGGGGCATATCTATCCTCAGACTACCGGACAGAGATTGACCGAAACATTCGGCGCGGTATCTTATACAGATATGGGTGTCAATGGAGCGACTTGCCTTACTTTTACCCATCCCGACCGAATTGCTGCTATTGCCGCTTTGAAACCGGAACTGCTGATACTCTCTTTCGGAACGAATGAGAGCCACAACAAACGTTACAACTCCAATTTGCACTATCATCAGATGGATGAACTGATTTCGCTGATTCGCGACAGCTTGCCGGATGTACCGATTTTGTTGACCACTCCTCCCGGTTCATACGAAAGTTTTCGTCAGAAACGGAAACGCAGAACGTATGCTGTGAATCCGCGAACGGTGATTGCTGTAAACACGATCCGGAAGTATGCCCATGATCATCATTTAGTCGTGTGGGATATGTACAATGTGGTTGGAGGTGAACGGCGTGCCTGTAAAAACTGGCAGGAAGCCGGTTTGATGCGCCCCGACCATGTGCATTACATGCCTGAAGGTTATACTCTTCAAGGCAATTTATTATACGAAGCCCTTATAAAAGCCTATAACGATTATGTTACCCATTGATATTGATTTCAGCCGTCTCCATGAAGTGCTTGCATACGATCCGCAGGCCCCGTTGATATTTACCAGCGGAATATTTCTCTGGCTGTTTGCCGCCTTTATGGGAGTGTATGTACTTTTACAATATAAATACACGGCACGCATTCTGTTTGTCACCCTGTTCTCTTATTATTTCTATTATAAGAGTAGCGGTACGTACTTTTTCCTGTTGGCATTTGTCACTGTGGGCGATTTTGTGTTTGCACGTTTGATGGACCGTACGACCGGTAAATACAGGCGAAAGGCATGGGTCGTTTTGAGCTTGTGCCTTAATTTGGGCTTACTTTGTTATTTCAAGTACACCAATTTTCTGGGTGGTGTGATTGCCTCGTTGATGGGCGGAGAGTTCACAGCTCTCGATATTTTTTTGCCGGTCGGCATTTCTTTCTTCACATTCCAGTCGCTCAGCTATACGATCGATGTCTATCGGCGGGAGATAAAGCCATTGACCAACCTGTTGGATTATGCTTTTTATGTCTCTTTCTTCCCGCAATTGGTGGCCGGGCCGATTGTCCGGGCACGCGATTTTATTCCGCAGATTCGTAAGCCGCTCTATGTGTCACAGGAAATGTTCGGACGTGGGATATTCCTCATTGTGGCCGGTCTTTTCAAGAAAGCGGTAATCTCCGATTACATCAGTATAAACTTCGTAGAACGCATATTCGATAACCCTACTCTTTATTCCGGAGTGGAGAATCTGATGGGGCTTTATGGATACGCTCTACAGATTTATTGCGATTTTTCCGGATACAGCGATATAGCCATTGGCATTGCACTCTTGCTGGGCTTTCATTTTAATATGAACTTTGATTCTCCTTATAAGTCGGCTTCCATTACCGAGTTCTGGAGACGCTGGCATATCTCTTTATCCAGTTGGTTACGCGATTATTTGTATATATCGCTGGGGGGAAACCGGCACGGGAAATTTCGTCAGTATCTCAATCTGATTATTACCATGTTTCTGGGCGGGTTGTGGCACGGTGCTTCCTGGAATTTTGTTCTTTGGGGCATGTTTCATGGAGTGGCACTGGCACTTCATAAAGCATGGATGAGCATTACCGGTCGTAAAAAGGGGGAGCAGAGTCATGGCATCCGTCGTTTTTTCGGAGTTATCATTACTTTTCATTTTGTTTGTTTCTGCTGGATTTTCTTCCGTAATGCCGATATACACAATTCGATGGATATGTTGAGGCAGATATTTACAGCGTTCCGTCCACAGCTCTTTCCACAATTAGTCGAGGGGTATTGGGGAGTCTTTGTTTTGATGTTGTTGGGCTTTCTGCTTCATTTTGCTCCCGATCGGTGGGAAAATGCGGTTTGCCGCGGAGTAATCCGCCTCCCCTTTCTCGGGAAGGCGGTATTGATGGTGGCTATGATTTATCTGGTCATTCAGATGAAGAGCAGTGAAATCCAGCCGTTCATTTACTTTCAATTTTGACCGGAATAATTCGTATGTAGCCGTTCATTGATCAGCTGTTCATCGCTTACTGCCGATCATTTGGATTAGTACACGCTTATCTCATCCACAAAGAGGAAAGGAGCTTTTCCTTCTCCGGCATGTCCTTTCGGTAGGGCAGGAGTATGTTTGATGATGACTTTAACGAAATTAGTCTTTACCGGAGAAAATTCTACGCTGTAACTCTCGACCGTTTTAGGAGCGGCAGCCTCTGTTTCGATCGGATAGTCTTTAGAAGCCACTTCCCGGAAATCTTTTCCATCATCAGATACGGCAACGCTCAGTCCGCAGGCTCCCATGATCCAGGCACTGAGATCAATGACGGCCTCTGTCGAGACCCGGCTTATTTCCGTCGATTCTTCCAGTTGAATGGTTGCTTCGACGTCTTTCCCCGGAAAACCGAGCCAGCGTCCGCTGGCGTAAGAATTTGTACCTTTCAAACCGTCAACAAGCACGATGGCACCGTCATAAGAATATTTAGGAGCCGGCTGGCTTTTTAATTCGATGGGGCGGCAAGTTGCTTTATTGAAGTCGATCTGTTCCGATTTGATTTTACTGTTATTACCATTGGGACGTATGGCGATTGCTTTGAAATCGGCAGCTTGTGTAACGGTTATCGTTTTTTTGTACAGCGTTCCGTGCTTCTCACTCGGTTCCGTTCCGTCCAATGTATAGTAAATAGGCGCATTGTCGATGGTGCTCAGTTCTATCATCACTGCTTTTTTCTTCGGGTCGGGTGTGATTTTAGAGTCTATGTTAAATACATGCTTGCCATAGTTGAGGCCTTCGCGGTCATAGAATGCCAGAAGTTGCGGCAGACGTCTGGTGAAGTTACGGTAGTCTTTCTTTTCCGGAAGTGTCCATTGCACCTCTGCCAAGGCTGCCATACGTGGGAGTACCATGTATTCTATCTGTTGGGTGGTGGCTATGTATTCCGTCCATAGGTTGGCTTGTGCACCGATGATATGTTTCTTTTCATTCTCATTCAGTGAAGCCGGAACGGGTTCCAGACTGTATACTCGTTCCAAGGGTACGCAACCGCCGATTGCATCCGGTTCATCTTTGGTGTCTGCCGTCTGGTAATAATCAAAATACACATACGTATTGGGAGTCATGATAACATCATGTCCGAGTTTGGCTGCCTCCAGACCGCCATCCATTCCACGCCAAGACATAACGGTGGCGTTCGGTGCCACATCCCCTTCCAGTATTTCATCCCATCCGATGATGCGTCTTCCTTTGCTGTTGAGGAATTTTTCGATACGTGACATACAATAACTTTGCAGGCGGTCTTCAGCCGTATGCTTCTCGTCGGATTTTAGTTTTTCCGATTGGATGCGTGCCTGGCATTTCGGGCATTCTTTCCAGCGGTCTCGTGGCGCTTCATCGCCACCGATGTGGATATATTCGGATGGGAACAGTTCGATGATCTCGCTTAGCACGTCTTCAAGAAACACCATGGCTTTTTCGTTACCTATACAGATGACATCCGGGAATACTCCCCATGTCTTCTCTACTTCATACGGACCTCCCGTACAACCCAGCTCCGGATAAGAGGCCAGTGCGGCAAGCATGTGGCCCGGTAGGTCCACTTCGGGGATAATGTTGATATACCTTTCTTGTGCATAGGCCACTACCTCTTTTATTTGTTCTTGCGTATAGAACCCTCCGTAAGGTGTTCCGTCATATTGGCCGGAATTGTGTCCTATTACAGTCTCCGAACGTTGCGAACCGATCTCCGTCAGTCTTGGGTATTTCTTGATTTCAATTCTCCATCCCTGGTCTTCTGTCAGGTGCCAGTGGAAAGTATTCATGTTGTGCAGAGCCAGCAGGTCGATATACTTTTTCACAAATTCTACCGGGAAAAAGTGGCGTCCTACGTCGAGGTGCATTCCCCGGTAACCGAAGCGTGGATAGTCTTTGATGGTTGCCGCCGGAAGTGTAATTTGCGCATCGGCGACTGTTGCCGGAATTGACTTCCGCAAAGTCTGTATGCCGTAGAATACTCCATTGGGTGTTTGCCCGTTGATGGTGATCAGTTTGGGAGATACTGTAAGCTCGTACCCTTCTTTTTCGGCGATACTCTGGTCCAATCCCAGGACAATCGCATTGGACGGTGTACTGTCCGAGGTGATTGTTGCAATACCGAGTTCTTTTCCGGTTGCCTCTTTGATATATCCGGATAAAAATTCGGCATTTCGTTTCAGCAGTTCGTCTCCTTCCGGATAAAGGATTTTTGTCGTTTCCTGTAGCGTGAAAGGAGTCTCTTGGCTGGCTACGATTTCTTGGGGGAGAGGGATTACTTGATAAATTTTTTCTTCCTTTTGCGTGTTGCATGAAGTGAAAGCCAGTGCGGCAACCGCAAAAAGTGCTTGGTTAAGTTTTCTCATAATAAAATTGATTAGCATTAGTTTGGGCAAATATACTAAAAAATAATGGTTATGATTCGTTTAGATAGAATATTAAGCTCGGAATGTTGCAATGGCTCTTTCATTAAAAAAATGTTTTTATAAGGAGATATCTTCTACCTCTTCCTCTTTTTGATAAAGTACACCTTGTAATTACCTTGACCGAACCGGGCTATAACGATTAATAGTAATAGGTAACTTCTGCTCTATAGAGTTGTTTTTATATGTTACACTAACAACGATGTTACGTTTTATTGATTGAGCTGAGAATTTTGCCGGTACATTAAATGAGAGATTTATTTCTGAATTGGCCTCCAAATCACCATTCCATTCTCTGGTAACACCAGAACATTCTATAACGACAGAAACTGCTTCAAGTTTTACATTCAAGATATTTCGTATCTTTACCTCCGTATATGCTCTTCCCTTAGAATTTGCTTTAAGGTTTTTGGAAGTCAGTCCGATCTTTAAATTCTCTTCTAAAGACACAGTATCTACTGGTATTGTAGATTCTTTGATAATAACTTTCTTAGGCTTTTCTATAAAAATGATAGAATCATTTCCATTTGTGTATTTAATAACTCTCCGTAATGAATCAAGAACTAAAACTCCTTCTTTAAAAATAACTTTGTTTTCAGTGGTATCTATCAATGATGCTGTATTTGATAGAATCCTTTTTACCACTGCCTGGCTCTTTTCATTTTCTTGGTACTGTTTTATACCATCTTCAGTAGCTATGATACATTCACCTTTGTATACAGAGGAGCGAAAGATTGCTTTTTTATCTTCAAGGATATATCTTTCCTTACCATCAGTATCAATATGCTTCCAACCTCTTTTATTTATATATATACTCGCGATTCCATTTACAAAAGGAGTTACATCATCAAACATAGCACCTCCTTTTTTCCCTATAGATTTTACTCCTTTAATTTTTGCTGATAATTTGTATGGAATTCCGGCTGAATTGATATATCCCCATTTTTCAATAGCTGTCCATTGATTTTTGTTAGTGGATGATACGGGTATGAATCCTTCACTGATATATTTGTATTTGGTGTGAACTTTATATTCTCCATCGAATTTTTCTATTATACCGATAGAGTCAATAATTCCCCACAAACGGTCATTTTTGGTTAATAGGGCTTTCCCTTCCTTAAATCGGATGTTCTGATATTCTACAGAGGCGATGACATTGTCATTCCGATCTATTATGCCATAAAAGTTACCACTTTTCACTTTGAATAATCCATTGCCCAAATCTTCTTTTTCTGAATACTCAAATCCTTGTGAGAGAGCAACAAAAATATTGCTCAATGTAAAAACTGTTACTATAAATATTCTTTTCATATCATCTTTTTAATATATTAAACCCCAGGCCTTTAGTGTCTCTTTGTCATTCTTGATGGCATTACGGTATAATTCTGCAACAGAATCATTGAAGTTTGCCACTCTTTTCTCAAACAGTTCGTACAATTTTACGAGTTGCTTGTCTTCACTATTTGATAATTCATTTGCAAGTTTCTTTTCCATTAAATTATTGAAAGCCCAATATACGGATTTGTAATCTGTTGGGTCGATCTCCATTGCTTTATATAGCATTCTGTTAGCTTCTTCCAGATTCATTGGAATGTTTAAAAGAGTTTGTCTCCTTGTTGGAATATTGAAATAGTTGTTCCCCTTTGATAAGGTTAGTCCACATTCAAAAAGTGCGTTATTGTTTAATGAGTCTGATAATAATATTTCTTTAATCCCATTAAATCCGATAATGGCTTCATCTGGAACTTTAGAATTCAACATTAGAGTATAGTATTTGAGTTTGGCAGGCTCGTAGGATTTTGTCTCCGCCAATTGTTTTAGTTGATTCACTGCTTCAATATGCAGATGAGTGCTATCTTTCAGACTCAACCAATACAACGCTTCATTATAGAGTTCTTCTGTGCTAGGTTCTTTGCTAACCATCTCTTTATTTTCTTCTGACTCTTGTTTATTGGACCAAATATATCCGATAGCCAGTAACAAACAAGCTGCGGCAATGCAGCTTATTATAATACCTTTATTCCAACCTGTATTTGGGTTTGTTTTCACTCGTTCTAAGTCAACCCTCAGTTCTGCAACACTGGCATATCTTTTGGACTGAGCTTTTTCTGTGGCTTTTTTGATTATATGTTTAAACTCTCTACTTTTGACATCTTTCATCGGTAGTGCATTTCTCAGGTTTGCAGAAAGTATGTCTTGATCCGTTCCGCTAAAAGGTAGATGTCCTGTACAAAGTTGATATAAAAGAATACCTAAAGCATAAATATCAGTAGTGTAATTTTGACTTTTTACATCCCCAAGAACCAATTCGGGCGCGGCGTAATTTACTTTACCCATAAAAACTCCAGTAGCCGTCAAGGCTTTATCAAGACTTTCAAGGGAGACAATTTGTTTACAGATACCGAAGTCAATCAACTTTATCTTACCATCTATTGTTAACATTATATTGGATGGGTCAATGTCTCTATGAATAAAACCGTTATCATGCAAAGCCATCAGGCCTGAAAGTATAGATTTCATTATTCGTATAACAACGACATCACGATTCTGAGTATATTGGCTGTATATCTCTGCGGCAAACGGAATTTGCATACCATTTTGATCAGATGTAACACCATTTATAACATCCTCTAATGTGACACCTACTAACAATTCCATGATAACATGATAATGTACCTTACATTTGATTCCATCTTCATAAGGACTTGTCGTTTCAACAAAACCATACATACGTATGAGATTGTCATTATCTAATTGTATATTAGCTTCTCTTCGTGCTCGTTCTACAACACGTTCTGGTATATTATCGTAAATCGCTTTGATGGCAACAGGCATTCGTTCTCCGGTTCTTTCTACAACACGAAAACCTTTGAGAACTCTTCCCATTCCTCCCTCACCAAGAGGAGTCGCATCTGCATCATATTCGTAGTATATACCACTTCTCTTTTCTGCATCACCTTGTAATCTTATGATATTCATAGAAATAGTTTTTGTTAATATGCTTCAACTCTTAATTTTATATCTCCAATCGAGATAATGTCACCTGGATTTATTTCATGACCTTCTTCTGTAACCGGTTCAGAATTAATATATGTACCATTTAGTGAACGGGACCACTTCTCTCTCGTTTCTTTATTCCATTGCCCGTCTCGAATATACCATATATCTTTTTCATCATCTAATTCAATGGTACAGTGGCGACGTGATATATAAGCAGAAGTATGTTCCGGTAACTGTATCATGTTAAATACAGAATTATCAGCTCTTCCTATAGTAATAATTCTCTTAGGTAATTGCATTATTTCCGGCAACCTGTAATACTTGTCAAACTCATCTCCTTGCATTACATGGAGCATTATTCCATTCAAAATTGTTTGCGACACTTCCACCCTACTCCCTGCTACACTTATATAGCAACAATCATCTTCCGGAAGTTTATTAAGGATTTCATCAATGTCTTTTGCTCGTTCACTGGCACCGGGTGATAAACAAACTTCCAGAATGCTCATCCACATATCACGCTGTTCATTGCGTAAAAGGATATTTTTATTCCAATCGTTGTTTTTCGCCCGTGATTGATAATGAATCCAATCAGATTCTGTTACTAATCGACCAAATGGAAGTTCTCCGGTTAGAAGTTGGAAAAGAATAACACCAAATGAGAATATATCAACAGAGGGTAAAATTGTTGAGCATCTTTCCAAACGGTATAATTCCGGTGCCTGATACGCCAATGATTTATCAATAAACCGTGAACGCAAACTCTTATTTTTGCTTGTTAATAGGTTTCCACGGCCTCCGAGTATAACATAGTTGGTAATCATAGCATGATTATTATCTGTTATAAGAATGTTTTCAGGGGCCAATTGACAATGAATCTTACCTGATTTGTGTAAATCCCGTAATCCATACAATATTTCCTTTACTGTCTTGATAAGATTTAATTTTGAATTCCGCACGTAATGTGATAAATCCATAGATTTGCAATACTCCATTAGTAAATATGGATTGCCGTTTACTACTCCAGTATGGACTATGTTAGTAAGATAATTACTCTTAATCTGACAACTTTTGATCTCACTATCAGCAGAAAGTAGCATGTTCTGACGTAAACGAGGCTCTATTTCCCAAAGTTTGAGAAGTTTTAGTATATACTCCTTTCCAGAAGTATCATTTACTTTGAATTCCTGGTCAGTATGAGTTGAACTTAAAACCCGTTCTACTCTAAACTTTCCATCTATGATATCATGTATGCGAAAATCGCAGCGTTGAACTGTATTGTTTTTCATATAATTATGCCATTATATCAAATCCTTTAATTTCAGTTCTATTCCCGTGAAAATGAATGGTTTGTAATTTTCCTTGGAATTTATTTAAGCAGTAAGCTCTAAAATCATCTTTATTTTTGAAGTGTTCAGAAACTTTTTTCCATTTATATTTGACTGCATCATCAATGATATGATTTAAATCCTCTAATGTTGCCTCATTAATACGGCTGAGTCTATTTAATATATATTTATCTATATCTTTCAGACCTTTTTGCTTATATTCTGGACTTTCTTTTTGAGGAAGTTCTCCTTGAATTTTTATTATGTTGACAATTGAAAATTTGAAATCCATAATATTTACTTTCTTTTTGTTTTAACATTAAATACAAATTGCCTGTCTCCCATTTTGATTATATCACCAGGCTCCAACTTAATGCCAGCTCCGGCATGAACGTATGTTGAATTATTACGAGAACGGTCTTCAATGAACCAATGACCATCGGAGAAAAAGAAACAAGCTTGTTCTTCATCATCAATAGATCTATCATGAGGAACGGTGTTCTGACGAGAAAGATAAATTTCTGCGCCATCTTCATATACTTCCTCTAACATTTCTCTTTCACCTGGCAATGCAATGGGGCGTAATGTACAGAATGGCATTTCGTCTTCATTATAGTCATACGCCTCCTCTTCTGTTAGGATCGGCGTAACAATATCATCAGGCATCTCTGCCAAACAAATTGGGCAGGTGTGCATTCCGTTTATTACTGGATAGCCACAATTATCACAATTTATCATTATTGTTATATCTTATTATTTAAATATAGATTCAAAGGCTTGGACTCCAAGTAATTCATCTCTTGCTTTATCCCATCCATCAGTAGCATTATTTAATATCTTATTTGATGAACCAACTCCGGTAATCGTTGTTTTTGGCGTTTTCCCAAAAGTTCCTATCCCTTGTATTACATTACTAGTTGCATGTTGAGTCTCCTCAATATGACGTTCAAAGATTGAGATAAACTTATTGTTGTATGTGAAATTTTTAACTTTTAAAGGTATGTCATTCATATACAACATGAAATTCACGGGCTTGAAAGTATTCAAACCGGAATCAGATAATATTCTTGTAAAAGTTGCTTTAGGGAGAAATTTTGTACATTTTACAAATGGTATAGCACCTAATAGATTCATAAATCCTCCTGATATGTTCCCTGTTGTAAAGCATGTAATAGCAAGTGTTAAACCACAAACAAGACCGATCGGTCCAGGAACAAAACTTCCAATTTCCACAAAAATTCCTACTATAAATATTTGAAGAGTTGTCACACTTTTAGCAAGTTCTTTTGATGCTACTATAATTGATGTTTTTTCTCCTTTTTCGAGTTGAATACTTACTTTTTCTAATTTTATAAGAATATCATCCCAATATCTTATTACCTGTTGTACAGCATCCATCTGAATAAAGAAATTGTTAGAGATTTTGCAACTTTTGTTTGCGAAATCATCCTTGAGAGCCTTTGTCCCTCCATCTTTAAGAATAGAGTGAATTTGCTTTGTGAATTTTGACAAACATTTTAGTAAGTCGGATGAAGCCATATCATTATTTGTTAGATAAAATGTTTAAAACTAATGAGAAACTTTTTCTCAACTCAATATTTATCTTTAGATAAGTGAAGAAATCAGAATTGTTCACTTCTTCTTTCAGTACCTCTGACATAATATTGAAATGTATATTAATACACTTCTCAATATGACCATTCACAGAAATACTGCTTTCTGAAAGAAAAATATTGCAATATCCAATGGCTTCTTCACCAAAGACACGCATGAATTCCATTTTGCAGTATTGCAACAGATCGATTTTCGTAAACAAACGATCATTGCTATTTACAATATGTTTGGCCAATTCTTTGCGCGTTTTTATATCTCTGATTTTATTCCGTCCTCCGGTTGCATCAATCAGTGCTTCTACGTTTCCAACTGCGGCATTTGTTGATGTCAATTGTCCGCCACGTTTTAGAAGATTGCCTCGTTCCCCATTTGTCGTAAAATAGGTCAAAACCATTGGTTGCTGGTTGTTTCGAGGATTACGTATAGCATACGCACCTCCATAAGGGCGAGTGTTCCCTGAACGATATTCATCCAATGAATCGTAAACTTGCATCATGGACTGGCGCAACGACCGGAGCGTTGCTCCATCGTGCAGGGAATTACTATCCACGAAAGCAAAGTAATCATTCACATAATGATGATATAAATTGCTAATGTCTTCACGAATACGTTCGTTATCATATTGGCAAACATCAAAATCACGGATGAAAAACTCTTGTGCTTGCTCTTGATTTTGTACCACATCCAAAAAGAATGTTCCCACTTTATCATTCTCTAATCTTTGTATGGGTTCACTATAACTCAATTTTACATCTTGAATGTCATAGTTTACAACCGGAATACTATTCAGGAGAATTGCAGTATTAAGTGGCAATGATATTCCTTTGGATGCTTTAATGCGAATCCACAGATAACGATTGCCTACAAATGGTTCTATGATTTCTTGTGCGTATGAATCCATAATCCACGCAGGAATCTCTCCACGGTGAAGCGTTCGTTTATTGGAACATTCTCCAAATCTATACAGCCATAGGCCATAATAAACCAAACTCTTTTTCCAGAACTCCATTAACATGAAATTGGAATTCAATGTCCGAGGTGTGTCTTCCATCACCAACGACATCGGTATTTGTACATCACCGACTTCTGCCATCAGCATTTCCGATGGTAGAGGATGGGAGAATGCAATCATTGCATCTTCTAATGTATTGACTTCTCCTGTTGCATCAAAAGCCAACCAAATTTCATCTTTATGCTTATTGTCCGGCCATGTTGCTTGCAATGGAGTATTGCTGGCTTGCAATAGGGTGTTGTTCATAAAACAAGCCACAATTCGCCCGGGAATTATACGAGACTTGAATATTGGGCGAAAATTACATTTAGCCGTTTTGTAGGTGAATATGTCATTTTCATCAATATAGTATGGGGTATATTCACGTCCGTTACCTATGCTTACTACAGAAACCGCAGGTTGGGCTTGTAAGTTATTTTTTTGTAAGACTTGGTCGCAAAATTGTTCTGATAATCTTGCTACCGTTTGGTTCATCTTTCTTTCAATCTCACAAGACTGGTGAGCCATTGCAACAAGCATCATCTTTGCAACAGGATCAGACAATGATATTCGTTGCTCATCCTGTTCCAATGCCCGTTGGATTTCGGCTACTTTATTTCGTACTTTTATGTCCATTATTTATTATTTAGGAATGGGTCCATAAAAAATTCCACTTCACGTCGGTATTCTCCTTCGCGAGTACCCACATATTCGTTATAAGTCAATCGACCTTTAACCGATACTCTCACAACGTATTTGCTGTTTTCCCCACGACGCGAGAACTTGTTTTTCTCCATACTGAGTTGTACTTCGACTTCCAGATTTTTCAAAAAAGGAATGTAATATGAGATACTGTCACAGACGCTCTTTTCGCATTGTCTTATACCTGCTCTTGACATTTGTACCTTTTCTTCCTGATTATTGTTACGCTTTACAATCTTGAAATCTGCACCGTGATTAAAGTCCACCAAATTCATGGCAATAAATTCATTGTCCCAAAAACTGAATCCGAATTCTTCATCAGCTTTAAAACGGCGAATGCTCGTAAATACAACTGTATCTACCCAATTGTCAATTACAGAAGAGATATTAGTCAGCGAACGTTCAATCTGAAGATTTAATTGCTCGTCATTAATAAACTGTATGGGAGAATTGCTATAATGCATCAATGGTGTTTTTTACGGATACTGTCTGTATAACCTATTCTTCTTGCAGGCCTTACTCTTTCAGCTTCCGGTTCCGGTATTCGAGCTTCTCTAATACCAAACGATTGGGTTAGATTCACGAGAATATGTGTCAAATAAATTCCTTCATTGGCCATTTCTGAAATAATATATGGAGTATAATGCGATTCCACAAAAGAGACAAGTCGTTCTCTTTCAGGTACTATTATCCCATTTCCCATTTCCGATAAAGTCAAAAGTGTTTGTATTCCTTCTTGCATCAGAGTTATCAAATGCCGTGGTGTCATTTTATCCGATTCTTTTTGTACTTCTATTGCAATTTTGGTCAGTGATGGCAAAGCGGACATGATCAATACATATTGGTCTGTATTGATTGCATCCTTTAAAGCCTTTATGACCGCCTCAAGTTCTACCACATGGTTTGAAGCGGAATGCAGTAATGTTCCGTTAGCTCTTAATGACACGCATGGGGCTATAAATGAAAGATCTTGAGCCCAACCATGTTTATAAATAAAACGTGCAAGTGGTACGGCATCAGGATTACTGTAATGTTCACTTTCCAGTTTGACCAGAATTTGGTAATCCGCATCACAAAGCGGTACACACTTTTCGTTCTCAGCGACCTTTACTGTTTTATCAGAAGTCCTGTCTATGAACAATACAATAGGTTCTGTTGTATTGGGTAAGTTTATGTTTTGAAACAGAGGTCTTTCTTCGCGGGTAAATGAGATTTGAATAAGTTTTCCTGAATAGCAGATGGCATTCGCGTCCAATTCCGTAACAGACAATATTGATTCTGCTAATTCATAACGGAAGATTGGCAGAGTCAAAAAACCATAATCGCCATTTACAAGAACTGAATACAATGGCTGTAAACAAGAAAGATAATATTCGTCGGCAGAGCGGAATGTTTCATCCGTCAAACGCATACCTGCTTGCCAATCTACACGATATTTATTATTCATATCAAATTACTTTATATCAATTGCGTACTATAATTCAAGAAAATACCTTTTGTATCCTTATTCTCTGACAAATCCGGACTTGCCAATTTATCCCCGAATTCTATAATAAATTCATCTTCCAGTGGCAAGAACCAGGATGAAAAGAATTCTTTGAATTCTTTTATCTGTGTTTTCATCAGTTTCAGATATTGCTCTGTTTCAATTTTAGTTTGATAAAATACTTTCCAAATGCAAACTTGACTTTTAAAGGTTGTTCCACAATATAGATTATCCAACGAATTACCTATTTGAGAAGGTGTATTTTCTGATATTGGAATATCAAATTCTTTATATTCTTTATTGATGGTAACATTACCAGTAAAAGCATAGCCTAATGCAGTCTTTATCATATCATCATTTCCACGATAATCCCTTAACCAAGGAATACAAGGATAAGCTGCTTTGATAAATGGATTATTTAAGTTTATAATCATATCCATTTGTTATAAAGTCAGCAAGAAACTGATTCCCAGAAAAGATGTTGTCATTTAACCATTGCTGATAGTTAGTCCTTAATTGTTGGAAATGTTGGTCAAAAGGTCTGAAGTAGGTTAAAGCCTTATTCTTTTGTTCTTCTTGTTCTTTATAGCGTTTATCAAATTCTTCTATATCTCCATCTGCACCAAGATAATGGTCTAAAGAATGAAATAGATATTCCGGTAAGATGTGATATAGACTATCTCTTTTTAATAAAAATTTGATAGATGAAACCGCATTTTGTTTATTGCGTATTACTATGCTAAGGTCATCACCTAAGGCTGTACGTTCCGAAACACCCTTAAATTCATAGTTGTAAGAGAGTTCCTTATCTGCTATTGAATTAACATGAGGAATGATAACAGATATGGCTACATCCGCATCCAACTCTTTCGGTATATTGGGCTTAGACAGTTTCATTTTATTCTCATTCAAATAAGTTTTGACCGCCTTTCTTAACTACACTAACATTTCCCTGCCATTTGTTTTTAGGGTCGGCGCTATAAAATTTTGTTTTTAAGATAGCGTTAGGATTCTCTTGTTTTCTATCTCCATGTTTAGGACTTGTTCTATACTCAAAATGTAGATGTTCATCTTGATCTGTCAGGTTATTGGCATTTCCTGTTGTTCCACTTTTTCCTAATATGCTCCCCTTTTGCACTTTTTCTCCATATTTTACTGAAATAGAACTAAGATGGGCATAAAAAGAATAGTAGGTTTTCTTTGGCCTTTTATGCGTTACCAACACACAAAGTCCATAATCCGGATGTGTCTGGACCAATGAAACTACACCATTTCCTACAGAATAGACGGGAGTCCCTTTGGGGGCATAATAGTCAAAACCTCTATGCCATCTGATACTTCCATCAGCATTATGTCTTACAGGTCCATATAAATTACTAGCTTTATTGCATCTTATTTGTGGATTTTTGACGGGGTCTCCCCAAGACATATCAAAAGAAATTTCACCCAAAGCTAAATCTATATCGACATCGAATAATTTAAAAATAGAATCATTAACACTTAATTCTTTTTGTTCTTTTTGTGGATTGGATTTGGACTTTGATTCCTTTTGACGAATTGGGTTAAGCGATATTTCTTGTAATTTTTTGAAATTATCATAGGATTGAGCTTGTAATAAAAGACTTGACACTAACAAGAATAATGTAAGTATATTTTTAAGCATTGATATCTAATTTTTGGGGAGATTGATTCTTGTTTATTTCTCTTTGTGCATCATCAACATTCTTCTGTTCTTTTTGTAATTGAGACTCTATATTGTTGGAATCAAAATCTTCATGTTCATTCTTCTTTTCTCTGATTTTTTGAGAATCAACAGGCTCTTTGTTATTTTCCTCAAAAGGGTTTTTCCCTTTTTCTTGCTTATGTTTCTTTAGATCGATGAAATCTTCCGGTTCTTTTGTCTCATGATTACGACTTGAAGGGCGATTGGATGTTGCAGAACCCAATTGGGGAGCATTTGTAGTCTCCTGAACGACATTACCGGAATTGGCACGATAAATGCCAGTGCTATCAGAAGAGGAACTTCCAATTTTATCTATTGAATTTGTAGTAGTTTGTTTTGTTGAAATGCCATGTTCATATTTGTTTTTACTATTCGCAACTTTTTTCATCTCAACCTGACGTTCTGTTGACATATTCTTTGCTCTCTGTTTTGAAAGGTCATCAAAGTTATGATGTACGACATTCCCCGACTTTGTATCTGACGAATTTATTGTATTATTGCTCCTCTTTGCAGATGCTTTATATGAACCAATTGAGGTAACATTAGAGGAGCTCTTTGACACAACTTTTCCTGTTTTTATAGATTTAGTGGTAACTTTTCCTGCTATTTTAGCTCCTTTATATGCTATTTTGGCACCTCCGACAACATCACCGACTCCAGGTACAGCAGCGACTATCGATAAGCCGGCACCAACCCAATCTCCTCTTAACACAGAAATAGACGCATTTATTAAATCTGGTACAGCCCCCAATATCGGAATCATTCCTGCAGCATCCAATGCCAACTGTATGCCATCTAAAACAGACTCTTTATTAAGTCCTTCCGTTTCTAGTTCATTAAATTCTTGAAGAAGTTCTTCCGGTATTTCTTGTTTCTCGCCTCTTGGTTGTTGTGATACTCCACGAACTTTTATTTCTAAAGTTTGCCCAGGATTGACAATTGAAATAGTTCCACCGTACAGACACTTCAATGTTGCTGTTTCCAATAAAGCCGGTTCTCCACATATTAAACTATCCTTATCTATTGCTCTCCATTTAGGACAGGTCCCGGGCACACAAGGCATCGGTGTCAGTTTACCGTGATTAGCCGCAGTTGCTGATGCGGTTGGAGGATAACCTAATGAACGACATCTGCCAAAACTTGGAATATTCTTCATAGAAACATAATCGGCAATGTTTGCTTGGTCTTTTCCTGTCAAGGATACATTTTTAGGTGTAGCCTTTAAATTTGGACAGGATGTTCCCATTGTGCATTTCAGAGTCGCTCCGGTACAAACGTAGTTCATATTACAACTGATCTAGTCTCTGTTGGTTTTAAATGAAAAGTATTCGAATTTTTATATTATTAGCGAACTTTGACTTTAGAAGCCTGTATTGAAACCTCTTTCCTGGCTTCCATAGAAATATGCCCTTTTGATTTAATGCCAATGTTGCCATCGGCATTTATACCTATATCCCCTTTCGCTGTGACATCAATGCTTCCTTCTGCACTGACATTAATATTATTATTGGCAACAACTTCCACATTACCTGCCGAATAGATTGTAATTTTCTTATCATCGGCAGATAAGGTTATGTGATAGGTATTGTTTTTGTTATCATATATTTCGATCAATCCTGCATCTCCCTTGTCATTGAATAAGATAGTATGTCCATTGCGGGTTCTGATCGCCTTTATATTATTGCTTGTGCCATTCTCTTCTTTAGATACAGCCCAGTTTTCATCAGGCTTTCCATTTCCTCCATTATAGAACGAACCTATGATATAGGGACGTTCGGCATTGTTCATTTCAAAACCGACCATAACTTCTTCACCGATTTCAGGTACAAATTGTTGCCCTTTATTTGCTCCGGCGTATGGTACTGCAATACGCAACCAAGGAGTTTTCATGTCCTTGCTTTGGATTTCCTGCCAAGGAAATTGGACCCGGATACGTCCTAAATTCCGTTCATCTTTATTCTCTACAACTTTTGCTCTTTGTTGTGGAGCAAATGGAAATATATCAGCATCAGAATATGCTGGATAATTACATGCTACAGGTATAGCAGTAAAGCTATTGGAATATTCTTGCCTATAGTCAAAAGAATGGTTTATATCTATTATCTTTAAGGCTTTTTGTTCTACATCCTTGCTCTCCCCCGATTTGTTCTGAACATTATCATGAATTAAGAATGTTTGTCCAATCTTCAACATGGCCAATTTGGAAAAACCCTTGACAGTCATTAGATCTGTTTTCTTCCCTTCTGCTTCTATTTTCAATGAATAATCCAATATGGAGCCAGCACCTTCATCTTCTTTTCCGTTATCAAATCCACCGGCATTCAATGCTGCTATTTGTTCATTCTTAAATCTTTGCATAGACGCATTAAATGCTTTATCTGTCCAGTCATGTACTTTCCCTTCCGCAACCTCTTGTGCCGATTCTTTTAAAATAGCTTTTTCTTTACCATATTGGTAATAATCCGGCAGCAAATGATTGAAAGAGAATGAGGCCATACTTTGATGCAAATCATATGACATCAGACTTCCACCCGGATATTTCAGGTCTGCGGAAGAATCGGAATCATCCATCTCTCCAAAAACAAATGTTTCTCCAGTATTATACATCCACTCACCAAAGCGTATGGCCAGCATGCAGATGAATGCGTAATCACTTTGATTGTATTGTACTATATATGGTATTTTATCCTTAAATCTTGGTGAAATTTTAGATTTTATATCACTATATGGTTTAAGAACAGAATCTATTATGTCTTTCAGTGTCATATTCTCGAAAGAACGACAATGTGGAACATTTTGCAACAAAACATCCCATGTAGCAGCCATGACGTTTGCCGATTGTGTGCTTGCTGTTGCTCTTGATGCCGATGTGTCTATTATCATTCCTTTGAAAATGAATGCTTCGTGAGGTTTGGCATTACTATCTTCATGGCTTGTCTTTATCGTAGAAACATTTATTTCGAGTGATTTTCCGATGATTTGGGTTGCATCCGCAAACACTACATCTGATTGTGTTTCTATTTTATTTTCCTTTTCCATGGAGAAACTCAATAACATCGGTTGCCGCAGTCTCTGCGACAAGGAATAACCGCTTAGCTTGTATTTCTCTCCATTTATGGTACAATATGAATTTTGGGATGACGAATTTCCATCCAGCACGACATTGATTTCGCTTATCATATCTGCACTGTAATCATCGTCGGTTCCCTTTTCGTTGTTGTTTCCGTCTCTATTCAGTTGTTTTTGTGCAAAAAACAATTTTCCCTCCTGTGATTCTTGCTTTGTATTTTGGGTATCTATGGATGCAGCTCCGCCCGTTATTCCTTCTTTGGGAGTACCGTTC
>CAUEFX010000039.1 GCA_958477465.1 uncultured Bacteroides sp.
GGCCACCACACCGACAAAGACTAACGGTATGCAACAGAAGATTATGAGTGGTTTACGGTAATCCTTGAACAGCATGATCAGAATTGCAATCATGAGGATAATGGCCAGCGGGAAGTTCTTAAACAGGTATTTCATGGACTTGGTACTGGCTATCTTTTCTCCTTGCCAGCAGAGTGAATATCCATCGGGCAGTTGTATCTTTTCAATCTCGTCGGCGATGGCCAACCGTGCCTGTTCCGTTTCCAGTCCCGGAGCAGGAGAACACTGTACACGCAGGCTTCTTTGTCCGTTGTAACGGGGCACTACGGGATCTTCCCATTTCACATCGATGCCTTTGCATATCTGCCTGAGTGGAGTGCTTCCCATGATTTTTTCTACCAGTTCCTCTTTGTCGAGTGTGCCGGTTTTTAGTTTCAGCATTGTCTCCTCATTCAGCAGTCCGTTCAGGGAAGGCAATGATGAAAATACCTGTGCATTGCTCAGATCTTCAATGGGATGTCCCTCTTCGTCAAGGCTCTTGAGGTAGATATTGTTCTTGTGGATACCTTCATAAAAAGAACCGATCGGAATTCCGCTTGTGGCAGAGAGTACGGAAAGACTGACATCGTTCCGGCTTAGTCCCAGCGCACGGGCTGAAGGCTGGTCGTATTCGATGGTCAGTACCGGAACCGAGGGTTCCCAGTCCGAAGTGATAAGGCATACCTCCGGAGTATTTTCCATGATACTACGGGCGCTGTCTGCCAGTTGGCGCAGAATTGCCGGGTCGGGCCCTAAGAACTGCACTTCGATGGGGTATTTCTTGAACATCAGGTTATACCGCTTAAGTTTGACGTAAGCATCCGGATACTGCTGTGACAAGTAATCCTGAATCTCGTCCATATTCTCGACCAGAGCATCGGGGGAGGTAAAGTCGATGATGAGTTCACCGTATCCTAAAGAAGGGTTGGCAATGCTGCGCACCAGATTGTAACGCCCCGGAGTTCCTCCGATGGAAGTCGTGACATGGGTAATCTCTTTGCGGCTTTTCAGATAGCTTTCTATTTCCTCCAGGTCATGTGCCACACGGGTAGAGTTGGTCCCTTCCGGTAACTTGTATTCCATATAGAGCTGGTCGTAGACCATATCGGGAAAGAATCCCTGACGCATGTATTTGTAACCGAAGACAGAAAGTGCCAACAGGCCGATCATGGAAAATACGAAACTCCACCGATGGGCGAGGCCGAACCGTAAAGCGGCGCGTAGAGATGCATAGACACGTCCTTTGTATTCACGCTGTCCCGATTTGTTGGTCTCCACGTTCGGGTGTAATCTGCGCTCCGCCATCAAAGGTACATGAACCAATGCCAATACCCAGCTCAGTAAAAGAGAGACTGCCAGGACTATAAACAGGTCGCGGGTATAGACTCCTGCCGTGTCGGGCGACATGTAGATGGGAAGGAAAGCGATAATGGCAATCAGTGTGGCACCCAGAAGCGGCATGGCTGTCTGCCGGCCGATGGCGGTCATTGCTTCCATCCGGTCCTTGCCGGCTTTGAGGTCCACCAATATACCGTCGATGATGACAATGGCATTGTCTACCAGCATACCCATAGCCAGCACGAATGCCGCTAAAGATACACGCTGCATCGTTCCTCCTGCAAATTGAAGGAAAAGGAACGAACCGAAAACCGTGACCACCAGACTGATTCCTATGATGAGGCCACTCTTGAATCCCATGGCTATCATCAGAATCAGAACAACGATGGCAACAGATTCTATCAGGTTGACGACAAAGGTACCCAATGAATCGCCTACGCGTTCCGGTTGATAAAAGACCTTGTGGTATTCTACACCGGCAGGCAGGTGATGGCTTTTGAGATCAGCTAATGTCGTTTCCACCTCTTTGCCCACTTTGATGATGTCCGAGCCGCTGGAAGTTGCAATCAGGATACCGAGTGCCCGCTCCCGGTCATAGAACATTTCATTGCGTGTCGGGTCTTCATAATCCTTTTCTATCTGTGCGATATCCTGCAGGCGGAGCTGGTCATCGTCGTGTCCTTGAATAAGCATTTTACCTATATCTTCTACCGTCTTGAATTTATCGCTTACCATCACCCGTATGCGGTTTTCTCCATTTTCATAATAGCCGGTATAGGTGGTCTGGTTCTGCCCGTTGAGGGTGGCAAGAACCTCGGCGGGTTTTACCCCTAAGTTGGCCATCCGGTCTTGCAACAAGGATATGTTGATACATTCGGAACGCTTTCCGTACAGCTCCACCCGGTCTACTCCTTCCAGGTCGCTGACCTCCCGCTTGATGAATTCGGCGTAATCGGACAGTTCGCGATCAGAAAGCCCGTCACCTGTCAGTGCGTAAAACATACCGTACACATTACCGAAATCATCTTTTACAATCGGAGTGCTTGCTTCTTTGGGCAGTGAGGCGCAGGCATTATTGACCTTGCGGCGCAGCATATCCCAGCACTGCTCCACATCCTTGTCGCTGACGGTGCTTAGCAGTTCGACTTGTATCAAAGAAAGGTCATTGTAAGAATAACTCTCTATATTGTCTATATTCCCCATGGTGCGGATGTTTTTTTCGAGTACATCCGTAACTTCCAACTCCACCTGATGAGCCGATGCTCCCGGGTAAGTGGTTACTACCATGGCCAGTTTCACTTTTATTTCCGGATCTTCCAGTTTACTCATCTCATAGCACGAGTAAGCACCTCCAAGCAGCAAAACGGCTACGAAGAAATAGATCAGATTCCGGTTCTGGAATGCCCATTTACTTATATCCATTATAGCAGTCCTCCTATGTTTGTTTTTGTGGAATGAGGTAAAAGTTTCACTTTTTCACCGTCTTTGATGTGGTGTACTCCGGATGAAACGATCCATTCACCCGGTTGCAGATTGTCTGAAGTGATGATGCTGTGACCATCGCTAAGCAGACGGATGACAGAAATCTCCCGGCTGTGAACGGTCTGATCGGTTGGATCATAGGCAAATACGTATGCCCGTCCTTCTTTTTCCAGGATGGCACCTTGCGGAACCGACAGAGAACGTGCCGCATCCGTATCACAATAGATGGTGACCATGGCATTCATTCCGGGAGAGGGGAGCGGCTGGTCGCCCGGAACCAATTGCAAGCGCATGGTATACAGCTGGTTGGCGTTCGCTTTCGGAGTAATGCTGATGTATTTCATCGGATAAACTTTGTCCGGATAAATGTCGAACGTGCAGTGATAACTCTGAAATTGTTTGCGGCGGATGTATTCTGCCGCCGGAAGATTAATTTCTACTTCGGGTGTTCCGCTACTGATCATGGAGATTACAGGCATTCCCGCTCCGATGGTTTCATGTTCGTTGAACAGGTGTTTCTGCACATATCCGTCGAAAGGAGCATACAGACGGGTGTAGCTCAGTTCGTCCTTGTGGTGCTGATATTTGGAAGTTATCTGTTTCAGACCGTAGACAGCCTTGTCGTAGGTGTTGGGAGTCGTTCCGTTCTCCTGGTAAAGGGCTATCACTCTTTCGGCTTCCGCCTTGATCTGTTTGTACTCAGCCTCTGTGGCATCCAATTGCACCTGATAGTCTGTCGGGTCGAGTTCGGCCAATAATTCTCCTTTGCGTACACGTGTGCCGTTTTCGACATATATTTTGCGAATGGTTCCGCTTACCCTGAAAGCGATATTGATGTCTTGAGCGGCTTTTACTTTTCCGGGAAACTGTAGTATGGTCTGTTCTCCGGCAGAAACGACTGTGTCTGTTTTAACTATTTGTAACTCTTGTTTTTCCGTTGTACGGTTGGTGCAGGAAGTTGATAAGAATATGCATATACCGGACAAAATGAAATAAAATTGTTTCATAACTTAAGCTTGTTGATTTGTGAACACAAAATTATTCCGACCGGATAAAACGGAAAAGGTTAATATGGATAATAAATTGTTCGATTTGTCTATTTTTTAACTGAATGATGTGATTATATTTGGTGATTTGTATTTATTTTGCGTCGGATATCTAAATGGAAGAAAATGTTTAATCAGCAAATACCTTTTGAAATTTCATTACTTTCCAGCGGCGATGCCGCACAAGCGGTCCAGGCAGGAAATGTTGTTTCGACGATTAATAAGTGCGGATTCTTTCTTTGCTGTCGTGGAGAGATAGAGATTTCCTTGCCGTTGAAATCGTATGTGATAAAACCGGGGGATCTCTATATTTATGTTCCTTCTACTTTGATACGGGTTTTGCGTAGAAGTGCAGATGCAGAAGGCTTTATGGTTGAAGTCGATTTGGATTATGCGATTCCGGTGGTCAATAAGGTGACGAATGTGGAGAACATACTGTTCATTAAGGAAAATCCCTGTGTCTCTTTGTCGGATGAGCAGTATGCCCATTTGGGAACTTTGCTTGAGAACTTGCAAAACAGAATCCGTTTGGAGGAGCATTCGGATATGGGGATACATTGCCGTCGCCTGACATTGGAGCTTATTAAATCTATGGGGCAGACGGTCTGTTATGAGGTGCTGAATATTTATTTTTCCAATCGGCCGTTGCAGCCGTTGGCGCAGAATAAGAAAGATGTGATTTTTCAGAATTTCATGTTGTCTTTGTATCGTTTTTATCGCAAGGAGCGCGATGTGGTCTTCTATGCCGGGTTGCAGCATCTTTCTCCGCGTTATTTTTCAACCATTATCAAAGAAAAATCGGGCAGTGGCGCTTCTCAGTGGATTATCCGTATGGTTGTCACGGAAGCAAAACGGTTGTTGGAGACATCGGATTTGAGTATAAAGGAGATCGCTACGCAGTTGAATTTTCCCACACAGTCCTTCTTCGGTAAGTACTTTAAGCAATATATCGGTGTGTCTCCCAAGGATTACAGGAAAAACGAACTGGACAGGCGCAAATAAAAAACCTCCCCGACGTATGCCGGAGAGGATTTTTATAGTTTTAATCCATATTTGAATTTGCTTACTCTTATTCAGCAACTTCTGTTGCAGGAGCTTCTTCTGCCGGAGCAGCTTCTTCTTCTGCGGGTGCGTTAGCAACAGCTTTAGCAGCTTCTTCAGCAGCTTTCTTTTCTGCCAATGCTTTTGCTTTTGCTTCGTTTACTTTCTTTTCTGCTTCAAGACGTGCTTTTGCGTCAGCTTTCTTAGCTTCTTCTTCTTTTGCTTTCAAAGCAGCAAGACCTGTTTGCTTGTTGTTTTTCCAAGCTTCGAATTTAGCATCAGCTTCTGCTTCACCGAATGCGCCTTTGGCTACACCACCGAGGAGGTGCTTCTTCATGTAAACACCTTCGCGTGAAAGGATGTTACGTACGGTATCACTGGGCTGTGCGCCTTTCAGTACCCATGCCAATGCAGCGTCAAAATTCAAATCTACTGTAGCAGGATTGGTGTTCGGGTTATAAGTACCAATCTTCTCAATAAATTTACCATCACGTGGTGCTCTGCTGTCTGCAATTACAATTGAATAGAACGCGTAACTTTTACGTCCGTGTCTTTGCAATCTGATTCTGGTTGCCATTTTTAAAAATGTTTTTAGTTAATGATTTGAATTAATGCTACTAACTCGTAATAGCGGCTGCAAATATACGACTTTACTTTTGATTGACAAAGTGTCCTGCTTATTATTTGTGCAGTGTGGCACGGGAGAGTTTACTTTTTCTGGTATTCTTGAGGGGTCATTCCGGTTTTTCTTTTGAAGAATTTACAGAAGAAGGAAGGGTTGGGGAAATTTAGTTGGTCGGCAATTTGGTAAATCAGCAGGTCACTGTGCTTAAGCAAAATCTGTGCTTCGAGTATCACGGACTGGTTAATCCACTCCATCACTGTATGCTGGCTCACTTGCCGGATAACGGTATTCAGATAGCGGGGAGTGAGGCATAACTTGTCGGCATAAAATCCCACCGTTCGTTTCTCTTTGCTGTGCTCGTTGACCAAGGCGATGAACCGGCGGAACAATTCTTCTTGATGTGAAGGGGCTTGTCCGATGCTGTTTCGTAATCTCTTTTGTATATACCTTATATTATATAGGAGAGCCGTAAGCAGATGTAGAACGACTTCCTTCCGAAAGACCGGTTCCTGCACCGTTTTCCAAGTCAATGAGAAGTACATGCTGATTTCCTCCCATTCCCCATCTGTCGGTTTAAGTACGATGCCTTGTTGCGTATACGAATCGGCCAGATCTTCTTTGTGGGGGATCGGTAGAAGGTTGTTGCTTGTGGCAATCATCTGAAAATCGCAGTCGGGAGAAAAACTTATGATTTGGATGATGGAATCCGGTGGAGTGACGACGAGCATCCGGGGAGAGATGTCGTATTCTATCAGATTGACTGATATACGTGCCTTTCCCTGCAAACCGCAGATGATTCGTCCCTCTTTGGCACGATAGGGCTGTCCGACCTTGACAAGATTACTTTCCATTTTGGAGAAGCTGATGACAATTCCGAAATCGGGGGTTACATACCGATATTCGTTGTTGCGAACAATCAGGTTGTGTTTTATTTGTTCAAGCGTTATTTCGAGCGGCTCATTCTTTTCCATCCGGTTGTTTCTTTACATTTATTGTCAGGATATTCATTGTCGGAGTTCAGGTATAATCTCTGCATGAGGGATGATAGGACAAATTTAAATAGAATTTACCGATTTCTATGCCTGTAGAATGAAAAAATGTTTTTTGGACTTTACTACTTCCCCGTGGTATACGTGAGTGGTTGAGTATTCCGTCCATAACTTTATCGAGTTTAGCGGTGTTGGATAAAAGCTATGAGAAAGGCGAATACTCTGACATAATTCTTTTATATTACGGCTTTTGCTAACAGGCACCTTGATTAAAAAGTGGCAAATAGAGAAAAAAGTGCATAAATAAGTGAATAAAATGCACTTTATTCTGCATATTTCTATGAAAAAGAGGATGAATATGCACTTTTGCCCGGCATATTAATGTACTTTTTCCCGGTGAAAAGCTTCAGTTTCTCGTAGAGGAACGACTCGTTCCTCTACGAGAAACCATAAGAGTCTCTACGGGAAAAACACTTTTCTCTTATAGGGGACTGCCTTTTGCGCTAACAGTCAACAGAATCCGAACTGTTTTGAAATGGAATAAAGAATGATATATAGGAGTTTTTAAGATAAATTGCAAGCGAATATAGAAAATGGAAATCTTTGTGATAGTCAATCGCTTGTATTGTTGCCTTTGGGAAATATTCAATATGAAAATGCAGAAGGTTTTTAGTATTCATACTATCTCTTGCTTTGATAAATGGATTCTGCGTAAACTTAAATATCATATTGACATTTTGTAAAGGGTACTCCTGCTTTTCGAAGTGTGTTCATTGGACTCTCTTTACTATATAACGTCCGTTTCTATCACGGTCAAACGATCGTTTCATATTTCCTTGTCTGCGATGAGTTTTTTTCCTGCTTTTCCGAAAGATCAAGATGTGAAATGCAAGGGGAAAAAGATGTAACGTCTTTCAGAAAAAGACTTAAGTCTTTTAAAAAAAGATATAGCATCTTTCAAAAAAAGATGTAGTATGTTTCTGGAAAAGATGTAGTATGTTTTACGGTAAGATCCAATAGGTATGAAAATCTGCTATATCTTTCTTCATAAAACGGAATCTATTCTGTAAAATACCCTGTTTTCAGTATGTTTTTACCCCCTTCACTGGCTTCACCTTTTTCTCTCAACTGGTTTGTTCATCGGAGATACAAGGTGAAGGCACATACCAAGGAGTCTGTCTGTGGCGTGTAAGGAATATACTTACGGGATGTAAGCACGGGCTTTAACTCTTCTGGCCACCGTGATCGGACGCACTTTGCGCCATGCTTGGAAAAAGAGCAGGCCTTCACCCTGTATCTCTTTATTCATGGGGTATACAGAAAAAAGGTGAAGCCGGTGAAAAGGGGGGGTAAAATAAGGTAGTATTCTGTTATTCAGAGCTTGATTTTGTCTTTTTATCTATTGCTCTCCGCGAATAAACATATTCTCATAGTTGATTATCAAACGCTTGAATGACGACACAAAGTCCGCTCCCAATGAACCTGAAAATAGCCGGTTCTCAGCGGATTCCTTTAATACTTCCGTTTGATAAAGCGTAATAGGCTGTCCGGATAAGTTGAAATCAAACTTGGGTAATGTCACTACTTTTACTTTGGAAACTCCACCGAATCCACCTCGGGTATTTTCGTGTTCTGCCAGTCCTGATAATGCTTCGGGAAACATTTGCGCAAAATTACTTCCAAGGTCCGACTTCACATTGCCGGTATCAAAAATCAAATCGAGCGGTTGCCCTTCGTATTCAATCCGTGCATTGGGGGTATTGGAAGAAAAGAACATGTTCGGTTCTCCGTCTGATACCTGATATGGGAAGACAAATGATTGGGATTCATTATCGATAATCACCTCCTTGATATCTCTGATGAAATGATAGCCCAATACTCCGTCATACACAAAAGCCGAATCCACCTTTTGGTCGGGTGGAGCTACCATGAATATAGGGTTGTGATAGACAATCTCGCCAACTTTCAGAGAATCCGCTATTGCCAATTTTACGAAGCCTATATTCATTCCTGAAATAGGGATAGAGTCGGATATTGTTTTTAGGCCAACCTCTTCTGCGTATTTCTCGGAAACTAAATTACCGAAAGAGCATCCCGTATCAAAGATATAATCCTTTGTTATCCCGTTCACTTCAACCGGTATATAGAAATGATGCCCCCGCCCCACAATATCACATTTCATCGGCACTGTAATATCGTGTGAAGGTCTTTCCAGATGGGGCTTAGGATGGTCGGAAAGAGCTTTTCCGATGCGCTCTATAAAGATAAAGCTGTAAAGAGACTCAAAAGGCACTGCCTCTTTGAGTGCATTTGCCAGATCTTCCCCGGCCTTTCCTGCTTGTGGATACAGCCCTAAGTTCAACAGATTCATTGCACGCAAGGCTGCCATTCCAATCGATGTTTCCGAACCGAGTTCTTCCTGGTGATACTGCAATAGACTATCCAATGCCGTTGCGGCACTCTCCAGACGATTAAATCCGATGCCTAATTGTGCTTCTGCAACAAGGTTCAGCATTTCTATGCTGACAGAATCCTTTAATAGCGGGTATTGAGTCCTCAGTTGAAATAAATCACCACCATTCAGTATTTCTCCCATTTTTATATCTGCTGTTGTTTGCGAACAGACATAATTGCATCCCGATAGAAATGATATAAGAAGAATTGATAATCTGCAGATTGTCTTCATATTATTGCGTATTAAACTGTATGCTAAATATTTACTTAAGTATATAGGAATACAATTCATGGTTACAGGATTGTACTTACCTAAGTTGTTTTTCAATCTGCAAACTGAATCTGAGTGTAAAACTACATAAAAATACTGGAATAACCGATGAATGTGAGAAAATGATGCTAAATAATTTAATATCAATATTATTACAGTACAAAGTGATGACATTTCGAAAAACGAAAAACGCAAAGAAAAAGTGAACTTAAGAAAGGGAATAACTTTTGTGTATAGTGGTGCAAGGTTTTCTGTGGAAAATGCAGTATTTTTGTGAGTGTTAGGACAAAGGAATTGATATACTAATTGTAGCACTCAGATGAAGGTGACCGATAAACGATTTTGGAGTGGTGAGAAAATGGTTTATTATCCGCTTTTCAAATATGTACTGACAGACAGTTTGCTGTTCTCTGTCTTATGGACGGGAGCAATCAGTCTGTTGTTGTGTTCAATATGCTTTATCATTTACTTAAGTAATGGAGAAATTTCTTCTCTGCACACAATCTCTTTTGGATTAATCTTTCTTTTCATTGTATTCATTATTTCAAATGGGATGTTTTTATATGAGAATTGGTTTAAGCAATGTCGCATTATTGATAAGGCTAAGAAGCAGTTGCCGAAAGAATGTGATATGCTGAGTATTAAATTTGACAGTGCAAGCAAAGCGTATAAGGTAACGCTGGATTATATAGGTAAGACATACAGAATGACAGTCGAATATCCATCCTTTTATATCAGTGAAAAAGGAGCGCGTGCACTCGGGCCGCTGAATATTGATTCGCGTAAAAGTTTAGAGGAAAACAAATCGTTGATTATGGATTATATGTCCTAAATGATAGCATAGAAATGAAAAGCAGAATAATCACTATATTATTCCTTGGGTTAACTACCTTCGTTTGTAGTGGTCAATCCTTCCTTTTGGAGTATCCTAAACTGACAAAAAAGAACCTGAGTGAATTTTTCTTGGATTGGGAAGCCTATTCGGATAGTATTGCATTAAAAGCAACAAAAAATGATAGTTTGATTGACGAAATAGTGCGTACCGAGTATGTACCGATGTTACTTGAAGGGCGGCTTGGGGTGACGGGAAAAAAGGTCTCACCGCGATATATTGTGTTTCCGCAATACATCAAAGTCGAAAGATATTATATTGATGTTGACACGGTAATGGCAAGGTATGAATTCGGTTTTCCGTCTTTCATTCCTGATATGAAAGATAATCAATACGCCGTTGACAGTATAACGCCGATTCTGTCGCACGGAGGATTATATCTGACTTCGGATATAGATAAAACCCTGTCAACATTTGTCGGCGGTCTGAAGAAAGGAGATGAATTAGAGAAAATCAATAAGAGGAGTGTCAGAAAAATGGGAAAATACATACCGGTCCATTATGGTCATTGGGGCGGCTATTGGTGGTTCACATCTTTTCCGCTGATTACCGATATTTGCTATGCCAACAATCTAATAGCTGTTATGAGAAGAACAAGTTGGTGCACGGGTGATGTGATTTGGTATGTAAAAGAAAACGGAAAATTTGTAAGATATCCGGAACCAATAATAGATTGGATAGAATAACAAAGCTATTTTAAGTTATCATGAAACTGACTGATAAACGATTTTGGATAACGTGGACGGCATTAACTGTGTTGATGGTGATTGTCGTCTCTGATTGTAGCTGGAATGATGACACGGCGATTCTCGGCATAGCTTTTATGCTGTCGCTTCTCTCAACATGGCTTTGTCATCGCGTCAAGTTTCGGGTTGCCTTCAACAATCTTTTAATCATGCTCTTATACAATGCCATATTGGGGTATAACCTTATTTTCAACGGTTATGAAGGTGCCGGGTTTACATGGTGGCTTTATCTTCTATTGCTAAACGGCATCCATTCAATCGGGTTATTGATTTATTACGCTATAAATGTTCGTTTTACTGTTCTTGATTACATTTGGTATGTAGCAGAAACCATTGGAAAAAGGGAATATAACAATATGACAGGGCTAAGCATATTATTGATTATATGGTGTTTAGGAATTTTGATTCCATTGCTGACTCCATTAATGTATTGGCTTTGTGGAAATCCTACAACTATTATTCTTGCATTGATATTATGTTTTTTGCCATTTGTCTTTTGTCGTTTACGATATACTGCCGCTCGAAAACAAATGATAGAACAGCACTATTCCAGTATGAAACGATTATGGCGTAGAATGTTTATGATTGCCATGACAGCTTTTATATTGGCTGCTTTTAATTTCGCTTTGATGTTCTATTTTGGACTGATAAGTAAAAAGGGATAACGGTATGGTTACTCACTCAATGTAAGACGCTATGCGATAAACGCTACTGGGTATTGTTTATGAGGGTTACACTAACAATGCTTCCATATATATTTCTGAAATCTGCAGGAAAAAAAATAAAAAGATGCTCGAATACTTTGTAATACAAAATATAATCACTATCATTAGAGAATGATAATAACTTGGCGTCAAGGTCGTGTGTTGTATTACTTTATTTGTATAGAGTTATGAGTGTCAGAAAATTCTCCTTCCACCAAGTGTATATCACAAGAAGATATATGCTTATTGAAATTATGCTGTCGGCAATTGTCGTTTTGTCTTAATATTTTAAAGATATTAAGACGAAATTCTGTATTAATCTACCTCAATTTATCATTTCGTTCCATAACGGAGCATGAAAATCGGCTTTTGATCAATGAGTTGAAAGCTCGAAGCATAATTTTGTTTTGTAAATGCCAATATTCAACCATTAAAATATAAGAAAATGAAAACTCTAATTATTTCAATATTCGTACTTATCGTAGCATCACAGATATCTTTTGCCACAACCACACATGGGGATATTTCAAAAGATGATATTAAAGTGGAAAAGCCGGAAGAGCAGAACATCCAAAATAGAATAGCAGATGCTTTTATGAATTCATTTGCAACCCAAAACAATTCTAAAATGACTTCTCTCATTGACGAGCTTTCCTCCTTGTATGATCAAAGAAAAAATTCTCTATTCCTGTATTGGAAAGGGTATGCACTTTATTATAACAGTATAATATATTTAAAGACCGGTGATAAAGAAAATGCGTATGAAGAGTTGAAAAAAGGTATTGGATCACTGGAGTCGATAGAGACAAAGAGTTCTGAAGATTGTGTACTTTTATCAATGTTACATAGTTTCTCGTGTCAATTCTTAGGATACCCGAAGGTGGTTCAAGCATCAAAAGATGCTACCGGTTATATTGAAAGAGCTATGAAACTTGATGAAAATAATCCGAGAGTATATTATGTGTTGGCAAACAACGACTATTATACTCCGGCAACGTATGGTGGTGGATCTAAAGTGGAACAATATGCTTTAAAAACTCTATCTCTTCCGGTGCAAAAGATGGATAATCCATATCTACCTTCGTGGGGGAGACAGGAAAGCTATGAGTTGCTGACGAGTTATTATATAAAGAAGAAAAACATGAAACAGGCGAAGAAGTACATAGAATTAGGACTGGCAGAATACCCTGATAGCCATACATTGAAATATAATAACTCCAAGTTGCCTTTATAAAAAGAATGCCTGTACTTAATGACTCACATCATGAAATTGCGGTGACGTATATGCTGAGTTAATGTACCGCACTTGTGTTTGTGCAGTAGAAATGTGCTTTGTTTGTATGCTGCTATGAATAATCGAACTAATGGAACATCATTGCAAACAATTGGAACCTGATTGCATGCTCTATTTCCCTATCTTTGCCGGAAAGAAATTAATAGAAAAAAAGAGTATGAAACGAATGATTCTTTTATGGTCTTTCCTGGTGGTAACGTCATGGATGTACGGGCAGGTAACTTTGGAAGAGTGCCGGCGGAAAACACAGGATAACTATCCGTTGGTGAGACAGTACAACCTGATTGAAAAGACAAAAGAGTATAACCTGAATAATGCTTCGAAAGGAAATCTGCCACAGTTTTCCCTTTCCGCCAAAGCAAGTTATCAAAGCGATGCGACGGAGCTTCCCGTGAAAATTCCGGGAATAGACATTAAAGGACTGCCGAAAGATCAGTACCAGGTGATGCTGGAGCTGAAACAGAACATTTGGGATGGAGGAGAGATACATTCTAAAAAGGAGATGGTGCTCGCATCTTCTGATGTGGAACGGGAAAAGCTGAACGTCGATATGTATGCCTTGAACGAACGGGTAGATCAGATTTTTTTCGGAATCCTGTCGTTGGACGAACAGTTGATACAGAACCGCCTGTTGCAGGAGGACTTGGAACGCAGCTATCGGAAAATCAGTGCTTATATGGAAAACGGAATAGCCAGTCAGTCCGATCTGGATGCTGTGAAGGTGGAACAGCTTAATGCCCGTCAGAAACGGATAGAACTTTCCTCATTGCGGCAGGCGTATCTGAAAATGCTCTCTTTACTGACAGGCGAAGAGTTGGCGGAAGATACGAAACTGATAAAGCCGTCGGGTGGTGAATACTCACCGCTGAATGAAATCCGGCGACCGGAGTTGACGTGGTTCGATGCACAGAACAATCAGCTCGGGATACAAGAGGAGGCTCTGAAGGTGCGGCATCTTCCCCGCTTGGGAATGTTTGTGCAAGGGGCATACGGCAATCCGGGACTGAATATGCTGAAGGATGAATTTGTACCTTTCTATATAGCAGGGGTACGGCTGTCGTGGAATTTTGGAAGCCTGTATACACTGCGGAATGACAAAAAGGTGATAGCCGCCAATCGGCAACAGTTGCAGACAAACCGGGATGTGTTTCTTTTCAATACCCGCCTGCAGGCTACACAACAGAATAGCGACATTATTTCAATGCGGAAACAGATGCAGGATGACGAAGAAATAATTCGCCTGCGCACCAATATTCGCCTGGCTGCCGAAGCGAAGGTGGCGAACGGTACTCTTACCGTTACCGATATGCTCCGTGAAATCACTTCTGAGAATATGGCCCGGCAAACGAAAGCGTTGCACGAGGTGCAGTTATTGATGAATATCTGGAAACTGAAATTTACAGTGAATGGGGAGTGAGATTTTGACGGAGAGTGGTATACAGGCGCTCTGAGAGAACCGATAATAATGGAAACAATTAAAATATGCTTTATATGAAGTCAATGAAACTGATAGGAACCCTTTCCTTATTTTGGGTAATGGCTGCATGCGGAAGTGGCATGCCCGATTATGATGCGACCGGCACGTTTGAAACGACCGAAGTACTGGTCTCTTCTGAGGTATCCGGAAAATTACTTTACTTGGATGTGGAGGAAGGAACGGTTCTGAAAGCCGGACAGCAGGTGGGGGTGGTAGATACCGTTCAGCTCTACTTAAGAAAAAAACAGTTGGAAGCCAGTGCGAAATCTGTTGAGGGACAACGCCCCGATGTATTGAAGCAGGTTGCCGCACTGAAGGAAGAGATTGCTACCGCCGAGCGCGAGAAACGTCGTGTGGAGAATCTGCTGAAAGCCGGCGCTGCCAATCAGAAACAACTGGATGATGCCCGGACCCATCTGGAAGTATTGCAGAAACAACTCGTAGCACAGGGTTCTACTTTGCTCAACAGCCGCGAAAGCCTTACCTGGCAGAGCTCTTCGGTAGGTGTTCAGGTGGCACAGGTGGAAGATCAACTGATGAAATGCCACATTACATCTCCCATTGCCGGTACGGTGCTCGCCAAATATGTGGAAGCCGGTGAACTGGCAACGATGGGGAAACCGCTGTTTAAAGTGGCGGATATGGAACAGATGTATATTCGTGCATACATCACTTCCGAACAACTGTCGCAAGTGAAGTTGGGGCAGCCGGTTACGGTATATTCCGATTATGGAAATGATGCAAGGAAAGAGTATCCGGGGATTGTGACCTGGATATCCGACCGTTCGGAATTTACTCCGAAAACGATTCTTACGAAAGACGAGCGTGCCAATCTGGTATATGCTGTAAAGGTTGCCGTGAAAAATGACGGGTATCTGAAAATAGGAATGTATGGGGGAGTCGTGTTTGAGAAGGGAGGAAGATGAAGGAAGTAGAGAAGATGGAAGTGGTGGTAGACGGGGTCAGTAAACAGTATGGGAAAGTGGAGGCTTTGCAGGATGTCTCTTTCTCGGTGAAGCGTGGTGAGCTGTTCGGACTTATCGGGCCGGATGGGGCAGGAAAGAGTACGCTTTTCCGTATCTTGACTACGTTACTGCACGCCGACAGCGGTACGGCTACCGTAGGAGGGTTGGATGTGGTGAAGGAATACAAGGAAATCAGGCACAGGGTGGGATATATGCCCGGGCGGTTCTCTTTGTATAAAGACCTGACGGTGGAAGAGAACCTGAACTTCTTTGCGACGGTTTTTCATACGACCATAGAGGAGAACTATGATTTGGTGAAGGATATTTACCGGCAGATCGAGCCTTTCAGGAAACGTAGGGCAGGAGCATTGTCGGGAGGAATGAAGCAGAAACTGGCTTTGAGCTGTGCTTTGATTCATAAACCGGACATCCTGTTTCTTGATGAACCGACTACCGGGGTAGACCCTGTTTCCCGTAAGGAATTTTGGGAGATGCTCCGCCGGCTCAAAGAGCAGGGAATCACCATTATCGCTTCTACTCCCATCATGGATGAGGCGCGGCAATGCGACCGTATCGCTTTTATTCATGAAGGGCGGATACATGGCATCGATACCCCGGAACAGATTCTGCACCGGTTTGCTGCTATCCTGTGTCCGCCGGGACTGGCACGGGAAGAGGCGCGTCACGGCAACGGCTATGCCATTGAAGTGGATAACCTCTGTAAACGGTTCGGTGACTTTACCGCCGTGGATCATATCTCATTCAAAGTGAACCGTGGCGAAATCTTTGGCTTTCTCGGTGCCAACGGCGCCGGCAAGACTACTGCAATGCGTATGCTCTGCGGATTGAGCAAGCCGACTTCCGGGCGGGGAGTGGTGGCAGGATTCGATATATCTACCCATTCGGAGGAGGTGAAGAAGAATATCGGCTATATGAGCCAGAAATTTTCGCTGTACGAGGATCTCAAGGTGTGGGAAAACATTCGTCTGTTTGCCGGCATTTACGGCATGAAAGAGAAAGAAATTGCTGTGAAAACGGATGAACTTCTGGCACGTCTCGGCTTTAGTGACGAACGCGATACGCTGGTCCGCAGTCTTCCTTTGGGCTGGAAACAGAAGCTCGCTTTTTCCGTTTCCATCTTCCATGAACCGAAGATTGTCTTTTTGGATGAGCCTACCGGAGGAGTCGATCCCGCCACACGCCGTCAGTTTTGGGAGCTTATCTATCAGGCTGCCGACCGGGGAATTACCGTTTTTGTCACCACTCATTATATGGATGAGGCAGAGTATTGCAACCGTGTTTCTATCATGGTGGACGGGCGTATCGAGGCGCTCGACACACCTCTTCGGCTGAAAGAACAGTTTCATGCCGGGACGATGGATGATGTATTTCAGCAACTGGCCCGCAAGGCAGTTCGTAAAGCAGATTGAGGAATGAAACAGTTTATAGCTTTCGTAAGAAAAGAGTTTTTTCATATTTTCCGTGACCGGCGGACAATGCTGATTCTTTTGGGGATGCCTGTCGTTCAGATCATTCTCTTTGGTTTTGCCATATCTACCGAAGTGAAGAATGTGCGTGTTGCCGTACTCGACCCGAACAATGACGTGATGACGCGCCGCATCGTCGACCGGATTGATGCCAGTGAATACTTTACGGTGAACCGGTTACTTCATTCTCCGCGGGAAGTGGAAACGGTATTCAGGGAGGGGGATATCGATCTCGCCATTGTATTCGGTACCCGGTTTATCGACAGGCTTTATGCCGGTGATGCCGAAATACAGCTTATCACCGATGCCACTGACCCTAACATGGCAACAACGCAGGTGAATTATGCTACAGGGATTATCGCTGCCGTGCAACAGGAGATGATGCCTGCCGGCATTACTGCTCCTACGATTGTGCCGAATGTCAAGTTGCTCTATAATCCGCAGATGAAGAGTACCTATAATTTTGTTCCGGGTGTCATGGGACTTATCCTGATGCTGATTTGTGCAATGATGACCTCCATATCCATTGTTCGTGAGAAGGAGACCGGGACGATGGAAATCCTGTTGGTTTCACCTCTCCGGCCGCTGTTTGTGATACTGTCCAAAGCAGTTCCTTATTTTGTGTTGTCATTCATTAATCTGGTTACGATCCTGCTCTTGTCGGTTTATGTGCTGCATGTGCCTGTGGCGGGCAGTTTGTTCTGGCTGATTTTCGTATCGCTGTTGTTTATATTCGTGTCGTTGGCATTGGGCTTGCTTATCTCTTCGGTGACACGGACACAGGTAGCCGCCATGCTGGCTTCGGGACTGATTCTGATGATGCCTACCATGATACTTTCCGGTATGATTTTTCCCATAGAAAGTATGCCGCTCGTATTGCAGGTGGTAGCCGATGTTCTGCCGGCACGCTGGTATATTCAGGCTGTGCGTAAACTGATGATCGAGGGAGTGGATGTTGTACATGTAGTGAAAGAGATTCTCATTCTGGCATTTATGGCGATAGTATTGATTACAATTAGTTTCAAGAAGTTTAAAAACAGGTTGGAATGAATAAATAATGTGGCAATGTGCCAATATGCCGATTGAATAATATGTCAATGTGCCGATTGAATGAAACGATGGTCGATATATCCATGTGCCAATTAGAGAGAATAAACATAATTAACCCGTTAAAAAGCGCCAGCCGATTGGCACATTGTCCCATTGGCATATTGGCACATTATTTACTATGATTAAGTTTCTTATTGAAAAAGAATTCAAGCAGTTGATACGTAATTCGTTTCTTCCGCGTCTTATCTTGCTTTTCCCTTGCATGATCATGATTTTTATGCCTTGGGCGATGAATCTCGAAGTGCGGAATGTTTCTCTCAATATTGTGGATAATGACCATTCGGTTCTTTCGCGCCGGTTGGTCGATAAGATTGCTGCTTCTACTTACTTTCGCCTTACGGCTCTTCCGGATTCTTATGATGAGGCATTGAGAAATGTGGAGGCGGGGGATGCTGATGTCATTCTCGAAATACCGCGTTATTTTGAACGGGATTGTATCGGAGGAAACGCTGCCCACGTATTGATTGCTGCTAATGCGGTTAACGGTACGAAGGGTGGATTGGGTAGTACTTATCTCTCTAATATCGTTCGTGATTATGCTTCCGAGGCAGTCACAACTGACATTCCGGCGTCTTTTACGGCCGATTGCCGGTTGTCGACTCTTAATTTGTATAACCCGAATTTGAATTATAAGCTTTTTATGGTACCGGCACTTATGGTGATGTTGCTTACTCTGATCTGTGGCTTTTTGCCGGCTCTCAATATTGTGGGTGAGAAGGAGGCAGGAACCATTGAGCAGATAAACGTCACTCCGGTCAGTAAATTTACTTTTATTCTGGCAAAACTGCTTCCGTATTGGCTAATTGGTTTTATTGTTCTTACCATTTGCTTTATTCTGGCATGGGCATTTTACGGCATTG
This sequence comes from uncultured Bacteroides sp., assembly GCA_958477465.1. Lineage (GTDB taxonomy): Bacteria > Bacteroidota > Bacteroidia > Bacteroidales > Bacteroidaceae > Bacteroides. The sequence continues at coordinate 18,800 of CAUEFX010000039.1, forward strand.
TTCCGGTTGGTCATTTCTTGATAATCTATTTCTTTGCGGTTCTGTTTGTATTGTCTATGTCGGGGCTGGGATTAGTCATATCCAATCATTCTGCCACTATGCAGCAGTCCATGTTCGTTATGTGGTTCTGCATGTTGATTCTTATTTTGATGAGTGGTTTGTTTACCCCCATCAGCAGTATGCCCGGCTGGGCGCAAGTGATTACTGTATTCAATCCGTTGAAATACTTGATGCAGGTGATGCGTATGGTCTATCTGAAGGGTAGTGGCATGGCCGATCTGTTGCCGCAGTTGGGGGCGTTACTGCTTTTTGCATTGGTGTTGAATATCTGGGCCGTAAGGAGCTTCAAGAAAGTTGAGGGATAAAAAAAACACCCATATCGCAGATATTTTTCGCTTACCTATTTGGGCCATGTCTTTCTGTTATCTGTGATATGGGTGGTGTGATAATAAAAAAGGGAGTAATAAAACTCCCTTTTTATTTTTTGTCCGCTTAGGCAGAAATCACTATTAAGATGACTCTTGTCTTTAGAACATTCTATTGATTTCAATTACTATCGATCTCGATATTTCTTGATCTCAATAGCTGTTGATTTTGGTCTTTATTTGATCTCGATTGTTCTCTGCGGTTTTTTGATATCCTCTTCGCTGAGTTTGGGAAGGTCGATAGCTAAAACACCGTTTTCGACTTGGGCAGAGATCTTTTCCTTGTCTACATTGTCCGGCAGGATCATGGTTTGCTGGAACTTGGTATATGAGAATTCGCGGCGCAAATAACGACCGTCTTTCTTTTCGTCCTTGTTTTCGGCTTTCTTCTCCATGGAGATGACAAGGTTATTATCTTCGTCGATACGGATGTTAAAATCGTCCTTTGTCATGCCCGGAGCAGCTACTTCGACTTTATAGTCTTTTTCTGATTCAATCACATTAATGGCAGGTGCAGTAGCATTTGCTTTTACCATCCATTCGTTATCAAAGAAATCATTAAAGATACTTGGTAACCAGTTCTGAGTTCTTCTAACAGGCATCATAATTTTAGTCTCCTATCTTTAAGTTAAACATTCAATTTATTTGTAACTCCCGTTCCGTTTCCGGAACCGTTGTTCGCTATGGATAGTGCAAAACGTATGCCAAGCCATTTTTATATTGATATTTGACTATTTGTCATGAAATAGGTGTCAAAATTTCATTATTTATGCCATATTGTACTATGGTTTTGCTTGTTTGATGGAAAGTGGATGGAACTTTGACACTTTGTTATCGCTCTATCAGTTTAAAACGCATGCGCAATACTTTCCGCTCTTCGTCATAATCGTGACTGATAATTTTGAAAGTTCCTATTTCGGAGGTGTTTTCCACATGCAGTCCGATACATGCACAGGTGTCATAGTCTCCGATGCGGACAATTCGTAATGTTTCACTTGCATCTTCCGGCAGTTTGCTGAGGTCGACAATATCTTTGGCTTCTTGTTTGGGCATAAATTCGATAGTTACAGGCAGATGTTGACGGATCACTTCATTTACCTTGTCTTCGATAGCCTGTATCTGTTCTTCACTCGGGCAATTTGCCAATTCATAATCACATTTACTTTTCTTTCTTTCGATATGGGCATTACGTGAACGCGGGCAACCGAAAGTTTTCACCATGGTAGCATTCAGAATATGTTCTACTGTGTGCATAGGTGGGTATTCTTGCTTGTTGTGGTCGTTGAGTTGAATTTGTTGTTCCATAAATAAACTTGACTGATAGTTGTTATTCTTTTAGGATGTCAAGGCGTTTACCCCAATCTTCTATGACATCATGACGCCATTTAAAAGTGGTTTTTGCACCCTGGAGATTATGCCAAAATAGAGATGGCGCTTGAGGGTCTGTATACCACTTCTTACCTACTTTATAATCGGTAGGGTATTCACGGCCGGGCCAGAGGTTTTCAACTGTAATAGCACCCTTGTACTGAGGAAAATCCTCTATGTGTGAGGTGATAATATACGGAAGAGTTCCAAGATAATAAGTGGAATGGCGTACAACGTAATCTCCGTTGCCTAGGTAGAAACCATCCCATTTTTGGTTACGTATGTCGAGTTGGAAACACACTGAATCAATGGAGATTTCATCTTTCACAGGTCCTTTCACATGAAGTTCGATAATAGAATAAACAGGCACGGTATCCTTTTCAGTAGTAGGACGATAGAACACCGGACGTGCACTGCGGCTGATCGGTTCAAAACTTCCTCCCCAAGATTCGCCCTCAGGGTTGTCGGGATTACCGTTCATGATATAGAGAAGAGCCGGAGTATCACCCAATTTGGGAATACCCTTGTAATAATTGATAAAGTCTTTACCAAGATTACCGGCATCTTTCATGAATGATTCGTAAAATCCTGCATTATACTTGTCTTTTACTTTATTTTCGGCAATGAAACCACGATATGCCGCGTTGTTTTCAATAATCCAAAGGTTCGGAAAGTTCTCGATGATATAGGCATAGCTGTTGGTACTCCATTTCTTGTTGGGGCCACCAATCCAGTAGACACGGATTTTATCGGCGATATCGGGAGCGTCATGCAGGGCTTGAGCAACATCGTCAAGACCTCCCCAAACAGAAATCCACAAAGGGCGATCACTTTTACGACGTGCGCACTCCACAATCCATTGCGAACCTTCGGTCGGAGTCGTATAACCACAATAAGGGGCAGCACCTTTCCGCCCCTGTTTTGTAATTGACCGAAGCTCGTCGGGCTTCATAAGCCCGTTGATTTGCCGGCTTAATTTTGGAAAGTCTTTTTCATAAAGGGCAATCATGCGGAGAATTTCCTCCTTATTGCCACTACCATAAGATGGGGATGATACAAGTCCTTCAAGGTCAAAGCAATCGGTGTACATAAGCAGATGAGCCATTGATTGGTTATCGTCTGGGTCTGTTCCGCCAATGTCAGTACTGATGAGTACACGGTGTTTTTCATTTGGAATACTTATGGTTTTTGTTTCAGTATTCACTGAATTTAATACTGAAACCACCAGCAATGAGATTAAGAATATTCTCTTCATTAGGTTAATGTTATTTGTTTTTGCAAAGATAGGCTCTTATTTACTACAGCCATTGCGTTTTCGCTAAAAAAATAGGAACTTTTCTGTGTGGAAGTGAAACGTCTGAAAATAAAAAAAGGAGCAACGCCTTGCTCCAACCTTTGTTAACCTTAAATCTAATACTATGAAAAACACAGTGCAAAGATACTGCCTTGGAGGATATCTGCAAACTTTTTGGCTCTAAAAGTGTGTTTTATAACATTGATTAAGATTTGCTTTTCTGAATTTAAACTCTATTGGGAAATCTATCCCCATTTTTCTTTCATCAGATCCTCTAACTTCAGCAATTCGTCGCGATATTGCGCGGCTTCGATGAATTCCAGTTTCTTGGCTGCCTCTTGCATGAGCTTCCGTGTGCGTTCGATACTCTTTTGCATTTGCGCTTTGGTCATGTATTGAACAACAGGGTCGGCTGCTACATTGGGACTTACCGGTTCTACATAGGCGCGTTGTTCTTTCAGCATGGTCTCTGTCTCTGCATTGCTTCCGCCGAATACGGAGAGATTGCGAGCTTTCTTTATCTGTTGCGGAGTGATGCCGTGTGCCTCATTGTAAGCTAATTGCTTTTCGCGTCGGCGATTGGTCTCGTCGATGGTAAGCTGCATGCTTTCCGTTATTTTGTCGGCATACATGATTACTTTTCCATTTACATTTCGGGCAGCACGGCCGGCGGTTTGTGTCAGTGAACGGTGGGAACGAAGGAATCCCTCTTTATCCGCATCGAGAATGGCTACAAGGGATACTTCGGGAAGGTCCAACCCTTCACGCAACAGATTTACACCGATAAGCACATCATATATTCCCTGACGCAGGTCATCCATGATTTTTACCCGTTCAAGTGTATCGACGTCGCTATGGATATAGTTACAGCGCACATTGTTGTTCAGCAGGTATTCCGTCAGCTCTTCTGCCATCCGTTTGGTCAGGGTGGTGACAAGCGTACGCTCTTCTTTTTCAATGCGTATCTGGATCTCCTCCATCAAATCATCGATTTGGTTAAGGCTTGGACGTACTTCGATAACCGGATCGAGCAGGCCGGTAGGACGTATCACCTGTTCTACGATGATGCCTTCGGAATGAATAAGCTCGTAATCGGCAGGAGTGGCACTTACGTATATTACCTGTTTGGCCATCTCTTCGAATTCTTCGAATTTCAACGGGCGGTTATCCATCGCTGCAGGTAGGCGGAAACCGTATTCTACCAGGTTTATTTTTCGTGCACGGTCGCCCCCATACATGGCGCGTATCTGTGGAATACTTACATGGCTTTCGTCTATTACGATAAGGAAGTCATCGGGAAAGAAATCCAACAGGCAGTAAGGGCGTGTGCCGGCAGCACGCCCGTCGAAATAGCGGGAGTAATTTTCGATGCCGGAGCAGTGTCCCAATTCGCGAATCATCTCCATATCATAGGTCACACGTTCATACAACCGTTTGGCTTCGTATTCTTTTCCGATGGATTCGAAATAGGCTACTTGTTTGGTAAGGTCGTCTTCTATTTCGTGGATGGCCCGTATGGTCGCTTCTTTAGTGGTCATAAAGAGATTGGCGGGGTATATTTTGTATGCCTCGAAAGGAGCGATGGTGACACCGGCAATCGGATCCACTTCCTCGATCCCGTCAATTTCGTCTCCCCAGAAAGTAACCCGGAGGATGTTGTCGGAATAGGCCAGGTAAATGTCCACTGTGTCTCCTTTGACACGGAAATTGCCGCGGTTCAAATCGAGGTCGTTACGTACATATAGGCTGTCTACGAGGCGGCGCAGAAAGACGTTGCGATCCATCATGCGACCTCGTTCTATTTCTATTACATTGTTGTAGAAATCAGAAGGGTTTCCCATACCATAGATGCAAGAGACGGATGAAACCACTATCACGTCTTTACGCCCCGAAAGCAGAGAGGAAGTGGCGGCAAGCCGCAGTTTGTCTATCTCATCATTGATGGCAAGATCTTTTTCGATGTACGTATCGGTACTGGGAAGGTAGGCTTCCGGCTGATAATAGTCGTAATAAGATACGTAGTATTCAACGGCATTGTTTGGGAAAAATCCTTTGAACTCACTGTATAGCTGGGCCGCCAATGTCTTGTTGTGACTCAATATCAGTGTGGGTTTATTGATATTGGCTATGACGTTGGCAATCGTGAAAGTCTTTCCGGAACCTGTAACTCCCAACAGAGTTTGGCCCGGCAGGCCTTGTTTTACCCCTTCGGTGAGCTGTGCAATGGCTTCAGGCTGATCGCCTGTGGGTTTATAAGCGGATGTTAATTCAAAATTCATGTTCAGTTTTAAAAAGGGAAGCAATATTCGGAAAAATAGTTGAGATAAACAAGCCTTTTTTTCAAATAAATCCTTTACTTTGCAACAGTTTATTATAAAAAACAGAATAATACAAATAAAAATATAGCGAAAGTCATGATTTGGAATGAAAGTATCGAATGCATGGACCGGGAGAGCCTTCGCAAGATTCAAAGTATACGGCTCAAGAAAATAGTAGAACACGTTTATCACAACACACCTTTTTACCGGAAGAAAATGCAGGAGCTGGGCATTACTCCTGACGACATCAACAGTATCGACGATATAACGAAGCTGCCTTTTACTACCAAATATGATTTGCGTGATAATTATCCGTTCGGTCTTTGTGCCGTGCCGATGAGTCAGATCGTACGTATCCATGCCTCTTCGGGAACTACCGGAAAACCGACAGTCGTGGGGTATACCCGTAAGGACTTGTCTACATGGACAGAATGCTTGTCGCGCGCTTTTACTGCTTACGGAGCGGACAGCTCGGATATTTTTCAGATCTCTTACGGTTACGGACTCTTTACCGGTGGTCTTGGTGCTCATGCGGGTGCTGAGAATATCGGAGCGTCTGTTATCCCGATGTCAAGCGGAAATACTGAAAAGCAGATAACATTGATGCATGATTTCGGATCGACAATGTTGTGCTGTACGCCCTCTTATGCTCTTTATCTGGCTGATGCCATAAAAGATTCCGGATTGCCCCGCGAGGAGTTTAAGTTGAAAGCCGGTGCTTTCGGAGCCGAGCCTTGGACGGAGAATATGCGGCGTGAAATAGAAGAGAAGTTGGGCATTAAAGCCTATGATATATATGGATTGAGCGAGATTGCCGGTCCGGGCGTCGGATATGAGTGTGAATGCCAGCATGGTACGCACTTGAACGAAGATCATTATTTCCCCGAAATCATCGATCCGCATACGCTGCAACCGGTTGAACCCGGACAGACGGGAGAGCTTGTCTTTACACATCTTACTAAAGAGGGAATGCCTTTGTTGCGTTACCGTACGAAGGATCTTACCGCTTTGCATTACGATACATGCCCTTGCGGACGGACATTGGTGCGTATGGACCGCATTTTAGGACGTAGTGATGATATGCTGATTATCCGTGGCGTAAATGTGTTCCCCACTCAGATTGAGTCCGTTATCCTTGAAATGGCGGAATTCGAACCGCATTATTTGTTGACAATCGATCGTCAGAACAATACTGATACGATGGAGCTGAAAGTGGAAGTGCGCGAAGGTTATTATTCGGATGAAATAAACAGGATGCTCGCCTTGAAGAAGAAGCTTTCTTCTCGTTTGCAAAGCGTGTTGGGATTAAGCGTGAATGTGAAACTGGTTGAACCGCGCAGCATTGAACGCAGCGTGGGAAAAGCAAAAAGGGTAATTGATAACAGAAAACTTTAATCTGATTGCAGGCAGGTGAGTTGCCGCGATAAAACGTATGTGTGTTTTGTGGGGCTGGTAGCTTACTTATTTGCAATTCGTAACTTCGAAATATTATGGTAGCAAAACAACTTTCTATCTTTTTGGAAAATAAGTCAGGCCGCTTGACGGAAGTGACAGAAGTGCTGGCGAAAGAGAATATCAATCTTTCTGCTCTGTGTATTGCCGAAAATGCTGATTTTGGTATTTTGCGTGGCATCGTCTCCGACCCCGACAGGGCTTATAAGGCTTTGAAAGAGAATCATTTTGCAGTGAATGTGACCGATGTGGTAGGAATCAGTTGTCCGAACGTACCCGGTGCATTGGCCAAGGTGCTGAAATACCTGTCGGATGAAGGGGTGTTTATTGAATATATGTATTCATTTGCCAACAATCAGACAGCCAACGTTGTGATCCGTCCCAACGATATGGAAAACTGTATCCGTGTATTGACGGAAAGAAAAGTTGATTTGCTGGCAGCGAGTGATTTGTATAAACTGTGATTACCTACCGACTCCTATTTTATATTAAAAAACATTGATTAATTGGTTAATTCGGTACGATTCTGTAACTTTGCGCATTATTTGAAATAGAATGAAGAAAAATATCATTATAACTCTGCTTGCAGCTGCTACGCTTTCCTCGTGTGGAGAGTACAATAAATTGCTGAAAAGTACCGATTACGAATACAAGTATGAGGCGGCTAAAAATTACTTCGCCAAGGGACAGTACGGGCGTTCGGCTACATTGCTGAATGAGTTGATTACTATCTTGAAAGGTACGGATAAAGCGGAGGAGTCCCTTTATATGTTGGGTATGAGTTACTATAATCAGAAAGATTACTCTACGGCAGCCCAGACATTTATAACTTATACAAATACTTATCCGCGTGGAACATTTGCCGAGTTGGCCAGTTATCATGCAGGAAAGGCTTTGTTCTTAGATACACCGGAAGCGCGGTTGGACCAGTCGGGTACTTATACGGCTATCCAGCAATTGCAGACATTCCTTGAATATTATCCGGCAAGTTCTAAAAAGCAGGAGGCCCAGGATATGGTTTTTGCTCTTCAGGATAAACTCGTGTTGAAAGAGTTTATGTCGGCTAAACTGTATTATAATTTGGGTAATTATTTGGGTAACAATTATGAGTCATGTGTCATCACTGCTCAGAATGCGCTGAAAGATTATCCTTATACAGACTATCGTGAAGAGCTTTCTATTCTTATTCTTCGGGCTAAATACGAAATGGCCGTTAATAGTGTAGAAGAAAAGAAAATAGACCGTTATCGTGAAACAATCGATGAATATTATGCTTTTAAGAATGAGTTTCCGGAAAGTAAATATTTGAGAGAGGCTGAAAAGATATTTAATGCATCAACTAAAGTAATAAAAGATTAAATTATAAATAGATTTATGGATTACAAGAAAACGAATGCTCCGTCTAATACCGTAACGCGTGACATGATGGAATTGTGCGCAGATACGGGTAATGTTTATGAGACTGTAGCTATCATTGGTAAGCGTGCCAATCAGATTAGTGTGGAAATCAAAAATGATCTTTCTAAAAAGTTGGCAGAGTTTGCTTCTTATAATGATAATTTGGAAGAAGTTTTTGAAAACCGGGAGCAAATAGAGATTTCCCGTTATTATGAGAAATTGCCGAAACCGACATTGATTGCTACCCAAGAGTATATAGAAGGTAAAATCTATTATAGAAATCCTGCTAAGGAGAAAGAGAAATTGCAGTAAGGAAAAACTGTAAATAAGGAATATAAGAATAGTCGGGTAGTAAATAGGAATTATATTCTTATTATTACTTGACTATTTTTTTAGTCATTGATTCTTTTAATGACTATCGACCATTTGACCACTAACTTCTAATTACTAAAACAATTATGATTCAACGAATTCAGAGTATTTATTTACTGCTTGTTACCGGCTTGTTGATAGCAAGTATGTGTTTGCCTGTGGGAGCTATTATCGATTTTAACGGAGCTGCGAATGTGTTTAAACCGCTGGGGCTCATGATCGGTGATACTTATCAGTCTACCTGGGGACTTTTTGGAATATTGATGTTGGCTACCATTGTAGCATTCGCCACTATATTCTTGTTTAAGAACCGTATTCTGCAGATCCGTATGGTGATATTCAACAGCCTTCTTTTGGTGGGATATTATCTGGCTTTCTTTGCTTTTTACTTTGTACTTCGTAGTGACGATACCTATTTCCAGTTCCACTGGTCATTGTGCTTTCCATTGATAGCTATCATACTGAATTATCTTGCTATGCGTGCTATTGGCCGCGATGAGGCTATGGTGCATGCGGCCGACAGATTGCGGTAATGTAGGTGAAGATATATCTTTATTTTTTTCTAAGCCCTCGTCACAGATTGTTGTAGCGAGGGTTATTTGGTTATATCAAACAGGTAAGTAAGTTTCACTGATATCGTGTTATGGGCGGCACGAGAAAAATCATCCTTCTTTCTGGTCTTGTAAAAGTCGGCCAGTCCGAAATAATATCTGCCCTCCAGCAGGAAGTTACCGGCTCTTTTGGTTCTGATCTCGAGTCCGCCGCCACCTGCAATTCCATAGTCGAATTTATTCTCCACCTTTTTTCCGTATTCCGGTCTGGCAGTTATTTGCTCGGCAGTCCAGCCTTCGGTTTTTTCCGATTCGTTGATGAGGAAAGCCACCTGCGGTCCCAAATTGATGAAAAACTGTACGCCTCTGTCTTTACCGAAAGCCAAATGGGCGAGAAATGGAACTTCCAGATATGTCATCTCCCGGCTATAGCTCCGGCTTAAGTCCTTTTGTCCGTCGGCTGTTTCAAACAGGTCTTCCCAGCCACGCTTTGACAGGTTTAATTCAACTTGCGCGCCACAGATCATTGCAAAATATTTCTCGGAAATATAACGTCCCGTCAGACCGGCAATGATCCCCATAGGCGTGTTCTGCTTAATTTTGGGCTCGAAAGTAACCTTGTTGAAATTAACACCGCCATTGATACCGACAGAAAAATTATGCCGTAATTCGCCTATCTGTGCCATTGATGGAGAGGCCATTCCCAACAATAATGTGATAGCTGCAATTATTGATTTTTTATTGATCATCTTATTCAAAATCAAGTTTTACTAATTCGAAATCCTTGGTAAAACGGACGAAGAATACTTTCTTGTTAATGAAACCGCCCCAGTTGTTTACTCTTTGGAATTTAAATCCGGTTTGTATAGGGGTTAAATCCATCTTAGGCAGGTTCTTTTCCAGTCCGGAACCGTACTTAGCCAGTCCTTTCAGGAAAAAGAAACCGGTGTCGAATCCCAGCATGCCGTATTGTGGATAGTTGACGGTCATGTCTTTACTGTACCATTTGTGGTAAGAGTTGATAAAGTTGATAGCCGCCGGAAGCATATTGTTCGTATAGAACGAAGAATAAAAATAAGTATCCAGTTCAAAGAAACTGTCCAGGTGATTTTTGGTATAGGTCTGCCATTCGGGATAGCCGAAAAGGTGAATATTGGCATCCGGGTTTTCCCTTACCAGCATGGTTAATTGGGGAATGATTTTGATAAGTGTCACATCGCTGCCGGAAGTAGGGATAAAGATGTTCTCTTTATCATTGCGGAGAGCCTCTTTCAGGCTTTGTACCGTTGCCGATTCGGACAGTGTTTTAACGGAGACACCTTTGTCGCTTAATTCCTGTTTCAACCCTTTGATAAATTCGTTCTTGTCTTTTTCTACAGCCGTGGCTTCCAGTATTATGACATTGGCATCCGGAAATTGACGTGTGAAATGTTCGTATACTTCAGAGTATAAGTAAGACTGCGGCGTATTGATTTGATAGATAAAGGGATTATTGAATACCTCTTCTTCTTTGGAAGAGAAGGGAATAACCATCCGGATATCGTGTTTTTTTGCAAAAGCTGCCAATGTCTTCACATGCTGTGATTGCGACGGACCGAAGATGATATTCATCTCTTTCATTTCTTCTTTGGCAAGGATTGCATTCAGTGAAGCTCTGTCGTCTCCACAGTTGTAAACATAAAGGTCGATTGAAGTGCCGGTACGTTTCAGGCTGTCTACGGCGATAAGAAATCCTTCGTAGTATTCCACCATCCGTTTGTCTTGCAGGAAAGGGAGTAGAATTGCAGCTTTTACAGTGCTTATCTTTTCCGGAATTTCTTTATTGGCAAGGAATAATTCCCTGTCGGTAGGGGGGATGGTGTTTCTGTTCCTTTGTGATGGTACCACCGGTTTTTCCGTCGGATTCGGATAGGGGATACATAGGAATTGCCCCTTTTTCATTCCCTGTTTTAATTCCGGATTGGCGTTGATAAGCGCTTGTTCACTGATTCCGTATTCCCGGCTAACACTGAAGATCGTCTCCTTCCGCTTTACTTTGTGCATCTCTTTGCATCTGGACTGAACTGGGCCTTGGATAGTGGTAGCTGTCTTGTCGGCGTTTGTCTTATCCGGCTGTTGCAAATCGGCAGTTGCCTGTGCGGCTTCTTGGGCAGAAGGGATGCGGATAACCTGTCCGATACGGAAGTTTTCCGCACTCAGTCCGGGGTTGGCTTCACAAATGGCTTTGGCCGATATATTGTATACGGTTGTCAGTTTGTATAAGGTCTCTCCGGGCTGGATGGTATGGAATATTTCGCTTTGTTGGGTAGTTGCCTTTTGAGGGATTTTAATCGTTTGGCCTGCGTATATTTTTTCATCGCATCCGGGATTTAGTCTGATAATGTCGGCTTGACTTACTCCATACATGCTGGATATAGAATACAGACTTTGCCCCTTTTCGATGGTGTGTAAGAAGTAGCTTTGATTTTCCTGTGCACAAAGGCTCATGCAAGAGAAGTTTATAAAAAACAGGAAAAAGAGTATACGGTTTATTATCGGTTTCATCAATTTTTAAACTATTGGTTCTTAAAATCAAGCAACAAAGGTACGAATTCTGCCATATATCTGCCTAATAATTGCGTTAAGAAAATAATATTGTGTTTCTTTAATACCATAATTCGAGCGGAAACATTAATTTTGCAGATGTTATGTCACTACGTATATTATCTTATATTGTGCTATTATGCATTGCCCTTTCTTTCTCGGAAAGCAAGGCGCAGATCAGTTTGAACCCGGTAGGTATCGTACTGAAGGAGAATGGGGTTGAACCGGAAGATCCCCAAACACTTGAAGCTGGTGGAGAGACTTATCAGGGAGCCGCTCCGCTCGAAATCCGTTTTATGGCTAATATAGAGTCGCCTTCCGCCACGTTGCGTTATGAATGGAATTTTGCATACGATTCGGAGTTTACGGATAATTATCTGCCGCCGCGTTACGACGAAGAGACGACCGTGCCCTTTGAGTCTTCGGGAACATTTTATGTCCGGTTGCAGGTGAGCGATACGGGCGTGGAAGACGGTCCGGCTTTTATTTCGGATGTTTTCGTAATCCAGATACCCGAGTCGGAGCTGAAAATTCCGAATGCCTTCTCGCCTAATGGAGACGGAATTAATGATATCTTTAAAGTAAAGTATAACTCGTTGGTCAGTTTTAATGCGGTAGTGTTTAACCGTTGGGGGCAGAAAATATACGAGTGGGGATTTCCGGATATCGATAAAGGATGGGATGGAACATCGAATGGACGCCAGGTTCCTGCCGGTGTGTATTTCATAGTTATAGAGGCCCGCGGATCGGATGGAGTAGTATATAAACATAAAGGAGACATAAATATACTTAGGTAAAAAGAATATGCAGGAAACAGAATATATAAATGTATACGGTGCGCGTGTACATAATTTGAAAGATATTGATGCCGAAATTCCCCGTAACAGTATGACGGTTATCACCGGACTGAGCGGGAGCGGTAAATCTTCATTAGCGTTCGATACGATATTTGCCGAAGGGCAGCGGCGGTATATTGAAACATTTTCGGCTTATGCCCGTAACTTTTTAGGAAACTTGGAACGCCCCGATGTGGATAAGATCACCGGATTAAGCCCGGTTATTTCCATAGAACAGAAAACAACGAACAAGAATCCCCGGTCTACAGTGGGAACAACAACGGAGATATATGATTACCTCCGTTTGCTTTATGCCCGTGCCGGAACAGCCTATTCTTATCTCTCGGGGGAAAAGATGGTGAAGTATACCGAAGAACAGATACTCGACCTTATCCTGAAAGATTATAATGGCAAGAAAATTTATATGCTGGCACCGTTGGTCCGTGCGCGCAAGGGGCATTACAAGGAGTTGTTCGAGCAGGTGCGCAAGAAAGGATATCTGTATGTACGTGTAGACGGAGAGGTGCGTGAGGTGACGCACGGCATGAAACTGGATCGCTACAAAAATCATGATATCGAGGTGGTGATTGATAAGATGGTGGTAACTGATAAGGATGACAAGCGTCTGAAACAAAGCGTTGCCACTGCCATGCGGCAAGGAGATGGGTTGTTGCAGATTCTGGATGTGGCGACTCAGAGTATTCGTCATTACAGTAAGCGGTTGATGTGCCCCGTTACCGGATTGTCTTATCGGGAACCGGCACCGCATAACTTTTCGTTTAATTCTCCGCAGGGCGCCTGTCCGAAGTGTAAAGGGCTCGGAGTGGTAAGTCAGATCGATGTGGACAAGGTAGTTCCCGATCGCAATCTGTCTATCTATGAGGGCGCCATCGCTCCATTGGGCAAGTATAAGAATACGATGATATTCTGGCAGATAGGAGCTTTGCTTGAGAAGTATGAAGCTACGTTGAAAACTCCGGTCAAGGATTTGCCGGATGATGCCATTGATGAAATCCTGCATGGTTCGGACGAAAGGATTAAAATAAAAAGTTCTCTGATCGGAACTTCCTCCGACTATTTTGTAACCTATGAAGGCGTGGTCAAATATATTCAGATGTTGCAGGAGAAAGATGCTTCGGCCACTGCCCAGAAATGGGCGGAGCAGTTTGCACGTACTGCCGTGTGTCCCGAATGTAAGGGTGCGCGATTGAATAAAGAAGCATTGCATTTCCGTATTCATGATAAGAATATCAACGAACTCGCCAACATGGATATCGACGAGCTTTACGACTGGCTGATGAAGGTGGATGAATTCCTGTCGGACAAACAAAAGAAAATCGCTGCTGAAATATTAAAAGAAATACGTACGCGCCTGAAGTTCCTGTTGGATGTGGGGCTCGATTATCTGTCATTGAACCGCAGTTCGGTAAGTCTGTCGGGAGGGGAGAGTCAGCGTATACGTCTGGCTACGCAGATTGGTTCGCAGTTGGTGAATGTACTTTATATTCTGGATGAGCCGAGTATCGGGCTTCATCAGCGGGACAACCTGCGGCTCATCAACTCTTTAAAGGAGTTGCGCGATATGGGGAATACCGTTATTGTGGTCGAACATGATAAAGATATGATGCTTGCAGCCGACTATGTGATCGACATGGGGCCTAAGGCCGGCCGCCTGGGAGGGGAAGTCGTGTTTGCCGGTACGCCGCAGGAAATGTTGCAGACCGACACGCTTACTTCGCAATACCTTAACGGAAAACAGAGGATCGAGATTCCTGCCAAGCGCCGCTCCGGCAACGGTAAGTCGTTATGGCTTCGCGGAGCGAAGGGAAACAATCTGAAGAATGTGGATGTGGAGTTTCCGTTGGGTAAGTTGATTTGTGTGACCGGCGTCTCCGGAAGTGGCAAATCCACCTTGATTAATGAGACATTGCAACCGATTCTTTCGCAGAAGTTTTACCGCTCTTTGCAAGATCCGTTGGAATACGATTCTATCGAAGGGCTGGAGAATATAGACAAGGTGGTGAATGTAGACCAGTCACCGTTGGGGCGTACCCCGCGTTCCAATCCGGCAACGTATACCGGTGTCTTTTCGGATATCCGCAATCTCTTTGTCGGTCTGCCCGAAGCTAAGATACGCGGATACAAACCCGGCCGATTCTCTTTCAATGTGGCAGGCGGACGTTGTGAGGCTTGCTCCGGGAATGGCTATAAGACGATTGAAATGAATTTTCTGCCGGATGTGTATGTGCCTTGCGAAGTGTGTCACGGCAAACGCTATAACCGTGAAACTCTGGAAGTGCGCTTTAAAGGAAAATCCATTGCCGATGTACTCGATATGACAATCAACCGCGCTGTGGAGTTCTTTGAAAACGTGCCACAGATTCTGAATAAAATCAAGGTGATACAAGATGTCGGACTGGGATATATAAAGCTGGGACAGTCATCGACAACCCTTTCCGGCGGTGAAAGCCAGCGGGTGAAATTAGCTACCGAGCTCTCGAAACGAGATACGGGCAAAACCCTCTACATCCTCGATGAACCTACTACCGGACTGCATTTTGAAGATATACGCGTACTGATGAGTGTGCTGAATAAACTGGTAGATAAGGGGAATACGGTCATTGTGATTGAGCATAATCTGGATGTGATCAAAATGGCCGATTACATCATCGACATGGGTCCGGACGGAGGTAAAGGCGGTGGTGAATTGCTGAGTTTCGGCACTCCGGAGGAGGTTGCGAAGAGTACGAAAGGGTACACCCCGAAATTTCTTCGCGAGGAGCTTGCTATTCGATAAATGCCTTTTTTCATACTGTTAGCATTTACTGATCTATACACCTTTGAGAAAGTTGAAGACACATACCCTGAAATGAAGAAATATTTGTTAGTCTTATCGTTGTTATTCGTTAGTTTTTCCGCATCAGCCGATGGAGATGCTTTGTTGGACAGTCTGTACCGGAATTTGAAGAAGGCGGAGACACAGGAAGGAAATGCTTTGGCCGAAGCCTATTCGGACATAGGCGATTACTACATGTATAAACAACCGGATTCTGCCAGATATTATTTTCAGCAGGGTATAGATCATCTTCGCAACCATACAGACCTCTGCTACTCCGGATTATTGAGTAATATGGCCACCTACTATTACTCTATTGGAGATATGGACAAGGCCCTGTCTTCTTATCTTTTTGCTTTGCAGGAAGCTGTGAGGTTGGGGCATGACGAGGTTGCCACCTTAGTGTCTTCGTCACTCGGAGTGGTTTATCGTAGAAAGGAGATGCCGGATTCCGCTCTTTATTATTACAATAAAGCGCTGGAGTTTTCGGAGAAACAGGATGACTTTGCAACTACTGCCAATTTGTATACCAATATTGCCGTATTATACAGTGCCATTCCCCGTTTGGCAGAAGCGCTTTCTTATGCTGAAAAGTCTGTGGAGATCTCTTTGAAAGGGGATGATCCCGTTCAGGTTGTTTATAGTTATTCCGTATATGGTTCTTTATTGTCTAAAAACGGAGAATGGGAAAAGGCCGTACAGACATTGAGAAAAGGAGTGGATGACTCGAGAAAAATAAAATCGCCCCAGCTCATCGTAAAGTGTATCGCTCCTTTATTAGTGGCTTATGACAATATAGGGCAGACGGATTCCGTGAAGTATTACATGGCTATGGGAGAAGAGGAACTTCCAAAGTTGCCTGCCGATGCGGTAGAGACACTTGGCTTTTATGAAACGCAGGGAGAGCTGCTGAACAGGTACGGGCAATATCGAGAGAGCTTGGAAGCCATGAAGAAAATCGAGAAATTGCGTGGAAAAAGTCACATGCCGCTTGATCTGCTATATTTTCGGCTGGGTGATGATTATTATGGTTTGAAGGACTTCATGCCTGCTTATGAGTATATGAAAAAGGCATTTCTGACTAAAGATTCTCTGTTTGCGGGAGAGGTGCAGAAACAACTGTCTGATTTGACGGTAAAATATCAGACGAAGGAGAAAGAACTTGAAATAGTCCGGTTAAAGCAAGTCCAGACCGAACAGCATGCTGTGATGATGAAGAGAATTTTTTGTCTCATACTTTTCCTGCTGATCTTGGTTACGGCATTTCTCATTTTGCTGTACAAAAAGAGAACTTTGGAAAGAGAGACTGATTTGCGTCTGGCGCGTCAATATATCGATGGGTTGGAGAACGAACGGAAACGTCTTGCCAAAGAACTTCATGACGGAGTATGCAACGATCTGCTGGGAATACAATACTACATGCAGACACTGGACAATATAGGGGAAGAGGCGCAACAGAAACTTTCTCCAATGATTGAACAGGCTCGTGTGGATATTCGTTTTATTTCACACGAGTTAATGCCACCGGCTCTTCAGTACACGAATCTGAACATCATGTTGGAAGATTATATCGAGCGGATCGGTAATGTGCATCCGCACGTTTGTTTTCATTATTTATCTTTACCCGAACATGCGGAGTGGGAGAGTGTCCCTGCTCAGAAGGCGTACGAGCTTTATCGCATCGTGCAAGAGGTGTTAGGTAATTCTTTGGCTCATAGTAAGGCTACGGAGATAGACGTTACATTGTCACAGGCCGGTGGAAAGAAGATTGTGTTGACAGTCTCCGATAATGGTAAGGAGGGGGCAGCTTCGCCGGCGGGCGGGTATGGTATCGGACTGCGGACTGTGGAAGATCGTGTGAAATGTATTGACGGGAGCTATTCGCTGACTTCTGATGACAACGGGACCACTTTTGTTGTTGAAACGGGTTACTGAATGGATTGTTAAGTAGCATATTTTACAATAGTATTTCACGCATTATTCATTTTATTTGATTTTTCACGGTTTTCCGTGAAGCGTATTCTTGCTAATATTCATTACTTTGCAGAACAATAACGAAGGAAAGTAAATGAGTAAAACCCAAAAAAGTATATTACTGGTCGATGATCATGATTTAATTCTTCAAGGCATTAAATATATTGTCGATCAGATACCGGAAATAAGTCAATTTTGTACAGCTTCTTCTGCGGAAGAAGCGTGTCGGTGGGTATCCGGCCGCCAGTCTTTTGACCTTTATATCTTGGACGTTGAACTACCCGATGCATCCGGGTTCGATCTGATCGACCGTATCCGTGAAAAAGATCCGGAGGCCCGTATTATTGTCAATACCATGCATGATGAAATGTGGAACATCAGCCGTCTTCTTCAGATGAAAGTATCTTCCGTTATTCTTAAATCTTCCAATATACAAGAGGTAAAAAAGGCGATTCTTACCGTTTTGTCCGGTAAACAGTATTTCTGTGACCATTTTGAGGCTTTATGCCGTAAACTGAAAAATACAGATAGCGGAATATATCCGAGTGATGCACTTACTACCCGGGAGATGGATGTATTGCAGGCTATTGCCGATGGGCTGAGCACCCATGAAATAGCCGAATTGTTACATCTGTCGGATAACACGATTGAATCTCACCGTAAGCGGCTGATGCTGAAGCTGAATGCCCGTAATGCAGTGGATCTGGTGATGAAAGCTATTTCCAAGGGCATTATTTCTCTGAAGAAACGCTAAGCGTTATATATCCTATATTATACACTAAAATTACATGATTTATGAAACACACTTACTTAACTTTTCGGCTGAGTGCCTGCTTTATTCTTTGTTTGCTATTGTGTGGTAATCTGTCTGCGCAATCGGTCACTACTTTGGAGGTTCAGCGCCCCGATTTTATGTCCGAACCCGGTGAGTTACAGTTGGTACTTCGCGATCCCGCCTCTTCGGATAAGGAATACGGTCGGGAATACAACGCTATCTACAATTCCGAGACAGGAAAATATGAGGTTTTTGACCTGAATGAATCGGCGGACTGGCTTATTTGTGCGAATTACTCCAGCTGGGAGTTGTATTCTGCCTGTACCTATGTTCTTCCTTATTCGTTTGTGAAGCATGTGACGGCAGGTGAAAACGTGAAATTGGATCTTCGGAATGCGTACCATCAGTGCAATGTTACCATAAAGGATTATAATGGCAATCCGTTCTCGAATGTGCTTTTGCAGGAATATCCTTACGGAAGCAGCTATTCGCTCGATCAGGAGGGTAAGTTGCGCTTTTATATGCCCGATGTCACTTGGGATTTTGTAATTTCCGTTTCGGATTACTTCCCGGTAAAGAAAAGCATAACCATGGCGGGGGCCGACCGTAACCTGACATTCACATTCAATGATTGCCAAAAAGTGAACTTAAAGGTTGCGGATTATAAAGGAGATGCAATGGCGAATGCCAGTGTAACCATATCGAAAGACAAGAGATCCTGCTACACAGAGACCGATGAAAACGGAGAGGCGATTGTGTTTCTTCCCGAAGGTAATTACGAGATCTTTTCGCAGGCTGCCGGATATTGGCGTTTGGAAAAAGAAATTGCAGTGAACAGTACCACTAAAACGGTAAACCTCTCTTATGAAGGATACAAGCATTTGTTATTCAAAGTGGAGAATGGCGGGAATACGGATATTCAGATGAGTCATTTTTATCTTTATACTCAATCTGCTAAAGATGATTATGGTCCTTCCTGCGACGGCAATTCTTATTATCTGCCGAAGGGACTTTATATGTATGAGGCTGTATTTGATGCCACTTCTGCACGGCGGGGGCTGATTCAAGTAGGAAATTCGGATGTAGAAGAGGTACTTGATTTCAGTGGTTATAAAAAGGCGATTATAGAGTGTGGTCAGGATGTCGGGTTTATCAATGTGTATGACCCTGCGAAAGACGATGAAGAGCCGATATGGGAAACCTCGTTTCCTGATTACAGCTATCCGGAAGGAGGGGAAATACCGGAACCATCGGATAAGACTGCCATCGTTTACCTTCCTGCCGGAGAATACGAAATCAATGGGTATAATACTCCCCAAACGAGTATGAAAATTCAATTGAACCAATCGGAACAGCGTTTCGTCTATAATACACCGGCTTTGGAACAGTACGCTGTGGAAGTGAATTTTATCAATTCACCCGTCGATACCGACGAGCTCCGTTCCTGGTATGCTGATTTTACTCCCAAGGGATACAAAAAGAGCATGTATGGCGGTTCGTACAGCTTACAGTTACCTGCCGGTGAATATTCTTACAAAATCGAGCATGGTGCTTACAATGGATATGGCTTTTCCAAAGAAGGAACTTGTAAGGTAGATGCCGATAACCGTGTGCTGAATGTGGATTTGAAGGATTATCATTGCGTGCGTTTTAATATCTTGACTCCTGATGGCGAAGAAGTGGAATACCCGATTGTGGAACTCTTCAAGGATGACAAGCCTTTCATGTCGGAAGAAGGGGGAGAGTATTTGTTGGAAAACGGAAATTACAGAGCACTGGTTTGGGATGAAAACGATACGGAAGTGTTCCAGAAATGGGTGCCTTTCACTGTATCGGGTAGAGATCAGGTCATCGATGTACAATTTGAACGTGCCAATACTTCTCTTGTTTTCACGGAGGTGAAAAATGAGATGTTCGAACCGGTAACAAATGCTGCTGTGGTCATTGCAGGAAAAGCTCCGGATTATACACGTGAGAATTACGCCTTGTTTACAAACATTCCTTGCGGTAAGAATAACTATACGATTTCTATTGGTGGAATTCAGGTGCAGGCCGGTACCGTAGAGGTAAATGCAGACGAATCGCTCGACATCACGTTCTATATCGATTCTTCGGCAACCGGAATGAATGACCGGACAGAGGGAAAACTGTCGATGATACAGTTGGGCGACAAGTTACTGTTACTTTCAGAAAACGGAGAACCGTATCAGGTATCTATTTATAATATAAACGGAAATAAAGTACTGGAAAGAAGAATGAATGGAGACGGCGAGCTCTTTGTAGATTCTTTCGGAAGCGGTATCTATATTCTGCAGATCGTGAAGTCCGGTCATGTGAAGACGTTTAAGTTTGTAAAGAAATAGAGGTGGAGCTGGATATATTGAGAGCCTGTTTGGATTCTCCTCAAAAAACAATACAGGGCAGAGTTTAAGCAGCTCCAGAGAGTCTGATTCCCCCGGCAAAAACAATCTCACGTTTTTGCCGGGGGATTATTTTTTTCTTATTTTTGCTCCTTTAAAAAACAGATATTCACTCTTGTTTGGATTTGATCCGGATATGGTTTGGAGAAGATTCAGACAAGTTCTTAATTCGATTCAATGGTTATGAAAATAAGTAAGACAAATGCCGCCCGTCTTCTGGATAAGTCGAAGATCTCCTACGAACTGATCCCTTATGAAGTGGACGAGAATGATTTGAGTGCAGTGCATGTAGCGGCCAATCTTGGGGAGAACATAAGTCAGGTGTTCAAAACGCTTGTTTTGCACGGAGATAAGACCGGACATTTTGTCTGTGTCATTCCCGGAGACAAAGAGGTGAATCTGAAGCTTGCCGCTAAGGTGTCCGGTAATAAGAGTTGTGACATGATACCGATGAAAGAGCTTCTTCCCACTACCGGATATATCCGGGGAGCTTGTTCGCCGGTCGGGATGAAGAAGCATTTTCCCACATATATTCATGAGACCTGTCTTGAGTTTCCCTATATTTATGTCAGTGCCGGGCAACGCGGACTGCAGATTAAGATTGCCCCGAACGATTTGATAAAAGAAGTACGTGCCGAAGTTTGTACCCTGTTTGTTGAATAATTAAAAAAAAGCATATATTTGCAGCAGCAGCAGAAGAAGAAG
>CAUEFX010000040.1 GCA_958477465.1 uncultured Bacteroides sp.
TTATGCAAGCTAACTGTGTAAATTTAACATACCCACAGGGTTTTCGGACTGACCCTGGATATCCCCGACGAAATGGCGGAGAAGGTATAGTTTTTTTTATAAAAAAGAAAAACGGAATAATTAATTGACTTGCAATTAATTATTCCGTATATGTTTGTTGCGGAGATCCGACTCGAACGAATGACCTTTGGGTTATGAGCCCAACGAGCTACCAACTGCTCCACTCCGCGATGTTTTGTGAGTGCAAAGGTACAGCTTCTGAATTAATAAACAAATTATTTCTTGATTATTTTTCTAAAATAATATCTGTTCTATTGTATTTGGTTGATAATTAATGAAATAAAAACTGATATTTTTATTCGCATATATTAATATACAATTGTTAATAATCTCGTGTTTTTCTTGTATGGTAGAAAGAAAAGAATTACTTTTGCTCAAAGTATTCAGCAATGTGCAATTAATAACCTATGACCGTATCAAAAACAAAAGCCAGATTAGTTGATGTCGCCCGTCAGCTGTTTGCAAAGATGGGAGTGGAGAATACCACAATGAATGATATAGCCCTCGCTTCCAAAAAAGGCAGGAGAACTCTCTATACCTATTTTAAGAGTAAGGATGAGATTTATTTGGCAGTTGTCGAGTCTGAGTTGGATATACTCTCGGACATGATGAAACGGGTGGCGGATAAGGACATTTCACCGGATGAAAAGATTATCGAGATGATTTATACACGTCTGGATGCAGTGAAAGAGGTGGTATATCGTAATGGTACGTTGCGTGCAAACTTTTTCCGCGATATATGGAGAGTGGAGAAAGTCCGTAAGAGGTTTGATGCCAAGGAAATAATGCTCTTTAAGGGAGTGTTGCAGGAAGGAAAAGATAAAGGGGTGTTCTGCATAGACGATGTGGATATGACGGCTTCATTGGTGCATTATTGTGTGAAAGGTATAGAAGTTCCTTATATTCGCGGTCATATAGGGGCCAATCTGGATACGGAAACCCGGAAAAAATATGTAGCCAATATTGTATTTGGCGCACTTCATAGAACAGAAATTTAATTAAAATCAATTTAGTATGGGATTATTAACAGGAAAGACAGCTATTGTAACCGGTGCCGCTCGTGGTATTGGTAAGGCTATCGCTTTAAAATTCGCTTCAGAAGGAGCTAACATTGCATTCACGGATCTCGTGATTGATGAAAATGCAGAAAATACAGCTAAGGAAATAGAAGCAATGGGCGTAAAGGTCAAAGGATACGCCTCGAATGCGGCCAATTTTGAAGATACTGAAAAGGTCGTAGCGGAAATCCACAAAGATTTTGACCGTATTGATATATTGGTAAACAATGCCGGTATCACGCGTGACGGGCTGATGATGCGCATGAGCGAACAGCAATGGGACATGGTAATCAATGTGAATCTGAAGTCTGCCTTCAATTTCATTCATGCTTGTACACCGGTTATGATGCGTCAGAGATCCGGAAGTATCATTAATATGGCTTCTGTGGTAGGTGTTCACGGAAATGCCGGACAGGCCAATTACTCAGCATCAAAGGCCGGTATGATTGGTTTGGCTAAGTCCATAGCACAGGAATTGGGCTCTCGTGGAATTCGTGCCAATGCCATTGCTCCGGGCTTTATCATCACAGATATGACAGCTGCCCTGCCTGAAGAAGTGAAAGCGGAATGGGCAAAGAAAATACCTTTGCGCCGTGGAGGAACTCCCGAAGATGTTGCTAATATCGCGACATTCCTGGCTTCGGATATGTCTGCTTATGTATCCGGTCAGGTGATTCAGGTAGATGGTGGTATGAATATGTAAGATACCCCATGACCGTCGTATACGAAGACAATCATATAATTGTAGTCAATAAGACCGCTTCCGAGATTGTTCAGGGAGATAAAACTGGGGATACGCCTCTTTCCGAAACTGTGAAACAGTATATAAAGGAGAAGTATGCGAAGCCCGGTAATGTCTTCATCGGTGTAACTCACCGGCTGGACCGCCCCGTAAGCGGTCTTGTTATTTTTGCAAAGACCAGTAAGGCCTTGTCCCGCTTGAACGAGATGTTCAAGAACAGTGAGGTGAAGAAGACTTATTGGGCGATAGTGAAAGAGGCTCCCAAAGAGCCGGAAGGCGAATTGGTGCATTTCCTGGTGCGTAACGAAAAGCAGAATAAGAGTTATGCCTATGAAAAGGAAGTGCCTGGTAGTAAAAAGGCTATTCTGCATTATCGTCTTATCGGGCGTTCGCAAAATTATTATCTTTTGGAGGTCGATCTTAAAACCGGTCGTCACCATCAGATACGTTGCCAGTTGGCCAAGATGGGATGCCCTATTAAGGGAGATTTGAAATATGGTTTTCCCCGTTCCAATCCGGATGGCAGTATCTGTCTGCATGCACGCCATGTGCATTTCATTCATCCGGTATCCAAAGAAGTGATAGAACTGGACGCACCTGTTCCGACAGGAAATTTGTGGAATGGGTTCGAGATGCTTTAGAATTTCGAGATGTTTTAAAATAATGATGCACAACAAAAAGCCATCCCTTGAATAGACAGAAGTGGGGATGGCTTTTTCTTTAGATAGTGTGCTTACTGTTGTTCGGCAGACTGAGCAGGAGTTTCTGTTGAAGCGGGTGCATCGTTAGCCGGGGTGCTCTGTGCCGGTTCTTCAGTTTTCGGCTCTTCTGCTTTGGGCTCTTCAGACTTCGGTTCTTCCTTTGCCGGCTCAGAAGTTGTCGTTTCCTCTGTGCTTTCTGTTTTTTCGGTTGCAGGCTGAGGCTTAACAGGATCCTGAGCCATTGCAAAGGTTGAACCACCACAAACAAACATAAACATTGCTACTGCTACTAATACTGACTTTTTCATAATTATATGTATTTGGGTTTATTATATTGTTGGGCATTGCTGCTCAACGTTGACAATAGAATAAAATCAGGTAACTATATACAATCTTACAGTATAATCCTTGTTAAAATATAAAATATTTTTATTGTAATATAAATTATATATGGAAGATAAAAAATCAGTTTGTGTAGTTGTCACTTGCTATGAACTTGCAAAGAAAGCAAAATCAGTAGGAATGACAGAAGAGCAATTTGTAGACATTTATTTGAATAAAGTAAAGTATATATATTCATCAAAATAGTAAATTAAAGGATTTGAAGGTTGTATTTCAATATTTCGATATTCCTTTACTGTTTAAGTATTCGCTTTTTGAAAGTCTATATTTACATATTGGGCCACAATTAGGATTTCAGTTGGATAGAATGCCTTATTATGACAATGAGAAGCAGAGTTCCGCGAAATTAGGAGAAAAGCAAAGGATTGATTCCGGTATAATTGTGGGTTCCGGTTATTCGTTTAAGAATGGTGTTTTTGTTGAGGGTGAATATCTGATCGGATTAAGGGGCTGTTATAAAAATGTCGTTGGATTTCGTAATAGATCTTTGCAAATATCTATCGGTTATATTGGGAATTTAGTGACAAAATAAGAATATTGTTATTCTGCATCAATTCATTTTATAGATAAGTCTTTAAGTTTCATAAGTATAACTTGCGTAACTTAAATTATTTTATTATATTTGCTGTGTTAATTTTAAATTGTGGTATTTATGAAAAGTAAACTATTCATGTTCTTATGCGGAATGTTAGTTTGTTTCATTTTTGCATGTTCTGATGAGGAACAAGAACAACAAGCACCCCCAAAAGAAACTCCTCAGGTAGTAAAAGATGTAGTAGAGGCTTTGGAAGAAACAGTTCCACAAGCCAGTGATTTTATTGACGTTTTAAAACAAACCGATTTGGCTGATGTAACAGCTGAAAAGTTGACTGTCTTTGCTGTCAGAAATGAAACGACGACAAGGGCAAATACTGAATTGGATACCGTTTCTGTGAAGCGTCACATCGTTGTTGGAAACTATAAGAAAGATGACTTGACAGATGGTCAGGAACTCACGTGCGTTAGTGGAGATAAATTATTGGTGTCCAAAATCAATGACGAGGTGTCTGTCAATGGGGTTATCATCATTGGAAAAGCAATATCTGCAGGCGACAGCTATATTTATATTGTTCCCGAGGTGATTCCCGGACGTGGAGAGGCTCCAACCCTACATGAAACGACTTTTAAAGTTTGGAATTTGTTGGCCTACAACTATCAAGAGGAAAAAGAACCGTTGGCAGAAGTAACCATAAAGGTGTTCAATAACTTCAGGGACTCTTTGGGGAATTATGTAACAAACTCTTTGGGAGAAGTTGTAATCAGCCATGCCTCAGATACAATTTTCTACCAATTGGAGAAAGATGGATTTCAAATGTATGTAGATTACAACGGAGACGGTGTTGCTACTTCTGATGAATTGAAAGAAGGAGAAAGTGTCTTGGTTTATGATGGCAGCAACAAAAAAATGACTCAGGAGTGCTTTATGAAAGAGACCAAAGATCAGGAACAGGTTATGAAAGTCGGTGAAGCACAAGAGCAATGGAAATTGCAGATGCAGAATTTCTATTCTCAAAACCGGGCATTAAACCAGCAGCTGGCGTATGGATATGGGGGCTTTTCTTTTGAATATGTTGAATATGCCTCGGAAGCCTATTGGAAAGATGCTTATAGGGCGATAGATTTAGGGCTTCAGTTACAGAAAGCAGCGGTAAATGCAACTGTTGATATGGAATTGTGGAACACCCTTTCTCTAAGTATAAAAATAGATATGGGGTTGATCTATAGTGATGTATTAGGATATTACGGCCAGCTTCTTTTCAAGAATTCGCTTGATAGTGAACCGACGCCTGATGTAAATGCCTTGTATGCTTATCTGGACGAATTGATAGCGCTTGGTAATGGCAGTAAATCCAAAGGGGCTTCTCAAGCAATAGTTGCACGGGTACGGTTAAATCAGAAAGACTACCAGAGAGTATATCAGGAATGCAAGAGTATCATAGAGGGTGGAAATTATAGTTTATCCGCAGAGGATGTTTTTGCCACAGCAGACAACAAGGCTGTAGTTTGGGGAGGTTATAATGAAACCGATTCTATTTCTCAGTTGGGCAAGGGACTTTATTTCCATCCGATACGTTATGTGGAAGTATTACTGATGACTGCCGAAGCTGCCAATGAAATAGGTATGAGAGAAGAGGCAATTGCTTGTTTGAATCAGATAGTAATCTCCAAAGGGCAGACAGCCATAGCTCCTTTAGATGCTACTGTTGAGGATATCAGAGGATATATCCGGCAATTGTTTGAGCAAGAACTGAGGAATGAAGGACTGGAATATTCAACTTGGAGGAGATGGGAAGTTATTGCTTCAAAACTGAAAGATATTCCAGGCTATAAGGCTCATAACTCTTTGTTGCCGATACCTCAGGAAGCACTTAACGAATATCCTTCGCTAACACAGAATGCGGGATATTGATAACAGAAATACGCAATTGTAATTGAAACAGTGTCGGCAAGTTATAATGAGAACTGTGCCGACACTGTTTTTTATAAATTTCTTTCTATCTGATCCCGTGTACCGCAGTATCACAATTCAATTCCGTACAGTTTCAGCTTGTTGTACAATGTCTTTCTGTCTATATTCAATAGCTGTGCAGCACGGCTTTTGTTGTTTCCGGTTTGTCTCAGTGCTTCAAGGATGTGCTGCTTTTCCGTTTCTTCGTTTTTCAAGGCGATATTGGAACTGTGATAGGAAAGGGGCGTCTCAAGTATTTCCGTTCCCAAATCCATGGGGGTGATGAAACTGCCTTGTGCAAGTAGCGTAGCACGTTTAACGATATTCTTCATTTGGCGTAAATTGCCCGGCCAGTGATAGTTGAGCAGTGCTTGTGATGCTTTGGCGTCAAAACCGATTAGTTGTTTATCCAGTTCCTTGTTGGCTTGGTCTAAAAAGAAATTGGCAAACAGGAGGATATCCTCTCCCCGTTCTTTTAAGGTTGGCATTTGCAATGTGAATTCATTGATGCGGTGATACAGATCTTCGCGGAATGTACCTTTCTCGATGGCTTGCTCCAGATTCTCATTGGTGGCGGAAACAAGGCGTATGTCGACAGCGATTTCCTGATTGGAACCTACCGGCCGTATTCTACGTTCTTGCAGGGCGCGAAGTAATTGTATTTGTACTTCATAACTCAGATTTCCTATCTCATCGAGGAAAATGGTTCCTCCGTTGGCTGCAACGAATGCTCCTGTCTTATCGGTCAGTGCACCGGTGAACGAACCTTTGATATGACCGAAAAATTCAGAGGCGGCCAGCTCCTTGGGAATGGAACCGCAATCTATTGCGATAAAGGGCTTGTCTGCCCGTTTGCTCAGTTGGTGAATGCGATGGGCAACATACTCTTTTCCTGTGCCGCTGGCACCGTTAATGAGTACGGACATATTGGTAGGGGCAACCAAACCTACATAGTTGTACAATTGCTTGGCTGCATCACTCTCACCTTCCAAATAGGCATTGGCTTCGGCTTTAGAACCCGCTGTCTTGCTTTGGAAACCGGTTGTAGCCTTGCCGGATGTCGTTTTGTCTGGAACGTGAGCATTTTCTTCCTTTTCTTCCAATGCTTCCGACATTTTTTTGAGGAGTTCATCGGGATTTACCGGTTTGGCTATATAATCCCGGGCGCCTAACTTGATGGCTTGTACGGCCGATTGTATATCTGCATATCCTGTCATGATAATCAAGGGGATATTCAAGGACTGTTTGTTCATCCACATCAGCAGATGAATGCCGTCTTGGTCGGGTAGACGGAGATCGGATAGGATAAGGTCGGGTGTGTGGGTTTCGATATGCTTTTTGGCACGGGCAATGTTACTGACTGAAGTTACTTCAAATCCCTTTTTCCCTAACCATGTTTTCAGCATCATGCCGAAAGTTATATCATCTTCAACTATTAATATGGATTTCATGATACCAGCTTTAGCCATTTTGTAGGTTGCAAAGGTAAGAGGTTTTAGATGAAAATCGTATATTTGCAAACTTAAATTAAATGAAAGTGTTATGAAAAGGAATTTAGTGATATTATTAACTGTCTTGGTGTTCGGGACGATAGCCGCTTGTAAACCAGGACAAAAGAATAACTCAGATATGGAAAATCAGAAAGAAACAATGTTGAAGATCGAAACGACTCTTGGGGATATTAAAGTAAAACTTTATAATGAGACTTCGAAACATAGGGATAACTTTATCAAATTGGCCAAAGAAGGTACATATAACGGTACTTTGTTTCATCGGGTGATAAAGGATTTCATGGTGCAGGCCGGTGATCCGGAATCCAAGAATGCTCCGAAAGGCAAGATGCTGGGAGCCGGTGATGTGGGGTATACCCTTCCGGCCGAATTTGTCTATCCGAAATACTTTCACAAAAGAGGTGCTTTGTCGGCTGCCCGTCAGGGAGACAATGTAAATCCGAATAAGGAGTCGTCGGGGTGTCAGTTTTATATTGTCACCGGAAAGGTTTTCAATGACTCTACGCTGATCGGTATGGAACAGCAGATGAATGAAAATAAATTGACCGCAGTCTTTAATTCGCTGGCACAGAAACACATGAAGGAAATCTATAAGATGCGTAAGGCGAATGATGAGGACGGGTTGTATGATTTGCAAGAAAAATTGTTCGCACAGGCCCAGGAAGAGGTTGCCAAAGAACCGGATTTCCATTTTACGAAAGAGCAGGTGGAGGCTTATACTACCATAGGCGGTACTCCGCATCTGGATGGGGAGTACACGGTGTTTGGTGAGGTAGTCGAGGGTATGGATGTCGTAGATAAAATCCAGAATGTGAAGACGGATCGTAGCGATCGCCCCGAAGAGGATGTGAAGATTATTAAAGTATCTTTATTGGATTAAGATGTTAAAGATTAGCAGGCATGTTCTGCCCAATGGTTTGCGATTGGTGCATTCGCAGGATGACAGTACGCAAATGGTGGCTCTCAATGTAGTATATAATGTAGGGGCTCGGGACGAGCATCCCGATCATACGGGATTTGCCCATCTTTTTGAGCATTTGATGTTTGGAGGATCCGTGAATATTCCCGATTACGATGCTCCCCTCCAATTGGCCGGTGGTGAGAATAATGCCTGGACGAATAACGATATTACCAATTATTATCTGACCGTTCCGCGGCAAAACGTGGAGATCGGATTCTGGCTGGAGTCCGACCGTATGTTGAGTCTTGATTTCAATGAGCGGAGTCTGGATGTGCAACGGGGGGTAGTCATGGAGGAGTTCAAACAGCGTTGCCTCAATCAGCCTTATGGCGATGTGGGGCATCTGCTGCGTCCTCTTGCTTATAAAGTGCATCCTTATCGGTGGCCTACAATCGGCAAAGAGTTGTCGCACATCGCTAATGCCACGTTGGATGAAGTCAAAGATTTCTTTTTCCGTTTTTATGCTCCCAACAACGCAGTGCTTGCCGTTACGGGAAATATATCGTTCGAGGAAGCGGTTGCTTTGACGGAAAAATGGTTCGCCTCTATCCCCAAGAGAGATGTGCCGGTACGCCAATTGCCGCAAGAACCGGTGCAAACGGAAGAACGCCGTTTGGTGGTGGAGCGTAATGTGCCGGTCGACTCCCTTTTCATGGTTTACCACATGTGCGAACGGTCGCACCCCGATTACTATGCTTTTGATATCTTATCGGATATTCTCAGTAACGGAAAATCCAGCCGCTTGAACCGGCATCTAGTACAGGAAAAACAATTGTTTTCAAGTATCGATGCTTATATTTCCGGCACGGTGGATGCCGGACTGTTCCATATATCCGGGAAACCGGCAGCCGGTGTGTCGCTCGAAAAAGCGGAAGCTGCCGTACGTGAAGAGTTGGACCGGTTGCAGAACGAAGTTGTAGCCGTGCAGGAACTGGAGAAGGTTAAGAATAAATTTGAATCTACCCAGATATTCGGCAATATCAACTATTTGAATGTGGCTACCAATCTCGTTTGGTTCGAACTGAACGGGGCGGCGGAAGATATGGAAAAAGAGGTGGAACACTATCGTTCCGTGACTGCCGGACAATTGCGGGCGGTGGCACAAACAGCCTTTGACAAGAGGAATGGAGTGGTGTTGTATTATAAGGGTCGAGGAGAGGCTCAATGAATATGAAAAATTTCTATGAAACTTATAAAGGGCATTACAAAGCATTATTCCTTTTGGGATTGCCCATTGTTATCGGACAAATAGGGGTTATTATTTTGGGCTTTGCCGATACATTGATGATCGGACACCACAGTACCAGTGAGTTGGGAGCTGCTTCCTTTGTAAATAATGTATTCAATCTGGCAATTATTTTCAGCACCGGCTTTTCTTACGGACTTACCCCGATTGTGGGGAGTCTGTATGGAAATAAGCAGTTTGCTCCTGTTGGGCAGGCGTTGCGCTGCAGTTTGCTGGCAAATCTGCTGGTCGGTTTATTGCTGACACTGATTATGGGGGGGCTGTATCTGAATGTGGAGAGGTTGAGGCAACCGGAAGAGCTCCTTCCATTGATAAAACCTTATTACATTGTTTTGCTTATTTCCCTTGTGTTTGTTTTGCTGTTTAATGGCTTTAAGCAGTTTACGGATGGGATTACCGATACCAAAACAGCCATGTGGATATTGCTTGGAGGGAATGTACTGAATATTATCGGGAATTATGTCCTTATTAACGGAAAGTTCGGCTTTCCGGAATTGGGACTGTTGGGAGCAGGCATCAGTACCCTTTTCTCACGTATTGTAATGGTGGTTGTGTTTGCCGTGATCTTTTTCAGCAGTCGTCGTTTCTTACGGTATAAACTCGGCTTTTTCCGTTTGGGATGGTCGCGGCAGATGTTTATGCGCCTCAATGGCTTGGGGTGGCCGGTCGCTTTTCAGATGGGAATGGAAACGGCTTCTTTCAGCTTGAGTGCTGTGATGATTGGCTGGTTGGGCACTATTGCATTGGCTTCGCACCAGATCATGTGTGCCATATCCCAATTTACATTTATGATGTTCTATGGTATGGGGGCAGCGGTTGCTGTACGCGTCAGCAATTTCAAGGGGCAGGAAGACACGGTCAATGTACGTCGTTCGGCTTATGCCGGTTTTCATTTGATTATGGTGATGGCAGTGGTGTTGGGAGGCATTGTGTTCTTGTGCCGTAATTATCTGGGAGGATGGTTTACGGATAATGAAGAGGTTTCTGCATTAGTGGCGACACTGATTATTCCGATGCTGGTGTATCAGTTCGGAGATGGATTGCAGATCAACTTTGCGAATGCCTTGCGAGGTATTTCGGATGTGAAACCGATGATGCTGATTGCTTTTATTGCTTATTTTATAATATCTTTACCGGTAGGCTTTTTCTGCGGTTTTGTCCTCGGGTGGGGTGCTGTCGGTGTGTGGATGGCTTTCCCTTTCGGGCTGACCAGTGCCGGCATCATGTTGTGGCTTCGTTTCCGCTATAAAACAAAATAATGTGCCAATGTGCCAAATTATTAATATGATGACACCTTCGCGTTTTACCAAAGTAAAAATAGCCATAGGGTATTCTCTTCTGCTGGCGATATTGCTCTTTTCTCTGGTGTTTGTCCATCGTGAGCTGGAGACACTTTCAGCGTCGGATGATCAACAGAACTTGAGGACGGACAGTTTGTTGGCCCTTTTGCGTGAGAAGGATAAGAATACGATTCAGATGCTTCGGGTGTTGAGTGAGGCGAATGACAGCTTGCTTTCGGCTAGAGAGATTGAAGAGATTATAGCAGAGCAGGATTCGGTGGTTACCCAGCAGCGTGTACAACACCGTATCGTCACAACACGTGATTCTCTCATTACAAAGCCCAAGAAAAAGGGATTCTTCAAACGTTTGGCTGAGGCTTTCGTGCCTTCCAGGCAGGATACGGCGGTGTTGGTAAATACTTCGTTGGAGGTTGCCACCGATACCATTCTTGAAGCATATAATCCGGCCGATTCGCTGCATCAGAAAATCCGCACAGCCAGTGAGCAGAAGCGGGCGCAGAAGAAAACGACGATACGACGTAAGAATGTACAGTTCAGGCGGTTGGATACGCAACTGACGGCCCGGATCGACAGTCTGGTTAAAGAGTATGAACAGAATATGATGCAACGTGCGCAGATGGATGCGGAGAAAGAGCAATACGTTCGTCAACGTTCCGCCCGTATTATCGGAGGTATTGCTGTGGGGGCTGTTCTGCTTTCCGTCTTTTTCCTTATCATCATCTGGCGGGATATAACTCGCAGTAACCGATATCGTAGGGAGTTGGAAGAGGCGAACCAACGGGCCGAGGAACTGTTGAATGCCCGTGAGAAGCTAATGCTTGCCATCACACATGATTTTAAAGCGCCACTTGGCTCTATTATGGGGTATACCGATTTGCTGGCACGCCTTACAAAAGATGAGCGGCAACGTTTTTATCTCGATAATATGAAAAGTTCTTCTCAGCATCTCTTGAAGCTGGTGAGTGACCTGCTCGATTTCCATCGTCTTGATTTGAAGAAGACGGAGGTGAATCGTGTCACTTTCAATCCTTCTCAGCTTTTTGAAGAGATACGTACCAGTTTTGAACCGCTGACGACTGCTAAAGGACTTGTGCTTGAATATAAAATAGATTCCGAACTGGATGGGCGTTTTATTAGTGATCCGCTCCGTATCCGGCAGATTGTGAATAATTTATTGTCTAATGCGGTGAAGTTTACCACTAAAGGGGGCATAACGCTTGCGGTAAGTTATTCTTCTTCCCGTTTGCGCATAGCTGTGACCGATACCGGAAAGGGGATGGTTGCAGAAGACCGGGAGCGTATTTTTCAGGAGTTTACCCGCCTGCCCGGTGCGCAAGGCGAAGAGGGGTTTGGCCTGGGACTCTCTATTGTGCGTAAACTTGTCGTGCTGCTTGAAGGTACGATCGATGTGCAGAGTACGTTGGGAGAGGGAAGTACATTCACAGTAATCCTACCGCTGTTTCCGGTAGGCGAAGCTACCGGTTTCACAAAAGACAGGAAAGAGAATCTGTCACTATCAACCACCGTAACCGATCATACCGTACAAGAACAGGTTGTGAATTCTCCGATGAATATTCTTCTCATTGATGATGATAGGATACAATTGGCTTTGACTGCTGCCATGCTTGAGCAACAGGGAATTCATGCTACGTGTTGCGAACAACTTGATGAACTGACCGGACAACTCCGGGAAAATCGGTTCGATGTGTTGCTGACCGATGTGCAGATGCCTGCCATCAACGGCTTCGATTTGTTGAAACGTTTACGGGCATCCGATATTCTTCAAGCAAGAACAATTCCTGTTATAGCCGTTACTGCCCGTAGTGATATGGATGAGGCCGGATTTGTCGAATATGGTTTCTCCGGTTGCCTGCACAAACCTTTTACGGTTACCGAACTCTTAATGCAATTGAAAGTGGGGAGTGGAGAACTGAAAGTCACTGATCAACAGAGAACTGAGAGCGGAAAGTTGAAACTCTCGGAAGAGTTGAATTTCCATGCTCTCACTATCTTTTCCGAAGATGATCCAGAGGCCGCCCGTTCCATTCTGTCTACATTCGCAGAAGAAACAAAGAAGAATATCGACCGTATGGAAGCCGGTTTGAAAGAGGAAGATATGGAGATAATTGCCGGTATGGCGCATAAACTACTTCCGCTTTTAACCATGATCAAGGCGATGGAGATCCTTCCGTTGCTATCGTGGTTGGAAAGTAAGCGGAACGAAACGTTTTCTGATGAAGTGAAACAAAAAACAGAGGAAGTATTGCCGTTGTTGCGGCAGGTAGTGAATGAAGCAAGAAAATATTTTTCTGCCCTCTAAGGGCTTGTTTATTTTTTCGCAGAATGTAATTTTCTGCTTCTTTAGAACTTATCTCCAGAGCCATTTCCTCGCTTTCAATCGTCACATATCCCGCTATGCTCCTCATAAAAGCGGAAAAATATCCTCAAAAATAACTCTCAAAAGAATTCTGAACAAAATTCAAACAGGGTCTAAATCTTTTTATGGAATTATTTGTTTACTTTGTATCTCCTTAATGTATTGAAACACACTTGATGAAACGAAAATGGATAAAATGGGTAAGTTGGATATTGCTTACTCCTATATTACTCTTTGTGGTACTAATGGTATTGCTTTATGTTCCCCCCGTACAGAATTTTTTACGGAAGCAGGCCACTTTATATGCCTCTGAAGCTACCGGAATGCAAATCAATGTCGGACGTATCGACCTTCGCTTCCCGTTGAATTTGTTGGTTCGGGATGTCGAAGTGATTCAGGTTCCGGATACATTGCTTACGCTGGGAAGTCTCAATGTGCATGTGCAAGCGCTACCTCTGTTTAGAGGAAATATAGAAGTAGACGACATAACTCTCCAACAGGTGACTGTCAATTCGGCCGATCTCATAGAGGGCATGAAAATCCGTGGGGTACTGGGTCGTTTTTTTCTTGAAAGTCACGGTGTCGATCTTACGGATGAAACTGCAGTGATTAATCATGTCGAACTTTCCGACACCCATATCGGACTTGTCTTGAATGACACTACAACTTCCGAAAAACCGGATACAGTTTCAGCTGCCGTTAATTGGAAAGTGAATCTTCATGCGCTAAGTCTGAAAAACGTCTCTTTCAGTATGCAGCTTCCTGCGGATACGATGTGTGTGGCTGCTCGTGTGCGTGAAGCAAACGTTGAAGATGTTGCTGCTGATTTGAAACATCAGTTCTACGGATTGAAATCCTTTTTGCTGACGGGCGCTTCGATTAACTATGACACAGGTAATGCCCGGCCAATGGAAGGTTTTGATCCTTCGCACATTGCCTTGAGGGATATTCGTATCGGAATCGATTCGGTGCTTTATCGGGGACGTAATATGAATGCCGTTATTCGTGAGTTTTCAATGAACGAACGTTCCGGATTAAGCGTAACATCTTTGACCGGACGTGTCTTTGCCGACAGTGCGGTTATCCGTATACCGGATTTCCGTTTGCTTACTCCGCATTCGGAAATGAATCTTACTGCCCAGACTTATTGGGAATTGGTAAATATTCCTACTACCGGACGGTTGACCGCCCGTTTCAATGCGCTTATCGGAAAACAGGATGTAATGCTGTTTGCCGGTGGTTTGCCTGAGGCTTTCAAGGAGGCTTATCCTTTCCGCCCATTGGTAATACAGGCGGGCACGGAAGGCAACTTGAAATCAATGCAGATTTCCCGCTTTAAAGTAGATCTGCCCGGTGCTTTCTCTCTGGAGGGTGGCGGTGATTTGTATAATCTGACGGACAGTACCACGCGCTCGGCTGCTCTTGACCTGAAAATGCAGACAAGAAACCTTAACTTCCTGACGGCATTGGGAGGAATGACACCGGGAGCACCGTTTGTTATCCCAGATAGCATGTCTCTTGATGCCCGTCTGGGAATGGAGGGACCGAAATACGATGCCCGTCTGTTACTGAAAGAAGGAGAAGGGAAACTGGAACTTACTGCTGCTCTTAACAGTGTTACCGAAGCTTATACCGCCGACTTGCATATAGAGGATCTTCAGATAAATCATTTCTTGCCGAAAGATTCCATTTATGAATTCAGTGCTTCTCTTGCGGCACGTGGGCGTGGATTCGACTTTTCTTCTTACAAAACTGTGGCTGATCTTAAGGCGACGGTTGATAAATTGCATTACGGGAATTACAAAATTTCAGGTATCGGTCTTACGGGAACGGTTAAGAATGCAGTTGCGAATGCGCAATTAACCAGCGATAATCCCCTGTTGAAGATGGCAGCAGATGCAGAGTACCATCTTGCACATCATTATCCGGATGGAAAAGTTGAACTGAATGTTGCCGACATCGATACGGAAAAACTTTTCGGTGTCAGTCTTGGTAAGAATTCCGGTAAACCGTTGGACTTGCAATTTACCGGCGAGGTACGTAAAGAGCGTGTGTTTACTCATCTTACTGCCGGTGACCTTAAACTGAACCTCAGTGCCCGTGCTGGATTGGATTTATTAATTCGTCAATCCACTCACTTTGCCGATGTCTTGATGAAACAGTTGGAAGCAAAGGAACTGAACCATGCAGAACTGCGTAAAGCATTGCCGACAGCAGTATTCTCTTTCTCGGCCGGACAGGACAATCCGATGGCCTGGTATCTTGCTACGCAGAATATATCTTATCATGATGCTTCTGCCAAATTGGGGTGTGCTCCGGATTGGGGGATTAACGGTAAGGTCGCTCTCCATTCCTTGAAGATCGATACGTTGCAACTGGATACTATATTCTTTACTTTGAAGCAGGATACGAGCCGTATCAACCTGCGTGGCGGAGTAATCAACGGACCCAAAAATCCACAGATATCCTTCACATCCATACTGACCGGAGAGATTCGTGACAAAGATGCGGAACTGGTGGCACAATATATAAACGGCAAAGGAAAGACGGGTTTGCTCTTTGGTGTGAATGCCAAACCACTCTATGGCGGACATGGCAAGGGGAACGGGCTTGCGTTGACATTGGTGCCGGAGGAACCGATCATAGCTTTTCATAAATTCCGTTTTGAGGAACGTCATAACTGGATTTATCTTCATAAGAATATGCGTGTTTATGCCAATGTCGATATGCATGATAATGAGGGTATGGGAATCCGTATGCAATCTTTGCCGAGTGATACCGTTTCATTGCAGAATATGGATGTCGAATTACGGCGTATCCGGTTGGAGGAGGTGTTCAGTATTCTACCTTACATGCCGCAGATCACCGGATTGCTTTCGGCAGAGGCTCATTACATACAGACGGAGAGCTCATTGGAATTATCAGCGGAAGCAAGTATCGATGAACTGACTTATGAACGGCAGCGTATCGGTGATATGGCTTTGGGGGCTACTTGGTTGCCGGGAGAGAAAGGCAAACAGTACGTCAATACTTATCTTACGCATGAGGGCATTGAAATAATGGTTGCTGATGGTGCACTGCATCCGGCGGCTTCAGGCAAAGACAGCATTGTGGTGAACTCTACACTCGAACATTTCCCTCTCAGTATAGCCAATGCTTTTGTACCCGATCAGATGGCGACTCTTTCCGGTGATATGGACGGTGATTTGCACATTACAGGATATACCGACACTCCATTGGTTAATGGCAGACTGTCGTTGGATAGTGTGGCTGTTTATGCGCGGCAGGCCGGCGCCCGGTTTATATTTGACAATCGGCCGATACAGATACAGAACAATCGGATTGCATTTGATAAATTTGCGATTTATACGACCAGCCAGAACCCGTTCAGTATCGACGGCTATGTCGATTTTCGGGACATGAGTCGCCCGATGGCGAATCTCAAACTGTTTGCGGAAAACTATACGCTGCTTAATGCCAAGCGGACCAGGGAGAGCATGGTTTATGGTAAGGTATTTGTCGATCTTGATGCTACGGTGCGTGGACCGTTGGACGGACTGTTGATGCGTGGTAATGTAAATCTGTTGGGCAATACCGATGTTACTTATGTGCTTACCGATTCACCGCTTACGGTGCAGGATCGCTTGAGTGATTTGGTGACTTTCACCTCTTTTGCAGATACCACCTCTTTGAATAAGGAAGATGAACCTACTCTTTCTCTGGGAGGATTGGACATGATAATGACCATACACATCGATCCTGCTGTTCGTTTGAAGGCCGATCTGAGTGCCGATCGCAGCAGCCGGGTGGAATTGGAAGGTGGAGGTGATCTCTCTCTACAGTATACCCCGCAGGGTGATCTTTCCCTTACCGGCCGGTATACATTATCGGGGGGGATGATGAAATATGCCCTGCCGGTGATTCCATTGAAAGAGTTCCAGATACAAAATGGAAGTTATGTAGACTGGACCGGCAATCCGATGGACCCGTTATTGAACTTCAAGGCAACGGAACGCATGCGTGCTTCTGTGGCACAGGAAGACGGTACATCGCGGATGGTGAATTTTGATATCTCCATTGTGGTAAAAAATCGTCTCGACAACCTTTCACTGGCTTTTGAAATCGATGCACCGGATGATGCTGCCCTACAGAACCAGTTGGCCGGTATGGGAGCAGATGAACGCAGCAAGCGAGCGGTAGCTATGCTGGCCACCGGTATATACCTTGCCGATTCGGGAGGGGGAAACGGTATGAATCTGAATATGGGAGCGGCGCTTAACTCTGTGCTTACCAGTCAGATCAATGCTTTGACTGGAAATATGAAGAATGCCAGCCTTTCGTTCGGGGTAGAAGACCATGATGATTCGGATGCCGGTGGTAAACGGACGGATTACAGTTTCCGTTATTCCCAACGTTTCTTTAACGATCGTTTCCAGATTGTATTGGGAGGTAAAGTCTCTACCGGTGCCAATGCCACTAACGATGTAGAATCGTTTATCGACAATATTTCGTTGGAGTATCGGTTAGATCAGTCCGGAACGCGTTACATCCGCTTGTTCCATAACAAGAACTATGAGAGTGTTTTTGAGGGTGAAATCACTGAAACCGGTGTCGGTCTGGTGCTTCGTAAGAAAATGGACCGTCTGAGTGAGTTGTTTATATTTAAAAAGAAAAAGAAATGAGGATGAAAAGAGCAAAAGCAACCTGCGGGCAGAGGATACGGCTACCTTTCATTGGCATATTGGCATATACTCTTACGATCGTATTGTTGTTGGGCTGTTCGACAACAAGACATTTGCCGGAGGGGGAAGTCTTGTATACCGGTAATAAGAATGTTTTCAAGGATCCTTCTGAAACTTCTGTCGGTCAAACGGCTATCGATGAGGTGAAGGCGGCGTTGGATAAAAGCCCATCGACAAGGTTGCTCGGCTTTGTTCCCATTCCCTTCGGAATGTGGGTGTACAATGATTTTGTAAAATATGAGAAAGGATTCGGTAAGTGGATATTCAATCGTTTTGCGGCGAAACCTGTTTTTATATCTACTGTCAATCCGGATTTGCGTGTAAAAGTGGCTACGAATCTGTTGCATGATTATGGCTATTTTAACGGGAAAGTGAGCCAGCAGACAATCGTTAATCCGAAAGACAGTTTGAAAGCACGGGTGGAATATACGGTTGAGATGCGCAATCCTTACTTTATCGATACGGTATATTATGACCGCTTTACTCCGCAAACGCTTCGTATCATGGAGCGGGGACGAAGGCGGTCATTACTTACGCCGGGTGAGCAGTTCAATGTGAGTGACCTGGATGAAGAACGCAACCGTCTCAGTACTTTGTTGCGCAATGTGGGGTATTTCTATTTCCGGCCCGATTATCTGACTTATCAGGCTGATACGACTCTTGTGCCGGGTGGGCATGTCAGTCTGCGGCTCATCCCCGTAGCAGGTTTGCCGGTAGCGGCGCAGCAGCAGTATTACGTAGGGAATAAGACCGTTTATCTGATAGGCAAGAATGGCGAACAGCCCAATGACAGTATGAACTATAAAGGGATGGACATACATTTCTATAACAAAATGCAGGTACGTCCTAATATGCTTTATCGCTGGTTAAACTACCAGGCTTATGTGAAGAATGATTCGTTGCGTAATTCACAGCGTAGCCGTCTTTACAGCCAGTATCGTCAGCAACGTGTTCAAGAGAAACTGGCTCAATTGGGCATTTTCCGTTATATGGATATGCAATACGTACCGCGTGATACGACCGCTGCATGCGATACGCTCGATGTTACCTTGCAGGCTACTTTTGACAAACCTCTTGATGCGGAGCTCGAATTGAATGTTACCACCAAGAGTAATGACCAGACCGGCCCCGGTGCATCTTTCTCCGTCACTCGCAATAACGTGTTTGGCGGTGGTGAAACCTGGAATGTGAAATTGAAAGGCTCTTATGAATGGCAGACCGGTGGTGGCAAGAATTCTTCTTTGTTGAACAGTTGGGAGATGGGAGCTTCTACTTCTCTGATGTTCCCGCGGGTGGTGTTTCCTCAGTTCGGGGATCGTGAATATGATTTCCCGGCTTCTACCACTTTTCGTCTGTATGCAGACCAGATGAATCGTGCCAAATATTATAAGTTACTCTCTTTCGGTGGAAATGCAACGTATGATTTTCAACCGACACGTACCGGTAGGCATTCGTTGACGCCTTTTCGATTGACTTTTAATGTGCTGCAGCATCGCACGAGTGCATTCGATTCTATAGCCAAAGACAACAGGGCATTGTTGCTCAGTTTGCAGAATCAGTTTATTCCGGCTATGGAATATACTTATACCTATGATAATTCGACTGTACGTGGAGTACGCAATTCCAGCTGGTGGCAGACTACTTTTACTTCTGCCGGAAATCTTACTTCTTGTATTTACCGTATTTTCGGGAAACCGTTCAGTGAAAAAGAGAAGAATCTGTTGGGGGCACCGTTTGCGCAGTTTCTTAAATTGAATACCGACTATCGTTATTTATGGAAGATAGACCGTAACAATGCCATTGCCACCCGAATAGCTGGTGGGGTGATATGGACTTATGGTAATTCACACGTCGCTCCTTATAGCGAACAGTTTTATGTGGGCGGCGCCAATAGTATCCGTGCGTTTACGGTGCGCAGTATTGGTCCAGGCGGTTATCACCCGGAAAAGAGTGAGTTCTCATATCTTGACCAAACCGGTGATATTCGTTTGGAAGCAAACGTCGAATATCGTTTCCGTATTTATAAGGATCTCCATGGAGCGGTATTCCTGGATGCGGGAAACGTTTGGCTGATGCGTTACGACTCCGACCGTCCCGATGCACAACTTCGGTTGAAAACATTTGCCAGACAGATCGCTCTCGGTACCGGTGCCGGGCTACGGTATGATCTCGACTTCCTTATCTTCCGGCTCGATTGCGGAGTACCCTTGCATGATCCGTATGAAACGGGGAAGTCAGGATATTATAATGTGAGAGGGGCTTTTTGGAAACAATTGGGAATACACTTTGCCATCGGTTATCCCTTCTAAGCTTACAATTGAATTAAAAGGGGTAAACTTTGAACGAAAAGTGCCATTCTGCGTCCATATAATTTTGTACATTTGCACCGTTGTCGGAACATTGACATCACTAACCTTTTAATATTACACAGTTATGAAACCAACATTATTTGTACTTGCTGCCGGTATGGGTAGCCGTTACGGAGGATTGAAACAACTTGACGGACTGGGCCCGAATGGCGAAACTATTATGGATTATTCAATTTATGATGCCATTCGCGGTGGATTTGGAAAAGTTGTTTTCGTTATCCGCAAGGACTTCGAGAAAGACTTCCGTGAAAAAATATTGAGTAAATACGAAAATCATATTCCGGTGGAATTGGTATTCCAGGCACTGGATAACCTGCCCGAAGGCTTTACTTGTCCTGCTGACCGCGTAAAACCTTGGGGAACGAATCATGCTGTATTGATGGGTAAAGACGTTATCAAAGAACCGTTTGCCGTTATCAATGCAGACGATTTCTACGGTCGTGACAGCTTTGCCGTATTGGGTGCTGCACTGAGTGAAATGGCTGGGAAGAAGAATGACTATTGCATGGTGGGTTATCGTGTGGGCAATACATTGAGCGAAAGCGGTTCGGTGGCTCGTGGTGTATGCGAAACGAATGCGGAAGGCTATTTGACAACAGTGGTTGAACGTACGGCTATCGAACGTATTGACGGTAAGGTGTCTTTCAAGGATGAGAACGGCGTGATGCAGACCATTGCTGACAATACTCCGGTTTCAATGAATATGTGGGGCTTTACTCCCGATTATTTTGAATATTCTGAAGAATATTTCAAAGAGTTCCTTAAGGCCAATATGGACAATTTGAAGGCTGAATACTTTATTCCGTTGATGGTGAATAAATTGATTAATGAAGGAACAGCCCGTGTAAAAGTGCTTGACACTACCAGTAAGTGGTTCGGTGTGACATATGCTGCCGACCGTCAGGGAGTAGTGGATAAGATACAGGCATTGGTAGATGCCGGTGAGTATCCTGCAAAATTGTTCTGATCGTTAAAGAATAACATAAAGAGGGAAAGGGAGGGCTTCGGCTTTCCCTTTTTTCGTATCTTTGCCCACATATATCAAACTAAAAGAAAGATAGTTATGATGAATTTGTCCATGTATTGCCGTGTGTGCCTTTTGATGGGGCTTGTTTTCTCCTGTTTCGCTTGTAAAAAAGATGACGACAACGATAAGAATAATAAAACAACGAATCAATGGATCGAAAGTACGATGCGTAGCTATTATTTGTGGTATGAAGAGATTCCCGATAAAAAAAACTTGAATTTTAACTCAGATCCGGAACTCTTTTTCCGCTCATTGCTTGCACCGGAAGACGGAAAGACCAAAAATGAGACCCGTTATTATTATTCTACAATCAAGAAAAAGAAATCTGCAGCCACACGGTCGAACATGGGAGAGGAACCGACGCTTGGTTTTGAGTTTCAGACTTGGATAATAAACCGTGCGGGATATCGTGCGGTCAGTGTGCTATATGTGCTGCCGGGTTCACCCGCCGAGGAAAAGGGGTTGCGGCGTGGCGACTGGATTCATAAGATCAATGGTGCGAATGTAAGCAATGAAAATGTGTCTGATCTGTTGGGTGGGAAAACGGTCGTGCTGGAAGTCTCGGACCGTTATGACGATTACCATACACATTCGGTAGAATTGATTCCGACCATAGTGGAGGATGATCCTATCTTCCTGACAAAGACATTTCAAGACGAATCAACTGGTAATAAGAAGGTGGGCTATATGGTATACAATCATTTCACATCCGGACCCGATGGTGATAAGGACGAAACGTATGATAACGAACTTCGTCAACGGTTCGAGGCATTTAAAGCAGAGGGCGTCGAGGAGTTTGTACTGGATCTCCGCTATAACAGCGGTGGCCTTGTGACTTCTGCGCAGCTACTTGGTGAATTACTGGCTCCGGAGTCTGCTTTGGGAAAGACATTCTGCTATTTACAATACAATGATATACTGTCCAAAACAGTTACATATAATCTGGAACGGACAGAACAGAACCTTAATCTGCCTCGTCTGTTCGTGTTAACCACCAATCGCACGGCTTCGGCTTCAGAAGCGGTGGTTAACGGACTGCGTCCTTACTACAATGTATATCTGTTGGGTGAACAGACTGAAGGCAAGAATGTAGGTTCCATCACGCTGACCAATGACAAATATGATTATGAACTGCATCCGATTGTTTGCAGGATTTTCAATGCGCAGGATCAATCGGAGTACAAAAACGGTTTCCCTTCCGATTGGGAGCCGAATGACCCGAACAGTGACTACCGACCGGTAGTGGGTCATGTGGAACTGGGCGACAAAGAGAGTGACATACTCCTGAAGGCCGCCATCTATTGGATACGTAACGGAGTGAAACCACCCGTCACCGGATTTACCCGTTCCTCCGGTTTGAAGTTAACACCCGGTTATTGCTCTCTGGACAGGAAGGCAACAAACGGAATGCAGGTGC
The DNA here is from genome assembly GCA_958477465.1 of uncultured Bacteroides sp. Lineage (GTDB taxonomy): Bacteria > Bacteroidota > Bacteroidia > Bacteroidales > Bacteroidaceae > Bacteroides. The sequence goes on from CAUEFX010000040.1 coordinate 22,403, forward strand.
CTTATTGATATGATTCCGAAGAACGGAATCAGGGCGAATGGATCATTGGCTGAACGAAATTTGACAAACGTAAGTAATTAACCACTTGAAGCTTTACCGGTTAAGGGATAAATTGCTATCTTTGCAACCCAATATCAATTATTCGTTAGCAAAGTGATATCAGTTGAAGGACTTACCGTAGAATTTAATGCCACGCCCCTGTTTTCGGACGTGTCTTATGTCATTAATAAGAAAGACCGTATTGCCCTGGTGGGGAAGAACGGAGCCGGCAAATCGACTATGCTTAAAATACTGGCCGGTTTGCAAAGCCCGACAGCGGGCGTAATTGCCATTCCCAAAGAGGTCACTATCGGCTATTTGCCGCAGGTGATGATACTTTCTGATGCGCATACTGTGATGGAGGAGGCCGAACAGGCTTTCGAACATATCTTTCAGTTGCAGGCCGATTTGGAGCGGATGAACCGGGAACTGGCAGATCGTACCGATTACGAATCGGAGGAATACCATAAACTTATCGACCGCTTTACGCATGAGAACGACCGTTTTCTGATGATGGGCGGAATTAACTTCCGTGCGGAAATAGAGCGTACGCTTCTCGGATTAGGTTTCAGCCGGGAAGACTTCAATCGTCCTACATCCGAATTTTCCGGAGGTTGGCGCATGCGTATCGAACTGGCGAAACTGTTGTTGCGCCGTCCCGATGTTCTGCTGTTGGATGAGCCTACGAACCATTTGGATATCGAGAGTATCCAGTGGTTGGAGAATTTCCTTTCTACGCGTGCCAATGCCGTGGTGCTGGTCAGTCACGACCGTGCTTTTCTCAATAATGTAACAACGCGTACCATTGAGATTACCTGCGGTCAGATATATGATTATAAAGTGAAATATGATGATTTCGTCGTACTCCGCAAGGAGCGTCGCGAGCAGCAACTTCGTGCTTATGAAAATCAACAGAAGCAGATACAGGATACGGAGGATTTCATCGAACGTTTTCGTTACAAGGCGACAAAAGCCGTGCAGGTACAGAGTCGTATCAAACAGCTGGAAAAGATAGAGCGTATCGAAGTGGATGAAGAGGACAATTCGGCCTTGCGCTTGAAATTTGTCTGCTCCAGCCGCAGTGGGAATTATCCGGTAATTTGCGAAGATGTGAGAAAAGCATACGGCTCGCATGTTGTTTTTCAGGATGTAAATCTCACGATCAATCGTGGTGAGAAGGTGGCTTTTGTCGGGAAAAACGGTGAAGGAAAATCTACGCTGGTGAAATGTATCATGGGAGAAATCACCGATTATCAAGGTAAACTGACAATAGGACATAATGTGCAGATCGGCTATTTTGCTCAAAACCAGGCACAGATGTTGGACGAGAATCTTACCGTGTTTGATACGATCGATCGGGTAGCGGTGGGAGATATCCGTCTTAAGATCCGTGATATTCTCGGAGCTTTTATGTTCGGAGGTGAGGCTTCGGATAAGAAGGTGAAAGTCCTTTCCGGTGGTGAACGTACTCGTCTGGCAATGATAAAGCTTCTGCTCGAACCGGTGAACTTCCTTATCCTCGATGAACCAACCAACCATTTGGATATGCGTTCGAAGGATGTGTTGAAAGAAGCGATACGCGATTTTGATGGTACGGTGATAATTGTCAGTCATGACCGTGATTTTCTTGACGGCCTTGCGACTAAAGTCTACGAGTTTGGCGGCGGGAAAGTGAAGGAACATATCGGCGGTATCTATGACTTTTTGCAAAAGAAAAAGATCGAAAGCCTGAATGAACTGCAAAAGGCTCCTGCGCTTTCCACATCTCCTGTCGACACCAAAAAGGAAACAACAGCGGAAGGAATCTCACATTCGGAAAGCAAACTGTCTTATGAAGCTCAAAAAGAACTTAACAAGAAACTGAAAAAACTGGAACGTCAGGTGGCCGATTGTGAAGCGGAGATAGAACAGACAGAGTCTGCCATTGCTATGTTGGAAGGGAAAATGGCTACTCCGGAAGGAGCTTCGGACATGGCACTTTACGAACAGCATCAGAAACTGAAACAACAGCTCGACCGGACAGTGGAAGAGTGGGAGAAGTATTCGATTGAACTGGAAGAACTGAAACAATGATGAGTAATTAACACTTTAGATATATGAAAATAACCAAGTATTTACCAATTCTTGCAATCTGCATGATGACAACAGGATGCAACAGCAACAAGCAACAGACCCTTACTTCCGGTATTGATCTTGCTAACCTTGACACATTGGCTCTTCCGGGAGCTGATTTTTATCAGTATGCCTGTGGCGGTTGGATGAAGAATCATCCCCTCACAGACGAGTATTCACGTTTCGGCTCTTTTGATATGTTGGCCGAAAACAATCGGGAACAACTTCGCGGGCTTATTGAAGAATTAGCTTCTACTACACACGAAGCCGGTAGCATTGCTCAGAAAGTGGGTGATCTTTATAACATGGCGATGGACAGCGTGAAACTGAATAAGGACGGCGTTGCTCCTATCAAAGCTGAATTGGAGAAAATTGCCGGATTGAACGATCAGTCTGAGATTTATACCACGATAGCGGAAATGCAAAAGAAGGGTATGCATCCCTATTTTGCCGTTTATGTATCTGCTGATGATATGAACAGTTCTATGAATACGGTGCATACTTATCAGGCCGGTCTGGGAATGGGTGAGCGTGATTACTATTTGGAGAATGACGATAAGACAAAAGAGATCCGCGAGGCTTATAAGAATCATATCGTGAAGATGTTTCAACTCGCCGGGTATGATGAAGCGGCTGCCCGAAAAGCAATGGAGGCCGTTATGACGATTGAAACCCGTCTGGCTACATCGGCTCGTTCGATGGTGGAATTGCGTGATCCGCATGCCAACTATAACAAGAAGACAATGGAAGAGATGAAAAAAGAATATGCTCCTTTTGCATGGGACGTGTTCTTTTCTACCCTTGGCTTGAATGATTTGCCAGAGGTGAATGTTGGCCAGCCGAATTCTGTCAAAGAGGTGAACGATATAATAAATAGTGTAGCGCTTGAAGATCAGAAAGCTTATTTGCAATGGAATCTTATTAATACCGCTGCCGGTTATCTGAGCGATGATTTCGTTGCACAGGACTTTGATTTTTACGGTAAGGTCATGTCTGGAAAGCAGGAGATGAAGCCGCGTTGGAAACGTGCCGTAAGTACGGTAGACGGTTCCTTGGGCGAGGCTGTAGGACAGATGTACGCGGAAAAATACTTCCCGGCTGCTGCCAAAGAGCGTATGGTAGGGTTGGTGAAGAACCTGCAGGTGTCTTTGGGAGAACGTATTAAGAATTTGACTTGGATGAGTGATGCGACTAAAGAGAAGGCACTTGAGAAACTGGCCACTTTCCATGTAAAAATAGGGTATCCTGATAAGTGGAAAGATTATTCATCACTTGAAATCAAAGACGACTCTTATTGGGCAAACATAGAACGTGCCAATCAATGGGAGCATGCCGAAATGATTGCGAAAGCAGGTAAACCGGTAGATAAGGATGAGTGGCTGATGACTCCGCAGACGGTAAATGCGTATTACAATCCTACTACCAATGAAATCTGTTTTCCGGCAGGTATCCTTCAGTATCCGTTCTTCGATATGAATGCTGACGATGCCTTCAATTATGGTGCTATCGGTGTCGTGATCGGCCATGAAATGACGCACGGATTTGATGATCAGGGACGTCAATATGATAAAGACGGTAACTTAAAAGACTGGTGGACGGAAGAAGATGCGAAAAATTTTGAGGAACGTGCGCAGGTGATGGTTAACTTCTTCGACAGTATCGAAGTGGCACCGGATGTTCATGCTAACGGCCAGTTGACTCTGGGTGAGAATATTGCCGATCACGGCGGTTTGCAGGTTTCTTATCAGGCATTTAAAAATGCAACGGCGCAAGCTCCGTTAAAGAATGAAAACGGATTTACACCCGAACAGCGTTTCTTCCTGGCTTATGCAGATGTGTGGGCAGGCAATATCCGTCCTGAAGAGATTCTTCGTCTTACTAAACTGGATGTACATTCATTGGGTAAATGGCGTGTCAATGGTGCATTGCCGCAAATCGGTGCATGGTACGAAGCATTCGGTATCACAGAGAACGATCCGATGTTCTTGCCGGTTGACAAGCGGGTGTCCATCTGGTAATAGTTTTGTATAAACAATTGTACAGATACCAAAGCGTTGACTCATAATCTTTTGAGTCAACGCTTTTTTATTGTTAATTCACACCTTTTTTATTACGTGCGATAAACAATATTTCGTAACTTTGCACATCAAATACTTAATAAGCAAACCCATGTCTGAGTCAAAAAGAATAAAAACCGCTTTGGTATCGGTTTATCATAAGGAAGGTTTGGATGAAATCATCACCAAATTGCATGAAGAAGGAGTCGAGTTTTTGTCAACGGGCGGAACTCGTCAGTTTATTGAATCATTGGGATATCCCTGTAAGGCTGTGGAAGACTTGACGTCATACCCTTCTATATTAGGAGGACGTGTGAAAACATTGCACCCGAAGATTTTCGGAGGTATCCTTTGTCGTCGCGGACTGGAGCAGGATATCCAGCAAATCGAGAAGTATGAAATCCCGGAAATAGATCTTGTGATTGTAGACCTTTATCCATTTGAGGCTACCGTAGCATCGGGGGCTGATGAGGCTGCTATCATCGAGAAAATCGATATAGGCGGAATCTCACTGATCCGTGCCGCTGCCAAGAATTACAATGATGTCGTGATTGTCGCTTCTCAAGCCCAATACAAACCATTGCTCGATATGCTGATGGAGCATGGAGCAAGTTCTTCATTGGAAGAACGCCGTTGGATGGCTAAAGAGGCTTTTGCCGTATCCTCACACTATGATTCGGCTATTTTCAACTACTTTGATGCCGGAGAAGGTTCGGCTTTCCGCCAGTCTGCCAATGATCAGAAAATGCTTCGCTATGGCGAGAATCCTCATCAAAAAGGATTCTTCTACGGAAACCTGGAAGCGATGTTCGATCAGATTCACGGAAAAGAAATTTCATATAACAATTTGTTGGATATCAATGCGGCAGTAGAACTGATCGATGAATTCGAGGATGTTACTTTTGCCATTCTGAAACACAACAACGCTTGCGGTTTGGCTTCCCGCTCTACAGTGCTCGAAGCATGGAAAGACGCGTTGGCCGGTGATCCGGTTTCTGCATTCGGTGGCGTGCTGATAACCAATGCTGTCATTGACAAGGACACCGCAGAAGAGATCAACAAAATATTCTTTGAGGTGGTGATTGCTCCCGACTATGACGTAGATGCATTGGAAATTCTGGGGCAGAAGAAAAACCGTATCATCCTTGTGCGCAAAGAAGCTAAGTTGCCGAAAAAACAATTCCGTTCTTTGCTGAACGGTGTACTGGTGCAGGAAAGAGACTTGAATATCGAAACTGTGGCCGATTTGAAGACTGTGACCGATAAAGCTCCTACGCCCGAAGAGGTAGAGGACCTGTTGTTTGCCAACAAAATTGTGAAGAACAGCAAATCGAACGCAATCGTGCTTGCTAAAAACAAGCAATTGCTGGCAAGTGGTGTAGGGCAGACCTCCCGTGTAGATGCCTTGAAACAAGCTATAGAGAAAGCGAAAACATTCGGATTCGACCTGAATGGGGCCGTGATGGCTTCGGATGCTTTCTTCCCTTTCCCCGATTGTGTAGAAATTGCTGGTAACGAGGGAATAACAGCCGTTATTCAACCGGGCGGATCTGTAAAGGACGAACTGACATTCGAATATTGTAATGAACACGGCATTGCAATGGTGACGACGGGTATTCGCCATTTTAAACACTAAAACGGATTTACGATTTGACAATTTACGATTTACGATTGAAGTTCGTTTCTTGGTAAATCATAAATGGTTGAATCGTGAGAGAAAGATATTTGAATCGTAAATAGTTAAATCGTAAATAGCTAAATTGTAAATATACATGGGATTATTCTCTTTTACACAAGAAATAGCGATGGACTTGGGAACCGCCAATACCATCATCATTACCAATGGTAAGATTGTGGTAGATGAACCGTCGGTGGTGGCTTTGGACCGTCGTACTGATAAGATGATTGCCGTGGGTGAGAAGGCAAAGATGATGCACGAAAAGACCCACGAGAATATACGTACCATCCGTCCGCTTCGCGACGGTGTGATAGCCGATTTCTATGCTTGTGAACAGATGATGCGCGGACTCATCAAGCAGGTGAATACCCGTAGCCATTTGTTCTCTCCTTCGCTCCGTATGGTAATTGGGGTACCTTCAGGCAGTACAGAGGTTGAACTTCGTGCCGTTCGTGACTCTGCCGAACATGCAGGTGGCCGTGATGTATATTTGGTATTTGAGCCGATGGCTGCTGCTATCGGTATCGGTATCGATGTAGAGGCACCGGAAGGGAATATGATTGTCGATATAGGTGGGGGCTCTACCGAAATTGCTGTTATTTCATTGGGTGGTATTGTTTCCAATAATTCTATCCGTATTGCCGGTGACGATCTTACTGCTGATATTCAGGAGTATATGAGCCGCCAGCACAATGTGAAAGTCAGCGAGCGTATGGCTGAACGTATAAAGATCAATGTAGGTGCTGCGCTTACCGAGCTGGGAGATGATGCTCCGGAAGATTATATTGTCCACGGTCCGAATCGTATTACTGCGCTTCCGATGGAAGTTCCCGTATGCTATCAGGAAGTGGCTCATTGTTTGGAAAAGTCGATCTCCAAGATTGAAACGGCCGTATTGAGTGCATTGGAGAATACACCTCCTGAACTGTATGCCGATATCGTCCATAACGGTATTTATCTGGCGGGTGGTGGCGCATTGCTTCGTGGCCTCGACAAACGTTTGACGGATAAGATTAATATACCTTTCCATATTGCAGAAGACCCACTTCATGCTGTTGCAAAAGGAACGGGTGTAGCACTAAAAAACATAGACCGTTTCTCATTCTTAATGAGATAAATAATGTGCCGATAATAATGTGCCAATATGCCAATTGGCTGCGCTGTTATGCTGAAGAGTAATTAGTATATAGGTGCTTATAATTGGCATATTAGCACATTAGCGCATTCTTTAATTGGCATATTAGCACATTGTCACATTATTTAATTGGCACATTGAATAATTATTAATCATGCGGAATTTACTGAATTTTCTTCTTAAGTACAATTATTGGCTTCTCTTCATATTCTTGGAGGTGATCTGTTTTGTGCTGTTATTCCGCTTTAATAATTATCAGCAGAGTGTGTTTTTTACATCCGCAAATGCCGTTGCAGGGAAAATCTATGAGGTCTCGGGCGGCATCTCTTCTTATTTTCATCTGAAATCGGTGAATGAGGATTTGTTAGACCGCAATATGGCTCTTGAGCAGCAGATAACGAATCTGGAAAGTCAGTTGAAAGATTATCGGATAGATTCTATGACAATGAATAGTATCCGGAATCTGGAACAGGCCGATTATCAGATATTCAAAGCACACGTTATCCATAATAGTCTGAATCAAGCCGATAATTACATTACGCTGGATAAAGGTTCTTCGTCCGGTATTCGTCCGGAAATGGGAGTTGTAGATGGGAGCGGCGTGGTCGGTATTGTTTATAAGACGTCTCCTTCTTATTCGCTGGTTATTTCAGTTCTAAACAGCAAGTCGAGTATCAGTTGCAAAATTATCGGTAGCGAATATTTCGGTTATCTGAAGTGGGAATATGGTGATTCGCGGTATGCTTATTTAAAAGACCTGCCTCGTCATGCAGAGTTCAATCTCGGTGATACGGTGGTGACAAGCGGTTATTCTACTGTATTCCCGGCGGGAGTGATGGTGGGTACGGTAGATGATATGTCCGATTCGAATGATGGACTTTCTTATTTGCTGAAAATAAAATTGGCAACTGATTTTGGTAAATTGGGCAATGTCAGAGTGATTTCCCGGAATGGACAGGAGGAATTGCGGGAACTTGAAAATATGAGTACAAAATAATGATAACAAGCTACATGCATAGAATGGGATGGTTTGTTGGATTGGTCCTTTTGCAAGTGCTGATCCTGAACAATGTTCATATAGCAGGATATGCTACTCCCTTTCTATACGTTTATTTCATTTTAAAATTTGCTTCCGGCACTTCCCGGAACGAACTGATGCTTTGGGCTTTTTTTCTGGGGCTTACAGTCGACATATTCTCTGATACTCCGGGGATGAATGCGGCGGCGACTGTCTTTTTAGCCTTTGTGCGTCCTACTTTTCTGCGTTTGTTCACCCCCCGTGATACATTGGACAGCATCATCCCTTCAATCCGGACAATGGGAATCTCTTCTTTTCTGAAATTTGCAGTGACAAGTGTCCTTGTGCATCATTTGGTTTTGCTTGGCATCGAGTTCTTCTCATTTTCCAGTATACTGCTGTTGCTGCTGAGGGTAGTTGCATGTACTCTGCTGACTGTAACCTGTATTATGGCCATTGAAGGAATAAGGAGATAGGCATGGCAAAAGATTATGTATTAGAGAAACGAAAATTTGTCATAGGAGGGGTAGCAGTCTGCATCGTCCTAATCTATATTTTGCGGCTTTTCTTTTTGCAGATTTCTACGGATGATTATAAAAAGAATGCTGATAGCAACGCTTTTCTGAATAAGATACAATATCCTTCTCGCGGTGCGATGTACGACCGTAATGGAAAATTGCTCGTGTTCAACCAGCCGGCATACGATATAACGGTTGTGCCCAAAGAGGTGGAGGAGTTGGATACGCTCGATCTATGCCGTACATTGAATATCACTCGGGAGCAATTCCTGAAAATTATGGCTGATATGAAAGACCGTCGGAGAAATCCGGGGTATTCGAGGTATACCAACCAGCTGTTTATGTCTCAACTGTCGGCAGAAGAGTGTGGCGTATTTCAGGAAAAGTTGTTTAAGTTTCCGGGCTTTTATATTCAGCGGCGTACCATCCGGCAGTATACTTACAATTCGGCCGCTCATGCTTTGGGCGATATCGGGGAGGTCTCGATGCGTGATATTGAGAATGACGACTATTATATCCGCGGTGATTACATCGGGAAGCAGGGTGTCGAGAAATCTTACGAGAAATACCTTCGTGGTGAGAAAGGGGTTGAGATTTTGCTTCGGGATGCACACGGGCGTATTCAGGGGCATTATATGGATGGGCAATTCGACCGCCCTTCCGTTCCCGGCAAAAATCTGACTTTAGGGCTGGACATCGACTTACAGATGTTGGGCGAACGGCTGTTGAAGAATAAAATCGGTAGTATTGTTGCTATCGAACCGGAGACGGGAGAGATTTTGTGTATGGTCTCTTCTCCCGATTTTGATCCTCACCTGATGATTGGTCGCCAGCGGGGCAAGAATCATCTGATGCTTCAGCGTGATAAGCAGAAACCTTTGCTGAATCGTGCATTGATGGGAGCTTATCCTCCGGGATCTACTTTTAAGGCTGCTCAGGCGTTGACTTTCCTGCAAGAAGACATTGTTCGGGAGAATACTCCGATGTTTCCGTGCTATCGCGGCTTTATACACGGGAGCTTAAAGGTGGGGTGTCATGCTCATGGCTCTCCGTTGCCGCTGGTTCCGGCGTTGGCTACTTCATGTAACTCTTATTTCTGTTGGGGCTTGTATAGGATGTTCGGTGATCGAAAATACGGTTCTCCACAGAATGCAATAACGGTATGGAAAGACCACATGGTTTCCCAAGGTTTCGGCTATAGGCTGGGAGTGGACCTGCCCGGTGAGGGACGGGGACTTATTCCCAATGCCGCTTTCTATGATAAACCCTATAAAGGACGGTGGAACGGGCTGACGGTTATCAGTATTGCTATCGGACAGGGGGAGATTCTGGCTACTCCTTTGCAGATTGCCAATCTGAGTGCAACGATTGCCAACCGGGGACATTTCATCACTCCGCATATCGTGAAGGAAATTCAGGACAATGAAATTGACAGTCTTTACCGTACTCCGCGTGTGCCGACGATTGACCGGATTCATTATGAAGAGGTGGTGAAGGGGATGCGGGCTGCCGTGACAGGGGGAACTTGCAGAACGGCCGGGTATATCTTTCCGGAAGGTGAAATCTGCGGTAAAACAGGAACAGCCCAAAATCGTGGGCACGACCACTCCGTTTTTATGGGATTTGCTCCGATGAGCAACCCGAAAATAGCAATTGCCGTCTATGTGGAAAACGGAGGATTTGGTGCGACTTACGGAGTGCCGATCGGTGCTTTGATGATGGAACAGTATTTGAATGGAAAACTTTCTCCTGCCAGTGAAGCAAAGGCAGCCGAATTTAGCGATAGAATAATAATGTATGGTAACGAGGAACGATAGTTTGTGGAAGACATTGGATTGGGTGACAATTGCCATTTACCTGCTCTTGATCATAGCCGGATGGTTCAGCGTTTGCGGGGCCAGTTATGATTATGGAGAGCGGGATTTCCTGGATTTCTCCACCCGTGCCGGAAAGCAGTTTATGTGGATTATCTGTTCATTCGGTCTGGGCTTTATCCTGCTGATGCTTGAGGACAGGCTGTACGATATGTTTTCTTATATCCTATATATAGGAATGATGTTGCTGCTGATTGCTACTATATTTATAGGAAGCGACATCAAGGGGTCCAACTCATGGATAAAGTTAGGGCCTGTCAGCCTGCAACCGGCGGAATTCGCCAAATTTGCCACGGCATTAGTCTTGGCGAAATATATCAGTTTTTATTCTTTTAATATAAAGAAGGGTAAATGCTTTCTGGCTCTGCTTGCTTTCATCCTGCTCCCTATGGGACTTATCATCTTGCAGCGGGAGACCGGTTCGGCATTGGTGTATCTGGCTTTCTTTCTGGTGCTTTATCGGGAAGGAATGCCGGGGGTAGTGCTCTTCTCCGGTGTTTGTGCGGTTGTCTATTTTGTTGTCGGCGTTCGTTTCGATCAGGTGTTTATAGCCGATACGCCTACTCCCATTGGGGAGTTTGCGGTGCTGTCGATGATATTACTGTTTGCCGGAGGAATGGTATGGGTGTACCGGAAGAAGTGGGGGCCCGTTCGGAATATTCTTGGTGGAAGTTTATTGACGATGCTGATAGCTTTCCTTGTCTCGGAATTTGTAATCCCGTTCAATTTGGTGTGGGTGCAGTGGGGGCTGTGTGTCGTTGTGGTGGGTTATTTATTGTTTCTCTCTTTGAGTGAGCGTCAGAAGTCTTATATGCTGATCGGACTGTTTGCGATAGGGTCCGTAGGTTTTCTTTATTCCAGTGATTATGTATTCGATAATATTCTCGAGCCGCACCAGCAGATTCGTATCAAGGTGGTATTAGGAATGGAAGAAGACCTGACAGGTGCGGGATACAATGTAAACCAGTCTAAAATCGCCATAGGCTCCGGTGGCCTTGCTGGGAAGGGCTTCCTGAATGGTACTCAGACCAAACTGAAATATGTGCCGGAACAGGATACGGATTTCATCTTCTGCACGGTAGGTGAGGAACAGGGCTTTATCGGTTCTGCTATTGTCTTGTTACTGTTTCTGGCGTTGATTCTCCGGCTTATTGTACTGTCTGAACGGCAGCCATCGGCATTCGGGCGGGTATATGGGTATTCTGTGCTTAGTATCTTTCTGTTCCACCTCTTTATTAATGTCGGTATGGTGCTCGGATTGACGCCGGTTATTGGTATTCCTCTACCGTTTTTCAGCTATGGAGGGTCTTCTTTGTGGGGCTTTACAATTCTACTGTTTATCTTTCTGAGAATTGACGCGGGGCGTGGGAGAAGGCTGTGATCACTAACCTGCTATCAGTAACCTATTATCACTAACCTCTTACTGATCATGACTTCTTATTGCTGTTCCGCTCTTTCTACTATTACCCCTATGTCATTGATGCCTTTCAGTGCTTCATCTTGCATTCCATGGGTAATTTTGAAGGTATAGTTTCCCGGGTGCCGTATGGTTATGGTACCGACGGGAAGTTCGGATTGAAATAAACTACCCCAACCGGTGCCGTTCCACTTTCCTTCTTTATCAGCCAGCATCAGCAGGAGTGTGTCTGTTTTCCAAACCGTACTGTCTTCTAAATTATGGCTGGTCACAAGGTATAGGTTGCGATAAGCATAGTTGTTCTTATTGCGTATTTCGGCAGCAAGATTGAACCGGATGAGTGAATCTTTAACCGGAATATTGAAAAAGAGTGTATCACTCTTTCTCCATCCTTCGGTGGGGATGGATTGGTAAGAGTGATACACGGTTTTCTTATCGCAGGCTGTTGTCAGAAAAGTTATTGCTAAAAACAAAAGCCAGATGTTATTCCTGTGCAGGGGTTTCATTTCTTTCTTTAGCAGGCTTTTCATTGTTTTGCGGTCTCTCGCCATTTTGAGGCCTTTCTTCGTTTTGGGATTTGTCTTCACGCCGGTCATTGTTATTGTTGCGCGGGGGGCGGTTATTGTTACGCGGACGGTCGTTGCGCGGACGTTGTTGCTCGTCTCCGTTGCCGGGTTGCGAAGGCTGTTGCCCTTCTGCATTCGGCTGTGGGCGATTCGGACGATTTCCATTTTCCCGTTGCGGACGGTTCCCATTTTCCCGTTGCGGACGGTTACCATTCTCCTGTTGCGGACGATTTCCGTTCTCCTGTTGCGGACGGTTATTACTGTTTTTCTTCTTTTTCTTGTTACGGTTTCCGCCTTCACCTCCCTCTTTGCCCTCTTTCCTGCGTCGGTCACGGTCAAAACGGGTCAGACTTTCCTGTTCTACGAGGTCCACCGGTTTCTTAGGTTCTTGTTTATGTTCTTCCTCCAATAAGCTGTCCGGTTTGATTCCTCTTTTGTTTAGGCCGATTACCTCAAAAGCCCTTTTGCCGCTGATGGTAACCAGATTGGCTGCAAATGCTTTGTCTGTGGAGTATGATACTTGATTGCTTAGAATATCCGCCTTAAAGAAGTAGAATGTACCGTCTTTCGTTTCCAGTTCGATTTCTTTTGACGGCAGACGTTTCTGTGCTTCTACATAGCAGTCTACTTCGTAGTTCAAGCAACATTTCAGTTTTGCACACTGTCCGGCGAGCTTTTGTGGATTTAACGATATATCCTGATAGCGGGCGGCACTCGTGGATACAGACACGAAACTTGTCATCCAAGTGGCACAACAAAGTTCCCGTCCGCATGGCCCTATACCGCCGATACGTCCGGCTTCCTGGCGTGCACCGATCTGTTTCATCTCGATACGTACCCGGAATGCTTCTGCCAGGACTTTGATTAATTGGCGAAAATCCACCCGCTCGTCTGCGATATAATAGAAGATTGCTTTGTTACCGTCTCCCTGATACTCCACATCTCCGATTTTCATGTTCAGGTTTAGACTGGCGGCAATCTGGCGTGAGCGTATCATTGTGGCGTGTTCTTTGGCTTTCGCTTCGTCGAATTTCTCCATATCTACGGGCTTGGCTTTGCGGTAGATACGTTTTATCTCCACGTCCGGTTTGATATTCGCTTTCCGCATTTGCAACGGAACAAGGCGTCCGGTCAGTGTTACCACACCGATGTCGTGGCCCGGTGTCGCTTCTACTGCCACAACGTCTCCTTTTTCCAACTTTATTTTGTTACTGTTGCGGTAGTATCCTTTGCGGGTGTTCTTGAATTGGACCTCCACCATGTCACTCTCTTCCGCATTGCCTGGTATGTCTGCCAACCAATCGTAAGTGTTTAATTTGTTATCTTGTCGGGAACAACTTTTGCAGCAAAGGCCGCCGCTCCCATTATGTAATTTAAAGTCCATCTATATATTTACGATTTAACGATTTACAATTTGACGATTGAAATTTTCTTTCCCCGCCTTTCCTTCTCTCTCTTCTCTTTCTTACTTTGTTTTTTTCCCCTCTTCATCCTTTCATTTCTTAGCTTTTCAGCAGCACAATCATTTTCAGCGAGAAGTCGAAAAATACCATTTTCGCATTTACGTTCTGTTCGATGTGCTGTTGGGCTTCACTTAGTTCGTCCATGATTCCCATTACATTCCGTTCATTGACAAACGGGGCGAATCGGGTTGCAAAATTCTGTTCGTCCGGCGTCATATAAACCAAGTCTTTCTGATGCAGGTTGTAGACAAAGTTTTCTCTTATCATCCGTTGACAATAGGAGAGCAGGTTTTTCTGGCGTTCGCGTCCCATGCCAGCCACTTGCTCGCTCCATTGCTTCATCTCACGGATTTTCCGTTGATATGAAAGCCGCATCAGGCTGACGAACAGTTCAAAAAACAATTGATTTTCTTCATTGAGATGAATAGTTTCAAGTGCTTTGATAAAATTCCCATTGGCTAGATGGGCGATAGTCATACTGCTGCTTTGTTGTACTCCATATTTTTCCTGAAGAGCGTTTGCTATGCTTGTCTCATCTATCTTGCGGATGTTAAAGCGTTGTGTACGGCTCAGTATGGTAGGAAGAATCATGTCGGGAGCTTCGGAAACCAGTAGGAAAATGGTTTTCTCTGGGGGCTCTTCCAAAAGCTTCAGTAACTTATTGGCACAGGGCAATTGCATTTTTTCGGGCAACCAGATGATGGTGATTTTGAATCCGCCTTCGCTCGATTTTAGGCTGAGCTTCTTCATGATTTCATCACTCTCTTTGGTATAGATTACCGCTTGGGCATTTTCTGCCTGAATCTCATTCAGCCAATGATTGAGATTGAAGTATGGGTTGTTCAGTACCAGCCGGCGCCACTCGGTTATATAATCATCACTTCGTGCTGTTTTTATAACAGGAAATACGAAATGTACATCCGGATGTACCAACTTATTGAACTTTACGCATGAGGGGCAAACACCGCAAGCGTCAGTTGGGCCGCGATTGGTGCAGCTGATGTAACGCGCATAGGCCAAAGCCAAAGGAAATTTTCCTACTCCCTCTGGGCCACAGATAAGCTGCGCATGCGGAATACGTCCTTCATTCACTTCTTGAATAAGTCGCTGCTTAGTCTCTTCCTGTCCGATTACATCCTTAAAAAACACGATTCTATATTCTGATTTTATTATTTTCCACTAATGATTTATTGATAATAATTCTCCGACGTACCCTCTTTCAACCGTTATTCCTCAACACACTATTCTTCAACGTATCATCTCTCAGCCATTAATTCCTCAATACGTCAATCATCAACCGTTGTTCATCAACCGTCATTCATCAATCAATAAATCTCTTTTGCCACTTCTTTAATACTGTCTACAGCGCCAATGGAGTAGAAGTGTATGCTCGGTACACCGTGCGCCATCAGTTCGCGGCACTGTTTTATACACCATTCGACACCCACTTGCTGTACCTCGGCATCATTCTTGCATTTCAATGCCTCTTTTACCAGATCATCCGGCAGGTCTACTTTGAACGTTTTCGGTATCATGCTTAGTTGCGAAGCCTTTTTGAAAGGTTTGATGCCTGGGATGATGGGGATGTCGATTCCCTCTTTTCTGACTCTTTTCACAAAGTCGAAGTATTTCCGATTGTCGTAAAAGAGCTGGGTCACAGCATATTCCGCTCCGGCTTCTACTTTCTTTTTTAGCCAATAGATGTCGGAGTCTATGTTAGGGGCTTCCTCATGCTTTTCGGGGTAGCAGGCCACGCCGTAAGAAAACGGAGTATTGGTGACCTTCATTTCCGAGCCGTCTACAAATATCCCTTTGTTGAAGTTGTTAATCTGCTCTTGCAACTCGATGGCGTGGCTGTATCCGTCTCCTTCGGGAGTAAATACGGACTCATGTTTGGCTTTGTCTCCGCGAAGGACCAGCAAATCGGTGATTCCTAAAAACTGCAGGTCGAGCAGTACATACTCTGTCTCTTCACGGGTGAAGCCGCTGCATAAGATATGCGGCACAACTGTGATGTTGTATTTATTCTGAATCGCGGCTGCTACAGCTACGGTTCCCGGACGCCTTCTTAACCTGTTGCGCTGAAACAGTCCGTTGCCTAAATCTTTGTAGACATATTCGCTTCGATGCGTGGTAATATTGATATATTTGGGGTCGAATTCACGCAATGTTTCGATATCTCGGTATATCTTTTCAATTCCTGTACCCTTTAGCGGGGGGAGGATTTCAAAAGAGAAAGCTGTTTTCTCGTTGTTATGTATCAGGTCTATAACTCTCATTTATCTTCTTGCAATTCTTTATTTTCGTTCGAAAATGTGCATATTGGGACAAAAATACGAAAAAAATGGAGAGATGTTGCATCTTGAGAGGAATATTGCTCGCATTTTTGTTTATCTTGTCTTGATTTGATCTATCGGAAATACGGTGATTGATATTCTTGCACGGATTATCGGGGGCACATATCCGGAACGATATCTTTCTCATCTAGTGACTGACCTGTCTTCTTCTACCCCGTAGTATCCTATCACCGGGATGTATATTGGTTGTGTCGGGATACCCATATTCTTGATTTTCCCTTCCGCTTTCAACCTTCGTAAATGCTCCATAGCCTTTGATTTCATGAAGCCGCACAACTGCTGGAAGTCACTTCGTGTCATTAGCAGATGGTCTGCAAAATACATTTGTAGTTTCATGTCTATCTCGGTGTCCGATAGTTTTTTCGAATGTCCGGCGTGCCTGATGTTTTCCAGTTTCACCTTTCCGATTTCATTTTTCAGTGCCTGATCGGCTCGGAACCGGATGCTTTTCAACTTTACTTTTGTGTTTTTTCGTTTCGTCTCTGCTGTCACCTCTTCCGTACACTTCAGTGTAGGGTGGAAATAGCCGATTCCGTCCAAATGTATTTGCTTCCCGTCTGCAAGCTCTTCACCCATGATGTGTGAAAGTGCATTGAGAACTGCCGAAACATCTGTTTTAGTGAGTGAACAACGCGCCTGTATCCTGTGGCAGATTTCGTCTGTATCTGTCTTTCCGTTCAGCGCGATGCGCGCATGGATTCTCTTTTCGTCTGCTTTTTCCGGAGGTACCGGATTTTCATACCATTCAAACCGTATGGACATATTTTTGTTTTATTGATAAGGAGGTAAATTTAGCTTTTCTTTATGGAATAAACTAATTTTCAAGCAAGAAAAATTGAGTGTTGACTCTTGTTGGCGGTTCTATTGACAATAGTCGACGGATCTGTTGATAACTGTTGACTGATCTGTTGATAATAGTCAACATGATAATTTGTAAGATAGTTTATCGGAAAATTTAAATGGAAAAGATTGTTTTTCCTGTTTGGAGGTGCTCTTGTTGCAATTGGCCGAAGTTTCTTCTGTTTTGTTTTCTTTTTATATATAATAATGTGTACATTTTCTTTTCCCATTTTCTTCCTTTCTCTTTTTATACTCTTCCACTTATTTATCAATCAGACTATTAGGAAAAACTTTTATTCTTTTTTCAAAAAAAATGCATTATATGCTTTGTTGGTATTATCAAATGTCTTACTTTTGCATCCGCTTTGCAAGAGAAACAAGGCTGAATGGTTGACATAGTGAACGTGCTTAGGATATGGAAACATCCTTTCTTTTTCTTTCTTTTATTATAGAAAGTGAGAAAGAAAAAAACGAAAAAAAACTTCCGAAAACATTTGGTAGTTTAAAATAAACCCCTTA
>CAUEFX010000041.1 GCA_958477465.1 uncultured Bacteroides sp.
TCGGCAGTACCGGTCATACCGGACAGCTTGTGATACATACGGAAGTAGTTCTGCAGGGTGATGGTGGCAAAGGTCTGTGTGGCAGCTTCCACTTTCACACGTTCTTTCGCTTCGATAGCCTGGTGCAGTCCGTCGGAGTAGCGGCGGCCTTCCATGATACGGCCGGTCTGTTCATCAACGATTTTCACCTGTCCGTCTATAACGACGTATTCGTCGTCCTTTTCGAACATGGTGTATGCTTTCAGCAATTGGTTGATGGTATGCACACGTTCGGATTTGATGGCATAGTTGGTAAGCAGGGCATCTTTCTTTTCCAACTTCTGTTCGTCGGTCAGATCTTTCTCGTTTTCCAGTTCGGAGAGTTGTGCTGCGATATCAGGCAAAACGAATAAGGTCGGGTCGTCCGAGTTGCCTGTAATCAGGTCCACACCCTTGTCCGTCAGGTCTACACTGTTCAGCTTTTCATCGATAACAAAATACAACGGGTCCGTAGCTTCGTGCATACGCTTGTTGTTCTGCTCCATGTATATTTCCTCTGTCTTCAGCATACCTGCCTTGATACCTTGTTCGCTGAGGAATTTGATCAATGCCTTGTTCTTCGGCAGTGCCTTGTGGCTGCGGAAAAGAGCCAGGAAGCCTTCTTCCACCTCTTTCTTGTCGTCGGAAGCAATCAGTTTCTTCGCTTCCGTGAGATATTTGGTCGCCAATACTTTCTGTGCCTCTACAAGACGTTCCACCAACGGGCAGAGAGTTTCGAAAAGCTGGTCTTCGCCTTTGGGCACAGGACCGGAAATAATCAGCGGAGTACGGGCATCATCGATCAATACCGAGTCTACCTCATCGACGATAGCATAGTTGTGCTGGCGTTGTACGAGGTCTTTCGGGCTGATGGCCATGTTGTCACGCAGGTAGTCGAAACCGAATTCGTTGTTTGTACCGAAAGTGATATCTGCCAGATAAGCCTGGCGGCGTGCATCCGAGTTGGGCTGGTGCTTGTCGATACAGTCGACACTCAGTCCGTGGAACATGTAAAGCGGTCCCATCCATTCCGAGTCACGTTTGGCCAGGTAGTCGTTCACGGTTACAACGTGCACACCGTTTCCTGTCAGTGCGTTCAGGAACACAGGCAGGGTAGCCACTAAGGTTTTTCCTTCACCTGTCGCCATTTCGGCGATTTTACCTTTGTGAAGCACGACGCCACCGAATAGCTGCACGTCATAGTGAATCATGTTCCATACCGTGTCGTTACCGCCGGCATTCCAGTGATTCTGATAGATGGCCTTGTCACCTTCGATGCGGACAAAGTCTTTGGTTGCAGCCAGTGTACGGTCGAAGTCAGTAGCCGTAACCACCACTTCTTCGTTTTCCGTGAAACGTCTTGCGGTATCTTTCACGATAGAGAAAGCCACCGGCAATACTTCGTCGAGTGCTTTCTCGTATATTTCAAGAATCTCTTTTTCGAGTTTGTCTATTTGAGTGAAAATCTCTTCACGGTCTTCCAACTCTACGGTTTCGATACTGGCTTTCAGTTCTTCCACTTTGGCGCGTTCTTTGCTGGCAGAGTCGTGGATGTATTGCTTAAGTTCCTGTGTCTTCGCACGGAGACCGTCATTATCCAATTTGGCAACCTCTGGGTAAGCGGCTTTGATCTTGTTTACCCAAGGTTGGATTTCTTTCATGTCTCGCGTGGATTTGTTTCCGAAAATCGAGCTTAAAAATTCATTAAATCCCATTGTATATTCTATTTATTTATTATTTACTTAGATTGAAAAAACGTGTTTTTACCGTATGGTAAGCGGAGTTGCTGTGCAGGCATTGGGAGCCCTTATCCTCATGGCATTGGCCAGAGTGGGTGCGATATGGTCTACGGTAACGGGTGTTTGTATTATCTCCGGTTTTATCGAATATCCAAAGAAGATAAGCGGTGCCGGTATATGTGCATGGCGGATAATCTTATTCTCCGATGGATTGTTCTCGTTGACAACCGTCCATCCCGGAAGTACATCGATCAACAGATCTCCGGAGCGCTTGCGGTGGAAACTGTTGCGTATCAGGTGGATTTCCGGTGTCCATGCTCCCAACAGTAGGCGGTGGGCGGAGTAAACCTCATTCACGCCACTGAACTGTATCAGAAAACCGGCCGCCTTATCCTGTATTTCGATCAGGTCGAGTTGTTTCTTTTCAATCAGTTTGTGGTTGAGGTATATTTGCTGGTCCTGATAGGCCTCTACATATTGACCCTCGCCGTAAGTGGCCATCAGAAACATATTCAGCAAGGCGGCACAGCGGTTCAGGTGGAATTCACCGCCCGGAATGTGGTAGAGCCCGTGGTCGGCTGCTTCCGTATCTGTATATCCGGTGGAGGTGATACAGAAAAGTATGTTTTGAAGCCCTATCTTTCTGTCGAGCATGTCCAGCAGGCGGGCGATGCTGTGGTCGAGCCTGACATACGTGTCCTGCAGTTCCATGGCGCACTCCTGTGATGTCTTGTGGGCATAATTGCCGGCATAATACATCAGTGAGAGCATATCCGTCACTTCATCCTTCCCAATGGTGCTTTTATCCAGCAGTTCTTCGGTCAGGAGATTGACTTCATCGTTGACGAAA
Organism: uncultured Bacteroides sp.; assembly: GCA_958477465.1. Classification (GTDB taxonomy): domain Bacteria; phylum Bacteroidota; class Bacteroidia; order Bacteroidales; family Bacteroidaceae; genus Bacteroides. Next base: position 2,608 of record CAUEFX010000041.1, read on the forward strand.
GGACTGGCAATGAAATTGCGGAACTTGTTTTTTCGTTCGTTGTCGAATTTGTATTTGAACGGCATATCTCTCCATTCGGGGAGGTACACATATTTCTCTATCGGATGAACCGGTGTCCAGGTGATTTCTCCGATACGGAAATCGATGGCCTGCCGGTCGTTATATTGGCTTACCCACCAGGGGAATTCTGTATAATAAGTAGTGCTGCACCATTTTCCGGTATTTTCGTTCAGCCAGAAGGCGCCGTTTCCGCTATGTCCTGCTGCGAAGATGGCAGCATCGCGGAAAGGGGCAATGGCGTATACCAGTCCTTTATTGCGTGTAGCGATTTTCAACTCATCGGCGATGGTCGAGGTCAGTAACAAGGCCGGCGAACTGTTTTCGTCCGTGTAGTTCCCCATAAAAGCGGGGTCGTCTACGCAGCTCATCGACCGCAGGGTGGAAATATCCATCCATTGATTGGCGATGATGCCGTTTATCGACGGAGTGGTGCCGCTGTAAATGGCGGCTACAGCCGATGCCCGGTCTACTCTGTTGAATTGGTATTCGGCATTGAGGAATACTTTTCCCTCTTTCCAGAGCCGTTTGAACCCTTTTTCGCCGTATAGGGAGGAGAACGCTTCCAGATAGTCCGTACGAAGCTGGTCGATTGTCAGTCCTACCACCAGCTTGGGGGCGGATGACATCGGCTGGGCCTGCAGTCCGGTAATGGTAAGTACGGTTATTATGGAAGTCAGTAATCCTTTCATCTCTTTCTTTTATAAGTCAAAATAAGATTGCTTGCAGAACGTATCAGCAAACTAAGTGCCAAAGGTACGACAGCTAAATCAATTCTTTGCGGTATTAGCGGAAAAAGCAGTATAAAAAGTGTTAAAATTGTAAAGTTCAACACATGATACCAGCATTTTCGACCTTTTCTGGCGGCATTTACCAGGATCGGGAGAAAAATAAGCTGTCCCGGATGAAAGACGAAAAGAAGGTAATTGGAACTGACAGTGGGGTGCTCGGAAAACAGAGCGAGGAAGGCGAGTATACAACCGGCAATGCCTGCCGTGCCGAACCATATAATGTCTATTCCCCAAAGGCTTTTGTTCTTGCGGATGCCATAGATGGTAGCTGCTGCTGTGAGTATGAACAGAAGCAGTGCTGTGCGTATGGGGGTCAGGATGTCCCAAAATCCCGTTGCTTCGGTGGACGGGTCGTCATCACAACTGATGAGTAATGCGCCTTCCGATACCAGGGGGCGTTCGTCTCCGTTGTCTGTGATTCGGGCCGATGCTATTGCGTCTTCCAGATAAAAAGGAATGAACATCATCTGGCGGCTGGTGATGGGGTGGTCTGCTTCACTGCCGATGCAAAGGTCGATGCCGAATTGCGACCACGGATGCCCTTGGGTGTATTGGTGTATGATTTCCCGGAATGACTTCGTTCCGTCTTTTGCCGGGTAGTCATAAATGATTTTTCCTTCGATACATTCTTCTATTTTATCTCTCGGGCGGGTCGAGCAGTTGTCGTAAAAGAAGTTGTACCGGTAGGTCCGGTTCTCCGGTCTGCTGTTCTCTATGAGCAGGGAGGCCAGCTTCCGGCTCTCATCCGGAGTCAGGTTCAGCGTTTGTTGTCGTACGCTGCGTTCTTCGAATCTGTATTCGGCAGCAAACCGGTTGTATGGAGTGGCCCCCAATATGTAGTCGGTCTGTCCGAGGGCGAAACGGAAGATGAAGTTGGGCGCTCCGAAATTGAACAATCCGTAATTGAAAACAACATCAATTCCTTTGGCGGGGACTTCATAACGGATGGCAGTATGCCCGAAGTAGGAATATATCTCTTTCCCGGGGTCGCAGGTCAGCAGGCTGAGACGGATAGAATCCGTGTCGTTGCGGAAAACGTCTTCGTTACGGAAAGCGTCTTCTCCTTTTACTGCCAGACATACGAGGCATAGAATTAATATTGTTTTTATTCTTTTCATAATGAACAATTATTCAGAGAGATTACTGTAATCGCATGCAAAAGTAATACAAAGCTTATATTAAATCGGTATCTCTAACGAAAAAAAAGGAAAAACCTGCTTTTTAGCCGCTCGGAAATTGAGTGCACATCAAAGACTTGGCATCCTTCAAAAAAGACTTAAGCCTTTCAAAAAAAGACTTAGCATCTTTCGAAAAAAGACTTAGTATGTTTTAAAAAAAGATATAGCATCTTTCAAAAAAAGATGTAGCATGTTTCAAGAAAAGATGTGGTATCTTTCTCGATAAGCCGGATTTGCCCTTTAAACAGTCTTTACTCTGTATGTTTTTGCCCCCTTCATCGCCTTCACCTTTTTTACTTAACGCCTTTATCCATCGCAGGTACAGGGTGAAGGCACACTCGGAACGGTCCTAATGGATCGTGGATACGGTTCTTGCGAATCGTGGGTACGCTTGTCACCGGACGTAAGTACGGTGCTTGGGAAAAACAGATACCCTTTCACCCTCTATAGCTGATGAATAAGGCCTTTCAGTGAAAAAGGTGAAGGATGTGAAGGGGGTAAAAAGATTGTGTTTGGATGTTGTTTGAGCAGGTTTTGATAGATTAAGCATCGGCCGGGATGGCTATGGCGAACGTGCAGTGACTGAAACATGCGTCAATTTCTTATTGGTAGATGAAAGGAAGTCTCCGGATGTCCGGTGAAAGCTCTTTCCGGGAGTTTTTTGTATAAGTGTGCTACGTGCTTTGATTTTTATCCCTATCTTTGCACGCTCAAAAAACGATAAGTACAGTGAATTTAATTGTCGATATAGGAAATACGATAGCCAAAGTAGCCCTTTTTGACGGAGAGACGATGGTGGATGTTGTTTATGATTCTAATCAGTCATTGGATTGTCTGGAGAACATTTGCGTGGGGCATCCGGTTGAGCGGGGGATTGTAGCCACTGTCATCGATTTGAATGAATGTGTTTCCGAACGCTTGCGTAAACTTCCTGTACCCTTGCTCCGGCTGGGTAAAGATACTCCTTTGCCGGTAATCAATCTGTACGAAACGCCCGAAACGTTAGGGTACGACCGGATGGCGGCTGTGGTGGCTGCCCATGAGCGGTTTCCGGATAAAGACATACTGGTGATCGATGCCGGTACCTGTATAACCTATGAGTTTATCGATTCCGAGGGGCAGTATCATGGCGGAAATATTTCACCGGGGTTGCAGATGCGTTTTAAGGCGTTGCACCAATTTACCGGACGTTTGCCGTTGGTTGCCTCAGAAGGACGTACTTTGGACTTGGGAAAGGATACGGAAACAGCCATACGTGCCGGTGTGAAGAAAGGGATAGAATATGAAATATCAGGTTATATTACGGCTATGAAACATAAATATCCTGAACTTTTGGTTTTTTTAACGGGTGGAGATGATTTTTCTTTTGATACGAACGTAAAAAGTGTCATCTTTGCAGATAGATTTTTAGTGCTGAAAGGATTAAATAGAATTTTAAACTATAATAATGGTAGGATTTAAACAGACACTTTGTGCGCTTGTGCTCATGGCTTTTGCCGGGGTGGCAGTTGCTCAAAATAATACAAACTCTCCCTATACACGGTATGGCTACGGTGATTTGGTCAATCAGAATTTTGGAAACAGCAAAGCAATGGGAGGGATTGCTTTCGGATTACGGGACGGTTCACAGATTAATCCGTTGAATCCTGCATCATATACCGCCATCGATTCACTGACATTCCTGTTTGAAGGTGGAGCGACTCTGCAGAATTCCAATATAAGCGACGGGGCGGTAAAACTGAATGTGAAAAATTCCAGCTTTGATTATATTGCCATGCAGTTCCGGCTGCATAGGAGACTGGCGATGAGTATTGGGGTGTTGCCCTTTTCCAACGTCGGATACAACGTGTCGCAATCGTACTCGGAGACATCTACCAACCCGGCCTATTCCAAACAACTGCTCGGTGACGGCGGTTTGCATCAGGTATATGCCGGACTGGGCGTCAAGGTGCTGAATAACCTGTCCATCGGTGCGAACGTCTCTTATTTCTGGGGAGATATCACACGGACATTGGGCATGGTTTACCCTTCTTATACGGATATTAACGGGCAGACGGTATCGAATTCTTATGTGGAGACCACCGGTATGTCGGTGCGTGATTATAAACTGGACTTCGGTGTACAGTATACTCAGCCGATCGGAAAGAAACACTCCGTAACATTGGGAGCGGTGTTCACTCCGAAACACAATCTGAACAACGATACCTATGTACAGACCAATACGAGCGTAATCACTCTGAAAGATACAATAGCGACATTTGGCACACCGAATTGTTTCGGAGTAGGTGTTACCTATAAATACGATGACCGGTTGACGGTGGGTATCGATTACAGTCTGCAGAAATGGGGAGATGTGACATACATGAACCAGCCGAATGCCTTTTGTGACCGTACAAAGGTTGCTGTCGGTGCGGAATACATCCCGTCGAAATTGGGAAGAAGCTATTTCGGACATGTGAAGTATCGTTTGGGAGGATATTATACGACTCCTTATTATAAGACGGAAGCCGGTGAAAGAGCTTCCCGCGAATATGGCGTGACGGCAGGCTTTGGATTGCCTCTTCCCCGTTCCCGCTCAATCGTCAGCATTACGGCACAATACGTGCACGTGGAAGGCTTGCAGGCAGGCATGCTGAATGAAAATATTTTGAAACTCAGTATTGGAATTACATTTAATGAACGTTGGTTCTTTAAACGTAAAGTGGATTGACATTATAGAATAGACAATTATATAACAACTAAAATTTAGATACAATGAAGATTAAAACGCTAATGGCTGTGTTGTTCCTTTCGGCAGGTGCAACCTCTGTTATGGCACAGAATGACAGTATCTGTATCCCTAACAGTAGTGTATCACATGAAGCTGTGAAAGCAGGTAACTTCAAGGATGCCTATACACCGTGGAAGATTGTGTTGGAAACTTGTCCTACACTTCGTTATTATACATTTAAGGATGGATTCTTGATTTTAGAAGGGCTGATGAAGCAAATCAGCGATAAAAACTCTCCCGAATATAAGCAGTATTTTGAGGAGTTGATGCATACACATGATCTGCGTATGCAATATATCCCTGATTTCCAGACGAGAATGAGAGGTGTTCCTTCTGTGGCAGATGCACTTGGTGATAAGGCGCTTGCATACATCCAGTTTGCTCCGTCACCTGACATGAATCAGGCTTATGCATGGTTTAAGGAATCTCTTGAAAATGCCAAATCCGATGCTTCTCCCAATGTAATGCACTTCTTCCTGGATCTGTCTTTGCGGAAGTTGAAAGCTGATCCGTCTCATAAGGAACAGTTTATTAATGACTATCTGCTCGATACGCAATATGCTGATGAAGCAATTGCCAAGACAGATAAAGAGAATGTCAAAGCTGCTTTGAAGTCGGTAAGAGAAGGACTGGATGCTCAGTTTATCAACAGTGGTGCTGCTACTTGTGAATCATTGCAGGAAATATATGCTCCGAAAGTTGAAGCTAACCAGGCTAATCTGGATGTACTGAAAGAGGTGATCAAAGTGATGGCAATGATGGGCTGCAAAGACAGCGAGGCATATCTGCAGGCTTCTTTGTATGCATACAAGCTGGAACCGAGTGCAGACGCTGCTGTAGGTTGTGCTGCCATGGCCTTTAAGAAAGGAGATATCGACGGTTCGGTTAAGTTCTTTGACGAAGCTATCAACCTTGAAGCAGACAATGCGAAGAAGGCCGACTATGCTTATAAGGCTGCAAGCGTATTGGCTTCGGCTAAAAAGCTCTCTCAGGCAAGAAGCTATGCACAGAAAGCTATCGGCCTCAATGAGAACTTCGGTGCTCCGTACATTTTGATTGCACAGCTGTATGCCGGTAATTATAAATGGAACGACGAACCGGCATTGAACAAATGTACTTTCTTTGCAGCTATCGACAAATTGCAAAGAGCCAAAGCGGTAGATCCCAGTGTTGCTGAGGAAGCAAACAAACTAATCTCTTCTTATTCTGCTTATACCCCGGAAGCTAAAGACCTCTTTATGTTGGGTTACAAAGCAGGAGACCGTATCACTATTGGTGGATGGATCGGGGAGACTACGACGATCAGATAATATATGTTACAACATAAAAGTAACTTCTTATTTAGTAGAAATATGAGCATAACAATTGTCTTTGGGGCAATTGTTATGCTTCTTTTATTTCCTTCTTGCGGAGGAAAGGAGAAAAAACTCGGTGAGGCCATAACCGAAAGGGACTCATTGCCTTCGATGGCTACTGTGGATGTGGTTACTTATATCTCCGATTCGGGAGTGACACGCTATCGCATGGATGCTGACGAATGGTTGGTGTACGACCGTAAGAAACCTTCTTACTGGGCTTTTGAGAAAGGCGTCTATCTGGAGCAGTTCGACTCTGTATTTAATGTGGATGCCAGTATAAAAGCGGACACGGCTTATTACTATGACAAGCAGAAACTCTGGAAGCTGATGGGGCACGTTGATATTAAGAACCGGAAAGGAGAACGTTTCAATACGGAGCTGTTGTACTGGAATCAGGCTACGGAAAAGGTTTATTCGGATCGCTTCATACGCATCGAGCAGCCGGACCGGATTATCACCGGATACGGCTTTGATTCGAACCAGCAGATGACGAATTATCAGATAAGAAATATGGGAGGGGTGTTTTATGTGGATGAAGAAGAACAGAAGGCACCTGCAGATTCTATAAATTAGATTATGAGCATTATTATTTACCTTTTGATAACCATGGCTTTCTCGGCCTTCTTTTCGGGAATGGAAATTGCTTTCGTTTCAGTAGACAAATTGCGGTTTGAACTGGAACGGCAAGGAGGAATCTCATCGCGGATATTATCTGTCTTCTTTAAAAATCCGAACAACTTTATTTCTACCATGCTGGTGGGCAACAACATCGCATTGGTCATTTACGGTATTCTGATGGCACAGATTATCGGCGATAATCTTTTATCCGGATTTATTACGAATCATTTTTTGATGGTTTTGGTGCAGACTGTCATTTCAACGCTGATTATCCTGGTGACCGGAGAGTTCTTACCCAAAACACTGTTTAAAATCAACCCTAATCTGGTACTGAATGTCTGTGCGGTCCCTTTGTTCATCTGCTACATTGTTCTTTATCCCATTTCTCAATTAGCTTCCGGACTCTCTTATCTGTTTTTGCGCCTGTTCGGAATGAAAATAAACAAGGAGGCGTCTGCAAAGGCTTTCGGAAAGGTGGATTTGGATTATTTTGTGCAATCAGGTATAGACAATGCAGACGACAGTGAGGAACTGGATACGGAAGTGAAGATATTTCAGAATGCCTTGGACTTTTCGACCATAAAAACCAGAGATTGCATTGTTCCCCGTACGGAGGTGGTGGCGGTCGATCTGTCTACTACTCTGGATGATTTGAAGAACCGGTTTGTGGAATCCGGGATTTCAAAAATTATTGTTTACGATGGGAACATCGATAATGTGGTGGGGTATATCCATTCGTCGGAAATGTTCCGGAACCCCAAAGACTGGCGGGAAAATGTGAAAGAGGTGCCTATCGTTCCGGAGACAATGGCGGCACACAAGCTGATGAAACTTTTTATGCAGCAGAAGAAAACTATTGCCGTGGTGGTGGATGAGTTTGGTGGTACTGCCGGAATTGTTTCTCTGGAAGATCTCGTAGAAGAAATATTCGGCGATATAGAAGATGAACACGATAATACGTCTTATATCTGTAAAAAGATAGGAGAAGGGGAGTATATACTTTCCGGACGTCTGGAGATAGAAAAGGTGAACGAAACCTTTGATCTTGATCTGCCCGAATCTGACGATTACCTGACGGTTGGCGGGCTGATTCTCCACCAATATCAGAGTTTTCCGAAGTTGCATGAAATTATTTCTATCGGACGATATCAGTTTAAAATTATTAAGGTTACACCGACAAAAATAGAGCTCGTGCGCCTGAAAGTTGTGGAATAATGCTGTATATCTCTATTTTTTTTGCTAATAAATAGATGTATATTAGCATTTTTTGTATCTTCGTGCGCTAAAACAACAAAGGAAGAAAATAATAATAAACAAATAAACTGTATTAATTAAAATGGCAACATTACAAAACATTAGATCGAAAGGACCTTTATTGGTGATCGTTATCGGCTTGGCGCTGTTTGCTTTCATTGCGGGTGATGCATGGAAAGTATTGCAACCGCACCAGTCACATGACGTAGGAGAGGTGAACGGGGACGCACTTTCCGCTCAAGACTATCAGGCATTGGTAGAAGAGTATACTGACATAATAAAGTTCTCAAGTGGGACGGCTTCATTGGACGACAACCAGACCAATCAAGTGAAAGATGAAGTATGGCGTACATACGTAAATAATAAACTTCTTGAAAACGAAGCAAAGAAACTCGGACTTACCGTATCAAAGGCAGAAGTACAGGCTATCATCGATGCCGGTGTTCATCCGCTTTTGCAGCAGACTCCGTTCCGCAATCCGCAAACAGGTGCTTTTGATAAGGACATGTTGAAGAAGTTCCTGGTAGAGTATTCGAAAATGGATCCTTCTCAAATGCCGGCTCAGTATGTGGAACAATACACAATGATGTACAAGTTTTGGGCGTTTGTAGAAAAAAGTCTGATTCAGAACCGTCTGGCAGAAAAATACCAGGCACTGATTTCCAAATCACTTTTGTCTAACCCGATCGAAGCACAGGATGCTTTTGATGAAAGAGTAAACCAGATGGATGTACTGCTTGCAGCAGTGCCTTATTCTTCTATCGTGGATTCTACAATTACAGTGAAGGAATCTGAACTGAAAGAACTTTACAATAAGAAAAAGGAACAGTTCAAACAGTATGTGGAAACCCGTGATATCAAGTATATCGATGTACAGGTAATTGCAAGCCCGGAAGACAGAGCTGCGATTGAAAAGGAAGTGGTGGATTATGCACAGCAGTTGGCTGCTACGGATAATGATTATGCTTCTTTTATCCGTTCTACCGGTTCGGAACAGTCGTATGTTGACTTGTTCTATAACAAAACTGCTTTCCCGAGAGATATCGTTGCCCGTATGGACTCTGCTGTAGTCGGTAAAGTATACGGTCCTTATTATAACGGTCCTGACAATACGATTAATTCTTTCAAGGTTGTTGCCAAGGCGGCTGCTCCCGATTCAATCGAATTCCGTCAGATTCAGGTGTATGCAGAAGATGCTGCCAAGACAAAGACATTGGCCGACAGTATCTACAATGCCATTAAGGGCGGTGCGGACTTTGTTGAACTGGCAAAGAAATACGGTCAGACCGGAGATGCCAACTGGTTGTCTGCAGCAAGCTATGAGAATCAGCAGATTGACAATGAGAATTTGAAATTTATCTCTACCATCAACAGTTTGGGAGTAAAAGAGGTGGCTAACCTGGCCTTCGGACAGGCTAACATCATCCTTCAGGTGACTGACCGGAAAGCTGTTAAGGACAAATATAAAGTAGCCGTGATCAAACGTCCGGTTAACTTCAGCAAGGAGACTTATAACAGAGCTTATAACAATTTCAGCCAGTTCATTGCTGCCAATCCTTCTTTGGATAAGATGGTGGAAAATGCAGAAGAAGCCGGATACAGACTGTTGGAAAGAAACGATCTGTATAGCTCAGAACATGGAATCGGTGGCGTAAGAGGTACCAAAGAAGCTTTGAAGTGGGCGTTCTCTGCCAAACCGGGTGAAGTTTCCGGATTGTATGAATGCGGCGAGAGCGACAGATTGCTGGTAGTAGCAGTGGCTGGTGTAACTCCTGAAGGGTATCGCTCATTGAAGCAGGTACAGGATCAGTTGAGAGCGGAGATCGTAAAAGATAAGAAAGCTGAAAAGATAATGGCTGATATGAAGGCTGCCAATGCAACTTCTTTTGATCAGTACAAGTCAATGCCTAATGCAGTCAGCGATTCTGTGAAACATGTCACTTTTGCTGCTCCTGCTTACATTTCCGCTTTGCGTAGCAGTGAACCGCTGGTAGGAGCATACGCTTCAGTGGCAGAGCTTAATAAGCTGAGCGCTCCGATTAAGGGTAATGCCGGAGTGTTTGTGTTGCAGATGTATGCAAAAGACAAACAGAATGAAACGTTTGATGCGAAAGCAGAAGAAAAGACATTGGAAAATATGCACGCCCGTTTGGCCGGACGTTTGATGAATGATCTTTATTTGAAGGGTGAAGTGAAAGATTTGCGCTATTTATTCTTCTGATAATAAGAGTCTGTTCGAACCGGTCTTGAGGCCGGATTAAGATATGTGAAAGGCTGTTCCTCGATGGGAACGGCCTTTTTACATTAACTTTTGCCTGCAGTCTGCTCTGAAATTAACTTTTATTCCTTACATTTGCATAGATAACATTGATTTGTAAAGAATATGTCTAAATATCCTCTTTTGGGAATGACTCTTGCCGAGCTGCAATCGGTGGTCAGAGGTTTGGGAATGCCTGGATTTGCCGCTAAGCAGATTGCCTCATGGCTTTATGATAAAAAGGTGAGCACCATTGATGAGATGACTAATTTGTCATTGAAGCACCGGGAAGCATTGAAAGCCGATTATGAAGTAGGAGGAGAAGCACCTGTCGATGCCATGCATTCAGCCGACGGTACCATTAAATATCTTTATCGGGTAGGTGAGAATCATTTTGTGGAGACAGTCTATATCCCGGATGATGACCGGGCCACTCTTTGTGTCTCTTCACAGGTGGGCTGTAAAATGAATTGCAAGTTCTGTATGACCGGAAAACAGGGCTTTACGATGAATCTGACTTCCAATCAGATACTGAATCAGATAAACTCATTGCCGGAGCGCGATAAGCTGACCAATATTGTCATGATGGGGATGGGCGAACCTTTGGACAATCTGGATGAGGTACTGAAAACTTTGGAGATTCTGACCGCTTCTTACGGATATGCGTGGAGCCCCAAGCGGATTACCCTTTCTACTGTGGGGTTGCGTAAGGGGTTGCAGCGTTTTATAGAGGAAAGCGATTGCCACCTGGCGATTAGCCTGCACTCACCGCTTCCTTCCCAACGCTCGGAGCTGATGCCTGCCGAACGCGCTTTCTCGATCGTTGAAATCGTAGATTTGTTAAAGAATTATGATTTTAGCAAACAGCGCAGACTTTCGTTCGAATATATTGTTTTTAGAGGTGTCAATGATTCGTTGATATATGCCAAGGAACTTGTGAAATTGCTTCGTGGAGTGGACTGCCGGATAAATCTGATTCGTTTCCATGCCATTCCCGGTGTCGATCTGAACGGTGCCGATATGGAGACAATGACGGCTTTTCGTGATTATCTGACTTCCCATGGCTTGTTCTCTACTATCCGTGCGTCAAGGGGAGAGGATATATTTGCAGCTTGTGGCATGTTGTCTACAGCGAAGCAGGAAGAGAATAACAAGAATTAATATAAATTATTAACTTATCGGATGAAAATATACGAACTTGTCGTAGTTTTGTAAAAACATAAAAAATGATCAATATGAAGAAGTATCTGTTTTTCCTCAGTATGGCTCTTGTAGCATTGGTGTTTTCTTCTTGTAATGGTAAGAAAGGTGTGTTTACCCCGACCTCCAGCGGTCGTGCCTATGAGATTCTTGTAGTCGTTGATCATGCTTTGTGGGAACGGCCGGCAGGAAGGGCTTTGTACGATGTGCTCGACACGGACGTGCCGGGTTTGCCGCAGTCGGAGCGTTCTTTTAGAATTATGTATACTTCTCCGAAAGATTACGATTCTACTTTGAAGCTGATACGCAATATCATTATCGTGGACGTACGTGATATTTATACGAAGCCGGCTTTCAAGTATGCGAAGGACGTTTATGCAGCTCCACAGCTGATTCTTACCATACAGGCGCCTGACGAGCAGGAGTTTGAGAAGTTCGTGGAAGAGAATAAGCAGCAGATTCTCGACTTCTTTACGCGTGCCGAGATGAATCGTCAGATCGTTCAGTTGCAGCATAAGCACAATGACTATATCTCTGCTAAGGTAGGTAGCAAATTCGATTGCGACATCTGGCTTCCGGCAGAACTCGCTTCTTCCAAAGAGGGTGAGGATTTCTTCTGGGCATCTACCAATACGGCTACCGGCGACCAGAACTTTGTCATATATTCTTATCCTTATACCGATAACAGGACATTCACGAAAGAATATTTTATTCATAAGCGTGATTCGGTGATGAAAGCGAATATTCCGGGGGCTAAAGAAGGAGTATATATGTCTACGGATTCCATAACGGTAGATGTGAAAACGATCGATGTACACGGAGATTATACGATGGAAGCCCGCGGACTTTGGCGGATGAAAGGCGATTTTATGGGTGGCCCGTTCGTATCGCATACCCGCTTGGACAAAGCCAATCAGCGTATAATCACAGCAGAGATTTTTGTATATTCACCTGATAAATTAAAACGCAATCTGGTGCGCATGCTCGAAGCATCGCTCTATACACTGAAGCTTCCTGCAGAGAAAACACAGGGAGAAATTCCGATGGACAACGCCACCAGTGAGGAACAAACTAATAAATAACGACACATGGAAGATTCTAAAATACGAATTGGTATTACCCAGGGAGACATTAACGGCGTCGGCTATGAAGTGATATTGAAGACTTTTGCGGACCCGGTCATGTTGGAGTTATGTACTCCGATTATTTACGGTTCGCCTAAAGTGGCTGCCTATCATCGTAAATCTTTGGATTTGCCGACTAACTTCAGCATTGTCAATTCTGCTTCGGAAGCCGTTCACAACCGTTTGAGCGTAGTGAACTGTACGGATGATGAGGTGAAAGTGGAATTCTCGAAACCCGATCCGGAAGCGGGTAAGGCTGCTCTCGGTGCGCTGGAAAAAGCCATTGAGGAGTTCAAGGAAGGGGCGATCGATGTCATTGTGACAGCACCTATTAATAAGCATACGATCCAGTCGGAGGAATTTGCATTTCCCGGTCATACCGAATATATCGAGGAGAGATTGGGGAATGGCAGTAAGTCGCTGATGGTCCTGATGAAGGATGATTTCCGGGTAGCGTTGGTAACCGGACATATCCCCGTCCGCGATATTGCTTCTACTATCACGAAAGAACTTATCCAGGAGAAGCTGACGATTTTCAATCGGTCGCTCAAGCAGGATTTCGGAATCAGTGCACCTCGCATCGCTGTGTTGGCACTGAACCCTCACGCCGGAGACGAGGGTTTGCTCGGCACGGAGGAACAGGAGATTATCATCCCGGCCATTCAGGAGATGGCTGCGAAGGGAGTGCTCTGTTACGGACCTTATCCGGCAGACGGCTTTATGGGATCGGGCAGCTTTACCCATTTTGATGGCGTGCTGGCTATGTATCACGATCAGGGGTTGGCGCCATTCAAGGTATTGGCTATGGATGAAGGGGTGAATTATACGGCCGGCCTTCCGGTGGTACGCACCTCGCCTGCTCATGGAACGGCCTACGACATCGCCGGCAAGGGATTGGCCAGTGAAGACTCTTTCCGCCAGGCAGTGTATGTGGCAATCGATGTGTTCCGTAACCGGCAGCGCGATAAAGCGGCTCATGCCAATCCGTTGAGAAAACAATATTACGAGAAACGTGACGATAGTGACAAGCTGAAACTTGACACTGTGGACGATGATGTATAAATGAAACCAGAGAAAGAATTTATAGTGCAGTTATGACGAAAGCGGAGATTCAACAAGTAAAACTCAGGTTCGGTATTATAGGTAATACGGAGGCTTTGTCGCGCGCCATTGATGTAGCCATCCAGGTTGCTCCTACCGATTTGTCCGTGCTGATAACCGGAGAAAGCGGTGTGGGAAAGGAGAGCTTTCCGCAGATTATTCACCAATATAGCCGCCGGAAGCACGGGCAATACATTGCTGTGAATTGCGGCGCCATACCCGAAGGAACGATCGATTCGGAATTGTTCGGACACGAAAAAGGAGCTTTTACCGGTGCTATCGGTGAGCGCAAAGGGTATTTTGGCGAGGCGGACGGCGGAACGATTTTTCTGGATGAGGTAGGGGAGTTGCCTTTACCTACTCAGGCGCGTTTGCTTCGTGTGCTCGAAAGCGGTGAATTTATCAAGGTAGGATCGTCCAAAGTGCAGAAGACGGATGTGCGCATTGTTGCCGCAACCAATGTGAATCTGACACAGGCGATTGCCGACGGCCGTTTTCGTGAAGACCTGTATTACCGCTTGAATACGGTTCCTATCCAGATACCTCCTTTGCGTGAGCGCGGGGAGGATGTGCTGTTATTGTTCCGTAAGTTCGCCGGTGATTTTGCTGAAAAATACCGCATGCCCGCCATCCAGCTGACGGAAGACGCCAAGCAGGTGTTGCTTGCCTATCCATGGCCGGGTAATGTGCGCCAGTTGAAAAATATAACGGAGCAGATTTCAATCATAGAGACCAACAGGGAAATCAATGCGGCCATTCTGCGGGGTTATCTTCCGGCGCAGAACACGCAACGCCTTCCTACCTTGTTCGGTGTAAAAGACAGTAAGAATTTCGAGAGTGAGCGAGAGATCCTTTATTCTGTTTTGTTTGATATGCGGCAGGAAGTATCGGAATTGAAGAAGATGGTACATAATCTGATGGCGGAAAAAGGAAATGTACCGCTCGTGACGCCGGTCTCTCCGGTTTCTTCGATGTCTCCTGTCTCTTCTGTCTCTTCCGTGTCGGTGCCTACGATTATCCATCCGGTGAAAGCTTCCGGCCCGGTAGACGATGATATACAAGATACGGAGGAATATGTGGAAGAGTCTCTTTCGCTGGATGAAGTAAAGAAAGAAATGATACGCAAGGCTTTGGAGAAGCATCATGGAAACAGAAAAAATGCAGCACAGGATCTGAATATTTCCGAGCGTACCCTTTATAGAAAAATAAAAGAATATGGTTTGGATTAAAAGAATGCCGAAATGGATGTTGTTGTTGGTTTTGCCGGCAATGCTTCTGGCGTGTAGCGTCTCTTACAAGTTTAATGGGGCGTCTATTAACTATGATAAGGTGAAGACGATTTCAATTGCCGATTTCCCTATAAAGTCTACTTATGTTTATCAGCCTTTGGCTAATAAGTTTAATGATGATTTGAAAGACATCTTTACCCGCCAGACCCGCTTGCAATTGGTGAGATCGGCCAATGCCGATTTGCAGATCGAGGGAGAGATAACCGGTATTAATGTATATAACGAGGCTGTTGCCGCCGATGGCTATTCTTCGAAGGCCAAGGTGACTATCACGGTAAATGTGCGTTATGTGAACAATACGAATCATCAGGAAGATTTTGAACAACAATTCTCGGCTTTCCGCTCCGACCTCGACCCGAATTCTTTATTACCCAATATACCGGACGCAACAATTGCTGAAATAACCAAGGAGATAACTGATCAGATATTTAACGCAACTGTGGCAAATTGGTAATTTAAATGATTTCTGCTAATCTTCGACAATGGATTCAGCATCCTGAGATGCTGAATAAAGACACGTTGTATGAGCTTCGTACGTTGCTTGTACGTTATCCTTATTTTCAGTCGCTCCGTCTGTTGTACCTTAAGAATCTGTATTTGTTGCACGATATCACTTTCGGGGCGGAATTGCGGAAGGCAATTCTGTATGTTGCCGACCGCCGTTCGCTTTTTTATCTGATCGAGGGGGATAAGTATGTGCTTACTCCCAAAAAGAAAGCGGCTGCGGAAGAATTGCCGGAAACGGAACTCAGCCTTGATCGGACACTGACCTTGATCGATGCCTTTTTATCTACGGTCCCCGAGGAAGTTACGGCTCAAACCGACTTGGATTATGCTGTGGACTATACGGCATATTTGTTGCAGGACGATGACACTTCTGCCGATGAACAGCCTGAAGCTCCAAAACTCCGCGGTTTTGAACTGATCGATGATTTTATAGAAAAGAGCGAGAATGAACCGGCCATCCGGTTGAAACCTCTGCAGCCCGGAGAGAATCCTGTGGTAGAGGAAACTGTTAAGAGTGTGTCTTCTGGCGAACCGGAGCCTGAAGAAGAGGAAGATGATAGCTGTTTTACCGAAACATTGGCTAAAATCTATGTTAAACAGCAAAGATATTCCAAAGCTCTTGAAATTATTAAAAAATTAAGTTTGAAATATCCAAAAAAAAATGCTTACTTTGCAGACCAAATAAGATTTTTGGAGAAACTGATTATTAACGCTAAATCAAAATAACAAAAAATGTACTTAGTATTCGTTATCTTAATGGTTATTGCAGCCATACTGATGTGCTTTATCGTACTGATTCAAAACTCAAAAGGTGGAGGTCTTGCATCAGGCTTTTCATCATCTAATGCAATTATGGGTGTTCGCAAAACTACAGATTTCTTGGAAAAAGCTACTTGGGGACTAGCTGCATTTATGGTTGTAATGAGCATCGCTACAGCTTATGTCGTTCCTACTTCTTCTTCAAAAACACAAGATGTGATTCTGGAACAAGCTAAACAAGAAGAAAAAACAAATCCGTATAATATGCCTACAGGTACGGCTGCTCCTGCTACTGAAGCACCTGCCGCTGACGCACCTGCAGCAGAAACACCGGCAACTGAAGCGCCTGCTAACTAATAACAGAGAGCCTTGGAACGGTTATAAGCGAAGCTATAATTTTCAATTGAAAGTTATAGCTTCGCTTCTTTTTTGTTTATAAATCTATTTTTATTATAGATTTGTTACCTTTGTAAATCGTACTGAATACAAATCAAAGATTTAAAATATTACAATGACAGAACAATTGAAAAAAAAACTGAGCGACTCTAAAACACTACGCTGGAGTGTGCTCGCCTTGGTCGCTTTTACAATGCTGTGCGGCTATTTCCTTACTGACGTAATGTCTCCGTTAAAACCGATGCTTGAAAAAGAACTCCTTTGGGACAGTTTGGATTATGGTATTTTTACCAGTGCTTATGGGTGGTTTAATGTATTTTTGTTGATGCTTATCTTCGGTGGTATTATTCTTGATAAGATGGGAGTACGATTCACCGGAATGGGGGCTTGCCTGTTCATGGTATTCGGTTGCGGACTTAAATATTATGCCATTTCTACGGATATTACCGGAAATCTGGAATTTTTCGGAACGACATTGAAACTGCAAGTGGCATTGGCCTCATTGGGATTTGCTATTTTTGGCGTGGGAGTGGAGATCGCCGGTATTACGGTTTCCAAGATTATTGTAAAGTGGTTTAAAGGGAAGGAGATGGCTTTGGCTATGGGACTTGAAATGGCCACGGCCCGTATCGGAACCATGTTGGCTATGGCAATCACCGTGCCTATTTCCAACTTCTTCGGGCATACGGATGAAAGCGGAGTTTTTCATTCCAATATTCCGGCTCCCGTATTGTTTTGCTTGGTGATGCTTTGTGTAGGAACAATCGCATTCTTTATTTATACTTTCTATGACAAGAAACTGGACGCTTCCCTTGAGGCGGAAGGTGAAGAGCCGGAGGAACCTTTCCGTGTGAAAGACGTATTTGCCATTATGCGCAATAAGGGCTTTTGGCTGATTGCTTTGTTGTGTGTGTTGTTCTATTCGGCAGTTTTCCCGTTTATTAAGTATGCGGCCGATCTGATGGTGCAGAAGTATCATGTGGATCCGGAGCTGGCCGGCACCATTCCGAGCCTTTTGCCGTTGGGTACTTTATTCCTTACCCCGCTCTTCGGAACTTTGTATGACCGTATCGGAAAAGGGGCCTCTTTGATGATTACGGGAGCTTGGCTGCTGATCGGGGTACATGTACTTTTTGCACTTCCGATTCTGAATGTATGGTGGTTTGCTACTGTTGTAATGATCGTGTTGGGAATTGCTTTCTCTTTGGTTCCTTCCGCCATGTGGCCCTCCGTACCTAAGATTATTCCTGAAAACCAGTTGGGAACGGCTTATGCACTTATTTTCTGGGTACAGAATTGGGGCTTGATGCTGGTTCCTCTTTTGATAGGATGGGTGCTGAATTCTTTCTGCAAAGGTCCTGTTGTAGATGGCATACAGACGTATGACTATACGCTGCCAATGAGTATTTTTGCTTTGTTCGGTGTTTTGGCTTTGATTGTGGCTTTGATGCTGAAAGCAGAAGACAAGAAGAAAGGGTATGGCTTGCAGGAAGCTAACATAAAGAAATAAAACGATATGGCTACGAAAGAAAAGATAAATCTGCTGGATGTCATTCCTTTCCGTAGTGCGCATATAACGACCGAAAAGGAGAGCGATGGCACTGTTGTCATCGCTTTCCCCCGGTTTAAACATGACTGGATGCGTCGCTTTCTGCTTCCTAAGGGAATGTCTCCCGATATCCATGTCCGTCTGGAGGAGCATGGCACTGCCGTGTGGGAGCTGATCGACGGTAAGAGTACAGTACGTGAGATTATAGAAAAACTCGCAGCCCACTTCAACAATGAAGAGAACTACGAGTCTCGTGTATTGGCTTATTTTTCTCAGTTACAGAAAGACGGGTTCATCAAGCTGGCAGTCAGCGAATGAAGATGGCCCATACTATGACGGCGCATACCATCAAAACGCCAACAGCTATGAGCGTCCTGGACAGGAAATATTGATCATCCGCTTCTTTCTTTTCTGCCGTTTGCCGGATAATCCGTCCCATTTCTTCCGGAGTCGAATCGGGCATGGAAGAATCTCCTGCTCGCAGACGTTTCATCTTTTCGCTTGTTCGTTCACGCCGCAGACGGGAAGAATCTCTTCCCTCTTTCAGTCGGCGGATCATGTCGAGCATGTGTCCTTCCCCACCCATATTCTAAGTTGTTTTTTGTAGGATAACCGGTTATTTGTTCTCTTCGCGGTCTACTTTCACCAATCCGCCCGTTACGGGATTGAATATTACTTTTACCGTTGAATTCTTATTGAACAAAGTAGGAGCCAGATACTCTACGGTTCCGAATTGAGTAACGGGCACTTCCGCTTCAAACAGTGTGTTCTTCCCCTGTTTTAATACGATAGAAGCCTTTCCGGGCACGTTGTAGGCTACACCGTCTACTTTTTTCTTTCCGTCATCTGCCGGTACTTTGACTGTTTGCAGATTCTTAAGAGTGATGTATACCGGTTCGCCCGCAAGATCATTGTTGGCTACTATTCCCAGTTTCTTGGAGAAGCGGAAAGCTACTTCGTTGTTCATGTCTTTGCCGGGAGTCAGACGGATGGTGTATATTTTTTCCTCTTTGTTGAGTACCCCCGAGAACATTTCGGTCATGGCTTGTTCTTGCTCATCCAGGTGGTCGAGCATCAGTTTGAGCTGTGCACCGTCTTTGGGCATGTTGTCGGCTTGTCCGCGTACCAAGGCATTTTTGCTTTCACGGATGTTGTAGATCTCTTTGGCGACAAGTTCTGCCATTTTTGCGGTGGAACTGGCCATCAGTATCTCTTCGGTAAGAAAATCGCGCGGATTCACTTTCTTCTTTTGTGCGGCTAACGGTTGGGCAGGAGCTGCAGCCTTCTTGTCGATAGGGACATTGATGGATTTGATGATGCCGTCTTCGGTCAATTCGATGAGCGGTGCAACGGTTTTATCCTTCATCTTGACGAAGTAAACGTTGTCCTTGTCCGGTATACCTACCGATTTGACCTGCGCACTCACCAACTCCCAATACTCTTTCGGGTCAGCGGATACGTTGTTAAGGCGTAAATAGCGGTCGGCATATTTACTGAATTCTCCGGGAGTGTAGGTTATTTTGTTGGCTTTAACTTCGATCTCTATCTGAGTTTTCGGGAGTGCATAAGTCACTCCGTAATCTTTACCGCGCATCACGCCGGTTACGACTTCTGTCTGTGCAGCTGCCGTGATAGTGGCAGTCAGCAATCCTGTCAGTATAATTAGTTTTTTCATTTGGGTCTCTTTTTTACAGATTTGATAACAAAGTTAATGAACTTATTGGTAAATCCATAAGTTCTTAACCTTTATTCGCTTACAAGGCGCCATGCCATCGGCAGATGGCTGATGATGTCTCCTGCCGTCAGACTGATGGTTCCTAACTTCTTACAGGCACAGTCTCCGGCCAGCCCATGCACGAATGTGCCGATCTTTGCACACTCTTCGGCCGGATATCCTTGGGCGAGTAGTGCCAGAATGATACCCGTCAGTACATCTCCGCTTCCGGCAGTTGCCATGCCCGGATTGCCGGTAGGGTTGAAAAAACATTTTCCGGTGGGAGTGATAATGGCTGAATAGGCCCCTTTCAAAACGATGTGGACTTTGGCGGCGTGAGCCAGTTCGATGGCCTTGGTCAGACGTTCGTAAGAATCCTGGCACTTGCCGACGAGGCGTTCCAACTCTTTGGGATGGGGAGTGAGTATAGACCCTTTAGGGAGATTGGTGAGCGCATGGCGATGATTGGCCAATATGTTTAATGCATCGGCATCTACGACAAGAGGAGTCTGGCAACCGTCCAATTGTTCCAGAAGGGCAGCTTCCGTCTCTTCGTTCTGCCCCAGTCCGGGGCCGATGCCTACCGCTTGATAATCGTCCGGATCGGTCGGTACGGCAAAGCAGCTCTCGCTGGCGTCCTGCTCTACCATAGCCTCCGGTACGGAAGTTTGCAGAATGTCATTGTTGCAGATGGGGGCATGCACGGTGAGCAGTCCCACACCGGAACGCAGGCAGGCACGTGCCGACAGGACGGATGCACCCGCCATCCCCCGGGAACCGGCTATTAAGAGTGCATGTCCGAAGTTACCTTTATGGGCAAATTTCTTTCGAGGAGTGATAAGGGAACGTATCTCTTCCACTTCCAGCATTTCATAATCGGTATCCAGCTCTTCGATTCCTTCCGGACTCAGCCGGATGTCGAGTAATTCCCATTCTCCGAGGAATTCTGCGTTTTCGGCGAAGAGAAAGGCCAGTTTGGGCAATTGCAGGCTGAGGGTGACATCCGCTTTGATGATGTTGGCCCGGATGTTGAATGTGTTCTCTTCTCCCATCAGGCCCGATGGAATATCGATGGCTACTACGGTGGCAGGTGATGCGTTGATGTATTTTACCACAGCGGCAAATCCTCCGCTAAGCGGTTTGTTCAGCCCTGAACCAAACAGTCCGTCGATAACCAGATGGTCTTCTGTCAGAGCAGGTGGGGCAAACTGAGTACTGACTTCGTGAAAAGTTATTTCGTCCATGATCTCTACCAGCTCTTTGTTGGCCTGGCAATCCGGTGAAAGTTCTCCTTTGGTGTTGAAAAGAAAGACCTCTACTTTATATCCTTTTTCCGCCATCATCCGGGCCACAGCCAGAGCATCTCCGCCGTTATTGCCCGGTCCGGCAAAAACCGTAACGGGGGTTTCATTGTTCCAACGGTTCATGATGGCTTCTGTCAATGCACGGGCAGCACGTTCCATTAGTTGAATCGATTGAATCGGTTCATGTTCAATGGTGTAAGCATCCAGTTTTTTGATATCGCTACTTGGAAATATTTTCATTGTGATATTCTTTTTAGTTTTCTGCTTACAAATGTACATGATTCTTCCGAGTTTTCCCGTCTGTTGCAGGAAGAAAACACGCTAATAGTTGGGGGATGGTCTGTGAAAGGTGAATGGATAAGTTATCATTGCAGGAGATAAAGTCGTTTTGTATAGGAGTAATGTGTTTTTGGGTAGGAGGATAACTATAAACGTAATCTTTGTTTTTATAACTAAAACTTTTGTTTGTAAAAATAGAACTTTTGCTTATATAATTGCAAGTTTTGATTTTATAATTGCAACTTTGGGTTATAGATTAGAACGGATGAAAAGGAACTTTTTAACCGGTTGTTACTGAGTTTATATCGTTATCTGTTGTTTTTTCGTAACTTTGTGTCCCATATAAATACAAAACATAGAATTTCATGGGGACATTGCAGGGCCATCCGAAAGGCCTTTATCTGATTTTTGCTACAAGCACGGCAGAACGTTTCAGCTATTACGGAATGCGTGCCATCTTTATTCTTTTTTTGACTCAGGCTTTATTGTTCGACACCGAGTCAGCGGCATCCATTTATGGCAGTTATACCGGTTTGGTGTATCTCACCCCTTTGATTGGCGGATACATTGCCGATAAATATTGGGGAATACGCCGTTCTGTCTTTTGGGGAGCCGTGATGATGGGAATCGGGCAGCTGATGATGTTCCTCAGCGCTTCCATGCTCGATAAAGTGGCACTGTCTCATTGGCTGATGTATGGCGGATTGACTTTTCTGATTTTAGGAAACGGCTCTTTTAAGCCTACCGTTTCATCGTTGGTGGGGCAGCTTTATAAGCCCGGAGACAAGCGGCTTGATGCCGGTTACACCATTTTTTATATGGGGGTGAATGTCGGTTCGTTTATCGCTCCGTTGGTTTGCGGGTATTTCGGGGATACGGGTAATCCCGAAGATTTCAAATGGGGTTTCCTGATAGCGGCATTTATGATTGTACTGACAATCCTGCTGTTTGAAACACAAAAGAATAAGTATCTGATTTCTCCTACGGGAGAACCTTTGGGGATCATTCCGGATGCAAAGAGGGAAAAGAAGACGGATGCGGAAGAGAAAGTAGTACATCCGCAATTGAGCAATAGCCGGAAAAAAAGGAATGCGGTAATTCTGATTGCATTGACATTGGTGTTGGGGACTCTTTTCTATACATGGTTCGGCGATGATTGGATCAGTATCGGCATATTTACGGCTTGTATCGTGTTTCCGACTACCATTCTGCTGGATGGCTCTCTGACAAAAATAGAGCGTAGCCGTATCTTCGTCATTTATATTGTGGCATTTTTTGTCATCTTCTTCTGGGCGGCTTACGAGCAGGCCGGGGCTTCTCTGACTCTTTTTGCCGCCGATCAGACCAACCGGGATATTTTGGGGTGGGAGATGCCGGCCTCCTGGTTTCAATCTTTCAACCCATTCTTTGTCGTGGTACTTGCTTATATCATGCCCGGTGTATGGGGATTTCTGAACAAGCACCGTATGGAGCCTTCTTCGCCTACCAAACAGGCCATCGGGTTACTGCTTCTTTCCTTAGGTTACCTTTTCATCTGTTTTGGAGTAAAAGACGCCCAGCCGGGAGTGAAAGTGAGCATTATCTGGCTGACGGGGTTGTATTTCATACATACAATGGGAGAAATCGCTTTGTCGCCCATCGGGCTGTCAATGGTGAATAAGCTGACTCCGGCCCGTTTCGCCTCGTTGATGATGGGTATCTGGTATCTTTCTACGGCTACGGCCAATAAGTTTGCCGGTATGCTCGCGGGTCTCTATCCCGAGGCCGGAAAGGTGAAAAGTCTCTTGGGGTATCAGATTGCCGACATGTATGATTTCTTTATGGTGTTTGTCGTAATGTCGGGAGTTGCTTCTCTGATTCTGTTCCTTCTATCAAAGAAATTGCAGAAGATGATGCACGGAGTGGAATAAAAATCGTATTTTTGCACCCAACTTTTTTAAACTATCGGTTATGAATACCATTCAGATAAAAGACAAACTATTTACTGTTTCTATCAAAGAACAGGACATTCAAAAAGAAGTGATTCGCGTAGCGAATGAAATTAACCGCGATTTGGCAGGTAAAAATCCTCTGTTCCTCAGCGTGCTGAACGGATCATTCATGTTCACAGCCGATTTGATAAAACACATTACAATCCCTTGTGAGATTT
Organism: uncultured Bacteroides sp.; assembly: GCA_958477465.1. Taxonomy (GTDB): domain Bacteria; phylum Bacteroidota; class Bacteroidia; order Bacteroidales; family Bacteroidaceae; genus Bacteroides. The sequence goes on from CAUEFX010000041.1 coordinate 26,262, forward strand.
CATTTGTAAAGTTGGCTTCTTATCAGGGAGTATCGTCTACCGGAGTGATAAAGGAGGTGATCGGCATCAATGAGGATATTGCCGGACGCACAATCGTGATTGTAGAGGATATTGTGGATACGGGACTGACCATGCAGCGTTTGCTCGATACCTTGGGTACGCGCGGTCCGAAAGAGATCCACATTGCTTCATTGCTGGTGAAACCGGAGAAACTCAAAGTCGATTTGAATATTGAATATGTGGCCATGGAGATTCCCAATGATTTCATTGTGGGATACGGGCTCGACTATGATGGATTCGGACGTAACTATCCTGATATTTATACGGTGGTAGAACAGTAATCAAGTACTCTCAGCGCAGCCTCGGAGTTCTCGGACTGTCAAAAGCAGCTGGGCATTCGGAGGAGGGTAAAACTGTCGGTTGAGAATAGATTAATAGTGATAATAGATTGTAAATAGGTAATAGATTAAAATCGTAAAATTGTTAATAACAAAATGTTGAACATTGTAATTTTCGGTGCTCCCGGTTCAGGAAAGGGAACACAAAGCGAACGTATCGTAGAAAAGTATGGTATCAATCATATCTCTACCGGAGATGTATTGCGTGCAGAGATTAAAAATGGCACGGAACTGGGTAAAACAGCTAAAGGGTATATCGATCAGGGACAACTGATTCCCGATGAACTGATGGTGGATATACTGGCAAGTGTGTTCGATAGCTTCAAAGATAGCAAAGGTGTGATTTTTGATGGCTTCCCAAGAACCATTCCGCAGGCAGAAGCGTTGAAAGTAATGCTAAAAGAGCGCGGACAGGATATTTCTGTCATGATCGATTTGGATGTGCCCGAGGACGAACTGATGACCCGTCTGATCAAACGTGGTAAGGATTCCGGACGTGCCGACGATAATGAAGAGACAATCAAGAAACGTCTTGTGGTATATAATACGCAGACCGCTCCACTGAAAGAGTTCTATAAAGGTGAGGGTAAGTACCGTCATATCAACGGACTCGGCTCTATGGATGTTATCTTTGAGGATATCTGCAAAGAGGTGAATGCATTATAACTACTAATTTCTAACTGTTAAAAGAGTATGGCTGAATCGAATTTTGTTGACTACGTAAAGATATACTGCCGTTCGGGTAAGGGCGGGAGAGGCTCTACGCACATGAGGCGCGAGAAATATGTACCTAACGGTGGCCCCGACGGGGGGGATGGCGGAAGAGGAGGCCATATTATTCTGCGCGGAAACCGCAACTATTGGACATTGCTCCATCTGAAATATGACCGTCATGCGTTGGCAGGTCATGGAGAGTCGGGGAGTAAAAACCGGAGTTTCGGTAAGGACGGAGCAGATAAAGTGATTGAAGTGCCCTGCGGGACGGTGGTGTACAATGCCGAAACGGGAGAGTACATCTGCGATGTAACCGAGCACGGACAAGAGGTCATTCTGCTGAAGGGCGGTCGTGGCGGACAGGGTAACTGGCATTTCAAGACTGCTACCCGGCAGGCTCCGCGTTTCGCACAGCCCGGCGAACCGATGCAGGAGATGACGGTAATCATGGAGTTGAAACTTTTGGCGGACGTCGGTCTGGTGGGCTTTCCGAATGCGGGCAAGTCTACACTGTTATCGGCTGTTTCTGCTGCCAAACCGAAGATTGCCGATTATCCTTTTACTACATTGGAACCGAATCTGGGTATTGTCTCCTATCGCGATGGAAAATCATTCGTGATGGCCGACATTCCCGGTATCATTGAAGGAGCCAGTGAAGGCAAAGGGCTCGGATTGCGCTTCCTTCGCCATATTGAACGCAATTCTCTGCTGTTGTTCATGGTACCGGCAGACAGTGATGATATCCGCAAGGAGTATGAGATTTTGCTGAATGAATTGCGGACTTTTAATCCGGAAATGCTTGATAAGCAGCGGGTGCTTGCTATTACCAAAAGCGATATGCTCGATCAGGAGCTGATGGATGAGATAGAACCTACGCTGCCGGATAATATTCCGCATGTGTTCATCTCCTCGGTCTCCGGCCTCGGTATTTCTGTTCTGAAGGACATTCTGTGGGAAGAGTTGAACAAGGAGAGCAATAAGATAGAGGCCATCGTACATCGTTCGAAAGATGTAAGTAAATTGCAGGACGAACTCAAAGACATGGGAGAGGATGAAGACCTTGAGTATGAATATGAGGACGAGGAGGATGACGATGACTTGGAATACGAGTACGAAGAAGAAGACTGGGAAGAGAAATGATTCCGCTTACAGAAGATAGAAAAGTGTTGGGATACGAGTCGCTTGGTTCGTATTCCAACATTTCTCATTTTGTGACGACCCGTAGAGGCGGTTGCAGCAAGGATGCGTATGCCACATTTAATTGTTCGCCTTTCTCCGGCGATGAAATGGAAAACGTATGCCGGAATCAGGAGCTGTTGTTTGAGGCGACCTCCGTGAAACCTTCGGAACTGATTATTCCGCATCAGACGCATGGAGTGAGAAACTTGGTGATAGACCGGACTTTCCTTTCACTTCCGGAAGAAGAAAGATGCGGACGGTTGGAGGGGATTGATGCGTTGATGACTGATGTTCCCGGTTACTGTATCTGTATTTCCACAGCCGATTGCATTCCTATATTGTTGTACGATAAGCGGCATCAGGCCATTGCCGCAGTGCATGCCGGATGGCGGGGTACGGTGAATTTTATAGTCGGTCATACCTTGGAACGCATGCGGTCGGTTTATGGCACGTCAGGAGAAGAGGTGGTGGCTTGTATCGGTCCCGGCATCTCGCTGGAGTCTTTCGAGGTGGGCTATGAGGTTTATGAAGCTTTCCGCCTGAATAGTTTCGATATGTCGCGGATATCTTGCCGGAATGCGGATACGGGAAAGTATCATATCGATTTGTGGGAGACAAACCGTCAGCAGTTGCTGGACTTCGGTGTCCCTTCTGCACAAATCGAGGTAGCCGGTATTTGTACTTATATTCATCATGAAGAGTTTTTTTCGGCTCGGCGGTTGGGAATTGCTTCCGGCCGTATTTTGTCGGGAATAAAAATAATTCATTAATTGGCATATTGACTTATTGGCACATTATTAATTGGCACATTATTTATGATTACGTTATCAAGTGAAATAAAAGCTGCATGCCCCGGTTTTGCGGGAGTGGCTGTTTATGCAGAAGTGAAGAATACGGTTCACAGTGAAGGGTTATGGGAGGAAATCGATGCCTTTACCCGAGAGTTGACTTCGAACACGAGCATGGGAGATATCAAGTTGCAACCTGCTATTGCTGCTACACGTGAGGCATATAAGAGATGTGGAAAAGATCCTGGACGTTATCGTCCTTCGGCCGAAGCTCTGCGCCGGCGTCTGATGCGGGGGATTCCGTTGTATCAGATTGATACGTTGGTTGACCTGATTAATCTGGTTTCACTTCGTACGGGGTATTCCATCGGTGGATTCGATGCCGATAAGATACAGGGCAAGACACTGGTACTCGGGATAGGCAAAGCCGGCGAACCGTTTGAAGGTATTGGCAGGGGAGTATTGAATATTGAAGGGCTCCCGGTGTATAGAGACGAGGCAGGAGGTATCGGTACGCCTACCAGTGATAATGAACGTACGAAGATGGGATTGGATACGACTCATATTCTTGCCGTTGTCAATGGATACAGCGGGAAAGACGGTCTGCCAGAGGCTGCTGCTATGATACAGGATTTGCTGAGAAAATATGCCGGTTCCGATGGCGGTGAGGTGTTTTTCTTTGAGTAAATGCATTGTGGTAACTTTGGGGTTGTCTTGTTTGAGAAATGATAGTATGTGGTAGTGGTGAAGTTATAACTTATTCAGTACATATTCTTGAAACCAAGTAGGAATGTAGTCTATATTGTCACCAATCTTAATTTCATCATTTTCAATGGTTGCAAAAAGCTTAGGCTCGGAATAACTATTGTCGAATATATAAGCTTTGTCTACAAGTTTGATAGCATCAAGTAGAAGTTCCATTGTCCTATATAATATCTTTCTTTTATTTTTTCCGGCGGAACGTCATGGCCTCCTTGTAGGACTCGTTGTTGTACCCTGTTTAGATTTAAGGTCGGATCGCTTAATGAAACGAAATATAAGTAAACTTTATATTCCATTTCTTGTGCTTTACAAATGAAATCTAATTTAGAAGGATGGGACATGACTGTTTCAAATGTAAATTTATTGCAGTTACCTAATAGTTTATTTCGTACATAATCGGCAAGGAAGGAGGTGAAATAGTCATTTACCATATATTCTGAAGGTAATGTAAATCCCTCTTTGTTGAACATTATTAGTCGGGAAATATTTTTTCCGTCCGATGAATCGAATAACGATGAATTATGGTATGTGTCTTGAAAATCTTGTTCGGATGGTATAATATTTAGATTGGAAAAGTTAAAGCGATGTGTCTTATTCCAATTCTTTTTTATATTCATCGGCATTTATATACAAGCCAAGATGGACTCCTGCATCGGTTACTACTTTTATAATAGTAGATTTGCCGGAGCCATTAGGACCGGCAAATATTCTTAACCTTTTCATTTTATTTTTTTAAACTGAATTTTCGTTGGGTAATTTTAGTCTTAGCTTGCCTGACGGTCGCTATCTTTTTTCTGGTTCCACTTGAATCTACCAAAAGGATACTGTTTCCACGAAGGACAGAAACACAATGTCCTTCAGCAATAGAGGTATCATAAGCTCTTCTGCCATATTTAGATAAAGCTGTTTGTATCAGAACTTCCTCATCTGTCTCTTTTCCAATCTTTTTATTATTCATGCTATTTGTTCTTTTGTGGATTTGAGAGGTTTTCCAAATATAAGCTTTTTAGTCTGTATTGACAATTGTTTTATCCTATTTTACAGAAAACTATTCATCTTTACTATTCTTCTGCAAATTGAATACATACCGGCTTGTCTATTTTTATTTCTTCTCCCGTCTTTTTCAGCAAACCGCTTACGATGTCCCGTTCGAATACCTGTATGACATTACTATCCCGGCAAGCCACCAATAGGTATTTCCCATTCGGAGTGATATTGAAATTGCGCGGATGACTTCCCGTGAGTTGATAGCCGACTTTTGCTAATGTCCCTTTCTCCGGGTTGACTTCAAAAATGGCGATGCCGTCTTCCTTAAGCCGGTTGCTGGCATATAGATATTTACCGTCCGGACTCAAGTGAATGTCTGCACTTCCCCGGGCTTGAATGGTATCGGCTGTGATGGTTTGGATTTCATTCAATCTTCCATCGGAATATGCAAAAACAATTACCTTACCCGATAATTCATTGATGAGATAGGCGTATTTCCCGTTTTTGCTGAATATCAGATGTCTGGGACCCGAACCGGACTGTATGTTGACTGTTTCGGATAGGGGGCGGGGAAGTTCCTCTTTGGGGTGTACCGCATATCGTAAGATACGGTCTGCGCTGAAATCCGTAGCAAAGATGTAGTTGCTGTCCGGTGAGAAGATGGCGCAATGAATATGGGGGGTACCTTGCCGGTCGGCATCCGGTCCCGATGCGGAACCTTGAAACAAAGTGTCGGAAGGATCGAGAGAGCCGTCATACCGGATAGGAAAAACGGACATGGTGCCGCCGCTATAATTGGCGGTCAGCACTTTTCGGCCATCTGTAGATACGTAGCAGGGATCCTCGCTTTTGGTTCTTTGACTGTTCAGCAACCGGAGCGTCCCGTCTTTCTTATTGAAGGAAAATGCATAGACAGCTGCCGTACTATCGTTCTGTTCGCTGACGGCATAAACGAAACGGTTGTCTGCCGACAAGGTAAGATAGGACGGATTGGGTACTTCCGTTTCACTGAGTGGAGCGACAACCCCAGTTGCCTGGTTGAAGCGGAAGGTATAGATTCCCTTGCTGTCGCCCGAGGTATAAGTCCCCACAAGCATCGTCAATTCATTTTCCGCCCGTTGCTGTGATGCATTCCGGGTAGTGCAGGCTGATGACAGCATACTGGCGGCACACAATCCCATAATCAATTTGCTGAACATAATTATTTCTTTTTCAGTTGATCCAGTTTCACTTCGGAGATACCTACCCGGTCGCTGCCCAATACGATACGCAGGTCGCTGGCGGTAGTCCCTTTAAAGCGGAAAGGGAGCAGTTTGTTGTATTCATCGACTGTTCCGGAATACACCGTGAGGAACTGTCCGCCACCTCCCGAAAGTTGGATTTCGAATTCAGTCGGGAGTCCGTTTTCACGGCTGAAGGCGATGGAAAGCCCGTCCACTTTGGCTCCGTTTTCTAAGGCAAAGGTAATATAATCTCCCTTATTTCCTTCCCAAGAGGTGGAAAAATCATGATCGAGCGTATTTCCGGTCATCTCCATATTGGTGCTGGCACTGATGGGGTTGTCTGTCTTTGCTTTTCCCATGTCGATACTTCCGTATTCTTTTACGGTTAGTGTACCGGTTAGCCGGATATCTTCAGAGGAGGCTCCCAGCATGATACTGAAATCTCCGGGTTCTACTACCCAGTCATTTTTTGCATTCAGAAGTTCCAGTGCTTTCCGGTCGAGAGTAAAGGATACTTCTTTGGTTTCACCCGGTTGCAGATGAATACGTTCGAAACCTTCGAGCCTCTTCTCGTACGTTGTGACACTGCTGAGAAGGTCGCGTACATAAAGCTGAACCACTTCATCTCCTGCACGTTTACCCGTATTGGTGATTTTACAGCGTACTTGTGTCTTCTGATTGGGAGTAATGACTCTGGGAGAGATGTTTATATCCGAATATTCGAATGTGGTATAACTTAAACCATATCCGAAAGGATAAAGGGCACCGTTGACACGTGACATATCTCCCTTCATCCCCGGGTTTTTTCCACCGTCGATTTGTGAAGAAGGTTTATAAGGAAAATTGAATGGTATCTGTCCCACACTTTTCGGGAAAGTCACTGTCAATTTACCTCCCGGGTTGTAGTCGCCGAACAGTACATCGGCGATTGCCGCGCCTCCCTTAGAGCCCGGATACCAGGCTTCCAAAATGGCCGGTACAAATTTGTCCGCCCAATTGATGGACAGCGGCCGGCCGTTGATGAGCACTAATACCACCGGTTTTCCTGTGGCTTGTACTGCTTTCAGCAGATCCAGCTGGCGTCCCGGAAGGTCGAGACTACTGCGTGATTTGTTCTCTCCGCAAGTCCTTTGTCCTCCTCCCAGCACAACTACGGCTACATCTGCCTCTTGGGCTTGTGCCACAGCTTTATCTATTTCCGACTGTTCATCCTTACTCAACGGATAATCGATGAGCTCCGACTCCGGCCAGTGGGGATCTACCAGGTCACAACCTTTGGTGTAGAGCACTTCCGCTTTCCCGTTCATTTTTTCACGAAGTCCGTCTACTACCGTAGTAACCTCTACGGCTAATGGCCCGTAATGAGTCAGTGCGTATGCTTTTTCTGCCGCATTCGGGCCGCAAACGGCAATCTTCTTTATAGAAGTTATATCCAATGGGAGAGTATTGTTTTCGTTTTTCAGCAAGACAATCGATTCACGGGAGGTCTGTAGGGCGATTACTTCGTTCTCTTCTTTTTCTACTTCGTCATCCGCCCCTTTCAAGTCTGTCTGATAGGGAGCATCGAACAGCCCGACGAGGAACTTCACGCGCAGAATGTCGCGTACCCGGTCGTTGATGACTTCTTCGCTTAATCCGCCTTCCTGCACAAGCTCGCGTAATGGCAGTACATAAGAATCCGGTGAGCGGAAGGTACAGCGCACATTCAGTCCGGCTTCCACACTTTGGCGCACGGCTTCTTTCATGTCTTTGGCTGTGCCGTGTTTGGTGTAGAGATATTCTACGGCATCACTGTCGGAAACTACATATCCGCGAAAGCCCATCTGACCACGCAGGCGTGTTGTCAGCCAATAATAACTGCTTTGTATCGGGAATCCGTCGTAGTCGTTGTATGAACTCATTACTCCCAGCAATCCGGCTTCCTGTATCACCCGTTTGAAGGGATATACATGAATCATTTCCACTTCGCGGGGTGACATTTGCGGATCTACACGCGCCATTCCTTCACGGGCGCCTTTGTTATTACTGTAAGCGATGAAATGTTTTCCCGTAGCGGCAACCTGATGGTTGTGCTGCATACCGCGCACCATTTCGATGCCCAGTTCTGCAACGAGATAAGGGGATTCACCATATACCTCTTCATAACGTCCCCAACGCTGGTCGCGCCCTACATCCAAGATGGGAGCATATACGTTGGTGTATCCCAACATGCGGGCTTCACGGCCGGTAATGAGCCCTACCTGATGAATCAACTTACGGTTCCAAGTATGTCCGAGGCCGAGTTGTGTCGGGAAATTGGTCGCTTTGTAGCTTTCTACTCCCCGGATACCTTCGTTTGTGAAATCCACCGGTATGCCCAGGCGGGTCTCTTCTACAAAAAAACGTTGTACCTCGTTCAGTGCCCAGGCATGGCGGGAAGCGGGCCATACATATTCATTGTCCGATGGCGGCAATCCCCATTGCTGAAAACCATTCAGATGTTCATCGATGGCGCCTATGCCGTCTTTCCACAACATCTGCTTCCATTCGGGAGTAGGCAGGTCGTCTTTCAATACCCGCTTGTACCCGTAAAGAGTCACCATCTGGCAAGTCTTTTCGTTCATATTCATCTGACTGAGCAGGTCCTCGATACGTGCATCTATCGGTGCGGTCGGATCTTCGTATATGTCTTTTACTCCGTTCTTGTTAAAATCGATCCAGCCTTTTTTATACATTTCGGTTTTCACCGGTTTGTATACGGAAGGCGTTTTCATCGTTTTTTGCGCCGGTAACGGCGAGATATTTCCTAATAGCAGAGTTGCAATGATAAGTCTTTTCATGATATCTTTTTGTTTGAGTATATTCTGAGTGTCAAAGGTAGTGTATCTTGATGAGAACGTATGGATAAAATTGTCCATAAACGGGAGCGAAAATATCCAAAATGCCGGAAAGCAGGCTTTGCCTTGACACAAATCATGCTATGATTGCTTGTACTTATTTGATTCGGACCCTCATCTCCCGTGCGTCGAATGTGACGGCTTCGTTTCGGAAAAGTCTTTCTATGTGTCCGCTGGTTATCATTTCCGGGGTAGGCAGGCTATATAATTGCGGGTTGTCTATCAGCATGATAAAGTCGCAGAGAGACAAAGCGATGTCTAGGTCGTGGGTGGAGAAAAGGATACATTTGCCCTCTTCCTGTGCCAGTTTCTTAAGTAGCAAGCACAATTCGTAGCGGTTGGGCAGATCCAGAAAGGCAGTTGGCTCATCGAGTAGGATGACAGGGGTGTCCTGTGCCAATGCACGTGCTATCATGATGCGCTGGCATTCGCCGTCAGACATTTTGTCCATTGTTTTATCGGCATATCCGGACATGCCAACCAGTTGCATGGCTGTGTCTACGCGCTCCTGGTCTTCCGGTTGCAACTGCCCGATCCAGTTGGTGTAGGGGGCACGTCCCAATGCAACGACATCTTTGCAGTGAAGATTGGCGATGCGTACTTTATCAGTCGTTACGAAGCTGATATTCCGGGCCAGCTTTTCAGGTTTCAGTGAAGCGATGTTCTTTCCTTGCAGTATGATTTCTCCGGTTCGCGGCTTTTCCAGTCCCATCATGGCGCGAAGTAGCGTGCTTTTTCCGGTTCCGTTGCGTCCCAACAGCGCAACGAGTTGCCCCCCTGTTATCCGGGCGGAAACTTTATCCAGCAAGATGCGCTGCCCGTATCCTAATGTCAGTTCTTTGAGTTGAATCATTTGATTATGCGCAGATTTTTAGCAATTACCCATAAAATAACCGGAACTCCCAACAAAGCGGTGATACAGTTGACCGGCAATAGAAATTTTTTAGCAATAATGTCACAAAGCAACATACCGATTAATCCCGTTAGCATTGTACCGGGTATGAGTATCCGGTGGTCGGCATTATTGAATATCAACCGGGTGATGTGCGGTACAGCCAGACCTATGAAGCCTATCGGTCCGCAAAAAGCGGTAACGGTTCCTGTCAGTAGTGCGGTGGATACGAAGATAAGGGTACGCGAACGTTTGATGTTCATTCCCATCGTACGCGCATAATTCTCTCCGAGCAATAGTAAGTTCAGCGGTTTGATGCAGGATATGGAAATCAACAGGCCGATGCATACGATAGGAAGCATGATTGCCAACTGAGTCGTTGTGATATGACTGAGTGATCCCATCGACCAGAGTGTGAACATTTTCAGCTGTTCGGCGGAACTCAGATATTGCAGAATTTGAATGATGGCACCCGCTACATAACCGATCATCACTCCCATAATGAGAACACCGAGAATGTTTTTTACTTTCCGGCTGATGATGGCTACTCCTAATAAGATAACGGCGGTTCCTATCCATCCGGAGCCTACGATTCCCATTGATTGAAGCAGCGGAAATTCCGACCAACCCAATAATGGGACGCCTAATATGAACAGGGCTACTCCCAATCCAGCTCCGGAGCTGACTCCTAACAGATAGGGGTCGGCCAATGGATTCTGGAAGACAGTCTGCATCTGCAAACCGCTGACAGATAGTGAAATCCCTATCAGTGCCGCCACCGTCACCCGTATAAACCGGATTGAGAGAAGAATGCTGCGTGTCATTTCATCGCATTCACCTCCGGTCAGTACCGCCCCTATTTTAGAAATAGGGATAAAGGTGTCTCCTGTTACCATGTCTGTCAGCAGTAACAGTAAGGCAACAACTCCCAAGGTGGAAAATAGAAGAATATTACGTTGGCGGTTTCGTCTCATTCCAGATGTCGGTAGTAATAGAGTGAATCGGTTACAAGTTCGGGGTGGAAGATGTGGATCAGATCGCGTAAAACCACGTCGGGACGTACGACGGCTGATTCCCAATAATCGTTTCCTCCTGTGGGTGTCAGCCGCAGATTGTTGTTGTAAACTGTTTTTTCGCGTACAGCCTTGGCGTCTGCGAATTTGGGGTTGACCGCTTTCAGTTCGTTCAGTGTGGTGGCGCCGCCGACATTGATCCAGTAGTCTGCTTTCTGTATCAGTCCGTAGGCTGTTTCCAGTCCGATCGGTGCCGAACTGTTAGAAGCATTTTCTTTATAAATATAGTCTGCTCCAGCATCGGTTACCAATTGCGCCATATAGCTTTGAGTCGATGGCATTACCCAACTGTCGTTCCATGGAGTATTGAACATGACGGTGGGGCGTTGCTCTATGGATTCTGTGAGTGCTTTTAGCGCTTGATAACGTTTGGGAATCTTACGGAATACTTCGATTCCTTTTTCCCGGCTGTCTGTCAGTTCGGACAGTGCGACCAGCCATTCGGATTTACCCAACGGTGATTCTTCCAGATATTCTCCTACATGCATATAAGGAATGGAGAGTTCTTTCATCTTGTTTGTGACTGAGGTTTGGGCATCTCCGATGCCGTAAAGCAGAACGACATCCGGCTTCAGACCGATCAATCGTTCGTAATTCATTTCTGCACCCATATCCCTGATCGAATCTTTGTGTGCGAGGATATAGGGGTTCGACACATAGTCGATGCCTGATACTCCTACGATACGGTCTGTCTGTCCGATGGCATCGAGCATGGCAATGTAAGAAGAGGACATACATACAATACGTCTGGCACCGGCAGGGATAACCGGACCGGTAAATCCGGCTGGCGCCTGTTCGCCGTTACGCGAAATGAAATAGGACATTGTTATATTTTGCGCTCCTTGCCACGGGTTAGAGATTTGTATCAGAGTACTGGCGAAGTTGTCCGCACCTACTATTTTGAACCCGGTGGCATATTCGGGTGTGTACACCTCTTGTTTGAATACCTCCAAGGAGGCCTGCTTGTTGGATGTGCAGCCTGCCCAAATGAGAAGGCTTAGTAATGTAAGAATTGAAATTGTTGATTTCTTTTTCATCATTATTGAGTTTGGCAACTTATTTTTATTGATAGAACGGTATCGCAAAGAAACGATTTTGTGATGCAAAGATAGTTCTCTTTGAGAATATTACCCCTTTTTCCATCAACTTTTTAATTTAACCGGAATTCGATGTTCCATCCGATATTCATGTAACGGCAGGTCGTGCATGGTAATACTTTAATCTAAGTAGATGAATGTAGAAAGACAAAGAATAAAGAAAAACATAAAAAAAGAAAGAAAAAAAGCTTATCAATTTGTTATTATGAAAAATGATTGTACTTTTGTAACACAATTTACCCCCCTTAGTTGAGAAATACTAAGGCTGACCCATCAATTAAAGATGGGTTTTTTTATATATACCAGCATGGAAGATAAAAAGAAAGTGATAGTTTATGTAGATGGTTTCAACTTCTACTATGGACTAAAATCAAAAAAATGGAAAGTGTGTTATTGGCTCGACTTGGTCGGTTTTTTTGGTAGCTTTCTAAAACCCTATCAGGAATTAGTAGAAGTCAACTACTTTTCAGCCCGGCCAACGGATGTAGGTAAACACGATAGGCAAGATAAACTGTTTCAGGCTAATAAATGTAATTCTAAGTTTAACTTGATATTAGGTAAATACCTAAAGAAAGAGATTAAATGCCGTTATTGTGGTGGTATTATTCATTCTTTTGAGGAAAAAGAATGACTAAAAAAGCAAAAAATAGCAGATTTGGGATTTTGTTTTGA
>CAUEFX010000042.1 GCA_958477465.1 uncultured Bacteroides sp.
AGAGCATCTGCCTTACAAGCAGAGGGTCGGCGGTTCGAATCCGTCAACGCCCACGGTTGAAGTCAGATAGTTACATGGTTAGCTGTCTGATTTTTTTGTATATAAAAGTCTGAATCGGGGTAGGTCACCACAGGGTACGCAGAGTTTCTTTGAATTTTAATCAGTTTTTGTTTTGTGGTTATCGCCATTTTGTGCTAATTTTATAGCGTAAAAGTAAAGTTTTTCCCATGTGATTATAAGTGTAATAATGGATTGCTATGGAACAGGATGTACGTTGGTTGCAGAGGTATGATAGTTTTCATCGCGCTAATAAGCGTATTCTGGATGTGACGGAATCGAATAAAAAAGCGGATGATCTGTCTGAATTGGAGATGGAGGGATTGATACAGCGGTTTGAATATACTTTTGAACTTGCTTGGAAGGTGCTTCAGGATTTGCTGAAGTATAAAGGCTATGAATTTGTGCAAGGACCGAATGGTACACTTCAGAAGGCTTTTGAGGATGGAATGATTACCGATCACGATGGTTGGCGCAGGATGGCGAAAGCCAGGGTTACCACTTCGCATACTTACAATGAAGGGGATGCTGTTGAGATTGTACGCAAAATATACGAGGAATATTCTTGTTTGTTGCAGCAGTTGGATAATAAGCTTAATGCGGAGAAGCTGCGGCTTGAAATGAATACATTGTTTTGATATGTACGGTTTAAGCGATGCGGTAATAACGGATATTTGTGGCGTGTTCCGGTATTTTCCGAATATTGATAGGGTACTTATATTTGGTTCTCGGGCTAAAGGTGTTTATTCCGAGGGTTCGGATATTGATTTGGCAGTGATAGGGGAGGGGCTTACTTTTAATCAGTTGATGGATATCAATATCCGGATAGAGGATTTGGGTTTGCTGTATAAGGTTGATGTGATGGATTATAGTAAGAATGCAGGAACTCCTATCGGACAGCATATAGATCGTGTGGGGAAGCTCTTTTATGAGAAGAACGGTGGGGCTGATAGCGGTGGATAAACCGTAGGAGTTTGAAGGTGGGGAAGGTACTGGTCGGGCGTGTTGCTCTCTGTTGTAATTGTGCATTATGTTTTCTTATCTCTTTTGCGTAAACTTTCTATCCTCTTTGTGCATTATAACTCAAGAAAAAGAGCTAATTTTGCGAACTGATAATTATCTGAACGACATATGAAACTTGATTTATTGACGGCTATTTCTCCAATTGACGGCCGATACAGGGGCAAGGCGGAAGCTTTGGCTGATTATTTTTCTGAATACGCACTGATAAAATACCGCGTACAGGTGGAAGTGGAATATTTCATCACTCTGTGTGAATTGCCTCTGCCACAACTTAAAGAAATCGACAAAAGTGTATTTGAAGCTCTACGCGCTATCTACCGGAACTTCTCAGAAGCAGATGCTCAGCGCATTAAAGAGATAGAGAGTGTGACCAATCACGATGTGAAAGCGGTGGAGTATTTCCTTAAAGAAGAATTTGATAAATTGGGCGGGCTGGATAAATACAAGGAATTTATTCATTTCGGCTTGACTTCGCAGGATATTAATAATACCTCTATCCCTCTCTCGATTAAGGAGGCATTGGAAAAAGTGTATTATCCACAGATTGAAGAACTGATTGCGCAACTGAAAACGTATGCTACGGAGTGGGAGAATATTCCGATGCTTGCGAAAACGCATGGGCAGCCGGCTTCTCCTACCCGGTTGGGGAAAGAGGTGATGGTGTTTGTCTATCGTATGGAACGGCAATTGGCTACCTTGAAAGCTTGCCCGATCACTGCTAAATTCGGTGGGGCAACGGGAAATTACAATGCACATCATGTGGCTTATCCGGAATATGACTGGAAAACTTTTGGTAACCGTTTTGTGGCAGAGAAACTCGGTCTGGAACGCGAAGAATATACTACGCAGATTTCAAATTACGATAACTTGTCGGCTATCTTTGATGCTATGAAACGGATCAATACCATCATGATCGATATGAACCGTGACTTCTGGCAATATATCTCTATGGAATATTTCAAGCAGAAGATTAAAGCCGGTGAGGTGGGATCGAGCGCTATGCCGCATAAGGTTAATCCGATCGATTTTGAGAATGCGGAAGGAAATCTGGGAATCGCTAATGCTATTCTGGAGCATCTGGCGGTGAAATTGCCGGTATCGCGCTTGCAACGTGACTTGACGGATTCGACTGTGTTGCGTAATGTCGGTGTTCCTTTCGGACACATCATTATTGCTATCCAGAGCTCTCTGAAGGGGTTGCGTAAATTGCTGCTGAATGAAACGGCTATCTATCGGGATCTGGATAACTGCTGGAGCGTGGTGGCCGAAGCTATTCAGACTATTTTGCGGCGGGAGGCTTATCCGCATCCGTATGAGGCGCTGAAGGCATTGACAAGAACCAATCAGGCGATAACGGAAAGCTCTATCAAGGAGTTTATCGAAGGGCTGGATGTCAGCGAAGATATAAAGAAAGAATTAAGAGTGATTACCCCGCATACTTATACGGGGCTCTAAACAAAATCTCTAAATACCGGCCGTGAGGCCAATGTTTAATTTTTATTCGAATAAAGTAATGAGTACAGAAAACGAAGAATGGCGTGACAACTCTAAGGAAGAGAACGCAGGCGCCGGCCGTGATGGTAACAGATCTTACAACAGGGAAGGTGGCTATAATCGCCCTTCTTACAATCGTGAAGGTGGCGATCGCCCGTATCGCCCGAGATTCAATTCTAATAGTGAAGGTGGTGAACGCCGCTCGTATGGCGACCGTCCGCAACGTCCTTCTTTCAATCGTGAAGGCGGTGACCGCCCGTATCGTCCGCGTTATAATAATAATGAAGGAGGTGAACGCCCGCAGCGTTCATACGGTGACCGTCCGTCATACGGCGACCGTCCGCAACGTCCTTCTTTCAACCGTGAAGGTGGCGACCGCCCGTATCGTCCGCGTTATAATAATGAAGGAGGTGAACGCCCGCAGCGCTCATACGGTGACCGTCCGTCATACGGCGACCGCCCGCAACGTCCTTCTTTCAACCGTGAAGGCGGCGATCGTCCGTATCGTCCGCGCTTTAATAATAATGAAGGAGGGGACCGTCCGCAACGTTCGTATGGTGACCGTCCGCAGCGTCCTTCTTTCAACCGTGAAGGTGGCGACCGTCCGTATCGTCCGAAATTTAATAATGGCGGTGAGGGGCGTCCTCAGGGATTTGCCCGTCCGCAACGTCGTACCGCTGATTACGATCCCAATGCGAAATACAGTAAGAAGAAGCAGATAGAATATAAGGAACAGTTTATAGACCCTAATGAGCCGATTCGTTTGAATAAGTTCCTGGCCAATGCCGGAGTCTGTTCCCGTCGGGAAGCTGATGAGTTTATCACGGCAGGAGTTGTTTCGGTGAATGGTGAAGTGGTAACGGAACTGGGTACCAAGATCAAACGTTCTGATGTGGTGAAGTTTCATGACGAACCGGTAAGTATCGAACGGAAAGTGTACGTTCTGCTGAACAAACCGAAAGATTGCGTGACTACTTCTGATGATCCTCAGGCACGCTTGACGGTGATGGATCTTGTGAAAGGTGCTTGTAACGAACGTATTTATCCGGTTGGCCGTTTGGACCGTAATACGACAGGGGTACTGCTGCTGACTAATGACGGTGACTTGGCTTCTAAACTGACGCATCCGAAGTTTCTGAAAAAGAAAATATATCACGTTTATCTGGATAAGAATCTGACGAAAGCGGATATGGAGCAGATTGCAGCGGGAATACAGTTGGAAGACGGTGAGATACATGCAGACGCCATCAGCTATGCGGATGAGAATAAGCGTGATCAGGTGGGTATCGAAATCCACTCCGGCAAAAACCGTATCGTACGCCGTATATTCGAATCGTTAGGATACAAAGTGGTAAAACTCGACCGCGTGTTCTTTGCCGGTCTCACTAAAAAAGGATTGCGCCGTGGGGAATGGCGTTATCTGACGGAACAGGAAGTGAACTTCCTCCGTATGGGATCATTTGAGTAATATAATAATGTATAAATTGTATGGAAAAGATTAGTAGAACAAAAATTGTCGACCTGATGAAGCGCGAGGATTTTGGCGCGATGGTCAATGTGAAAGGATGGGTTCGCACCCGCAGAGGTAGCAAACAAGTTAACTTTATCGCACTGAATGACGGTTCTACAATAAATAATGTGCAGGTGGTAGTAGACTTGGCTAACTTTGATGAAGGGATGCTGAAACTTATTACTACCGGCGCTTGTTTGAGCGTGAATGGGGTAATGGTGGAATCGGTCGGTTCCGGACAGAAAGTGGAAGTGCAGGCTCGTGAGATCGAAGTGCTGGGTACGTGTGATAATACATATCCGTTGCAGAAGAAGGGGCACTCTATGGAGTTCCTTCGTGAAATAGCTCACTTGCGTCCCCGTACCAATACGTTTGGGGCTGTGTTCCGTATCCGCCATAATATGGCAATCGCTATTCACAAGTTCTTCCACGAAAGGGGCTTCTTTTATTTCCATACTCCGATTATTACGGCATCGGACTGTGAAGGCGCCGGACAGATGTTTCAGGTTACTACCAAGAATCTGTATGACCTGAAAAAGGATGAGAACGGTTCTATCATTTATGATGACGACTTTTTCGGGAAGCAGACGAGCCTGACGGTTTCCGGGCAGTTGGAAGGTGAATTGGCAGCAACGGCTTTGGGCGCTATCTATACGTTCGGACCGACATTCCGTGCGGAAAACTCAAATACTCCCCGTCATCTTGCCGAGTTCTGGATGATTGAGCCGGAAGTGGCATTCAATGATATTACGGATAATATGGATTTGGCGGAAGAGTTTATCAAGTACTGTGTAAGATGGGCTTTGGATAACTGTGCCGATGATGTGAAATTCCTGAATGACATGTTCGACAAAGGCTTGATTGAACGCTTGCAGGGTGTGCTGAAAGAGGATTTCGTGCGTTTGCCTTATACCGAGGGAATCAAGATTCTGGAAGATGCCGTGGTAAAAGGACATAAGTTTGAATTCCCTGTTTACTGGGGAGTGGATCTGGCATCGGAGCATGAACGCTATCTGGTGGAGGAGCATTTCAAACGTCCGGTGATTCTGACGGATTACCCGAAAGAGATCAAGGCTTTCTATATGAAGCAGAACGAAGACGGAAAGACGGTTCGCGCCATGGATGTGCTGTTCCCGAAGATCGGCGAGATAATTGGCGGATCGGAACGTGAGGCGGATTATGACAAACTGATGAAACGTATTGAGGAACTCCATATTCCGATGAAGGATATGTGGTGGTATTTGGATACGCGTAAATTCGGTTCTTGCCCTCATTCCGGTTTCGGACTCGGGTTTGAGCGTTTGTTGCTTTTCGTGACGGGTATGGCTAATATCCGTGATGTCATTCCGTTCCCGCGTACACCGCGTAATGCGGAATTCTAACGGAATATCCCGAAATAATAAAGAAAGCCTGCATTTTTTTTGAGATGCAGGCTTTTTTGTTGCCTTGCAGCTGTTATAATCTCAAAAGATTGGCTATATTTGTAAGCGACAGGCTTTGAGAGTGTTAACTAAAAACAAATACAGTGATGAAAAAACTCTATTTTTTTGCTATGCTGACGGCGATGCTGTTGGTGGCAACAGGTACTATGGCTCAGAAAAAAGCAAAGTTTCAGCCTGCTAATCTGAAAGGGATCTGGCAGTTGTGTCATTATGTGTCGGAAGTGCCGGATGTGCCGGGGGCGTTAAGGCCCAGCAATACATTCAAAGTCTTGAGCGATGATGGGAGGATTGTGAATTTTACCATAATTCCGGGGCAGAGCGCCATCATTACGGGATATGGCACTTATAAACAGGTGACGGGAAACTCTTATAAGGAGAGTATCGAGAAGAATATCCATCTGCCTATGTTGGATAATAAAGATAATATCCTTGAATTTGAACTTGAAAATGATGAACTGTTGCATCTGAAATATTTTATAACGAAGGACTTGAACGGGAATGAGCTGAATTCCTGGTTCTATGAAACGTGGAAACGTGTGGAAATGCCGGCAGCATTTCCGGAGGATATTGTGAGGTAGAACAGGTTGATAAGTTCTTGATGTATAATGAATGTATACTCAAATACTTAAGATGTAGAAAGGTGCATTAAAATGCGCGAAGCTTAGAAATGCCCCCTGCTGCAAATACTTGTAGCAGAGGGGCTCAGTTTTTATTCTTAGGGATTCATTTCAAGTTCCCAAACGTGTGACTTCAAAAGCATATTGGCAAAAGTGTTACTCTATGTACTCTGTGGTGATCGGTCGCCTGTCTCATTTTCTCCTTCTTGTTCTTCTTTGTGTGTCAATCCGATAAATCTAAAAAAAGGTAGAATTTGTTTGCCAATTCAAAGAAAAGCCGTACTTTTGCAAGCCGATTATTATCTCAAAAGGATAAAAGATTAATTCATAGCAAGTTAATCTTCCTTTGTCCGGGGAAGGTTAATGAGTGGTGAG
The DNA here is from genome assembly GCA_958477465.1 of uncultured Bacteroides sp. GTDB lineage: Bacteria > Bacteroidota > Bacteroidia > Bacteroidales > Bacteroidaceae > Bacteroides. The sequence continues at coordinate 6,519 of CAUEFX010000042.1, forward strand.
AAAATTTTAGTAGTAACATTTAAAAAATGAATTAAGAGTGGATACTTTAAGTTACAAGACCATTTCTGCAAACAAGGCAACTGTAACCAAAGAATGGGTTATCGTTGATGCTACAGACCAGGCTTTAGGTCGTCTGGGCGCAAAAGTTGCGAAGCTGTTGAGAGGAAAGTATAAACCAAACTTTACTCCTCATGTAGACTGCGGTGATAACGTTATTATCATCAATGCAGACAAAGTTAAATTGAGTGGTAACAAATGGAATGACAGAGTTTATTTGTCATATACAGGTTATCCGGGTGGACAGAGAGAGATGACTCCTGCCCGTTTGATCGCTAAGCCTAACGGCGAAGACAGATTGCTGAGAAAAGTAGTGAAGGGTATGCTTCCGAAAAACAAACTGGGAGCTAAATTGCTGGGAAATATGTATGTATACGCTGGAAGCGAACACAAACATGAAGCACAGAACCCGAAATCAATTGATATAAACTTACTTAAATAAGAGATAATGGAAGTAGTAAATGCATTAGGCAGACGTAAACGTGCGATTGCACGTATTTTCGTAAGCGAAGGTACAGGAAAGATTACTATTAACAAGAGAGACCTTGCAGAGTACTTTCCATCAACTATTCTTCAGTATGTGGTTAAACAACCGTTGAGCAAGTTGGGTGTCGCTGAGAAGTATGACATCAAAGTTAACTTGTGTGGTGGTGGTTTCACCGGTCAGTCTCAGGCATTGCGTTTGGCTATTGCCCGCGCACTGGTTAAAATGAACGCTGAAGATAAAGCTGCTCTCCGTGCTGAAGGATTCATGACACGTGATCCGCGTTCTGTTGAACGTAAAAAACCGGGTCGTCCGAAAGCTCGTAGAAGATTCCAGTTCAGTAAGCGTTAATGTGTTGCCTGACGGAACATGTTTAGTATCTAAACTACCGGGACTCTTTATCTATGCTTAAGGCTACCCGGCGGTTGGTTTAGAAAAAACAAAAAAGAAAGTAAACGATTAAAAGAAAAACAAGATGTCAAGAACAAATTTTGATACATTATTGGAAGCCGGTTGCCACTTCGGACACCTTAAAAGAAAGTGGAACCCTGCAATGGCTCCTTATATTTTCATGGAACGCAATGGTATTCATATCATTGACCTCCACAAAACAGTTGCAAAAGTAGACGAAGCTGCTGAAGCTTTGAAACAGATTGCCAAATCTGGCAAGAAAGTTCTTTTTGTTGCTACTAAAAAACAAGCTAAACAAGTTGTAGCTGAGAAAGCTCAATCTGTTAATATGCCTTATGTAATCGAGCGTTGGCCGGGTGGTATGTTGACTAACTTCCCGACTATCCGTAAGGCTGTGAAGAAAATGGCTACTATCGATAAATTGACTAACGATGGTACATATTCTAACCTCTCTAAGAGAGAAATTCTTCAGATTTCTCGTCAACGTGCAAAATTGGACAAGACTTTGGGATCTATCGCTGATCTGACTCGTCTGCCGTCTGCATTGTTCGTAATCGACGTAATGAAAGAAAATATCGCTGTTCGCGAAGCTAACCGTCTGGGTATTCCTGTGTTCGGTATCGTGGATACTAACTCTGATCCTTCAAACGTGGATTTCGTAATCCCGGCTAACGATGACGCTACTAAGTCTATCGAGGTGATTCTGGATGCTTGCTGCGCTGCTATGCAGGAAGGATTGGAAGAAAGAAAAGCTGAAAAGATCGATATGGAAGCTGCCGGTGAAGCTCCTGCTGCTAAAGGCAAGAAGAAATCGACTAAAGCAAGACTCGACAAGTCTGACGAAGAAGCAATCAATGCAGCCAAAGCTGCTGCTTTCATTAAGGAAGACGAAGAAGCTTAATATACTGTAAGTAGTCAAGTAGTGAGTAGTTAAGTAGTAAGTAGCAATACTTCTACTTTTTGTAGCCAACATTTCTACTTGACTACTTAACTACTTAATACTTGACTACTTTTTTTATAAACGAACTTAAAATAGAAAAATATTATGGCTGTAACAATGGCTGATATAACCAAGCTGCGCAAAATGACCGGAGCTGGTATGATGGACTGTAAGAATGCGCTGACTGAAGCTAATGGCGATTTCGACGGCGCAATGAAGATTATTCGTGAAAAAGGACAGGCAGTTGCTGCAAAACGTTCGGATCGTGAGGCTTCTGAGGGTTGTGTACTTGTAAAGGTTGCTGACGGCTTTGGCGCTATAATCGCTTTGAAATGCGAAACTGACTTCGTTGCTCAAAATGCTGACTTCGTTAAGCTGACTCAGGATATTTTGGATGCTGCAGTAGCAAACAAATGTAAGACTCTGGATGAAGTGAAAGCTCTTCCGATGGGTGACGCTACTGTTGCTCAGGCTGTAACGGATAGAAGTGGTATCACAGGCGAGAAAATGGAATTGGATGGCTATATGACTTTGGAAGGTTCTGCTATCGCTACTTATAACCACCAGAACAAGAATTTCCTTTGTACAATGGTTGTTCTGAATAAGGAAGCAGATGCAAAAGTAGGTCATGAGATTGCTATGCAGGTTGCTGCCATGAACCCGATCGCTGTGGATGAAGCCGGTGTTCCTGCTGATGTATTGGAGAAAGAAAAAGAAATTGCTGCTGACAAGGCTCGTCAGGAAGGTAAACCTGAGAACATGATCGAAAAGATCGCTATGGGTCGTATCGGCAAGTTCTACAAGGAAGTATGTTTGCTGAAACAGGAATATATCCAGGACGCTAAGATGACTGTTGCTGACTACCTGAAGTCTGTAGACAAAGATCTGACTGTAACTGCATTCAAACGTTTCACTTTGAGAGCTGAATAATTCAGTAAGTAGAGATATAAAAGGCGGCCGCTCGAATTAGTTTTCGTAGCGGCCGTTTTTTATGCTTTCGGGAGAGGCTTCCGGTTGATTTTGTGGCAGCTATTTCTATAGCTTTAATAGGTTTCCGGTGCTTGGGTATGCTTCTCCTTGGGAGAATGTTATCCGGTACAGGGCGGATTTGGGGTAGCTGTCGTTTGGGGGTGTTATCCGACAGGTTTGGTTTTGGTATAACCTTCTTTTTTAAGGAGTTCCAGTATTTTTTGTTTGAAGTCGCCTTGTACGATGATTTCTCCATCTTTGGCTGCACCACCTACGCCGCATTTGGTTTTCAGAAACTTGCCCAGTTCTTTCAGATCATTGTCGGTGCCGACGAATCCGGTGATGAGTGTCACCACCTTTCCACTCCGGTTTTTGCGGTCGAGTTGTACTCGTAGGTTTTGTTGGGCGGGGGCGAGAGTTTCCTGCTCTTCATCATCGTCCATTTCATAATTGAAATTCGGGTTGGTGGAGTAGACAACATTCAGCCGTTCTTTCCAATCGTTGTTATTTTTCATGTCGCTTGTTCTTTTAGTCTTTATTTTTAATCTAATCTCGGATGAAAGAAACCGGATTGTTTTCGGTGAAGAAAAAGTAAACGGGTTCTTATACGATGGTCAAAAATAATATTTTGCAGTGAATCCTGCAATTATTTATGTCTTTTGTCGTTTTTATGTTTCGCTGGAGTTTTCAGGTCAATGTTTCGCTGGAGTTTTCGTGGCGCCATTGTTAATGTTGAGAGAGCGCCGGTCTTCTATGTAGAATTTATGTTAAGCTTCTGTGATATCCATGTTGTATTTCAGAAAAAATAGTGTAAATTTGCCAATCTCTAATCTAAAAGCATGAAAGAAGTGACAATGGATCGTCAGATACAGCATAAAGATAATATGAGGGTACCGGAACCTACTTTACGTAGATTGCCGTGGTACTTGTCTAATGTTAAGTTGCTGAAACAAAGAGGCGAACGTTATGTGTCTTCCACGCAGATATCCAAGGAAATCAATGTTGACGCTTCGCAAATCGCAAAGGACTTATCTTATGTAAATATCTCCGGGCGTACGCGTGTGGGGTATGAAGTAGATACTTTAATAGCTGTATTGGAACACTTTCTTGGCTTTACGGATATACATAAGGCCTTCCTTTTCGGAGTCGGCAGTCTGGGTGGTGCTTTGTTGCAGGACTCCGGTCTTAAGCATTTCGGTCTCGAAATTGTTGCGGCCTTCGATGTGAATCCCGTTTTGGTAGGAACCAGTTTGAATGGTATTCCCGTTTTTCATTCGGATGAGTTTGAGAGGAAGATGCAGGAGTATGATGTGCATATAGGGGTGCTTACCGTTCCCATTGAAATAGCACAAGGGATTACCGATACAATGGTTGCCGGCGGCATTAAGGCCATTTGGAATTTTACACCTTTCCGTATCCGCGTACCGGAGGATATTGTGGTACAGAACACTTCACTTTACGCCCATTTGGCGGTCATGTTTAACCGATTGAACTTTAACGAATTTAAATAATGAAGATTATAGCTGTAGGAATGAACTATGCCCAGCACAATAAAGAGCTGGGACATACGTTAATAAATAAAGAGCCGGTTATCTTCATGAAGCCCGATTCGGCAATATTGAAAGACGGTAAACCTTTCTTTATTCCCGACTTTTCAGATGAGGTGCATTATGAAACTGAATTGGTAGTACGCATTAACCGTTTAGGGAAGAATATCGCTCCCCGCTTTGCACACCGCTATTATGACGCGGTGACGGTAGGTATCGATTTTACCGCACGTGATTTACAGCGCCGGTTTCGGGAAACCGGAGGACCATGGGAACTCAGCAAGGGATTCGACAGCTCGGCGGCAATCGGTACTTTTGTTCCGGTAGAGCGTTTTGCTGATATTCAGCAATTGCATTTCAATCTGACTATCGATGGACAGGAGGTGCAAAAAGGCTGTACGTCGGAGATGTTGTTTCGAGTGGATGATATTATTGCGTATGTAAGCCGTTTTGTGACGCTGAAAATTGGGGATCTGCTGTTTACGGGTACTCCTGAGGGGGTAGGCCCCGTCAGTGTAGGACAACATTTGGAAGGATACCTTGAAGGAGATAAGTTGCTCGACTTTTACATCAGATAATGTGCCTGTTCGCCGATCGTTGATTGGCTGCGGAGTGACTCTGCATCGCAACCGGCATATTAGCGCATTAATCTATTGCTTATGCACAGGGTACTTTACATTCTTTTGTTATTCGTTATTTTTCCGGTTTCTGCACAGAACCGTTTCATAACGTTGAACTGGCAGGAGCTTCCTGCTGCCCAGACTCTTCCGGAGGTCGTGGAAAACATACCTCTGCCCGATGATTTCCGCTTTTATACTTATCAGGTGAAGATCGAGTTCCCGGAATTTGTGGACCTCGATCGGGAAGCTGCTGCAGAATTGGCTCGGAAGAAGGTGAGTCTGCCGGATTATCCGCAAGCGGAAACTTCTGTCGGAGTGGCTGCGTATGAGGGAATCCTGAATGTGCGGTTTGTGCCTGTCGTATATCGCGGAGGCGTCTATCAACGTATCAATTCTTTTAAACTGTCGGTTATCTCTACACCGCTTCCTAAAGCGGCCACCCGAGCTGCTTATACTACTGTGGCAAAGACAACGGAGGAGTCTGTACTCGCTTCCGGGAGGTTCGTGAAGATACGTGTCTCCAATTCGGGGGTATACCGCATAACAAGTGCAGAACTTCGGGGAATGGGCTTTTCCAACCCAGCCAAGGTCAGACTTTATGGATATGGAGGCTATCTGTTGTCGAATCGTTTTTCCGAACACCCGGCGGATGATCTTCCGGAAGTACCTTTACACCGCAGTGGAGACGGGGTGCTGTTTTATGCCCGTGGCACCCAGCATTGGGAGAAGAGCGGTAGTACATTTGGGCGCATAAAGAATTTCTATTCGGATTACGCCTATTATTTCTTGACGGAGAGTGATGACACTCCTGTAGAGTTTCCGGTAGAGGAGGGGATGGACGATAGTGGTGCCAACCGAATCGAGACTGTCGATGCTTTTGCTTTGTACGAAAATGATGCGTATTCATGGTCGAGTTCCGGACGGGAGCTGTATGATTCTTATGATTATTCCTTGGGAAATGTGCAGAACTATTCTTTTAAACTCCCCGGCATAACGGATGACAAGGGACGTATCAAAGTGGTATTTGCCGCAAAATCAGAGAATGTGAGTACTACGCTGGGGGTCGCTATCAACGGAAACAATATCGGCACTCAAACGATTGGAGGAATTGAAACGAAAGAAAAGGATGCACATTATAAGAAAGCTACCGAAGCGGTTTTCGATCACGAATGGACCGGAAGCAAAACGGAGTCTACGACGGTGACGCTAACCCACAATCGCTCTGCCGGTATTTCAGGAAGGTTGAATTATATTGTATTGAACTATAAACGCAGGCTACAGATGAATGGGGCATATCTGACGTTCCGTTCAGAAGATTCCAAGAATAAGAAAAGTACATTTGTCATTTCCGGTGCCAACTCTTCTACGGTTGTGTGGGACATCACTTCTCCTGACGGATATAAGCGGATGGAAGGAACCTTAAATGGGGATACTTATACATTTACCATTCCGGCAAGCAGCACCTTGCGCGAATTTGTGGCGGTGAATACATCCGGCTCTTTTAGCGGAGTGGAAAGTGTGGGAGAAGTACCGAATCAGAACTTGCATGCTCTCAATGGAACAGATATGGTGATTATCGTGCCCGATAGAGCCGCTTTTGTACAGCAGGCGGAACGTCTGGCACAAGTGCATCGGGAGAAAAGCGGATTGACAGTCGAGGTTGTGAAGGCTTCGCAGGTATACAATGAGTTTTCGTCCGGTACACCGGATGCTACGGCTTACCGTCGATTGATGAAGATGCTTTATGATAGAGGAAGCGCAACGGATGAACATTATATAAGGTATCTGTTGCTGTTCGGTGATTGCAGTTATGATAACCGGATGATAACTTCCAGTTGGAGAAACTACAAGCCTTCTGACTTTTTGCTGTGTTATCAGGCTGAGAATTCGGTAGATGAGACGCAATCTTTTTTCACAGACGATTATTTCGGATTCCTTGATGACGCAGACGGGGTTTCCTTATTCAAAGACCTTTTGGATATCGGTATAGGCCGTTTCCCTGTGCGTACTGTGGAGGAAGCCACCGCTGTTGTTGATAAGACAATCGATTATATAAACAACAAGAATACCGGTCCCTGGAAGCGTACGGCATGCTTTGTGGCTGATGATGCTGCCGGAGATGATAATAACGGGTTTATGGTGCAGGCTTGCCGATTGGCCGATCTTATGTATGAAGCGAATCCGGTGATGCGTGCGGAACGTATTCTGGCCGATGCTTATAAACGCGAATCATCCGCCACGGGGCATACTTACCCTCAGGCTACCAAGCGTCTGTTGCAGTTGTTTGAACAGGGAATGTTTTTCCTGAATTATACAGGGCATAGCGGCACTACCACTTGGGCTGAGGAAAAGCTGTTGACATCGGCGGATATAGTCAAACTCTCTTCTTCCCGCTTGCCGATCTGCTTTACTGCGTCTTGTGAATTTACACGTTTTGATGCAGCCGATACATCTGCCGGCGAGTTGGCTTTCCTAAATTCAAAGGGAGGAGTCATCGCCATGATTTCTGCCTCTCGGGTAGTGTATGATAGTCCGAATGACAGGTTGAACAATGCATTTATAAAGACTTTGTTTACTACTCAAGGAGGAAAACGATTGCGCTTGGGTGATGTGGTTCGTTTATCTAAAAGAGCTACAGATGACGCTACCGGAACAACAAAGGCTAATAAGTTGAACTTTAATCTGATGGGTGATCCTGCATTGATGCCTGCCTATCCCGATTATAAAGTTGAAGTCGATGAGTTTGCCGGTCCTTTGACCGATGAATGGCCTTATGTGAAAGCCGGAGGCAAAGTAACAGTCAAAGGGCACATCCTTACTCCCGAAGGTGAGCCGGTCGATGATTTTACCGGTACGGTCCAGCCTTTTGTCTATGATAGCAAAGAAGAGGTCTCAACGCTTAATAGCCTTAATAAAGGGGCAGTTACCTATACAGACTATATGAAAGTGCTTTTCTCCGGAGTAGATTCTGTGCGTAACGGCCGTTTTGAATTGACTTTCCCGGTACCGTTGGACATTAATTATTCCGATGGACAAGGATTACTGAATCTTTATGCATGTGATGCTGACAAGCGTGAAGCCGGCGGTGCTTTTGGTAATTTCCTTGTTGGCGGAACGGCGGACGATCTGCCTGCCGGAGGTGAAGGGCCTAAGATGACGGTTTATCTGAATACTCCTGATTTCCCGTGGGGAGGGCAGGTGAATGAGACTCCTTGTTTTATGGCCGAACTGGAAGATGAAGACGGTATCAATACGGTGGGTAACGGCATCGGACATGATCTTTCTCTCTGCATCGATGGTAAAACAACTTATACTCTGAATGACTATTATACTCCGGTAGCCGGCAGCTATACAAAAGGCACGGTTGCATACTCTATCCCTGCTTTGTCTGAGGGTAAGCACACGCTGACTTTCCGTGCCTGGGATATAATGAATAACTCCTCCGTGCAGTCACTTGACTTTGAAGTTGTGAACGGATTGCGCCCCGGACTGTTCTCTATCACGTGTAGCAATAGTCCGGCCCGTACCGGTACGAAGTTTATTCTCTCTCATGACCGTCCGGGTTCGGAACTCGATGTGCGTATTGCCGTTTGTGACTTTGCCGGCCGTGAGCTTTGGGTGCATACCGAGCATGGAATCTCTTCCGGAGGATACTATTATATAGACTGGGATTTGTGTAGTAATGGCGGTCAACGATTGGCGCCGGGTATTTATCTGTATCGTGCTTCCATCTCTTCCGACGGGAGCAAGGAGAGCACTCAAACCGAGAAAATAGTCATTCTGGCACAATAAATCAGTGAAAATCCGGTTTATATCTACACATTTATAAGATTGATTATGAAGAAAATATTTGTAACATTTTTATTGTTCTTTGCTTTCTCTGTCTGTACGTGGGCTCAGAAAGAAGAGTTCAACCCAATTAATACAGGTGTCAATTCTCTGGGCATCGCTCCCGATTCCCGCGGTGGCGGTATGGGAGATGTCGGTGCTGCTACCGATCCGGATAATAACTCACAGTTCTGGAATCCGGCGAAGTATCCGTTTACTATCGGTCGTGCAGGTGTATCGATCTCTTATACTCCTTGGTTGCGCAAGTTGGTAAGTGATATCGACTTGGCCTATCTGGCAGGGTATTATCGTATCGGCGACTATCAGGCTATCAGTGGTTCGCTCCGCTATTTCTCTTTGGGTGAAGTGCCTGTGGGAGGAACCGAGTCATCCGCTCCTACCCATAACATCAGCCCTTATGAAATGGCTGTGGACGTGGCTTATTCGCGTATGTTGTCCGAGCGCTTCTCTGCCGCTGTCGCTCTTCGTTATATCTACTCCGATTTGGCTTATAAGCAGGATGAGAGCGTGTCTCCGGGTTCTGCATTTGCGGCTGACATCGCTTTTTATTATACGAATTACATCATGCTGGCCCAGCGCGAGTGCATGCTTTCGTTCGGATTGAATCTTTCCAATATCGGTACGAAGATCTCCTACGACGGGGGAAATTCAAGTCAGTTCTTGCCTACCAATTTCCGTTTGGGTGCTTCGTTGCTTGCTCCTATCGATGATTACAATACGATTGCGTTCAGCTTGGATTTGAATAAACTGATGGTGCCTACGCGCCCTACCAAAGAACAATATCAGGAGATAACCGGTGCTGAAGATACAACAGGATATAATGATTGGTTGCAAGCGGAAGGATACAATGATATCTCTCCGATCAAGGGTATTTTCAAGTCTTTCAGTGATGCCCCCGGTGGTTTTAAAGAAGAACTTCAGGAAATCCAATGGTCATTGGGTGTGGAATATACTTATCACAATCAGTTCTCTGTGCGCGGCGGTTATCATTATGAACACGAAAACAAAGGTAACCGTAAGTACTTCGCTTTCGGTGCGGGCTTCAAGATGAGTGTTTTCTCGTTGGATGCAGCCTATCTGATATCTACAGCACAGAGCAATCCGCTCGACCAGACACTGCGCTTCACATTGGGATTTGATCTTGACGGTATCAGAGATTTGTTCGGACGCCGTCGTTAATAAAATAGACTTAAGGTAAGGTTGGAAATACCATTGAAGAGAATTTAAACAGGCTTTTTTATAGGTTTTAAATAATGATAGGAGGCAGATCTGCAGGGTCTGCCTTATTGTTTCAGATAATAAAGAATAGAAATGAAGATACGTGTAGGTTTCGGTTTTGATGTCCACCGGTTGGTGGAAGGCCGTGAGTTGTGGTTAGGAGGAATCCGGTTGGAACACGAAAAAGGACTGCTGGGACATTCGGATGCGGATGTATTGATTCATGCCATTTGCGATGCTCTGCTGGGGGCTGCCAATATGCGCGATATTGGTTTTCATTTTCCGGATACTGCCGGTGAGTTCAAAAACATCGACAGCAAGATATTGTTGAAGAAAACGGTGGAACTGATTGTCGCAAAGGGGTACCGTATCGGTAATATCGACGCTACTGTCTGTGCCGAGCGTCCTAAGTTGAAGGCTCATATTCCTGCGATTCAGGAGAAACTGGCTGAGGTGATGGGAGTAGATACCGATGATGTATCTATCAAAGCCACCACCACGGAAAAACTCGGCTTTACCGGTCGTGAAGAGGGGATTTCGGCCTATGCTACCGTATTGATCGAGAAGGCATAATCTCTCTCTCTTATTTATTGGACGGCTATTACTTTGGATGGCTATTACTATTACTGCTGGGGGGCCTCTCTGCCCGGCACGGTCCTCATGTTGTGTGAGCATGGCCTTTGCAATTCATGAGCATGGTCCTTGCGAATAGTGAGCACTGTCCTTACGAATCGTAAGCATGCCTTTTATCGCTCGTAAGCACGGTACCGGGCAAGACGGGGTATGTCTGAACCTAAGTGCTCTGACGTACTTCCCTCTATCCCAGAAGTTTCACATGGTTTAAGCGGGTGTATTTCACGCCGTGCAGTTCATAAGTCCGTGCCACCCGTGCCGAAGCAATATGTATCAGTTCATTCACTTTATATTCATGCTCGGTAGCGGGCACCTGGCACGATTCCTGGCTTGGGCTTTTGCTGGTAAACCGGATCACAACCCGGTTTGCTGACGGATCTGTCAATGTCACGATTTGCCGGACATAAAACAACACGGTGGTTCCGTTCACCCGGGTTTTGTACGGGTCGTCTTCTATCCTTACTTTGAGAACTTTCAATGTGAGGTCTGTTATTTTCTTTCCTATATTTCCCAGAAAGCGCCCTGCTTCCTGTTTCTGTCTGGCTTTTCGTTGCATCAGATCCAGATGTACCGAATGATAGACTTTGGCAATTTCTACGAGACGTTCCTGTTTGGGGATTCTTGGAGTATATTTATACGCAATCCAGCTCAGATAGGCGGGGTCCACTTTCAGTATTTCGTGCAGATAGTGTCCGCGGTATTTCCCGAAAGGAATGAGATCGTCTCCGTTGCTCTGCATCCTTCTGGAGTTGTAATCCACAATGAGCAGGCAACGCCTTGAGAAATAAAACAGGGTACTGGCCATTCGTAGTGCCTCATAAATGTCGGGAGACAGATCGTGTATGAATAATATGGATTGTTTTTCCGGTTCCGGCGAATAAATCCATAAGGAGTAATCACTGTGTCCGGGCCGCGGTAGTACGATAAGATAAGCACCTGCCTCTTTGAAGGATATTCTACCCCGGTTGTACTCATTTAGTTTGGCGTACAAGAGGGTTTCTTCGGTTTCGGATATTCCCGATAGTCTTGGATTGGCCATGTTATGAGATTTATTATTTTCAAATATATTACTATTTCCTTGAATAATCAAACTTTAGAGTGATTCTCTGAATAATATTTCTATATTTGTATCTGATCACAGTAAGTGAGACTTATGTAGCATTTGAAAGATGAAGAACATACAAATAAGATCTCTTTTTTTACTCTTAGCAGCATTGTTCTTTGCCTGTTCAGATGCAGTACACCGATACGTGCCATCTTTGTTACGAGCCGATTCATTGATGCAAGTCGGCTGTGCCGACAGTGCGCTGGCCGTATTGGAAAATATCTCCGCCAAAGAGCTGGTATTCTCCTCCTCCCAAGCCCGGTATGCCTTGTTATTGACACAGGCGAGAGACAAAAACTACATTCTTCATACCGATGATTCCTTGATTCGTATTGCAGTAGATTATTATGATGGTACCGGTGATGTCGCTTCCCGTGCAAAGGCTCATTATTATCTGGGCCGGGTTTATCAGGATATGAATGATGTGGGAGAATGTATACGATGCCTTTTTGGGTAAAGGAATAATGGCTTTAAGTCCCGATTCATTAGCTGTATTGCAGAAGATCGCTTTGAAGCGGTTTCCTAAACACAGTAGTATACAATCTTTTAATTATACAGGAGAATATCCGGCATCGAGTACCCAATCGGAACATGATAGCAATCGATTATTGCAGGTTGCGGTGAAGCGAATGAAATTGATGAAAAGTAAAGAAATCAAGTCTGACCAAGATGAACAGTCGAAGGGAAAGAATTTGGATTTTGAACTCAATTCTCTTCAAGGTGATCGTTTTACTCTTTCGCATTTGTACGGTAAATATATATTGGTAGACTTTTGGGTAAGCTGTTGTATTCCCTGCATAGAAAACATGCCACTTATAAAGCGTGTGCAAACGGACTATCCGGAAACTTTAACCGTTTGTTTGGTCAGCTTGGATCGTAATAGAAATAGTTGGAAAGAAAGTATAAAAAGGAATCAATTCAAAACAATAGATATGAAAGAAGTAGAATTATAATATTCTCAGGAGATAAGCAGTAGATGGACCTGCAATTATTATTACTGACCTGTAATTATAGTTGCAGGTTTCTTCATCCTATTGGAACAGCTAATACTTTAAGAAAAATACTGAATCTGTTGAAGCCTTTGGAGAAAAGGAAAAACGTTTAGCAGGAGGATTGGGTATGCTTGAATCGGTTAGTACCCTATTTGTGGGAAAAGCATTTGGCTATCTGACGGCAATGCTGTACTTTTGTATCCGTGCAATAATCAGACGGTAAATGAAAGAATCGAATAAGCGGGTATTGGTAGGGATGAGCGGTGGCATAGACAGTACCGCCACTTGCCTGATGCTGCAAGAGCAGGGATATGAAATAGTAGGAGTAACCATGTGGGTCTGGGGGGATGAACCGCAGGAGGCCGGGGAGTTGGCGGCCCGGATGGGAATTGAACACTATGTAGCCGATGAACGCATACCTTTCAAAGATACAGTTGTAAAAAACTTCATTGATGAATATCGTCAGGGACGGACTCCCAATCCATGTGTCATGTGCAATCCGTTGTTCAAATTCCGGGTATTGACGGAGTGGGCAGACCGGCTGAATTGCGATTGGATTGCTACCGGCCATTATTCCCGTTTGGAAGAACGGAATGGGAATATATACATTGTGGCAGGAGATGATGAAAAGAAAGATCAGTCTTATTTCCTTTGGCGACTGGGGCAAGAGGTGTTGAGGCGCTGCATCTTTCCTTTGGGAAATTATACAAAGCTGAAAGTGCGTGATTACCTCCGCGATAAGGGGTATGAAGCAAAGGCGAAGGAGGGAGAAAGCATGGAAGTCTGTTTTATCAAAGGGGATTATCGGGACTTCCTGCGTGAACAGTGTCCGGATTTGGATGCGGAAATCGGACCGGGATGGTTTGTGAATGCCGAAGGCGTGAAGTTAGGGAAACATAAAGGTTTCCCCTATTACACCATCGGACAACGCAAAGGACTTGAGATCGCTTTGGGAAAACCTGCGTATGTATTGAAGATAAATCCGCAGAAAAATACGGTAATGCTGGGTGATGTAGAGCAACTGCGCACGGAGTATATGATTGTCGAGCAGGATCATCTGACCGATGAGCAGGAGGTCTTGACCTGTGAAAACCTGGCGGTACGTATCCGTTATCGCAGCCACCCTATCCCTTGTCGGGTGAGAAGGCTGGCGGACGGGCGGCTTTTCGTGAAGTTCCGGACGGAGGCTTCGGCCATCACGCCGGGTCAGTCGGCTGTGTTTTATGACGATCGTCGGGTGATCGGCGGAGCGTTTATCGCTTCCCAACGGGGAATCGGACTGGTGATGGAAGAGAATAAGGATTTTTAATATATAACTGATATACAACAATATGAAGAATTTGGTATTTGCTGCTCTGCTTCTTTTTTCTATCGGAGCAACGGCACAACAGGATACGCTGAAATATCGTATTAGCTTGACAGATAAGGCAGCTACGGAATATGCCTTGGACCGTCCAGAAGAGTTCCTTTCGAAAAAGGCAATCGAGCGCCGACAGAAACAGGGGTTGGCGATAGATTCTACCGACTTGCCCGTATGCCGGAAATATGTGGACGCCATCCGTAAAAACGGGGTGAAGATTGTGACCATGGGCAAATGGGATAACTTCGTTACCGTGTCGTGCAACGATACGACATTGATAGATAAAATAGCCGGACTGCCTTTTGTACGTGCTACGGAGAAGGTTTGGATCGCTCCTGATCCGGATCAGCCGACAAAGGCTACCAAACGGGATTCTTTGATCAATACGCCTTTGTGGGTAGAAGATGTATATGGACCCGCGCGACGCCAGATAGAGATTAGCAACGGAAACAAGTTGCATGACGCCGGATTTAAAGGACAGGGCATGACGATTGCCGTCATTGACGCCGGTTTTCATAATGCAGACTGCATTGCGGCAATGAAAAATATCCGTGTGTTGGGAGTGAAAGATTTTGTGAACTCCGATGCCGATATTTATGCCGAAAGCAGTCATGGCATGAATGTGCTTTCATGTATCGGCATGAATCAGCCGCATGTGATGATCGGCACGGCACCCGAAGCTTCATTCTGGTTGCTGCGCAGTGAGGATGAGTATTCGGAGCATCTGGTGGAACAGGATTATTGGTCGGCAGCAATCGAGTTTGCCGACAGTGTGGGAGTGGATGTGGTGAACACCTCATTGGGATATTATGCTTTTGATGATCCGTCGAAAGACTACCGCTATCGTGATCTGGATGGAAAATTCGCCTTGATGTCCCGTCAGGCTTCGAAGGCGGCGGATAAGGGAATGGTAGTGGTATGCAGTGCCGGGAATTCCGGCTCCGGTTCTTGGAAAAAGATCACTCCTCCGGGGGATGCGGATAATGTGCTGACCGTAGGCGCCATTAATAAGAAAGGTGTACTGGCTTCTTTCTCCTCTATCGGAAATACGGCGGACGGCCGTGTGAAACCGGATGTGATGGCTGTCGGTTTGAATTCGAACGTGATGGGAACAGACGGAATCGTGAGAAGGGCCAACGGCACGTCATTCTCTTCACCGATCATGTGTGGTATGGTGACTTGTCTGTGGCAGGCGTTGCCTGATCTGACAGCGAAAGAACTGATCGAACTGGTACGGCGGTCGGGCGACCGGGCCGATTCTCCCGATAATATTTACGGATATGGGATTCCCGATATGTGGAAGGCTTATCAGTCGGCAAAATGAAACAGGAGGCACTGACGCTTTTGGAACTCAACGCATTGGTACGGCGGAGTCTGGAACAATGCTTGCCTGATGAATATTGGATACAGGCGGAGTTGAGTGATGTGCGTTCCAATGCTTCCGGACATTGTTATCTGGAATTCGTACAGAAAGATCCGCGCAGCAACAATCTGATTGCTAAGGCCCGGGGAACTATCTGGAATAATGTGTACCATCTGCTGAAGCCTTATTTTGAGGAGACTACCGGGCAACTGTTTACCTCCGGCATAAAGGTCTTGGTGAAGGTGACCGTGCAATTCCATGAGTTGTATGGATACAGTTTGACTGTACAGGACATCGATCCCACTTATACCTTGGGCGATATGGCTCTGCGCCGGCGGGAGATTTTGCAGCAGTTGGAGGCGGAAGGAGTGCTGATGCTGAACAAGGAACTCGAAATGCCTGTATTGCCACAGCGTATTGCCGTCATATCCTCGGCTACGGCCGCCGGTTATGGCGACTTCTGTCACCAGTTGCAACACAACCCCCGTGGATTCTTCTTTTATACGGAGCTATTTCCTGCATTGATGCAAGGCGCCCAGATCGAAAGCTCCGTTTTGGATGCACTCGATCGTGTCAACAACCGGCTGAACGATTTCGATGTGGTTGTCATCATCCGCGGAGGAGGTGCCACGTCCGATTTATCCGGTTTTGATACCTATCTGTTGGCTGCTGCCTGTGCGCAATTTCCATTGCCCATTATCACCGGCATCGGTCACGAACGGGATGATACGGTGCTCGACTCTGTGGCGCATACCCGGGTGAAAACGCCGACGGCTGCTGCCGAATTATTAATAAGCTGCATGGATGAGGCTGCCGCCCGGTTGGACTATTTATCCACCCGTCTTCAGGAAGGAGTCTCTGCTTTTCTCGAAAAGGAGTACCGGAGAATCTCTTCCTGTCAGGCACGCATCCCGTCTCTTGTTGTCAGGCGATTGTCGGATGCCCGCCTGCGTTTACTGACCGTACACAAAGACCTGATGCAAAGTTCGGCGACAATGTTCTCCCGTCAGCGCCATAGGCTGGAACTGCTGCAGCAACGTATTGCCGATGCATCACCCGATAGGCTTCTGGCTCGCGGTTACAGCATCACTTTGAAAAACGGAGTTCCCGTAACCGACTTTTCCGAGGTCGTTCCGGGAGATGAAATCGTTACCCGCCTGCACAAAGGAGAGCTGACTTCAATCGTAAACAATCACTCATCCGAACGGAAATCCCCAAAGTAATTTCAATCGTAAACCGTAAATCGTCTAATCGTAAATCATAAAAAAGATGGCAGCAAAAAAAGAAACCTATTCCCAAGCAATGGAACGCTTGGAAAAGATAGTCCGTCAGATTGACAATAATGAACTGGAAATAGATATATTGGCAGAAAAGATAAAGGAAGCCAATGAAATTATAGCCTTTTGTACAGAGAAACTGACGAAAGCTGATCATGAAGTCGAAAAATTGTTGCAGGAAAGGCAACAATCTAAAGAATAAAAGTTATTTTTGTTGTCTGATAGGAGAATTTAACTAATTACTTAATAATATGAAAGAAATAGATTGGTCTAATTTGTCATTCGGATACATGAAGACAGATTACAACGTGAGAATTAATTTCCATGATGGCGCATGGGGCGAACTGGAAATAAGCAGCAGCGAAATTCTTAATCTGCACATGGCAGCTACCTGTCTGCACTATGGTCAGGAAGCCTTTGAAGGATTGAAAGCTTTCCGGGGTAAAGATGGCAAAGTCCGTATTTTCCGTCTTGAAGAAAATGCCGCACGTTTGCAATCTACCTGTCGGGGAATCCTGATGCCGGAACTCCCTACCGAACGTTTCAAAGAGGCCGTTCTGAAAGTGGTAAAACTGAACGAGCGCTTCATCCCGCCCTACGAGACGGGGGCTTCTCTTTATATCCGTCCGTTGCTGATCGGTACCGGGGCGCAGGTAGGTGTACGTCCTGCCGACGAATATCTTTTTGTTATTTTCGTCACTCCGGTAGGTCCTTATTTCAAAGGTGGATTTGCCACAACTCCGTATGTCATTACACGGAAATATGACCGAGCCGCTCCATTGGGTACTGGTATCTTCAAGGTGGGAGGCAACTATGCCGCCAGTCTGCGCGCCAGCCAAGAGGCTCACAAAGCCGGTTATTCTGCCGAGTTTTATCTGGATGCAAGAGAGAAGAAGTATATAGACGAGTGCGGTGCGGCCAATTTCTTCGGTATAAAGAACAATACCTATATCACTCCGCTGTCTACCTCCATTCTGCCTTCCATTACCAATAAGAGCCTGATGCAGTTGGCTGAAGATATGGGACTGAAAGTGGAACGCCGTCCGGTGCCCGAAGAGGAGTTGTCGACATTCGAAGAAGCGGGTGCTTGCGGTACGGCTGCCGTAATCAGCCCGATACAGCGCATCGACGATCCGGAGAATGATCATTCATACGTCATCTCCAAGGATGGTAAGCCGGGACCGGTTTGTACGAAGCTGTATAATAAGTTGCGTGCCATCCAGTATGGTGATGAGCCGGATACGCATAACTGGGTAACTGTTGTAGAATAATTTTTATTAACTTTATGTAAATCTTATATCTTATGTTGAAACAAAATTCAGAATTGCGTGCAGAAGCACGTGCTGCTCTTTCCGGTAAATGGGTGATGGCAGCGATTGCTACTTTAGTTTACAGTGCAGTGGTCGGTGGATTGTCTGCCATCCCGGTGGTTGGAATCGTGGTTCTTCTGCTGACGTTGCCGATAACTTATGGTTATGCCATTGTGATATTGAATGTATTCAGAGGCAGTGATGTGAATATCGGAGGTCTGTTTGACGGATTCAATGATTACGGACGTATCATCGGTACCAAATTGCTTCAGAATATTTATATAGCGTTGTGGACGTTGCTATTGATTATTCCGGGTATCATTAAAGGTTATTCGTATGCAATGACCGATTTTATATTGAAAGATCAACCCGAACTGGCTAATAACGCTGCTATTGAAAAGAGTATGGCCATGATGGATGGCAACAAGATGAAGCTGTTCCTGCTCGATCTTAGCTTTATCGGTTGGGCTATCTTGTGTCTTTTCACATTCGGTATCGGATACTTCTTCTTGCAGCCTTACGTACAGGCCGCTCATGCTGCTTTCTATGCAGATTTGAAAGCACAGGCAGTAGAAGAAGTGATCGTAGAAACGACAGTGGAAATCTAAGCTGCGGAAAACGAAGCGGGTGTTTATATCCTTAATAATGGAGTATGGAGAAATCTGTACTCCATTTATTTTTGCCGTTTACGCCGAAAGTCAGTAACTTTGCAATCTAATCGCAATTATTGTATGGGAAAAGGGAAATTAGAGAAATTTGCCGATATGGCAAGCTATCCGCATGTGTTTGAGTATCCTTACTCGGTGGCGGACAATGTGTCTTTCGACATGAAAGGCAAGTGGCATGAAAAGTTTTTCGGCAATGACCGTCCGATTGTTCTCGAATTGGGCTGTGGTCGGGGAGAGTATACCGTGGGCCTGGCAAAGATGTTTCCCGATAAGAATTTCATCGGCGTCGACATTAAAGGGGCACGCATGTGGACCGGAGCCACCGATGCCCTGCGGGCGGGAATGAAGAACGTCGCCTTTTTGCGTACCAACATCGAGATTATCGACCGCTTTTTTGCTCCGGAAGAGGTGAGTGAGATCTGGCTGACTTTTTCCGATCCGCAGATGAAGAAAGCAACCAAGCGATTGACCTCCACATACTTCATGGAGCGTTATCGCCGTTTCCTTAAGCCGGACGGCATCATTCATCTGAAAACAGACAGCAACTTTATGTTCACCTATACCCGTTACATGATTGAGGAAAACCGTTTCCCCGTAGATTTTATGACGGAGGATCTGTATCATTCCGATCTTGTAGATGATATTCTGGGTATTAAAACTTATTATGAACAACAGTGGCTCGATCGTGGTTTAAGCATAAAGTACATCAAGTTCCGGCTTCCCCAAGACGGAGAATTGCATGAACCGGACATTGAAATAGAGCTTGATTCGTATCGCAGCTATAACCGTAGCAAGCGGAGCGGGTTGCAGACCAGCAAGTGAAAGGATTTACGATTTTACGATTTATCAAGTCGTAAATCATCAGTTATCATTTATCAATCGTAAATAGTCAAATTGTAAATAGCTATGTCGCTTTATCCTAAGTTAATATTAGATGCACTGGCAACAGTGCGTTATCCGGGTACCGGAAAGAATCTTGTTGAAGCCGGTATGGTGGAAGATGACATCCGTATCGAAGGAATGAAAGTCTCTTTTTCCCTAATCTTTGAGAAGCCTACCGATCCTTTTATGAAGTCGGTGGTTAAGGCTGCCGAAACGGCTATCCTTACTTATGTGGGCAAAGAGGTGGAAATCGTAGGCAATATCAAAGTAAAGACCGTTCAGACGGCACGTCCGGAAGTCGGGAAGTTATTGCCGCAGGTAAAGAATATCATCGGTATCTCTTCCGGAAAGGGAGGTGTCGGAAAATCTACCGTAGCCGCCAATCTGGCTGTGGCTCTTGCCAAGTTGGGTTATAAGGTGGGATTGCTGGATGCCGATATTTTCGGTCCTTCCATGCCGAAGATGTTTCAGGTGGAAGATGCCCGACCGTATGCCGAGAAGATAGACGGTCGAGACATGATTATTCCTGTAGAAAAGTATGGGGTGAAACTGCTTTCCATAGGCTTCTTTGTCGATCCGGATCAGGCTACCTTGTGGCGTGGAGGAATGGCAAGCAATGCATTGAAACAGCTTATCGGTGATGCAGACTGGGGAGAACTGGATTATTTCCTTATCGACTTGCCGCCGGGTACGAGCGATATCCATCTGACTGTGGTGCAGACATTGGCTATGACCGGTGCCGTGGTGGTCAGTACTCCGCAGGCGGTTGCTCTGGCAGATGCCCGCAAAGGCATCAATATGTTTACCAATGATAAGGTGAATGTGCCGATTTTGGGGCTGGTGGAGAATATGGCCTGGTTTACTCCTGCCGAACTGCCGGAAAATAAATATTATATTTTCGGTCGTGAAGGTGCCAAGAAGTTGGCCGAAGAGATGAATGTACCGTTGTTGGGGCAGATACCTATCGTACAGAGTATTTGTGAAAACGGTGATAAAGGTACTCCCGTTGCATTGGATGAAAATACGGTGACCGGCCGTGCTTTCCTGGCATTGGCAGCAGCCGTGGTCCGACAGGTAGATCGCAGGAATATAGAGAAAGCTCCTACTCGGATTGTAGAGATGCACAAGTAATCCGTTTCAATGCATTATCCATTTGTTGTTGCTTAAAGAATAGGATTCATTGTTATTTGCAGGAATAAGTACCTATAGAATCAGTGTTTTATATATGAAAAAGGAAGAAGGGACACCATGAAATGACGGGTCCTTCTTCCTTTTTTTTAATTAATGTATTGTGAGAGAGAGTTTTCTTCTACTGGAGTTTGAAATTGATGGGGAGTGTGTATTGCACGGCCACTGCTTCCCCTTTGTTCTTTCCGGACTCCCAACGCGGCATGCCTGTAACTACACGTATTGCTTCCGCATCCAGTGAGGGGGATACGCTTTGTACGATCTTCGGATTGGTAACGCGCCCCTCCTTATCGATCGTGATCTGTACCACCACGCGTCCCTGTGTCTTACTTTTCTGGGCATCGATAGGGTATTTGATACTTTTTGCCAGATAGAGCATCAGGCCGTTTGTCCCACCGGGATATTTAGGCATCTCTTCAGCATTCTCGAGTACATTCTCCGGTACGTTTGTTACCGTATTGTTGTCTGGAGCATATCCTATTACGACGACTTCATCCAGTTTGCTGTTTTTTATTTCTTCGGCTTTCGGTTCGTCCAGTCTGAAATGGATGGGAACGGTATAACGGACACGTACCTCTTTTCCCCCTTGCGTACCGGGAGTCCATTTGGGCATGGTCGATAATAGCCGTATGGCTTCTGCATCCAGTTCCGGACTGACAGACCGCATGATTGTCGGTTCACTGATTGAACCGTCTTTTTCTACGATGAAACTGGCGATGACGCGTCCTTGTATCTTTTCCTGCTGTGCTTTCGCAGGATAACGCAGATTCTTGCCAATATATTCCATCAGAGCCGTTTGGCCTCCGGGGAAGACAGGCATTCTCTCAACCACATCGAAGGTCTCCATGTTTTCTTCTATATTTTTTTGGGCAGCCTTACTGAAGAGTACTATTCTCAAGTTGAGGCGGTCTTGGTTTCTGATATTCATAGAAGCAGAAATATCTTTGCTGTCAATGGTGATTGTGGTGATACCTTCTATTGCCTTGAAAGAGAATCTACCGTCAGAATCAGTCTTTGTATTCGGGATACTTATTTTCTGAGAAGTCCCGTCATTCAGAATTGCTGCTCCTAATGTGGCGTTAGCCAGTCCTTTCCCCGTGTCGTCAACCACGACTCCTTTGTATTCCACTTTCTTTTCTTGGTGGGGAGTTGCAGCCGGAGTTATGGGCTCGGAGGTTTCTGTGGCAACAGCCGGTTGCATTTCGTCTATCTGCCCTGTTTTTTCCTCAACGGCTTGTATCACGTCTTTGGCGAAATCCTTTGTTGTCCGGGCCACTACTTCGATGTTGCTGATTATCATCAGCAGGGCAGCCAGTGGAAGAAACATCAGATATTTGGTTCTTCCTATTCTTTTCGTTCTTTTTTTGTTCATCATTGTAATTCTGTTTTTGAGAGGTAAAACATTGAAACTATTATAAAGAGTTGCTGCAGCCTTATGATGAGCCAGTCCCAACAAGTGATACTGGTATGTTTTGTAATCATATCCTGTTTGTAGTACATGCTGGTCGGCCATGTATTCCAGATTATTTCGTATTTCGCGCTTCATGAGCCAGGCAAAAGGATTGAACCAGCAGGCGATGCACATCCAGTCGGCGAGTATTACATCGATCGAGTGCATTTGCCGGGCATGAGTTAGCTCATGTACCAGTATTTCGGACAATTCTTCTTCCGTATGTGATTCAGGATGGATGAAGATCCAATGGAAAAAGGAGAATGGACCGTTTGCTTTATCCAAGGCATATACATGTATACCCTGTATTTGTATTGCCTTACATCGTATTCTTAAACGGATAATGCCGGTTAGCTGTACGATGAAACGGCCAGAGAGGAGAATGACCCCACACAAATAAATCGCTTTGAGCGAAGTGAATGCTATGTCTTTCCAGTTGACACCGGCAGTTATCGTCACCTCATTAATTTCTATTTCCGAGAGCAGCGTTGTGGCATAAAGATCGGCCATTGCCACCATGGGTTCGTGTGCTTTTACCCAATCCTGCAGGTTGAGCATCGGGTAGAGGAATGAAATTCCAAGAAAGCCGAGCAATGCCGTCCGACGCCAATGAAAGAAGGTATCCTTATGCAGGAACAACCGGTAAAAGGCGTAGAACAGTGCAATGCCTACGTTGATCTTCAGAAAATATGCAAGTTCCGGAGTCATGATTCTATAGTTTATCCGTTGTTATTCTTTGCCTTTTTCAATCATATCGATGATCTCCTTCAGGTCATTGGCCGAAATTTTCTGCTCTTTGGCAAAAAAGGAAACCATCTCTTTATAAGAATTCTCAAAGTAATTCCGTACTACTCCGCTCATAAAGCTTCGTTTGTATTCGCTTTCCCGTATGGCGGGAGTGTATTGATAGGTATTGCCAATACGTCGGGCCGTTACATATCCTTTGCGCTCAAGGTTTTTCACTATCGATGCAATGGTAGTGTAAGGGGGAACAGGTGGTTCGTATTTGGCTACTATCTCTTTTACAAAACAGTTTCCCAGTTCCCAGATGTAGATCATTACTTCTTCTTCTTGTATAGTTAGCTTTTCCATGGAGTTTGTTTAATTACGATTATGATGCAAATCTACGAATGTTTCGTAATAATGCAATGATCAGTGGGTTAAATAATGCAAAAGGGGGAGAGGAATATAAAAAAGGAGGCACTTAAACACTTGAAGCGTAGAAATAGCCTTTGTTACAGACTCTTATAACACAGGCCCTTATAACGAAGTGTGCCCCAAAAGTTAAACACAAAACTTTTGGGGCACACTTCACTACAGGAATAGTTTTGCGGACAAGAGAATTGGGATACCCGAGTTTCAGATTTGAAGCATTGGATCCGGATCGGGCAGTTTGTGCGAAAGATGAGCTCTGTTTTCCCTCTCTTTCAGCTCCTTATATCTCTCGATGGCATGTTTACGGCTCGTTATGATTTGCCTGCGGTATACGAGGCAAGTCGTCAGGAAATAGAAACCGGCCTGCAGCCACAAGGCTTTGTATTCGAATGTAACCTCGCTTAATGTACCTCCCATGTTGTTGATACGTACAAAGCCATTGATGCCGAAAGTCGATGGGAATACGTAAGAGAAATATTTCCAGAACGGAGGGATGGCAGCTCCCGGCCAGGATATTCCGGAGATGAACAGCAGAGGAACGGATGTAAACACGAATAGCAGCATGCACGTTTCCCGGTTGCGGATGGCAATGGAAGCTGTCATGGCAAAAAAGATGCAGGCCGATAAGTAGGGTAGCATGAACAGGGCAAGCGTGCCCGATTGTCCTATCTGGTTCAGGCTGAAAATCCGTGGTACTACGCATAGGACATACACCGATACCAGCGAATAGACCATATAATAGCTCAAGCCTTTCCCCATGACAATACGCAGTGTGCCGTTGTAATGCCGGTTGATAGGTACAAGATCTTTGAAACGGTTCTGTTCGCGTGCGGTTCCTGCCGAGAGACCGATGCCGAGCAGCAAGGTCTGCTGAATCAGCAAAACCAATACGGCCGGAATGAGGAAAGCGGCAAAACCGTTGGTCGGGTTGAACATGGCGACGTCTTCATATTCTATCGGGTAACCGGTAATTTCATCCTGGCGGGCGGTTGTGTTTCCGGCACGTTCTATCTTGATGTCCCGGTTCATGTCCAGTGACACCGCCGTATTGGCAAGCAGTATACTCTTATAATAAAGCAGCCCGCTCATGTCACAGTAGATGCTTACTTTCGTCTGTTTGCCTTGCGCAATGTTCCGGCTGAATTCCGAAGGAATATAGATGATGCCGTAAGCCAGGCGGTCTTTCAGCATCTGCTTGGCCTCTTCCATGTCGGCACAATAAGCTACGATATTGACATCGGGGGTTGCATCCACTTTTCTGAGATATTCGCGGCTCAACGAGCTGCGTGAGGTATCGACTACAACGGCGGGTACTTCACGCACCACCTCATTCGTATAGATAAATCCGTAGATAAGCGGATATACCAGCGGCACGAGTATAAAGAATATGAGTACCCCCTGATCGCGGAAAGTAGTACGGAATTCTCGCAACCAGATATAAAACAGGTCATTGATACCTTGCTTTACTTTGTCTTTGAATGTAATCTCTTTCATCAGGGTACGTATTTATAGTATATCAATGCTTCTTTCAGGCGATGGATCACAAGGAAAGGAAGCATCATGAATATCAGTAATGCCATATAGTTGGGCCAGGAATAGATCATGCTGTAACCATTGAGCGCCTGGTCTACGTAAATAAGAAAATAGTGGCGCAGCGGAAATAGATTGCTCAGTGCCTGTAAGACGGGGTGCATCGCCATTACCGGAAACGAAAAACCGGAGATGGAGAAAGAGATGACTCCCCACAGGGATGCGAAGCTTAATCCGAGACGCAGGGTAGGCAGGGTGCCTATCATCACGATGCCGCAGCATTGGGAGGCAAGCACCAGGCAGAGGGAGGCCAATATCATCGGCAGGATGCCGCTGTTGCACGGGAAGTGCAGGAACCCATATAGATATACATTATAGAAGATACCCATGATGAAGAATATTACCGTATGTGGCAACAGTTTGCCTGCCAAGGCTATGTATATGGAGTTGTTGCTCATGCGCAGCCATTCGCGGGCCGTGCGGTCTTTGATCTCCGTACCGATGGAGTATACGGTTATCATGAATATCATCAGCATGAGTACGCCCGGCACTAATGTGTTGCACAGATATACGGAGTAGTTCAGCCAAGGGTTGTTCAGCGGGTGCGTATCGATTACAATCGGCTGCAGAAATCCCATTGCCTGCTCTTCGGTAGCCCCTTTGGCATAGAGAACCGAGCGTCCGGCTGCTCCTGCTGCCAGTTCGCTCATCATCTTCATGTCTTTGAACAGCAAAGAACCTGCTATGAGATAAGAGTTGTTGGTATAGAATGAAATTTTGGGCTGCCGTTGGCTTTGGGCATCTGCCGACAAGCCTTTGGGGATATAAAAGAAACCGTAAATCTTCCCTTCCTGTACGGCAATGCGGGCATCGGCTATATTGCCGTAACGTGCCACTACGCTTGTCTGTCCGAAAGCATCCAGATTACGGATCAGGTTTCGCGAGGTGGTGGACTGGTCCATATCCACTGCACCGACAGGCAGATTGGTCGGCAGACCAGACCCCATCAGCGTGGTGAAGAATATGTAGCAGAATAGCGGTGCAATCACCATGCAAAAGAGATAAAGCGGACGCGAGACGAGACGGCGGCATTCGCGTTTCATGACGAGCCACAAGGCGATGTATTTCTTCTCTCTTTCTTTCATAATTCAGTTATATGTGAATAATGGCCAATATAAATAATGTGCCAATATGCCAATTACTTTGCAGCATATTAGCATAGCGCAGCCAATTGGCACATTATTAATTATTTCTTAATTATCACCGACATCCCCGGGCGCAATCCTTCTACTGTTTCCAGTGGGCGTGCGCGGACTTCAAATGTTTTCAGGTCAAATTGTCCGGTAGTCTTCGTGGCTTTCCAGGCGGCATACGTACCCAGGTCTTTCATGTAGTCCACTTTCAGTTTGACGGTTTTATTGTCCAGTGCCGGGATGAGCGCTTCGAACTCAGTTCCCATGGTAAGGTTTTTCAGCAGGTCTTCGCGCACATTGAAAGTGACCCATAAGTCTTTGAGTATGGCAATGTTCATAATGGGTGCTCCGGTTCCCACCAGCTCGCCTACTTTGGGAAATATCTCGGAAACCTCACCTGCCGATTGTGCAATGAGGAAAGTCTCTTTTATATAAGATTCCACTTCGGCAACAGCACCCTTGGCGCGTTCCACAAGAGCGGCTGCAGCCAACTTATCTTCCCGTTCTGCCCCGTTCTTTGCCATTGTATATTGGGCTTTGGCAGCTTTCTCGGTGGCAATGGATGCATTGAGTTGTGCAGTTACCTCATCCAGTTTTTGTGCAGGCATTACTCCCTGTTCAAACAGGTTTTTAACGCGTTTGTATGACTTCTCGGCGATTTCCACTCCGGCTTGGGCTTTCTGCCACATTTCATAGGCGGCTTGTATCTGTTCTTGGCGGGCGCCTTTTATGGCTTTCTCGTTTTGTGCCTGTGCGGCAGCTTCCGCTGCACGTGCCTGTTCCATTTTAGCAGTGATGTCCGGTGCTTCAAGGATGGCGAGGGTGTCTCCCGCCTGTACGGTTTGTCCTTCTTTTACACGGAATTCAAGTATACGTCCCGGAACTTTGCTTGATACCCGGTATTCATCCACTTCAGCCTGTCCCTGGATAATTTCCGGTCCCTTACGGAGCATGAAGAAACCGACGACTGCAACCAAGACGATAACTCCCAAGAGAGTAAGGAATGCAAGCAGCATATTGCTGTTCTGTGATTTTTGTGATGCCATTTTTATTTATGATTTTACGATTTACAAATTACGATTGAAATAACTTTTCCTTTATTTGAGCGTTCCCAATGACTTTTGCAGATAGATTTCCGTCAGTTTTACATCAATTTGGGCGTCTATCTTTTCAGATTGGGCAGATAGCCAGGCGGTTTGTGCTTCGAGTACATTGCTGGTGGCTATCACCCCTTCTTCGAAGCCCAATCGGGCATACCGGAGGTTTTCGTCTGCTTTTTCCTGGTTCTTCTCGGCCATGACGAGTTTCTTGGCTGCTTCGTTTACTTTGAAAGCGGCTTGATTTACCTGTAATTCTATTTTCTCTTTTGCATCCTGCAGCTGGTACTGGGCGATGCGCGATTCTGCTTTGGCGGCTTTTACCTTATACATGCCTTCGCCCCAATGCCAGATGGGAAGTTGTACCATGACGCCCACATTCCACATACCTTTGAACTTATTCTCAAATCCGTTGAATACGGAAGGGTTGGTAACCATGTAATTCCCCATGAAGGCTACGGAGGGGAGGTGCTCGGCACGGGTTACGTTTATTTTCTGGTTGTATATCTGCCCGGCAAGTTCCAGACTACGTATCTCCGGACGGTTGGCGTAAGCGGTGGTCATGTCAAATTGTGTGTTTGTTTCCGATAAAGGCAGATTCTCTATGTTTTCGTCAGCTAGTACGATTGGGGTAGTCAGATCAAGGCCACATAGTTGACAAAGCAACATTTTGGAAAGGCTGAGTCCGTCTTCCACTTTGGTGAGGGTCATCTCTGCTTCGTTTACCTTTACGCGTACGGACAGTCCGTCTGCTTTGGTCGCCACTCCTTCGGCAATCATCTTCTCCACATCATTGTCTAATTTTTGAAGAAGCTCCAGATAACCTTCCGCCAGTTTTTTCTTGTTTACCAATGAGACAACTTGCCAGTAGGCCTGATCGGTGCTCAGGATAACTTCCTGCAGGCCGGAATGATGCTGCTGGCGTGCCAGCTCTTCGGCATATTGGGTGATTTTGTTGTAGGCGCGGATTTTACCTCCCATATAAAGAGGCTGCGTTAAGGTGATGACACCGGCATATACGTTTCGGGTGTCGGTGCGGAAAGCGTCGATTAATGATTCTCCCGCTCCGTTGAGGGCAGGCACCAACTCATTACCCACTTGCGTGAGAATCGGAGCTAACTTTTGTGCCAGTTCGGGAGGAAGCTGACCCAATACAGTCTCTCCGGCTTGTTGCAGCGGAGTGCCTATGCTGGTTCCCAAACCGGATAAAGCACCTTTCTGGGTATCATTCAACAATGAAAACTCTTTTTGGTTTCGCATGTAAGCTCCGGTAGCCGAAATGTTGGGCAGGTAATTGGTGAAAGCCGCTTTTCGCTGGTAGTGTGCTGCGTTTATTTTCTCATTGCTGATGAGCAGCTCTTTGTTGTTGGCCAAAGCCAATGCACGGCAACTATCTAAGTCGAGTATGCTCTGTGCTTTTGTTGAAAGGAGATTGATCAGCAGAATTGTCAGAATGAATAATTTTTTCATTGCATCTCACGTATTATAAAGGTGATACTTCTTTTTTTACAACACAAATATAGGGATTTTTGTTTATGAATACTTTCTGTTTACCGAAATTAATTTGCGGGATAATTATTGCATAAACAACGAAGCAAAAGTATGGGGTTTTGATGAATTGACAAAATGATTTAAGTTTTTTTGAGTATAATGGTGGGGGGATGTGCTTTTCTTTCGTCTTGATACGAAAGAAAAGATACCAAAAGAAAGGATCAAGGCTGTATTTTTTCTCCTACTCTCTTCCTCCGTTTCGCTAAAGGGGCTCGAACTCGCTTCGCTCAGACAATCGCCCCTTTTTAACGCTCCACTACGGGCGTTCGCTTGACGGAGAAAAAATAATGCCCCTTACATATATTGTTGTGGAGAACATATATAATGTAAAAGGCATTATGTGTTGGTGCTTTTATGCAAGAAGGAACAGGGAGGGGTTCCGGTGTCTCGATGTGTTTCTCTGTGCGGAAAAACTACTCCAAGGTGAAACGCTGGGAACCGATCATGGTGCCGTCGGCGAAAATGTCTACGCGGTAGGTGCCGGCGGAAAGATACTCTTCCACATTCCAGAATACGGTGACGGGCTGTTCTTCTCCGTTGTACTCGATGTATTTCTTGATGGAGTAGGGGAGTGAACGGTTTTCATATTCGAAAGTATTGGCGGCGTTTTTGGTCAGTACTTCGTTGTTGGGTTTGTAGATGTTGACGTATAGGATGCGCTCGCCGGTTTCTGCTGTGATGTTTTTGACGATTGTAAAGCCGATGGTGAACTTGACGACGTCTTTCACTTTCTTGGCTTTTTTATCGCGCTTGTTCTTAGGTTCGATCCAGATATTGGTGGCGTCCAATTGGGCTGCCAAGGTAACTTTCTTGTTCAGGTTCTTTTTCTCTTCTGCCAAGTTGCTGATTTGACGCGAAGCGGCGTTGTATTTTTGGGTTACTTCTGCAATGACCTGTTTTTGATGGGTCGTGAGTTTGTTGAGAGAGTCTATCTGGTTGATGTAGCCGACCATGATTTTGCGGAGTGATGCCAACTCTTTTTTTAGACGGCGTATTTCGGTGGCGTTGTTACTTTTGACGGTGCGCAGTTCTTCGAGCAACCGTTGGGTCTTGATTTGTTCTTGCTCCAACAGAATAGATAGGGAGTCGTTGGATACGGTCAGCTTTAGCTCGTCATATTGCTGTGCAAAACGTGTATATTCATTCTCCAGATCTTCTTTCTCAAGGGCAAACTCTTCGATCAGTTCACGATTATTCTGCTTTTCGGTAAATAATAAATAAGTGATGCCGATGAGGGCTATTACCAACACCGATACGGCGATAATGAGAAGGGATTTCTTATTCATGTCTCTTTTATTAGATGATAATTCGCCGCAAATTTAATCATTTAGTGACAGAGTAACGCAGAGTTTCACTTAGTTTTTTATTTTCATACCGCGGCTCTTTCATTTAAAACGCTTTTAATGAAGTAAAAGGTGGATTTTTTGGGGGGCGAGTTTGCCAAGGAGAAGAACTCATTGCGGGCAAAGAAAAAGAGAACGGCGTTGGGTTGTGATAGAGGTGGGCACGCTACGGAAGAATAACCCGAAGGACGGGGGAAACTAAAAGTGCTGTTTACAAAATGTCAATATGATATTTTTATCTATGCAGGATTCCTTTATTGAAGTAATGGATCTGGTTGGTGCTCAAAACCTTCTGCATTTCTATGTTGGGTGTTCTCAAAAGTTGTCAGTGTGGGCGATTGACTGTTCTTATGGTTGTAGTTTCAGTGTTTTGCTTGCAATTTGTTTTCAAAATACGTATATGCTATTCTTTATTCTATTTCGGAGTGGTTTGAATTTTGCAGGCTGTTAGCGTAAGAAGCGGACTCTGGAAGAGAAAAAGTACTTTTCCCGTAGAGACTCTTATAGTTTCTCGTAGAGGAACGAGTCGTTCCTCTACGAGGAACTGAACCTTTCTCCCGGAGAAAAATGGATGAATATATTGGTGAAAAGTGCATATTTATCCTCTTTTTCATGGGAATATGCAGGAAAAAGTGCATATTATTCACTCGTTTATGCACTTTTTTCTCTATTTGCTGCTTTTTGAACGAAGTATGTGTTAGTGAAAGTTGCAATATAAGTGAATAATGTCAGGGTATTTGCATTTTCTGTAGCTTTTGTCTACTTCTGTTCTGTCGATTCCGATGAGGCTGTGGAAGGGATAGGTTACTTGTGGCTCTTCTATGTTGTTGGTTTAACTAAAATTATTATGGAAATATTTCTTTAATTTCGATTATCGTTGTACTTTTGTGGCGCAAAAAGTATAGAACTAATTATCAACTTTTTAAAATATAAGTATTATGTCAAAAGTAACCGTAGTAGGCGCAGGTAACGTAGGTGCTACATGTGCGAATGTACTTGCTTTCAATGAAGTAGCAGACGAAGTAGTAATGCTGGATGTAAAAGAAGGCGTTTCAGAAGGTAAGGCAATGGATATGATGCAGACAGCTCAGCTGCTGGGATTCGACACTACTGTTGTAGGCTGCACCAATGATTATGCTAAAACTGCAAACTCTGACGTTGTAGTGATTACTTCCGGTATTCCCCGTAAACCGGGTATGACTCGTGAAGAGTTGATCGGTGTAAATGCCGGTATCGTAAAATCAGTAGCTGGAAACATCTTGAAATATTCTCCGAATGCAATTATCGTAGTGATCTCTAACCCGATGGATACAATGACTTATCTGTCATTGAAGTCTTTGGGTGTGCCCAAAAACCGTATTATCGGTATGGGTGGCGCTTTGGATAGCTCTCGTTTCAAATATT
>CAUEFX010000043.1 GCA_958477465.1 uncultured Bacteroides sp.
AGACGGAAAAATGTTTTATATAAGTAGAACAAAAGGATATTCCCGAAGTCAGGTGTCCTTTTTTAAAAGACTTATATGTTTTTTCAAAAGATGTTATGTCTTTTTCTGAGACATGCTATACCACCTTCCGGAGTGTGGGTGCGAAGCTCTTTTCTTTTCAAGCCGTATGTAACTTATTTTCTTGTTATTACTGTCGATAATGCTTTGTCATGAAAAAAGAAGAAAAGGTGCATATTTCTAACATATTTCTTGTCCGGTTTTGTTTTTTAGGGTTCACAGGGTTCAGGGTTCACCCTTGAACCCTTCTTTTCGTGATATTATTATTTTATGAATTGATAATCAATTTATTAGTGAATTTTGTGTATTACAGAACCTTGTTTTTATAAAAATAATAAAAAGTGTTTTTCTACTATTATTATTGGGAAAGTTTTTAACATGGCTGTTTTGTGGCTTATTATCTCTTTTTTTACATTAAACGAATGTATCATCTTTTTTTCTCACGGTAAGAAGGGTTCAAGGGTGAACCCTGAACCTTATGAACCCTAATTTCTTGTTATTTGTTTGATTGTTAGTCTGTTATGAAGGAATGAAGTGTCTCGCTAAATACTTGTAAAATACATGTTTTTGACGAGTTTTTTAGTAAAAATAGATATTTGTTTATTCTCCTTTTTTGTCAGACACGTTTTGACCATGTTTGATTGTTTTGTATACATTTGTAGCATAGAATTCTACTTCATTAAAAGTCACCACCACCGCTCCGTTGGAATAGAATCCCGAAATGGCAACATAACATGCTGTATAAAAGTGCGTTTAGATGGCAGAACCGTGTGGGTAGGCTATGAATTCTTTCTTTTTTTTATTCGTTCTGAATTAAATGTTATACCTTTGCATCCAATTTATTAATCCATAAATATAGAAACATGGCTGGATATATATCAGATGATACAAGAAAAGTGACTACCCACCGCCTGATAGAAATGAAAGAGAGAGGCGAGAAGATATCTATGTTGACTTCTTACGACTATACAATGGCACAGATTGTAGATGGTGCCGGGGTGGATGTGATCCTTGTCGGTGACTCGGCTTCCAATGTGATGGCGGGCAATGTAACTACACTTCCCATTACGCTCGACCAGATGATTTATCATGGAAAGTCGGTGGTACGTGCCGTGAAGCGTGCTATGGTAGTAGTGGATATGCCGTTCGGCTCTTATCAGGGAAATTCAAAAGAAGGACTTGCTTCCGCTATCCGTATAATGAAAGAGAGCCATGCCGATGCATTGAAGTTGGAAGGTGGTGAAGAGATTATTGAAACGGTGAAGCGTATCCTTTGTGCCGGGATTCCTATTATGGGGCATCTCGGATTGATGCCGCAATCCATTAATAAATACGGTACTTACGCTGTTCGTGCCAAAGATGAAGCAGAGGCGGAAAAATTGATCCGTGATGCACATCTGCTTGAGGAGGCCGGTTGTTTTGCATTGGTTCTTGAGAAAATACCGGCTGCATTGGCCAAGCGTGTAGCAAGTGAACTGACCATTCCCGTGATCGGTATCGGTGCCGGCGCCGATGTAGATGGGCAGGTGTTGGTTATTCAAGACATGTTAGGTATGAATAATGGTTTCCGTCCTCGTTTCCTGCGTCGCTATGCCGACTTGTTTACTGTCATGACAGATGCGATCAGCCGTTATGTTTCGGATGTGAAGAATTGCGACTTCCCGAACGAAAAGGAACAATATTAAGCCTATATGAAAAACCGATTGTGGACAATTCATTTCATTCGGATATGTATTGCTAATTTTCTGTTGTTCATATCCTTATATATGCTTCTTCCGGTCGCTCCGATAGAAATGGCTGATCGTCTGGGCGTACCGGTATCCCATACCGGGGCGATGTTTCTTTTACTTACATTGGGAATGTTTGTTGTCGGCCCTTTTCATGCTTATCTGGTAGATGCCTATAAGCGTAAATACGTCTGTGCCTTTTCGTTTGCCGCCATGATTGCAGCAACGGCGGGATATGGTTTTGCTGATGATATTATCCAGTTGCTGTTGCTTTGTTTTTTGCAGGGCATCGCATTCGGTATGGC
This sequence comes from uncultured Bacteroides sp., assembly GCA_958477465.1. Lineage (GTDB taxonomy): Bacteria > Bacteroidota > Bacteroidia > Bacteroidales > Bacteroidaceae > Bacteroides. The sequence goes on from CAUEFX010000043.1 coordinate 2,090, forward strand.
TACTACGGCGGGCATTACATTGGCCATCGACATTACCGGTACTCATTTGCGCAGTTCGGGCAATGTCGCTTTTTCATGGGTGGCACGGATCGGAATGCTGATAGGCATTGCATTGGGGGTGGGACTTTACCAGTGGTATGATTTTTGTACCCTCTTGTCTGTTTCGGTCGTATGCGGGTTAGTGGGTATTTTCTTTGTATCCAGGGTATACGTGCCTTTCCGGGCTCCGATCGTAACGAAACTGTGTTCGTCCGACCGTTTCCTTTTGTCGAGTGGATGGTTGCCTGCTCTTAACTTTGCCTTGATCGCTTTTATTCCGGGGCTGTTGTTGCCGGTATTTCATCATTCGTTGAGTGATGTATGGATAGGAACAATGGCAATTCCGTTTTTTGCAGTAGTGGGAGTGGGGTTCCTCTTTTCCGTGTTGTTGGCTAAATTAGTCCACCGGAAAGAGAAGGCATTTAGAATAATCATATTGGGAATCAGCCTGATGATGGTCTCTTTTATTCTTCTGGAAGAGTTACCGGCTTTCGTCTCTGCCGTATTGTTGGGTTTGGGCTTGGGGCTGATAACTCCGGAGTTTCTGCTGATATTTGTAAGGCTGTCGCATCACTGCCAACGCGGTACGGCTAATACGACTCATTTCCTGGCATGGGAGACCGGAATGTCTTTGGGACTTGCTGTTGCTTGTTACATGAGCGTGGAGTCATCGGTGGAATTCATTTATCAACTGGGGCGTATGGTGGCTCCGATAGCACTCTTGCTTTTTGTGCTATTGACTTATCCCTATTTTAGGAGGAGGAGGGTGAGACCGCTCCCCAGTCCTCAAATATAAGGTATAAAAATAACCAGCCCCACAACAGCCGAAGCAACGGCACATATCAGCACTGCACCTGCTGCAATGTCTTTTACTTCACCTGCTATCGGATGCCATTCCGGTGATGTCAGATTGACCAGTCTCTCAATGGCCGTGTTGAAGGCTTCCGCTGCAATGACAGCACCGATGCAGATGATGATAGCTATCCACTCCATCCGTTGTATCTCAAAAAAGAAACCTGCTGCAATTGTCAGCAGGGCAATGCTCAGATGAATCCATGCGTTATGTTCGCGGCAGATAAAACTCTTGATTCCTTTCCAGGCGTATGTGAAACTTTTCAAACGTTTTTTGATGCTAAATGGTTCCATGAAGATGAAATTTAATAATGAATAATGTGCCAATGAATAATTAGCCAATGTGTCAATATGCCCATTGCCATGCGACATGCTTTTTCACTGCGCAGCCAATTGGCACATTGGCACATTATTCATTAGCACATTATTTAATTACGGCTTACCCGTTTTACCCCCTTTACCGTCCGTAGCTTTTTTATCAAGGCTTCCAGCCGTCCGGTATCACCGACCATGATGGTCAATGTGCCCGAGAACAGACCATCGTGCGAGTCGATGCCGATTGAGCGTAAGGTGATATCGTTTTCTTTTGAGATGATTGATGTTATGTTGGTTACGATTCCGATATCATCGTGTCCTACTACGCGGAGGGTGATCGGGTATTGTGTGCCTTGCGACTTTCCTGCCCAACGTGCTTTTACGATACGATATCCGAAACGTTCTCTCATCTGATCGGCGTTCGGACAGTCTATGCGGTGGATCTTGATGCCTCCGGAAACGGTGACGAAGCCGAAAACATCATCTCCATAGATGGGGTTACAGCATTTGGCGAGTTTGAATTCCAGTCCTTTCAGGTTTTGGTCGATGACGAGTACATCTTCTTTCGCATTGCTCTCTTCCGTCTGGTTTTGCAGGTTGTATCCTTCGGCGCTGCGATAGCTGATTTCATCGTGCGTGTCGCTTTCACGCTTTTGCAGTTCGATATACTTGTCCAGCAATTCGTTTACGTCCAGCGCACCGTCGGCGATGGCTTGGTAAAACTCGGTCACTACTTTATAACCCAGCCGTTTGATGAGGCGCATCATCGTACCTTCATCGTACTCCATTTTCCGGTTTTTGAACTTACGCTCCAGGGTCTCTTTGGCAAAATCGTGCTGGCGTGCCACCATCTCTTTCAAAGCCTGGCGTATCTTGGTACGCGCTTTGGAAGTGGTTACGATGTTCAACCAGTCTTGTTTGGGCGTCTGGGTGTTCGATGTCATGATTTCCACTTGATCACCGCTGTTCAGCTTTTGTTTGAGTTGTGCATTTTTCCCGTTTACCTTTGCACCGATGCATTTGCATCCCAGCTTACTATGGATGTGGAAAGCAAAGTCGAGCACGGTCGCTCCTTTGGGCAGTTTGAAAAGGTCTCCTTTTGGGGTAAATACGAACACTTCATCCTCGTATAAGTCCATTTTAAACTGATCCATTACTTTCAGAGAGTCATTGTCCGGATTTTCGAGTGCCTCGCGTACGGAAGTCAGCCACTCGTCGAGCCCGCTTTCCCCTTTTATCCCTTTGTAGCGCCAATGGGCAGCCAGTCCCCGTTCGGCAATTTCGTCCATCCGGCGGGTACGGATCTGTACTTCTACCCATTTCCCCTCCGGCCCCATCACGGTGATGTGGAGTGACTCGTAACCGTTACTTTTCGGGATGGAAAGCCAGTCGCGAAGACGCTTCGGATTGGGCTGGTACATGTCTGTCACGATGGAATATACCTGCCAGCATTCCTGCTTTTCCTTATCCGGCTCCGCATCGATGATGATGCGGATTGCAAAGAGGTCGTAGATGCCTTCGAAAGACGTTTTTTGTTTCTGAATTTTGTTCCAGATGGAATGAATGGATTTGGTACGTCCTTTGATGTCAAATTTCAGGCCGGCTTCCGCCACCTTTCGTTTGATCGGTTCGATAAAGGAGGCGATGTACTTGTCGCGGGACGCTTTGGTCTCATTCAGCTTCTCTTTGATGAAGTAGTACGTATCCCGTTTGGTGTATTTTAGTGATAAGTCCTCCAGTTCGGATTTCAGTTTGTACAATCCTAATTTGTGAGCCAGCGGAGCATACAGATAGGCTGCTTCATTGGCTACTTTAATGCGGTCTTCTTCGTTCTCGGAGTCTTTGATTTGCCGCATGGTGTTGACACGATCGGCAATCATGATCAGTATCACCCGCATGTCTTCAGCAAAGGAGAGGAGCAGATTGCGGAAGTTCTCCGATTCGATGGCCGGGCTTTTGGCATATAGTTCGTTGGTCTTTACCAATCCGGAAATGATGCTTGCCACATCTTCTCCGAACTCACTGCGTACGGTTGCAAGTGGTAAGTCGTTGTTCTTTACGATTTCGTGCAACATGATTCCCACCAGGCAGGAACCTTTCATCCCTATTTCATCGGCTACTATGACAGCCGTTTGCAAATCTCTGATTACAGGATTCATTCCGAAATTGTTGCGGCAAAGATGATTGCACTGCGCAGCGTGAATGAGGTATTTTTTCAATTTCCGCGTGTCATCCTTTGTGATACTTTCTCCGGCAGTCCGTATCAGCCGTTTGTATAGAGCGAATAGCTCAGCTTTCTCTTCCGGGGTGAAAAATGAAATATTCTCCATGATCGATAATCATTTAAATGTTTCAATGAATAATTTGCCAATGAATAATAATATGCCAATTAATCAATACGCCAATAGGCTGCGCTATAAGAAATGCACCGCATGGCACATTGGCATATTGGCACATTATCTAATTATTATTTATTATTTTGCTGTAAAAGTAGTTTTTTTTGTTTAGTAAAGGCGCATAACTAAATAAGATTTTGTATTTTTGGGCATCAATTAATAATTTAGATACGTATGATAACACCACAAGACAAAGAGTTGCTTGCCAAAAAGGGCATTTCGGAGGCACAGATAGCCGAGCAACTGGCCTGTTTCGAAAAAGGTTTCCCCTATTTGAAGTTGGATGCGGCTGCATCGGTAGGAAAAGGTATTCTCGCTCCTACAACCGATGAACAGGAGGCATATCTTGCAGCATGGGATACATATAAGAATACGGATAAGACAATTGTGAAGTTTGTTCCTGCTTCGGGAGCTGCCAGCCGTATGTTCAAGAATCTGTTTGAGTTTCTGGGAGCCGATTACGACCGGCCTACTACGAAGTTTGAGCAAGCGTTTTTTGACGGTATCGGTAAATTTGCGTTTTATGATGATTTGAATGTGGCCTGCCAGCGTATGGCGGGAAAAGATATTGCCGGATTGATAATCGAAGGAAACTATAAAGCCGTGGTCGCTGCTTTGCTGGAAGATGCCGGACTGAACTATGGGGCTTTGCCCAAAGGGCTTCTCAAGTTTCATAAATACGAAGAAGGCTCGCGCACTCCGCTCGAAGAGCATCTGGCAGAAGGCGCCATGTATGCCGCCGGAAAGAGCGGTAAGGTAAATGTGCATTTCACGGTTTCTGCAGAGCATCGTGAACTTTTCAAAGTATTGGTAGCCGAGAAAGCCGATGCCTTTGCCAAACGTTACGGCGTAGAATACAACATTACGTTCTCGGAGCAGAAGCCCAGTACCGATACGATTGCCGCCGATATGGACAACCGGCCTTTCCGTGATAACGGTAAGTTGCTTTTCCGTCCGGGGGGGCATGGAGCACTGATCGAGAACCTGAACGATCTGGATGCCGATGTTATCTTTATAAAGAATATAGATAATGTGGTGCCGGATAGGTTGAAAGCGGATACGGTATTGTACAAGAAGCTGATAGCCGGTGTGCTGGTTACCCTGCAGAAACAGGCTTTCGAATATCTGAATCAGCTCGATAGCGGTGACTATTCTCATGAGCAGGTAATGGAAATTCTTCAGTTCGTACAAAAGAATTTGTTCTGCAAGAATCCGGAAACGAAGAATCTCGAAGACTCCGAGTTGGTAATCTACCTGAAGAAGAAACTGAATCGTCCGATGCGTGTCTGCGGTATGGTGAAGAATGTGGGTGAGCCCGGTGGCGGTCCGTTCCTGGCATACAACAGCGACGGTACTATTTCTCTCCAGATATTGGAAAGCTCGCAGATCGACATGAATGATACCGCTGCAAAAGAGATGTTTGAAAAAGGAACGCATTTTAATCCGGTAGACCTTGTGTGTGCCGTACGTGATTATAAAGGACATAAGTTTGATTTGGTGAACTATGTAGATAAAGCCACCGGATTTATCTCTTATAAGTCGAAGAACGGAAAAGATCTCAAGGCACTCGAACTTCCCGGTTTGTGGAATGGTGCCATGAGTGACTGGAATACGGTATTCGTAGAAGTGCCGCTCTCCACTTTCAATCCGGTGAAAACAGTGAATGATTTGTTGCGCGAGCAACATCAATAATTTTTTTGGTTTTTTTAATATAGCCCTTGGTCGTCTGTTTGAAGATAGTCAAGGGCACTTTTTTATATCTCCACTCCGGTGCTTGAATAAGAAACGAAAAAGGAGACCCCATAAAAATCAAAACAGTATCAAAACAGTTTCTAAGTTTCACTGAAAAGCATTACTTTTGCAGTATTATAAAAAAAAACAGTCATGAAAAAAATACTTTTACTCGGTTCCGGTGAATTAGGAAAAGAGTTTGTCATTTCCGCCCAACGCAAAGGACAGTATATCATAGCCTGCGATTCGTATGCCGGGGCTCCGGCTATGCAGGTGGCCGATGAATGTGAAGTGTTTAATATGCTCGATGGCGAGGCATTGGAACGTGTGGTCAGAAAACACCGACCGGACATTATCGTGCCGGAGATTGAGGCTATCCGTACCGAACGTTTGTATGACTTCGAGAAAGAAGGCATTCAGGTAGTGCCCAGCGCCCGTGCCGTGAACTTTACGATGAACCGTAAAGCCATACGCGACCTTGCTGCCAAGGAACTAGGACTGAAAACCGCCAGATACTTCTATGCCACTTCTTTGGAAGAACTGAAAGAAGCTGCCGCTAAGATCGGTTTCCCTTGCGTGGTCAAGCCTTTGATGTCTTCTTCCGGTAAAGGCCAGTCGTTGGTGAAGAGCGCCGATGAATTGGAGCATGCGTGGGAGTATGGCTGTAGTGGCAGTCGTGGTGATATCCGTGAACTTATCATTGAAGAGTTTATCAAGTTCGATAGTGAAATAACCTTGCTTACCGTTACTCAGAAAAACGGACCGACACTGTTTTGCCCGCCTATCGGACATGTACAGAAAGGTGGAGATTATCGCGAAAGTTTTCAGCCGGCGCATATCGACCCCGCTCATCTGAAAGAAGCCGAGGAGATGGCCGAGAAGGTGACAAGAGCTTTGACAGGAGCCGGCTTGTGGGGAGTGGAATTCTTCTTGAGCCATGAGAACGGAGTCTATTTCTCCGAACTCTCTCCGCGTCCGCATGATACCGGTATGGTGACTTTGGCCGGAACACAGAACCTGAATGAGTTTGAACTTCATCTGCGTGCCGTACTGGGCTTGCCGATTCCGGGTATCAAGCAGGAGAGGATAGGAGCCAGTGCGGTGATTCTGTCTCCGATTGCCAGTCAGGAACGTCCGCAATATCGTGGAATGGAAGAGGTGACTAAAGAGGAAGATACATACCTGCGTATTTTCGGCAAACCGTTTACCCGCGTGAACCGCCGTATGGGAGTTGTTCTCTGCTATGCTCCTCTGGGTTCCGATTTGGATGCATTGCGCGACAAGGCAAAGCGTATTGCTGAGAAAGTGGAGGTATTCTGATAAATATTCTTTGGGAAAAGAAATCGCCCCTGCTACGGATTTGACTGTGGTAGGGGCGATTTGTTTTCAACCTGATGAGTCGCCTCTTGTAATAGGTCCAGGAAACTCGGATAACCGGAAACATTTTTCTGATAAAACGAATCTTTTAGCAATAGTTTGCTCGGAAATGCGCTTCTTTTATGTGATTATTGGCTAATAGGTCGGATTTTTAGGTCTAACGAATGTTATCTAAAACAAAAAAAAAGCAAATGCGAATAACGAATCACAATTGTTTTTACTTTTGCACAGTTGTTTGTTTAACTACTTGTGGTGGTGAGTGTGAACAAAACAAAAACTCAGACGTTGTTTTAATAGTAAAGTTGATGAAAACGCGACTTACTGTGCTATGAAGTTTAGAAAATAATATATAAAAAGATTGCTTATGTCACAGATTATCGGACATATCTCTCAGGTAATCGGGCCTGTGGTCGATGTATACTTTGAAGGTACGGAGGCTGAACTGATGTTGCCCAGCATACATGATGCGTTGGAGATAAGAAGACCGAACGGCAAAATTCTGATTGTGGAAGTGCAACAGCACATTGGTGAAAATACGGTGAGAACTGTTGCAATGGATAGTACCGACGGTTTGCAGCGCGGTATGAAAGTACATCCGACGGGTGGACCGATCACCATGCCGGTAGGCGAACAGATTAAAGGACGACTGATGAATGTAGTCGGTGATTCTATTGACGGTATGAAAGAGCTTAGCCGCGAGGGAGCTTATTCCATTCACCGTGATCCCCCTAAATTTGAAGATCTGACCACTGTGCAGGAAGTGCTGTATACAGGTATCAAAGTAATCGACCTTCTCGAACCTTATTCAAAAGGTGGTAAGATCGGCTTGTTCGGTGGTGCCGGTGTAGGTAAGACGGTGCTTATCCAAGAGCTGATTAACAATATTGCCAAGAAACACAATGGCTTTTCTGTGTTTGCCGGAGTGGGAGAACGTACCCGTGAAGGTAACGACTTGCTCCGTGAGATGATTGAATCCGGGGTTATCCGCTATGGAGAAGCCTTCAAAGAGAGCATGGAGAAAGGACATTGGGATTTGTCGAAAGTGGATTATGAAGAGGTGAAGAAATCTCAGGTATCTCTGGTGTTCGGTCAGATGAATGAACCGCCGGGAGCACGTGCCTCTGTGGCGTTGTCGGGACTGACGGTAGCGGAATCCTTCCGTGACATGCATTCGGATAGCGACGAACCGCGGGATATCCTGTTCTTTATCGACAATATCTTCCGTTTCACACAGGCCGGTTCTGAAGTCTCGGCGTTGTTGGGACGTATGCCGTCGGCTGTGGGTTATCAGCCTACGCTGGCAACGGAGATGGGAGCCATGCAGGAACGTATCACTTCAACCCGTTACGGATCTATCACGTCTGTGCAGGCGGTATATGTGCCTGCCGACGACTTGACCGACCCGGCACCGGCAACTACTTTTACTCACCTCGATGCCACCACGGTACTCGACCGTAAGATAACCGAGCTGGGTATCTATCCGGCGGTAGACCCATTGTCTTCCACTTCACGTATCCTCGATCCGCACATCGTGGGGCAGGAGCATTATGACGTGGCACAGCGGGTAAAACAGATTCTTCAGCGCAACAAAGAGTTGCAGGATATCATTTCTATTTTGGGTATGGAAGAACTTTCGGATGAAGACAGAATGCTTGTGAACCGTGCACGCCGTGTACAACGGTTCCTTTCACAACCTTTCTCCGTAGCCGAACAGTTTACCGGCGTGCCCGGTGTGATGGTCTCCATCGAAGATACGATCAAAGGTTTCCGTATGATTCTGGACGGCGAGGTAGACGACCTGCCCGAACAGGCTTTCCTGAATGTGGGTACGATTGAAGAAGCCATCGAGAAAGGAAAACTGTTGCTTGAACAGGCGAAGAAATAATGCATATTGGTACATTAGCACATTATTGAAAATGAAAGGATTGCACTTGAGTATTGTTTCTCCCGAAAAAGAGATATTCGATGGAGAGATAAACAGGGTGACGCTGCCCGGGGCAATGGGGTCGTTCACTGTTTTGCCGCAGCATGCTCCGATCGTCTCTTCTTTGAAGGAAGGGAAACTGAGCTATGTGACCGATGATAATGAAGAATGTACACTCGATATCCAAGGCGGTTTTATGGAGATGAGCGACGGAAAGGTATCCGTTTGTATCTCCTGACGGAAAATTGACTTTGGAACGGAAAGACACAACAACATAAAATGAGCATAAGTCTAACAAAACGCAAGTATCTGCTCTATCTTACTTTTATCACTCTGTTGCTGAGTGGAGTGGGTGGAGCCATTTATTTCTCTTTGGTGCCCGAACACTATTTTGGAGGTTATCCGCTGATTCCGGTATTCTTCTATATGTTCGGAGTATTCAATATCTATATGTTCGATGCTTGCCGGCGGTTTGCTCCCCAAAAGATGTTGTTGCTTCATCTGGCAATGAAGGTGCTTAAGATGATTCTTTCTATAATCGTTCTGGTGATATATTGCATGATAGTCCGGGAAGAGGCGGTGGCATTTCTGCTTACCTTCGTCGTGAACTATCTGATTTATCTGATATTTGAGACAAGCTTCTTCACAGGCTATGAGCTGAACAAGAAACGACAAAAGAAAAATAAGACAAAAAATGAAACAGTTGCGTAACATATTCACAGGATTGCTCTTTGCGTTGGGGCTGCTTGTTTCGCTTCCTGCATTGGCGCAGGAGGAGGAGATCACGCCCGGCGAACAAAAAGAGAACACGGTTGATGTGAAGAGTATCGTTTTCGGGCATATCGGAGACTCATACGAGTGGCATATCACTACCTGGGGCAACACACATATCACGATTCCGCTGCCGGTAATCGTGTATAGTTCGGACAGCGGCTGGCACACCTTCCTCTCTTCCAGGCTTGAAGAAAACGGCGGAACGTACGAGGGTTTTTCCATTGCTCCTGCCGGTAGCAAGTATGAAGGGAAGATCGTGGAGTACAACAAAGCCGGTGAACAGGTCCGTCCGTGGGACATTTCGATAACCAAAGTCACTCTGGCATTGCTGATGAACAGTGCATTGCTGTTGGTCATCATCTTGAGTGTGGCACATTGGTACCGCAAGCGCGAACAGGGAGCATCGGCGCCCGGTGGGTTTGTGGGTTTCATGGAGATGTTCATCATGATGATACACGATGATGTGATAAAGAGTTGCGTAGGACCCAACTATAAGAAGTTTGCTCCTTATCTGCTGACTGCGTTTTTCTTTATTTTCATCAACAACCTCATGGGATTGGTGCCATTCTTCCCCGGCGGGGCGAATGTGACCGGAAACATAGCCATCACCATGGTATTGGCTATCTGTACCTTTTTGGCCGTTAACGTTTTCGGTACCAGACATTATTGGAAAGATATATTCTGGCCCGATGTCCCCTGGTGGCTCAAAGTTCCTGTACCGATGATGCCGCTTATCGAGTTCTTCGGAGTGTTTACCAAGCCTTTCGCGTTGATGATCCGTCTGTTTGCAAATATGCTTTCGGGACACATGGCCATGCTGGTGCTTACCTGTCTGATTTTTATCTCGGCAAGTATGGGGCCTGTGCTGAACGGGACACTGACCGTTGCTTCGGTTTTGTTTAATATCTTTATGAATACGCTCGAGTTGCTGGTGGCTTTCATACAGGCTTATGTCTTCACCATGTTGTCTGCCGTATTTATCGGTTTGGCGCAGGAGGGCGGTAAGGCCGAAGAGGCGGCTAAATAGAGTAGCGGCCGGGTGAGGTCATGTTGTTTTTGAATTTTGAATTAATAAAATATAAACCATTTTAAAACTGAAAATTATGTTACTATCAGTCTTGTTACAAGCAGCCGCTGGTGCTGCTATCGGAAAATTGGGAGCAGCTATTGGTGCCGGTATTGCCGTAATCGGTGCAGGTTTGGGTATTGGTAAAATCGGTAGCTCGGCTATGGAAGCTATTGCACGCCAGCCGGAGGCTTCGGGTGATATCCGTATGAACATGATTATTGCCGCTGCCTTGATTGAAGGTGTGGCTCTGTTGGCTGTCGTTGTCTGCTTATTGGTATTCTTCCTGTAAGATGCATAGGCAACTAATGGATATTGACATCTCCGTCATAAATCATAAATCGAAAATCATAAATCATAAATCGCCTTATGTCATTGTTATTACCCGATAGTGGCCTGTTATTCTGGATGTTCCTCTCGTTTGGGATTGTATTCGTTGTATTGGCAAAATATGGTTTTCCCGTCATTGTCAAGATGGTGGAAGGCCGTAAAACCTACATCGACCAGTCTTTGGAGGTGGCCAGGGAAGCCAATGCCCAGTTGTCTAAATTGAAAGAACAGGGCGAAGCGCTCGTGGTTGCCGCTAACAAGGAGCAGGGACGTATCTTGAAAGAGGCTATGCAGGAACGTGATAAGATTATTCACGAAGCCCGCAAACAGGCAGAAGCCGCCGCTCAGAAAGAACTGGACGAGGTGAAGAAGCAGATTCAGATAGAGAAGGATGAGGCAATCCGGGACATCCGCCGGCAAGTTGCTGTGCTTTCGGTGGACATCGCAGAGAAAGTGATCCGCAAAAATCTGGACGACAAACGTGAGCAGATGGAGATGATAGACCGGATGCTGGACGAAGTATTGAATAAGAATTAACCGGAATGAAGTATGGATATAGGAGTTGTTTCAATGCGCTATGCGAAAGCACTGATTAAGTATGCAAAAGATAATCATGCGGAAGATACGCTTTACAAAGAGATGAAGATGCTGGCGGGGAGCCTTTCTGCTTTCCCGAACCTGAAAGAGGCTTTGGCAAATCCTGTGTTGAATACCCGTGAGAAGTATTCGCTGATTTGTACGGCAGCTGCTGCTGACCGGGGAGTAAGCCGCACTTTTTCCCGTTTCATCACATTGGTGCTGAAGAACAACCGCGAACCGTTCCTGCAATTTATCTGTTTGTCTTTCCTGGATCTATACAGGAAGCTGAAACACATCGGTGTGGGCAGACTTGTCACGGCGGTACCTGTCGATAAGGAAACGGAAGAGCGGATACGCAATTCTGCCGGTGCGATTCTTCATGCGCAAATGGAGCTGGAAACTGTGGTAGATCCGTCTATTGGAGGTGGCTTTGTTTTCGATGTCAATGATTATCGTCTGGATGCCAGTATAGCTACTCAGCTGAAGCGTGTGAAACAACAGTTTATTGATAAGAACAGAAGAATTGTGTAGGGATTTACGATTAGACGATTTACGAATTACAATTGGAGGTACCTGGTGTTGTCAAACCGGATCATGCCATGAGCAAGAGTACTTTTAATCGTAAATTTCAAGGATCGTTCAATTCTAATTATCCAGTCACTAATCTTCTACTATCAATCGCAAATCGTAAATAGTCAAATCGTAAATATAATTATGTCTGAAAATATAAAAGTAAGCGAAGTATCCGATATTCTGCGTCGTCAGCTTGAAGGCATCGATACGCGTGTGCAGCTCGATGAGATAGGTACGGTGTTACAGGTCAGTGATGGCGTGGCACGTATTTATGGATTACGAAATGCCGAAGCGAACGAATTGCTGGAATTCGACAACGGCATGAAAGCCATTGTGATGAACCTCGAAGAGGACAATGTGGGCGCCGTGTTGCTGGGGCCTACCGATAAGATCAAAGAGGGGTATACCGTAAAGCGTACCGGGCGTATTGCTTCCATCCGTGTGGGTGAGGGTATGTTGGGACGTGTGATCGATCCGTTGGGTGAGCCTCTGGATGGACGGGGAACGATTGGCGGGGAGTTGTACGAAATGCCGTTGGAGCGTAAGGCACCGGGGGTTATTTTCCGTCAGCCGGTGAACCAGCCCTTGCAAACCGGATTGAAGGCGGTAGACGCCATGATTCCTATCGGCCGCGGACAGCGTGAGTTGATCATCGGCGACCGGCAGACCGGTAAGACTGCCATCGCCATCGATACCATTATCAACCAGCGTGAAAATTATCTGGCGGGAAAACCCGTGTATTGCATTTATGTAGCTATCGGTCAGAAGGGTTCTACGGTTGCTTCCATCGTGAATACTTTGCGCGAATACGGTGCGATGGAGTACACGATTGTGGTTGCTGCTACAGCCGGTGATCCTGCTGCCTTGCAATACTTCTCACCGTTCTCGGGTGCCGCTATCGGTGAATATTTCCGGGATACCGGGCGTGATGCATTGGTGGTTTACGACGACCTTTCCAAGCAGGCCGTGGCCTATCGTGAAGTGTCGTTGATTCTGCGCCGTCCGTCAGGGCGTGAGGCGTATCCGGGTGATATATTCTATCTGCATTCCCGCTTGCTGGAGCGTGCGGCAAAGATTATCAATCAGGAAGAGGTGGCACGTGAGATGAACGATCTCCCCGACAGTCTGAAGGGAATGGTAAAGGGTGGCGGTTCTCTGACTGCATTGCCTATCATCGAAACACAGGCCGGTGACGTATCCGCTTATATCCCGACGAATGTAATTTCCATTACCGACGGACAGATATTCCTCGATACCGACCTCTTCAATCAAGGTAACCGTCCGGCTATCAATGTGGGTATTTCCGTATCCCGTGTGGGAGGTAATGCTCAGGTGAAAGCGATGAAGAAAGTGGCGGGTACGTTGAAGATCGACCAGGCGCAGTACCGTGAATTGGAAGCGTTTACGAAGTTCAGCGGTGATATGGATCCGGTGACGGCCCATATCATTGATAAAGGACAGAAGAATACCCGTTTGCTTGTGCAGCCGCAGTACAGCCCGATGCCGGTAGAGAAGCAGATTGCCATCCTTTATTGTGGGGTTCACGGTTTGCTGCGTAATGTGCCTTTGGATAAGGTGGAGGATTTTGAACGTAGTTTCCAAGAGAGTCTTGCCATTAACCATCAGGCTGATGTGCTCGACGTACTGAAAACCGGTACGATCAACGAAGAGGTTGAAAAGGGCATTCGTGAAACGGCAGAAATGGTGGCGAAACAATTTATGAATTAATAAAGCAACCGGAGTTTGAATAACTGTCATTCTGCATGGATAAGTGATTTCCATGATCTCCGTGCTTGCTGTCGAAATTCTAACTACTAATAAATATGGCTTCACTTAAAGAAGTAAAAACCAGAATAAATTCGGTACAGAGTACCCGAAAGATCACTTCGGCAATGAAGATGGTGGCTTCTGCCAAATTGCATAAGGCGCAAGGGGCCATTGAACACATGTTGCCTTATCAAAGGCAACTGAACAAGATTCTGCGGAATTTTCTCAGTGGTGATCTTTCGATCGAATCTCCTTATGTGGAGGAACGCGAGGTAAAGCGTGTGGCTATTGTCTTGTTCTCTTCCAACAGCTCTTTGTGCGGTGCTTTCAATGCCAATGTCATCAAAATGTTTTTGCATGCCATCGGCGAATACCGCAAGTTGGGGCAGGATAATATCTTGATTTACCCTATCGGACGTAAGGTGGAAGAAGCGGTGAAGAAGATGGGCTTTACTCCGGAGGGCAGTTACCAGCAATTGTCCGATAAGCCCGATTATCAGCAGGCATCGGCCCTCGCGGAACATTTGATGGAACTTTTCGTATCCAAGGACATCGACCGTGTAGAACTGATTTATCACCATTTTAAATCGATGGGCGTACAGAAACTGGTCCGTGAAAGATTCTTGCCGATCGATCTTACCCGGATAGAAGAGGAGCAGGCTGAGGAGGTGGAAGAGAACCGGGTAATGAACGATTACATAGTCGAGCCGTCAGTCGAGCAGTTTATTGCCGATCTGATTCCGAAAGTATTGTGTCAGAAGGTTTTCACCGCCGCTTTGGATTCTAATGCATCCGAGCATGCTGCCCGTACATTGGCTATGCAAGTGGCAACGGATAATGCAAATGAACTGATTCAGGATTTGACAAAGCAGTACAATAAGGGACGCCAGCAGGCGATAACGAATGAGCTGCTGGATATTATCGGCGGATCGATGAAATAAATGTTTGGAAATGTCAAGGTCACACCACAGAGAAAGGGGGGATCTTGACATTTTCTTATCACACATTTCAGGCACGCTTGATGTACTGCATTCGATTTGCACGATTCCCGACAGAAAAACGAACTAATTTAGATAGCATGGAAAACAATCCGGATTTACAGCTCGCCTGGCAATTCATCGAAAATACGGGTACACATCTGTTTCTGACAGGAAAAGCCGGTACCGGTAAAACTACTTTTCTCAGAGAACTGAAAGCCAAATCACCGAAACGCATGGTAGTGGTGGCGCCAACGGGGATTGCCGCTATCAATGCCGGCGGGGTAACGATACATTCTTTCTTCCAACTGCCTTTTGCCCCTTATGTGCCTGATAGTAAATTTACGTCTGCCCGGACTTTCCATAAATTCGGGAAAGAGAAAATCAATATCCTCCGCAGTCTGGATCTTCTGGTGATTGATGAGATAAGCATGGTGCGGGCTGATTTGCTGGATGCCATCGATGCCGTGTTGCGTCAGTATCGCAACCGGTACCAGCCGTTTGGCGGTGTGCAGCTTTTGATGATCGGCGATCTCCAGCAGTTGGCCCCTGTTGTGAAAGAGGATGAATGGCAGTTGCTGAAACCGTATTATGACACGGCTTTCTTTTTCGGTAGCCGGGCTTTGCATGAAACGGAATATGTGACCATCGAATTGAAGCATATCTATCGTCAGAGTGATGCGGCCTTTGTGAATCTGTTGAACAGAATACGTGAAAATACCGCTGACGAGTCGGTGCTTACGGAACTGAACAAGCGTTATCTCCCCGGCTTCCACCCGAAGGAAGAAGAGGGGTACATCCGCCTGACCACCCACAACTATCAAGCCCAGCAATATAACGACCGCCAATTGGTGGCCCTGCCGGGACAGGCTTACAGTTTCCGGGCAAAAACCGAAGGAACCTTTCCCGAATCCGCTTATCCTGCCGATGAAGTACTGACAGTGAAGAAGGGAGCGCAGATAATGTTTATCAAAAATGATTCTTCCAATGAACATCGGTTTTATAATGGTAAGATCGGTCTGGTAACAGGTGTATCCAAAGACGGTATCATGGTGCGTGGAAACGGTGACGGCGAATCTTTTCTTTTGGAGACGGAAGAGTGGACCAATAGTAAATATACGCTGAACCCTGTAACGAAAGAAATTACGGAGGAAGTGGAAGGACGGTTCCGGCAGTATCCCATCCGTCTGGCGTGGGCTATTACGATTCATAAAAGCCAGGGGCTTACTTTCGAACGGGCCATCATCGATGCCAATGCTTCATTTGCCCACGGGCAGGTGTATGTTGCGTTGAGCCGTTGCAAAAGTCTTGAAGGGCTTGTCTTGAGTTCTCCGCTTCGGAAGGAAGCGATTATCAGCGATGATACGATTGATGAATTTACCTGCGAGGTGGAAGCGTTGTCGCCCGACAGGGAGAAACTGAATAAGTTGCAGCACCGTTACTTCTATGAATTACTCTGCGAACAGTTTGATTTTCACTCCTTGGACCGGCATCTTGCACTCGTGCTCCGTTTACTGGATGAGCATTTGTACCGGCTTTATCCCAAATTGCTAGAGCGGTATAAGGAAGCAGATGAGTTATATAGGACGAAAATTGTGAAAGTGGGGGATACTTTTCAATTGCAATATACGGAACTGGTAAATGCCTCCGATGATTATAGGCACGATGAGCGGTTGCAGCAACGCCTGATATCCGGTGCACATTATTTTGCCGGACAGTTGGAGGAGATTCTCTCTCCGCTGGTGGCGGGCACTAAAATCCAAACGGACAATAAAGTGTTGAAGAAGAAGTTCGGCGAGGCTTTGGCTACGCTCCAATCGGCGCTGTATATAAAGAAAGGGACTCTTCTGCTTACAGAGAAAGAGGGCTTTTCCGTGTCTTCCTATTTGAAGCGGAAAGCGGTGCTTGCGATCGAGAATAGTGAAAAGGGAGATACCGGCAGCTCCAGAACACGTACATTTTCATCTTCCCCGAAAGCCGATCGGGGAGAAAAGATAGAAGTACCTACGGATATTCTTCATCCGGATCTGTATAAACAGCTGATAGCATGGCGAAATGCAGAAGCGGCTAAGGCCGGTCTGCCTGTGTATACGGTTATTCAGCAGAAAGCAATATTGGGCATTGTCAATCTTTTGCCTCGGGATATCGCTTCTTTGGTACGCATTCCTTATTTTGGAAAAAAGGGAGCGGAAAAGTATGGTGATGTCTTGCTGGACATGGTAAACCGGTATGTCACATCTTCTCCCAAAACGGATACGGTTACAGAGCCGGACCGGACCTCACGGAATGTATCTGTCGCACCTCCCCGAACGGATCCGGAGGCTGTTCCCGTATTAACGAATACGACGGCTAAAACTCCTCGGATGGATACCAGAGAGATCAGCTATGCCATGTTCCGCCAAGGCATGAATATCGAAGAGATTGCCAAAAAGCGCGAGCTGGTCACCGGAACGATTGCAGGACATCTGGAGCATTACGTACGTTCGGGAGTCATTAAAGTCGATCAGTTGGTGTCCCGTGAAAAAGTGGATAAAGTAACCCGCTATTTGCAGGAGAATGCCGATGCCCGTGGCATTACACTTATAAAAGCTGCTTTGGGAGACGAGGTTTCCTATGCGGATATCCGGTTGGTGATGGCTGCTTTGCATTGTGCATACAATTCATAAACATGGTGCTTACAGTCTGTAAGCATTATGTATACAACCTGTAAGCACCGTGCATAGTTACCTCCGAATATCGTTTTCCCTTTTATGGGCCTTTCTTATCTTTTACATAAAGCACGGAAGTCGCAGTATTCACAGGCTTTCGTGTTTTCTGTCTGTGTAAAGGGCGTTTCCGCTCCGAATATCTCTTCCAGTAACCTCTGTAACCGCTCCCGAAACTCATCTTCGAAGAAGGCAAAGTTATTTACGGGCATTTTAGGTTTGCGGGGTTCGCCTATCTCAATGACCGGAGAGTAGCTTTCATTGGCAGCCCGATGGATGTAGAGCAGGGCAGGAGCTACCTTCAGTGACTGCTTCCGGCTCATGATGGCAGCATACAGGAATGTCTGGAATATATAATTAGGCCTCCCTTCAGCGGGGATGAACAACTGCTCGATATTGGCCGGTGTCTTGGGACTTCCTCCGGTTTTGTAGTCCACAATCCGGAGCGTGTCTCCTTTACAATCCATCCGGTCTATCGTTCCGCCTATTTTGATTCGGATGATTCCTTCCGGTGTGTCTACTTCCAACGGTTCTTCTACCGGTTCTTCCATTCCCACCATGGAGAAAGGCGCATAGACCAGATCATTACGCAATAATTGGCGCAGGTAGGAGCAGATCACCTTTGAGTTGATCAACTGTATTCCGTTGTATTCGGGGCGTTCGTCGAGAGGCACATGGAAGAATTCCTCTTTGAATGCACGGTCTACATATCCTTGGATACGGACATCATCCCGTAGCAGACGTTCTAAATCTTCCTTCCGTATCTCTTTACCGTTGGCACTTAATTCACTGTACGCCAATTCTGCCGAGCGGTGGAAAATAGTACCGAACAGTGCGGAATCAATCTCTGCACTCACTTCGTCCTTTACTTTCAATCCGGCCACATGGCGGTAATAGAACCGCAGACTGCAATCCAGATAGGCATTCAGTGCCGATGGAGAGAGTGGGAGCGCTTTCGGATTCTGATTGAAGTTATACCTGTTCTGCATGCGGCTTCGTATTACAGGCGTTTTCTCGATCGTTATCTCCCGGCTTTTTTGCGGAGACTGACCGGCTTCAAGAAATTCGTAACTGGTTTCGTGCGGCCACTCTACGAGGAACTGTAACATAAAGCGTGACCATTCCCCCCGGTTCAGGCCATCGGAAGAGCTGTTGTATACTAATGTGATATTTTCCGCCCGTTGAATCAGACGGTAGAAATAGTAGGCGTACACAGCATTCTTGTGCTCGATAGTAGTCATTCCGAAGGCCTTGCGTAGGTTGTAGGGGATGAAGGAGGACTCTCCTCCGCCTTTGGGCAGTTGTCCTTCATTGAGCGACAGCATGATAAGGTTGCGGAAATCGAGGTTACGGGTTTCGAGTACCCCCATTATCTGCATACCGATGGCGGGCTCGCCATGAAAAGGAATATTGGCGGCGGCAAGTATGCGGTTGAGTAGGCGTTTCAGTGTATCTGTCCGCACTTGAAGTTCGCCATTCTCAATCAGATTGAGCAGCCGGTTCACCATCGTGAAACTCTTGAACAGGGATTCCCGGTAAAGCTGGTTGAAGATGTCCTCCTGTTCCGATTCCTGCCGGTATAGAATAGAAACCTCCTTCAGCAGTTCTGTGATGTACAGGCACAGCTCACGGATACCGCTGCGCGGTGTGAAAAGCAGGGAGAGAAAATTATCCTGTTTCAGTTCCGTGGGTAAGGGATAAAAACGGTTGGTACGGGTCAGTTCCCTTTCCAAAGGCTCCGCTTTTGGGGAAAGCTGACGGGTATAGGGATGTTTTAATATGGCCTGCACCTCTTCATAGCTGTAACGTCCGGTTTCCATCCGGTAGCCGATGGTCTGTAGCTCGACGGCTGCATTGATAAAGCTATATACCGGAGTCTGTGCCAACGGAAATCCCATGGTGATGTTGACATTCTTCACCTCTGCCGGGATAGAGTGGAGGACAGGAAGCAGCAGTGATTCATTGCAAAGCACCACGGCATTTTCTTTCTCCGAATCGGGAGTAGAGTGTTCCCGTGCCACTCCTCTTACCCATTCGGGCAGATAACGGGCTTGTGCGTTTTCCGTAGGGGAGGAGATGAAGCGTACTTTCTTGGGATGGCGCAGGCAGTCGAATACCTCTTCCGGAAGTTCATTCGGGAATAATTTCAGGTTACGGAGGATAAATTCACCGGCTTCGTGCTTCTGTTGGGGCAATCGGGTGTAAAAGATATCGTAATCCCAATAGAAGAGTGCTTTACCTGCATCCTGCAGCATGGAGAAGAAGCGGGTTTCCACCGTGTTGAGCACATTGAAGCCGACAAATACATATTTGTCATAGCGTAGCTTGTCTGTATCGAGTGCTTCGATGACATTGCGGTACAGCATCCCCTCATAGGCTATGCCTGATGCTGTAAGCTGCGAACGGTAATTGCGGTAAATATCACCTAATTTATCCCAGAGAGAGATGAATTTCTCTTTTAGCTCCGTATGTTTCTCTATAGAGAAGTTTTGAAAGAACTGCCGGATGGCGCTTTCTTGTTCTTCATCGAGAAAGTCGAAATCATCCATGATATTTTTCAAGTCCTGCAAGTTGGTAAAAAGCTTGTCGGCATCCACCAGATTCTTGTCTACATCATCGAAATCGCTGATGAGCAGTTCTCCCCAAAAATAAAAGTCGTCCAGCGATTCTTCGCTTTTCGTCTCTTCACGAAAGACCTTATACAGCTCACAAACCAACCGGATGGGGTCACCTAATTTCTGTATGGATAATTGCTGAAACAATTCACTGATACTGATATATGCAGGCGACCAGATAGGGCGATCGGATTGAGCAGCCAAGTGTTCATTGAAAAACAGACTGGCCCGTTTATTCGGGAAAACGATGGCTACCCGTGAGAGGTCGTTGCCGATTTTACTGTGGAGGTCTTGAGCGACCAGTTCGAGAAAGGTGGGCCTCTCCCCCGACCCCTCTCCGTGGGAGAGGGGAGAAGGGGAGTGTTTTTGACTGTTAGGGTCGGATATATTGGACATACGTTTGATTTATTTGTTATAATATTTTTTGTGATTTAAAAGCAAGATAACATAAAGAAGCAGAGGATAATGCATAAAAGTTACCCTTCTTCTTTCTTGTTGGAGGTGTTGAGAATACACTTGATTTGTTTAATCACTATTTTCGGATTATCAATCACCTCTTCATTCTTAAAGCGTATTACCCTATACCCTAAAAGAGATAACTTTTCTGTACGTTCCTGATCTTGCTGGATTTGTTCGGCTGTCAGATGATAATCTCCATCCAATTCAATGACCAACTTGGACTCAAGGCATGCGAAATCTGCTATGTAATTTTCTATGATTTGTTGTCGTCTGAATTTGTGACCAGTCTGTTCCCGACGGAGATATTCCCATAGAATCCGTTCGGCATCAGTCGGATTTGATTTGTTTTTCTTTTGAAACTCTTTCATACAGGTATAAGAGGTTAAACAGGCGGTTTTGTATAAGGGCCTCTCCTCCTGCCCCTCTCCGTGGGAGAGGGGTGAGGAGTTGGAATCTGTTTCATGTTCCGTTTCAGAATTTATGAAATTCTCTTGATTAGGCTTATCCTTTATTCCTACTTTACTTTTTATTTTCCCCCCATCTTTCATTTCTATTCCCATTTTCACCTCAACAATTTTCCCCTCTTCCCATCCGGAGTCAGTACCCTTTTCCCCCTCTCCCCCGGAGAGGGGTCGGGGGAGAGGCCCGTACCACAAATACCCCCTGACATTACCGTATCCCATCCTCTTCAGCAATTGCATATACCCTTGCACCTGCCTGTTGTACTTCTTGTTCGGCTTCCCGAATTTGAAGTCCACCACCACCACTTGCCCGTCCTGCATCATTACCCTGTCCGGCCGGCGGGTTTGCAACACCCCATCTTCCTTATATATAATGGAGCATTCATTGAACAATTGCCAACGTCCTGAATACCAATCCTGTATTTCGGGCATGGAGAAAGCCTTATGAGTCACTTCCCGTATCTCTTCTTCCATCTCACGGCTACCGATAACACCTTCGAAGACCAACCTTTCTATAGCCGTATCAATGTCTTTTTCCGTTTCAATAGCCGAAAACAGCGTATGCAGCAAGCGCCCACGGTTGATAAAGCGGTCTTCCGACTCTCCTTCATTCACCCCTTTGATAAAGTCTGCCGAGCGGTTGGATTGCCGGAATTCAATTTCGTGTCGCATCGACTCCATGCTTACCGGGAGTTTGTCCGGTTTCCGCGTCATCTTGTTGGTCGAAACTTTTTCTTCTTTCTTCGAAGAGGGGCAGAGTTCTCCTTGTTCATAGGGAGCGTCTTCATCCCACTCCCCTCCGTTCTTACGGGCCACTTCGGGCAATGCCGCCGTCAGCAGTTCGGACATGGTTCCCTTTTGTCCTTTCCGGCTCCATACGATCAGATTCTTCCCGGCACGGGTAAAGGCTACATAGAGCAGATTCAGATTATCTACCCATAATTGCAGACGTTCCTGCTGGTAGTCTCTCTGATAGACGGAGGCATTCATTTGTGCGGAGTAGTTCACCGGCACGATATCCAGTTCGTTGAAAGGGGCCTCTTCCGGAATGCACCACACGAGTTGGTTATTGGTCTCATTCTCCAGTTTCCAGTCGCAGAAGGGCAGGAGTACCGTATGAAATTCCAATCCCTTGGATTTGTGGATGGAGAAGATGCGGATGCCTTCCATCTCTCCGCTGGGGATGGTTTTGCCGCATAGCGTCTCTTCCCAAAAGCGGATAAAGCCGTCCAGCTCGGATGAGTTACTTTGCAGATAATCCGTTACCGCATCGAAGAATGCGAAAAGATAGGCATCCTGATCGCTGATGCGGCTCATCTCGAAAAGAGTGAACAGCTCTTCCAGCAGCTCATAAAGCGGCATCAGCCTTAGTGTCTCTATGTTTTTAGTGAATGCTTCGGGCAATAATGTCTCTGCCGGAGCGGTTAGCAAACAGTCCATACTTCCTTCGTATCCCTTTATCTGCAACTGATAATTGGTGATAAGTGAAGCCCGCGCAATCCGGTTTTCCGGATCGGAGAGATAGCGCAGGGCATCTATCATCATGCAGATAGCCAGTGAGGCATCCAGACGGAAGGCTTCATCGGATACAATCTTGTATTGCAGCGTCTTGTCAAAGTAATCGGCAATGCGGGGGATATTTTTGTTCTTGCGCACGAGGATGGCAATGTCATTGAGCCTTATCCCAGAATTCAGTAAACGCTCCACCTCTTCGCCCAGGCTGACAAGCGTCTGCTCGGTGTAATCATGTTCTTCATCGGGTTCGAGGAAGGATACCTTGACATATCCTTTTCTCACCTCTTTGGGGGATTCCTGCACCACATCGGAATAGGCTTTCAGCAGTGCTTCGCAGTCCTTTTTTGATTCTTCTTTGTAGACTGTATTCAGATAGTTTACTGCCGCCGTGAATATCTCATTGTTGAACCGGATAATATCGGTCTCGCTTCTTCGGTTTGTTTTCAGGGTTTTTGTCCGTATCGGAAAACTCTTTATGCGTTCATTCAGTCCGTTGAGTATTCCCCAGTCGCCGTTTCTCCAGCGATAGATGGATTGCTTTACATCGCCCACAATCAGACTGTCTGCTCCCTGCGAAAGCCCTTCCAGCAGCAGCAACCGGAAGTTTCCCCATTGCATGCGGCTTGTGTCCTGAAACTCATCTATCATTACGTTCCGGATGTTTGTCCCGATTTTCTCGAAAACGAAAGAAGAGTCGCCATCCTTCACCAGTTGATGGAGCAGGGCGTTGGTGTCCGATAACAGGAAACGGTTGTTCTCCCGATTGAGTCGACGTACCTCCTCGTCTATGCTTGCCAGCAGTTGCACCTTGTTCAGGTGTTGCATGGAGAGCCGGCAGCTGTTTACTATCTTGTTGTTCTTTGTACGGAACTTCTCTGCTTCATTCAGCAAAGGCATAAGGCTTGCGGAAGCCAGTTGGAGAATATCCTGATAGCGTGACGAGCTTTTCGCCGCCCAGCTTTTTTCATCCGTCAGGCACTTCTCTACTGTTGCATTGCGTATGTCATCGCCCAGTATACCATTGTTGAGCTTGCGGAAGTAGCTTCCTATGCCGCGCGAACCGTTCTTCAGATCATCGGCATTGAGGGCATGCCCGTCCAGTTCACCCTCAAACTGGTCGTAGAATCCCTTCATCTGTTCGAGCGCTTCCGTTTCCATCTCCTTCAATTCACGGCGGTAGTCTTTGATGAGCCCCGGATTCTCAATCAGTTTTTTCCGGAGTCCTTCTCCTTTCTCTATATATTCTTCATCGAAGATATTCCGCCCGAAACTTTTCACCTCGTCCGATACGTTCCAACGCTTGTCGTCGGCGATGCGCTCGTTGATATAATCCAACAGCCATGCCAGTACGGGTGAGGTAGGACCCAGCCTTTCGATCATGCTATCCACGGCATCGCTCAGCACCTCCTGATTGTTCAACTCGATGTTCAGGTTGGGGCTCAGTTCGAGTTCACGGGCAAGGTTTCGCATCACCGACTGGAAGAAAGAGTCGATGGTCTCTACCCGGAAGCGGCTGTAATCGTGCAGCATATTGGTCAACGCCACTTTGGCCGCTTCCCGCACTTCTTCCACCGGCTTTCCTGTCTCTGCGATAATCCGTTTCAGGTAGGCGTCCGAGTCTTTGTCTCCTTGCCAAATGCCATAGAGCTGGCTGAGGATACGCTCTTTCATCTCTGCTGTGGCTTTATTGGTAAAGGTCACGGCCAGTATTTGCCGGTAAGCACGAGGATTGAGAATGAGTAGTTTGATGTATTCCACGGCTAAGGTAAAAGTCTTACCGGAACCGGCGGAAGCTTTATATACTAAGAGTTCCATACGATTTTTATTTGAGACAAAGATAATTTAAATCTTTATACTTTACTGCTACACGGATGTAAAAAAGTACGGTCAGGTCTGTTCTTTCATACATCGGACGTACATCGGAAAGTTTGTTAAATAATGAACGGAAAGCGTGCGTTTTTGCATAAAAAAGCAAGTAACTTTCGGCTTAATTAAGAAAAAACGTCAAAAAACGCCGTGTCTAATTATTTATATTGAGAGTTTTCGTATCTTTGTGGTCCCCCTTTTTATTTTTTGAGTAGAATAAAGAGTAACAGACTAATTGATATATTAACTTGATGAAACTGAAAACAAGCCTGCTAATTACGGTAGCCACAAGTGTTTTCTTGTGTGTTCCTTCCGTTGTATCGTATGGTGGAACTTCCGCCCCGGACACTATGGGGCTATTCCGCAAAAAGAAAAAAACAGAATCCAACGACAGTATTAAATCCAAAAACGAGTATGAACAGCTGACCGGAGACGGCAGTGTCGTTCGTCGCGGTATGTTTAATGTATACCGGAAGAAGAATGATTATTATTTTGAGGTTCCGGCGAGTCTATTGGGCCGTGACATGTTGGTTGTGAATAAATTGCAGCGTGTACCGGCCGAACTGAATGAGGCGGGAGTCAATCGCGGTGTGAACTATGAGAATCAAATGGTGCGTTTTGAGATAGACAAAGCCACCGGTAAACTGTTGATTCGCCAGAGTCGTCCGTTACCTTTGGCACCTGCCGAAGATGCCATCAGTCAGTCGGTTCGCGATAATTATATCTCTCCGTTGATTGCCGGTTTTAAGATCGAGGCGTATAACAACGACTCTACCGCCATGGTGATCAAAGTGAACGATATATATGACGGGACGGAGACGAGCATCAATAATGTATTTACCAACATCAACCTCGGCACGTCTGCCATAAAGAATCTGTCGCGCATTCTTTCCATCAAATCGTTTGAAAACAACGTGGTGGCCACTTCCGAGCTGACAACGAAGGTGACCGAGGGAACCACTTCCGTCTATGTTACGGTGGAGGTAAGCTCTTCGCTGATGTTGCTTCCGGAAAAGCCGATGACAGGTCGTCTGGACAATGCCCGTGTCGGATATTTCACGAATCCGCTGTTGAGCTACAGCGACGGCCAGCAGAGGGTGGAAGAGAAGCAATTCATTACCCGTTGGCGCCTGGAGCCAAAGCCCGAAGACCGTGAGCGTTATTTGCGCGGAGAGCTGGTGGAACCTGCCAAACCGATTGTGTTCTATATTGAGAATTCCACTCCATACCGTTGGCGCAAGTATATCAAACAAGGCATCGAAGACTGGCAGGCCGCTTTCGAACGCGCCGGTTTTAAGAATGCTATTATAGCCAGAGAAGTGACGGACAGCATGACAATAGATATGGATGATGTGAACTACTCCGTGCTTACTTATGCCGCCTCTACCAAGGCCAATGCTATGGGCCCCTCTATTCTCGATCCCCGCTCGGGCGAGATTCTCGAAGCCGATATCATGTGGTGGCACAACGTGCTCGGTATGCTGCAAGAGTGGATTACCGTGCAGACAGGCGCCGTCCGTCCCGAAGCCCGTGGGGTAAAGATTTCCGATGAGTTGATGGGAGACGCCATGCGTTTTGTGGCATGCCACGAGGTAGGCCACTCCCTGGGATTGCGCCACAACATGATGGGGTCATGGGCATTCCCTACGGACTCATTGCGCTCCAAGACATTCACCGACCGGATGAACTCCACCTCTTCCTCCATCATGGATTATGCCCGTTTCAACTATGTGGCTCAGCCGGGCGACGGAGTGACTGCACTCTCTCCACACATCGGTCCTTATGACATGTTTGCCATCGAATACGGTTACCGTTGGTATGGCAAGGAGACACCGGAAGAGGAAAAGGAGTTGCTTTATGACTTCTTGAGTCGTCACACGGACCGTCTTTATAAATATAGTGAAGCGCAGGATGTACGCGATGCCGTAGACCCTCGTGCACAGAATGAGGATTTGGGAGATGATGCCGTACGCTCATCCCAATTGGGAATTGCCAATCTGAAACGCATTGTTCCGGAAATAATAAAGTGGACTACCACCGGTGAGAAAGGCCAGACCTACAAAGAGGCTTCCCGGCTGTATTATGCTGTCATCAATCAGTGGAACAACTACCTTTATCACGTAATGGCCAATATCGGAGGTATTTATCTTGAGAATACGGTTGTAGGCGACGGACAGAAAACGTATACATTCGTAGAGAAGGAGAAACAGCAGGCTGCATTGCAATTCCTGCTGGACGAAGTCCTGACTTATCCGAAGTGGCTGTTCGATGCCGAGGTGGGAGAGTACACTTACCTGCTCCGTAACACTCCGATGGGGATTGTAGAGAATGCGCCTACGCAGGTCTTGAAGAATGCACAATCTTATATCCTTTGGGATCTGCTGTCGAACACACGTCTGATGCGTATGCTCGAGAATGAATCGGTAAACGGCAAGAAAGCCTTCACGGCCGTAGAACTGATGGATGCCCTGCACCGTAGCATTTTTGCCACTACCGAGCGCGGTGCGGTTCCCGATGTCATGACACGTGCCCTGCAAAAGAATTTTCTGGATGCTTTGATTACGGCTGCCGCCGAGAACGAAAGCGTGAAAATCAATAAGAAACTGATGGATGACCATTTCCTGTTGGATCATCAGCAAGCCGTTTGCAGTTGCGACGAGTATGCCCATCGTTCATTGGATGCCGACCGCATGGGAGCACGCCGTGAGGTGAATTTCTATGGTTCGCAGATAAACCGCGTATCGGATGCGATTTCTGTGAAGCGTGGCGAGTTGCTTCGCATCAAAGACCTGCTTCAAAGCCGTCTGGGAACATCGGATGTAGCTACGAAGTATCATTATAAAGACATGATTCTGCGTATCAACACGGCGTTGGGAATCTGATTCGGGATTTGAAATACAGGACTAATTTATCACTTATATCGTATTAATGAAAAGAATAATCAGTTGTTTACTATTTTCTCTTTGTTGCATCTTTGCCTTTGGAGCAAAGGCGGCGGAGAGAAAGATTACAGGTGTCGTTATCGCCGGTGATTACAAAGAGCCCTTAATCGGCGCTTCTGTATTTGTATCACCCGAGAACTTAAAGAAAGCAGGCAGCAGCCATACTTCTTTGGGCGTGATAACGGACATGGATGGCAAGTTTACTATTAATGTGCCGGAAGGGGTGACCACTCTTCAGTGCAGCTATGTGGGATACGAATCGCAAACGATACAGCTGGCAGCCGGAAAAAGCAGTTATGAGGTCGTACTGCAACCGTCGGCACAAATGCTCGATGCGGTTGTTGTAACAGGGTATCAGACCATCGAACGGCGTAAACTGACGGCGGCTGTTACCAAGCTCGATATTACCGATGACAAGATCGGCTCAGTCATGAGTATCGACCAGGCGCTTTCCGGACAGGTGGCGGGGTTGTCCTCGATTGCTTCTTCGGGTGCTCCCGGTGCCGCTCCCAAGATCCGTATTCGTGGTACGGCTTCTCTGAACGGTACGCAAGATCCTCTTTGGGTGCTCGATGGAGTGCCGATGACAGGAACGGAGATTCCGACGATGGAAGATCTGAAGGATATCGACAACATCTACCAGTCGGCTATTGCCGGCTTGAATCCTGCCGATATCGAGAGCATCACCGTCTTGAAAGATGCCGCAGCCACGGCTATTTATGGAGCGCGTGCGGCAAATGGCGTCATTGTGATAACCACTAAAAACGGTAGGGCCGGGAAACCGCAGATTACTTTCTCTACCAAGCTGTCTTATTCTCCTAAGTTTGACATCGACCGTCTGAACTTGCTGACTTCGGATGAAAAGGTGAATCTGGAGCTTGATCTGCTGCAAAGTGATTATACGTATCGTGAAAATAAAGGAGAGGTTGCCCGTATCATTTCCCGCTATGGATTGACAAGTGCCTATAAGAACGGAGGATGGAGTGCGTTGTCGTCACAAGCCCAGAATGAGATTACCGCTTTGCGCTCGATAAATACGGACTGGAATGATATTCTGTTCCGTGGAACTTTCAATCAGGAATATAATGTCAGCCTTTCCGGAGGTTCGGAGAAAGCCACCTACTATACTTCTTTGGGATATTATGATGAGAAAGGGAATGTGAAAGGTGTGGAAGCCGATCGTCTGAATATGGTTTTGAAGACATCTTATAAAATCAATAAAATGCTGAAAGTCGGCGCATCTTTGTTTGCCAATCGCAGAACCAACAAGTCTAACCTTACAGATTCGGACGGTTTTTCCAGCCCGGTGTATTATTCGCGCAGGGCAAACCCCTATCAGACACCTTTTGACGAGGATGGCAATTATATTTACGACATCGACATTCAGGGAAGGGGAGACTCGGATTTGAAGTTCAATGTATTCGAAGAGCGGAACAATACTTCGTATGAGCAGACTACCAACGCTTTGTCGGCCATTTTCGATGTGGAACTCCGGTTTAATGATAAATTCAAGGCTACGTCACAAGTGGGGTTGCAATTGGACGCCGTATCAAAGGAGTCGATTGCCGACCATGATACTTATGCCATGCGTAAGGACAAGGAACGTACTACGATGTCTTCGCTCGACAACCAGTCTTTCCTGCCGGACGGAGGCAAACACACGGAGACGGCAAGCAGCAATTCTCAGGTGAACTGGAAGAGCCAGGCCGAATATCGCGACTCTTATAATGACATTCATGAATTTGAAATGATGGTCGGAACGGAAATCAGAAAAACCTGGTATAACTCATTGACGAGCACGGGATATGGTTACGACCGTAAGACTTTGACCACCAAGCCTGTGATATTCCCGAATGAATCTTGGGCACGTTCGTATCCGTTGCACACCAAGTCCTATCAGGAAAATGCGTATGCCTCTTTCTTTTCAACGGCTTCTTACTCCTTGCTTCAACGCTATACGGTAGGAGGAAGTGTCCGTTTTGACGGTTCCGATATATTCGGGGTGTCTAAGAAATACCGTTTTCTGCCGTTGTATTCGTTCAGCGGACTTTGGCGAATCAACAACGAGCCGTTTATGAAAAACTTTAAGAAGATCGATAATCTGGTGGTCAGAGCTTCTTATGGCGTACAGGGAAATATCGATAAGAGCACTTCATCGTATGTAATGGGAAATTATAACAATACAAGCATGCTGCCGAATGTGACGGAAGAGATGATTGTATTGGGATCTCCCCCAAATAAGCGTCTGCGTTGGGAAAAGACCAAGACTATGAACTTCGGTACGGACATTGCCTTGTTCAACAATGCACTGAATATCACGGTGGATTATTACCGTCGTAAGGGAACGGACTTGATCGCCCTGCAAATGTTACCGCTTGAAACCGGCTTTTTGTCGACTTACGTCAACTGGGCGAGTATGCGCAATGACGGTTTCGAGGTGGCTTTGACTACCCGCAACATAAACCGCAACGGATTCACCTGGTTCACGAATTTCAATCTGGGATATAACCAGAATAAAGTCTTGCGCGAGACGGTACCGTCCAACCAGACTACACCCGGCCGCGAAGGCTATCCGGTTGGTGCGCTTTTTGCCTACAAATCGGCAGGGGTGGATGACGAAGGATACCCTTTGTTTTACAACAAAGAAGGTGAGAAGGTAACTGCTGTGGAACTGTTGAAACTGAACAATGCTGGAGCCAGTACGCTGTCTGCCGAAGAGCAACGTAATCTGTATTCGTATATCGGATCGAGCGACCCGCTGTTCTCGGGCGGTTTTGTGAACACCTTCAATATCAAACGGTTTGAAGTGGTCATCAACTTCATCTTTAACCTGAAAATGTATTCAAGAGTGTCTCCGTCTTATACTCTGACAAGTTTTGACCGGGGAATGAATACGAACCGGGATATACTGAACAGATGGACACCGACGAATACCGATACGGATCTCCCGGCATTGCTGTCCGACACGAAGCGTAAGGCGGAATATTCGCATTATGACATATTCTCCACTTATCAGATGATGGATACGTGGGTGAAGCGTTCGGATCATGTGAGATTGCAAAATCTCCGGGTCGGCTATAAACTTCCCGAAACCCTTATGCACACATTGGGTATCCGTTCGGCTACTGTTGCTCTCGAAGGTCGCAACCTGTTTGTTTTCGGTGCTAATTATAAGAATTTCCTGGATCCCGAAACCATGAGTAACCAGTTTGCACAGCCTATACCCAAGTCGTTTACTTTCAGTCTTAACGTGAATTTTTAACAGATTATGAAGATACTAAAGAATATAAAACTGTTGTGCGCCGTGCTTTGTATGGCGGCTTTGTACAGTTGTGACAAATATCTGGACATACAACCGGTAGGAAAGGTGATTCCCCGTACGGCTGCAGAATTCAGGGCATTGCTGCTGCAGGCATATAGCTCCGTGCCGTATGACAGAGGATTGGCCACTTTCCGTTCCGATGAAATGATAATGGACGGCACGCTTGCTGCGGAAGATCTGAATACTTATAAGGATATCTGGATATGGAATGATGTAAGTCCGTCGGAAAATACGGCAGCATTCAGCTGGCGTTCGTTTTATCATACTTTGTTTATTGCCAATTATGTTATCGAATCAAAAGAGATGATCGAGGAAGGCACTGCCGATGAGGTAAACCAGATGGTCGGAGAGTCTTATATGCTTCGTGCCTATATGCACTTTCTGTTGGTCAACTTGTACGGTGAGCCTTACACGAATTGTGATCCGGCTACTACAAAAGCCATTCCGTT
Organism: uncultured Bacteroides sp.; assembly: GCA_958477465.1. GTDB lineage: Bacteria > Bacteroidota > Bacteroidia > Bacteroidales > Bacteroidaceae > Bacteroides. Next base: position 33,124 of record CAUEFX010000043.1, read on the forward strand.
GAAATTGAATAGCGATACGGAGAACACCTTGTCGCGCAATACGGTTGCCGAGGTGTATGATTCTATTCTGTCCGATCTTGTGGAAGCTGAAAAATACCTGAATGTAGACCAATGGGATTTGGGGTATAACTATCGTTTCAATACATTAAGTGTCAATGCCCTCCGCTCACGCGTGTACTTGTATATGGGCGAGTGGGCGAAATCTCTCGAAGCATCGCAAGCGGTTTTGCAGGTGAACAATCAGTTGGTGGATATGTCCTCATCCGATATACTGCCGAGCGAATACAATTCTCCGGAGAATATTCTGGCACTGGAGCAGGTGATGACTGCACAGTATGTACGTGCGGCGAAAGTAAGTACCGCCTTGTGGAGAATGTATACTTCGAATGATTTGCGCAGATCGAAATATTTCACTCAGGTAACCGTCTCCAATATTCTGGTTGCCAAAGGTGGAAGCAATCAGTACGCTTGTTCTTTCCGGGTAGGAGAGATTTATCTGAATGCTGCCGAGGCCGCATTGCTGACGGGAGAGTCTGCCATGCCTGAAGCGCGGACCTATCTGTTGACGTTGGTAAAACAACGTTATAAAACTGCAGCCTATGCAGAAAAGGAGACAGCAATAAATGCGATGGGACGTGATGAACTGTTGCAGGAGATATACGATGAACGTACCCGTGAATTGGCTTTTGAGGGACATCGTTGGTTCGATTTGCGACGGACAACCCGCCCGCGTTTGGAAAAGAAATTTAGCGGGACGACTTATGTTCTGGAAGAAAACGATTCCCGCTATACGATTCGTATACCGAGTGCGGCTATAGAAGCGAATCCGGAGCTGGCAAACTAAAAGAAAACATTTTTGTTATGGTTGAGAACAAGCCGTCTCAATCATAACAGGAGTCTGCTTGAATTTTCTTCAGGAAGTATTTTCTGTTTCTTTAAAGAGATTCATCGACATGGATTTTCGGGAGTTATTTCCGGACCAAATTGAAGCAGACTCTGGGAATGTATCAGTGTATTTATCTATATGTTTAATTATTAAATGATTGTTTTATGAAGAAAGTATTACTACTTGCTTTTTGTGCTGCGGCCATGCTGACAGCGCAAGCTCAGCCGACTGTAACCGCCAGTTGGACAAAATCTCAGACAGGTATTCTTCCTGTTGCAAGTGTCAATAATAGTAACCCTGTAGCCGTTTCTGCACAAGGAGATATGTATGTAGCCGGTCTTTTTACCGAGAGTTTCACTTTTGCCGATAAAGAGGTAGAACCCGTTACTACCAGTTCCTATTTGTTGAAATATAGTGCGGACGGTACTGAGGAATGGGGAGTTTCCCTTGCCGGTGCGGCAACAATCGTGGCAGTAACCACCGATGATGCCGGTAATGTGTATATTGCCGGAAACTTTGCGGATGTATTGACTTTTGGCAGTACGGACGGCAATACTCAAGAGAAAGAGGGTGTTAAGATGGATGATGCTTTTATCTCTGATCAGGCTGCCGGCTTTGTGGCTAAGTATGATGCTAACGGTGTGTTGAAAGCTGTACAGAGTTTTGTGCCCGTAGCTTTGCCGGAATTGGTTGCTACCGGCATGTATTTCCCTGAGGCTGGCGATTATCGTTTTGACATAAACAAGATTGTGTGTGATAATGGAAAACTTTATGCTTCGGCTTCTTATAAAGGGGTAACGGAAAATAACGGTTTCTCTTTCAAAGGTGGTTATTACGACGTTGAAGGAGGCGGGTTCTGGTATGGTGATTTAGTTTCCGGTGCTGTCTTCTCTTTAAATGACCAATTGGAGGTTAGTGGAATTGTAGCCAATATCGGTGTGACAGGAGGAAAAAGTATAGATCTGTCTTCCGTACACTCTGTTTCTTTTACGGTTGCAGACGGTAAATTGTATTCCGGCTTTGTCGCTTCAGGTAATCAGACGTTAACGATCGGTTCTAAGGAGCAAGCATTTGAGTTATCTCAAGTGGGTGGTGTTACTGAATATGGGCACATCCTGTCGGTTATTGATTTGGCCGATGGTACTTCTTCATTGACTAAAAAGTACTCCATGACTCATGATGCTTCCGGAAACTATTGCTTTATCAAATCAATGCATGTAAAGGGAGATGCTTTGGTACTCGGTGGTACGTTTAATACAAAATTGGCTTTTGATCAAAATATAGATGCAGCCTCTACTAATGATCTGTATGTGGCTGTTCTAAACAAAAACACGTTGGATGTGGACCGTGCCGTAGCTTCAAAAGTCAATGAAGGTGATTTGAATGTCAAAAATGAAGAATTGAGTGGAGTAACAGTTTGCGGTGATTTTGTTTACATGACTGGATACACTGCTGTTATTGCTTCTCATGCAGTTGAGACTCCTCTTGCTTTTTGGATTGATATCACTAACGGAACCATGATTCAGGCTAACCCTGCCAATCTTGTTACAGGTGTAGCTGCTTCCGGAACCAAACTGGCTATTGCTCAAACTCAGGACGTTAACGGAAAGTTGGAAAATATCTTCTCGTTAAATGAAGTTAGCAATGCCACAGGCGTTTCTTCTATGGAGCAGAAAGCAGGTGTTTCTGTTTATCCCAATCCGGTAGCGGATGTATTGAATTTCACGGCTCCTTGTGATGTTGCTGTCATCAACTTGATGGGAGTGACAGTCAAACAAGCCGAGAATGTCTCAAGTTTGCCTGTCTCTGATTTGATAAGCGGACAATATATTGTCAGACTTACCACAGAAGATGGAACAAGCACGACTAAGGTAATTAAGAAATAGAGTATCATTAAAGTCTGTATAAAATTACTGGAAGGGTCACCTTATATAATAGGGCGGCCCTTTTTTGTTGGTATTCTCAGTTCTTTTTTTCCTCCATTACTTTAACTACGAAGAAGGCATGCAGATAAAAAATAGATCGACTTTAAGTTGTATTATATTTTTGTAATGGTTGAATAAAATTAAAGATTATATTAATATTATTGAATGATAAGTTTTATTATTTGAATAATATCTTTATATTTGCATAAGAAATCAATATAAAACTCCAATCAGATGAATGCATGATTTTGAATATTGCTGATAGCCGGTTCCGGATCGGGGATATAGAGGCTTGTTCTCTGTTTCTTTTGGAGAAAGAACATTCGTTGAATACATTTGTAACCCAATAATGAATATTGATATGGATGAATTGAAAAAACATTTACCACTACAGTGTCCTGCATGTGAGTCTCCGCTGAAAGTAAGGCGTATGTTTTGCGGAGAATGCGGCACGGAGGTTTGTGGTGATTTCGAATTGCCTTTATTGGCGCGCCTGTCCGAGAAAGAACAGCGTTTTATTCTTGCTTTTGTAAAGTCGAGCGGTAGTCTGAAGGACATGGCTAAAAGCATGGGAGTCAGTTATCCTACTGTTCGGAATGTACTGGATGATTTGATTGACAAACTTATTAAAATGGAAGAAAATGAAAAATCAGAAAATTGAAAGAGTCGTAAATCCGTTTATTCGGATTGCAGGGATGCAGGCATTGTTATGGGGAGTGGTGGGATTGGTTGTTTCCACGTTATTGAGCGGGTTATCCGGTTATCATTATCACGGGCTGTTGCACTTCGGCCCGGCTCCCAATTCGGCTTGGTGGTGCTTTGTGGCCGAACATCTGATTGTGTGGCTGGTTCCGGCAACCCTGTTCTATATAGCTGGAAAAGTCCTGTCCAATTCCCAAATCCGCATGATAGATGTTTATGGTACCGTCCTGTTCGCTCAGTTGCCGTTGATTGTCATGAATCTGATCTATCTGTTGCCTCCTATGCAAGCCATTGCGCAATTGGATTCTACAATGACACCTACTGAAATACTGGCTATCCCTAATCTGCATTGGGCAATCTTTTTGTCATTACTCGGTCTTCCGTTCATCCTATTTTCTCTTGTCTGGATGTTTCAGGCGCTCAAAGTATCCTGTAATCTGAAGCAGGGCCGGCTTTGGATTGTAGCCATTATCGGCATTTTTGGTGGCGATGCTCTTTGCCGTTTCCTGATCGGACTGCTTTATTCCTGACTTCGGGAATATCCTTTTGTTCTACTTATATAAAACATTTTTCCGTCT
>CAUEFX010000044.1 GCA_958477465.1 uncultured Bacteroides sp.
GGTGTGGTGGCCGTCATGTTGCTTACAGGCAAAACGTTCAATTTCGTAGCCATTGTCGGTACGCTGGGACTGATAGGTATGCTTATCAAAAACGGTATCGTACTGATGGATGAAATCACATTGCAAATCAATGAAGGGATAGAGCCCATTACAGCATTGATCGACAGTTCACAAAGCCGCCTCCGTCCGGTAATGATGGCCTCTCTGACCACTATTCTCGGAATGATTCCACTGCTGTCGGACGCCATGTTCGGCTCGCTGGCAGCTTCTATCATGGGTGGTCTGCTATTCGGTACGCTGGTGACCCTGCTTTTTATCCCGGTTTTATATGCACTATTCTTTCACATAAAAAAGACAAACGAATGAAACGAATATCTATCATAACTGCAATATGTTCTCTGTTCTGCTCATCGCTTTCTGCACAAGAGATGCTGAGCTTGGAGCAGTGCAGAGCAATGGCATTGAAGTATAATAAAGAAATGGCGGCTTCCGTCCGTCAGACAGAAAGCGCACTTTACACCGTAAAGAGCTATAAAGGCAATTTCTTTCCCAATTTCACAGCCAACGGAACCGGAATATACAGCAACGCTGATGGCGGTTACAGTTCCGGAGGCGGCAACCTGCCGGTTTTCTTACCGGATGCTACCGGACAACTTCTGCCCAACGGCAGCTTTGCCTATTTTCCAGGCATCGATCTGAACTACAAAGTAGGAACAGTCTATATGGGAGGCGTCCAAGTGGAACAACCACTCTACATGGGAGGAAAAATCAGTGCCGCCTACAAAATGTCTGTATTGGGAAAAGAGATGGCGCAAATGAATGAGACACTGACCGCCAACACCGTTATCTTGAAAACAGACCAGGCGTATGCGCAGGTAGTGAAAGCCAAGGAAATGAAAATTGTGGCCGATACATACAATGCCATGCTTATGGAGCTGCACAAGAACGTTAAAAGTGCTCATTCGCACGGTCTGAAGCCCCAAAACGATGTGCTGAAGGTACAAGTGAAACTCAATGAGAGTGAACTCAATATCCGGAAAGCGGAAAATGCATTGCGGCTGGCAACCATGAATCTTTGCCACCTCATCGGAAAACCGCTGGACACGGACATATCCGTATCGGATGATTTTCCGGACATAGAGCAGCGCATAGAGACTCAGACAACCAACATTGCCGCCCGCCCCGAATATGCCATATTGAACAAACAGGTGGCTATCGCACAGCAACAGGTAAAACTGAACCGCAGTGAATTATTGCCTAAAGTCGGCATCAAAGGTTCTTACGACTACATTCACGGATTTGAATTAAACGACCAGACACTGCTGGATAAAGGAAGTTTTTCTGTCTTTCTGAACGTAAGCATTCCGCTTTTTCACTTTGGCGAACGGAGCAATAAAGTGCGTGCCGCCAAAGCCAAACTGGAACAATCACGGCTGGAACAGGAAAATATGAACGAGCAGATGCTGCTGGAACTAACGCAGGCCGTCAACAATCTGGATGAAGCCCGTCTGGAATATGAACTGTCTAACCGCTCTCTGGAACAGGCCGAAGAAAACATGAAAGTAAGCAAAAGCCAATACGAAGTGGGACTTGAAACATTGTCCGACCATCTGGAAGCACAAACGTTATGGCAGCAGGCTTATGAGACCAAAGTGGATGCGCATTTCCAGTTCTACCTGAGTTATATCGGGTATCTGAAGGCATCGGGGACGCTGCAAAGCAAATAATTCTGAAAGAACGGAACATAACGAACAAAAGAACAAGCCTGTCCGATTTATACACAATTGTTATCGGACAGGCTTGTTCTTTTCGTATTCACTTATGTTTGCGTAATCTATGCAAAAAAAAAAGAGAATGATAAAAAAAATGCAACCAAAGAGCTGATTCACAAAAACATTCTCTATCTTTGCCGCATGACAAAGACTATTAAATCGGATTTGGTGTTGTAAACAATCTGTGTTTCACGTACAGATTGTCCTTTCGTGTACTCTCGGATCATTCTTTTCGGGAGTGATTTTTATATCCTTATAATTTCAATTTTTAATCTGCATACAATAACGGAAGTGGTACGATGAAAGTGGTATTATGGAAATTATGCTGCCTTGTTATGTATGCGAAAAACATGAAGACAATGAGTAACGAAAATAAAACCATTCACGATTTCGAACTAAAATTAATCTGTGACTTTTTCTCCAATATGGAACGGCAAGGTCCCGGAAGCCCCGAAGCAACCTTGAAGGCTTTGAGCTTCATAGACGGTCTCAACGACAAATCCCTTATCGCCGATATCGGTTGCGGCACAGGCGGCCAGACAATGGTATTGGCACGGCAGGCACAGGGACAGATTACCGGACTCGACTTATTTCCCGACTTTATCGATATATTCAATCGTAATGCAAAGCAACTCGGTTTGCAAGACAGAGTGAAAGGTATTGTCGGTTCAATGGATAACCTCCCCTTTCAGAATGAAGAGTTAGACTTGATCTGGTCGGAAGGGGCCATCTATAATATCGGGTTCGAACGGGGACTGAATGAGTGGCGCAAGTATTTGAACAAAGGAGGGTATATTGCCGTTTCCGAAAGTTCGTGGTTTACCGATGAACGACCTGCGGAGATCAATGATTTCTGGATGGATGCGTATCCGGAGATAGACACGATTCCCAATCAAGTGGCCAAAATACACAAGGCCGGATACCTCCCCGTCGCCACATTTATTTTACCTGCCACTTGCTGGACGGAGCATTATTTTGCTCTAAAGATTCCGGCACAGAAGACTTTCCTCGAGAAATATGCAGGAAATAAAGCTGCCGAAGAATTCAGTGCACTTCAATCCATTGAAGAAGAATTATATCGCAAGTATAAAGATTTCTACGGCTATACATTCTTCATTGCCCAAAAGACGGAACGATGACTCGTTCCTCTCGAAGTCTGTCTGCAAATGGAGAAGCTAAGCGTAAGGTAAATCGCTGCTGATACGGACTCAAACGAAGGGTATCAAAGCTAAATGAAAAGAGTCGTATCAAACTCTGTTTTGAGTAATGATACGACTCTTTCTCTTTCCCTTTGGCATCCAAGTTTCAAGGATGTCCAAATTTCAAATTAGAAGTTCACCTTTGGTAAAATTGAGTTTGACACCCCTTCTATCTATTCTTCTACAATCCACCGCTCTATGTTCCGTGTCTTCCCGCTAAAGTTCACTCCTATCTTGAATAATTTGCGGCTATCTGTCTGGAAAGGTTGTACATAATGTTTTTCATTAATTTGCTGCAATGCCTCTTCTGCAGTTCCATCCAATTTGAATTCCATGATGTAAATGAAATTATCGGTCTGAAGGATCAAGTCTATACGCCCCTCACTGGTACGATACTCCACTTTCGTGTAAAAGCCCATCAACTTGAAAACAATGAAAAGAACATTCTGATAGTGTAATTCCTGTTCGCGGATAATCTCATAAGTAGTATCTGCCAAAAAACTTTGCAGACGGCGAAAGAAAGAATTATAATCACCGGATTCCACTTCGCGGACAAATTTTCGAATCTCAAACGGGGCTTCCACTTTAGTGGTCTTGGCATAATAAGGAAGCAGGAAACGCATGAATCCTTCCTCTACTTCACGATTAGGAAATCCCAAGCGATAAATACCAAATTCTTTGTCATACTCCTTAATAGTTAGATACCCGCTCTGATAGATAACCGGAATAGGATTAGTGGATTCCGAATCAATGCTATTCAACACATCGGCATCTGTCTCTACATCCGCCATGCGTTCCAAATTATAATGATGTTGTTTCAGAAGCTTCACCAAATAAGTAGGCGTACCTGTTTCAAACCAATAATTACTGAATTTATTATACTTAAACGTATTAAGCAAGCTAAATGGATTGTAAATGCCAATTGTATCTTCCACAAAATGGTAACCGTCATAACACTCTTCCAACTTAGAGCAAGCTTGTTCGTAAGTCATTTTTTGAGCTACTGCCAATTCATGCAATTCCATTTCCAGATTCGCATGAATTTCCTCTTCGGATATTCCACATAAATCCACATACGGTTCACGCATGGATATGTCATCCAGATTATTCAGATCACTGAATACGCTTATCTTACCAAATTTAGTAACTCCCGTCAGCATCGCAAATTTAATATACCCATCCTTACTTTTCAAAGCTCCATAAAAAGGCTTCAAGGCATTACGATAGCTTTCCTGCAATTCCGGATTACCAATAGCCTGCAACATAGGCTTGTCGTATTCATCTACCAGAATCACGGCCCGTTGTCCGGTTTGCTCACAAGCACGTTGAATGATGCCGGCAAAACGTAAAGCAAGGGAGACTTCAGACGGGCGACTTCCATATAACTCTTCCCAATACGTCAAATGATCGTTCAATATCTGATTCAGACTTTCCGGAGCATCATATTTCCCAATATTAAGATCCAAGTGCAATATAGGGTATTTTATCCAATCCTTTTCCAACTTGCCGATCGCCAGCCCTTCAAACAATTCCCGTTTTCCTTGGAAGTAAGCTTCCAAAGTAGAAATAAGCAGGCTTTTACCGAAACGACGGGGACGGCTTAAAAAGTAATAACTACCCGTTTTTGCCAATTGATAAACCAATGCAGTCTTATCAATATAAAAATAACCGTCCTTACGAATCTTCTCGAAGCTCTGAATGCCGATAGGATAAATTTTATTGCCCATATATTCCTCTTCTTTTTCTATAACAACAAAACAAAGGTACTTATTTTCTATCTACTTCCAATCTTTTCAAGAAAATGATTTTCTCTTTCTACAATCAAAAAAAAATGTATTGCAAGAAGAAGTATATACGTCAGTGCCCGGACAAAGCTCATCCAACTTAACCAACGGCATCGCTGATACATACTAATCTCTGAACCGTGTATCGCGGAGTTCCCAAAAAGTAACGGCAGCCGCTGCAGCTACATTGAGCGAATCGACCCCATGCGACATAGGAATGCGGACTACATAATCTGCTTCGGCAATCGTTTCACGAGGAAGACCGTCACCCTCGGTACCCATCACAATGGCCAATTTAGATTCAGAAGCCAAAACCGGATCATCAATGGAAATAGAATTATCCGTGAGCGCCATGGCTGCCGTACGGAAACCCAGTTTATTCAAATCTCTAAGAGAACCGTCCAACCAAGTCCACGGGACAAGAAAAACCGTCCCCATCGATACCCTGACCGCACGACGGTTCAATGGGTCACAAGAATTGCGTGTCAGCAATACGGCATCTATTCCAAGGGCAGCTGCCGAACGGAAAATAGCGCCGATATTAGTAGTGTCAACAACTCCGTCGATTACAACAATGCGCCGGGCTTCCCGGCATACTTCTTCCATACTGCACGTCATGGGCCGACGCATGGCACAAAGGACGCCACGTGTCAGGACGTAGCCGGTCAGTGTGGCAAGCAATTCCCTACTGCCCGTATAAACCGGTACATTTCCACAACGCTCAATGATACCGGAAGCATCACCGGTGATATGCTTGTGCTCACACAGAATGGCTAAAGGTTCATAACCGGCATCCAGCGCTGTGGTGATGACTTTCGGACTTTCCACGATAAAGATGCCCTTGTCAGGCTCGATACGATTGCGCAACTGCGCCTCGGTAAGGGTACAGAATATCTCAACTCCGGGATGAGATAAAGAGGATATTTCAATAACAGGCATATTCTTTAATTAAATAATTATCAATCTAATACAAGATTCGTTATAGATAGAGATAAACGGCAACAGATCCATTATATTGCCATCTGACTTTTACCGATGGCGGATTCTGCATGATACATCTATCAGGCTTTTTAAATCACAAAGATAACGAAAAGAACGCTTCATTATTTATTCAATATAAATTCTACTACATATAAGTCCGTAATTTCAGATATCTATCATCCTATCGGTACAAAATTACCATCTTCAAATTATCAAAAAGAAGAAAGAGTGTTAACAGCCTGCTCCAACTCTTCCTTTAAAAGTTTTTATCAGCTTATTTCGAGCAAAGTTCAGACAAATTCCAAAGCTTTCTAATCACTTTCTAATCTCGTCTGAGTATATTATAATCACCTTTGGAATGACTTCCGGAAGGAGAGTTTTACTTTTGCCCACAAATTAAAAGTAAGAATGAAAAGACTGATTATTATTTTATTATTCTCATCCGTTTACGGATTTCTGCATGCACAGGAAACTACGGCTTTACAATTGTCACTGAAAGATGCGGAAAAGATATTTCTGGAACGCAACCTGTCACTGATTGCCGAAAGATACAACATCGATATGGCTCAGGCACAAGTAGCACAGGCACGGTTATTCGAAAATCCCGTCATCTCATTGGAACAAAACGTATACAACCGACTGAACGGAAAATACTTTGATATGGGAAAAGAGGGGGAAGCCACTGCCGAAATAGAACAGGTGATTAACCTGGCGGGACAACGTAATAAACGGGTACGGCTGGAAAAGGTAAACAAGGAGATAGCTGAATATCAGTTTGAAGAGGTTTTACGAACCTTGCGCAGTGAACTGAACCGGACTTTTATAGAAATCTGCTTCTCCACCCGCTCCATAGGAATATACGATAAAGAGATAGAATCCCTCGGATTGCTGACGCAGGTAACCAGAGAGCAACAGAGCAAAGGAAACATCTCGCTGTTGGAGAGTTCACGATTGGAATCTTTACTGCTATCGCTCCGCAAAGAGAAGAACGAACAGGGAAACAATCTCGTCGGTCTGTACGGTGAATTAAACCTGTTGTTGAGTCTTCCTACGGAGCAAGAAACAGTATTACTGCTGGACGATGAAATTCTGAAACAGGTGGATGCGGCAACGGTCTCTTTCACGGATATGTGCCAGATGCTTTCCGTCCGTCCCGATCTGAAAATGGCTCATGCCGGTGTTACAGCTGCTCAGGCAAACCTGAAACTACAACGGTCACTGGCAGCACCGGAATTCTCCATCAAAGGGATGTACGACCGGGCAGGAAACTTTATTAATAACTACTTCGCCATAGGAGCCAGCATTTCCATACCCATCTTCAACCGTAATCAGGGAAACATAAAATCAGCCAAACTCGATATACAGCAAAATGGCAAAGAAGAGGAATACGCCATAGAGAAAGCACGTATGGAACTGCATGCCGCCTACATCCGATTGCAGAAAGCAGTGGAACTGTACCGCTCGTCCGATGATGAATTGGAATATAACTTCAGCCACCTCATCGAAGGAGTGAACGAGAACTTCCGGAAAAGGAACATCAGCATGCTCGAGTTCATCGACTATTACCAAAGTTACAAAGAAACCTGCCTGCAACTATACGAATTGAAAAAAGAGGTATTCCTTGCTATGGAGAATTTGAATACAATTGTCGGACAAACCGTATTTAACTATTAAACTCAATATGAATCGCATTCTACTACCCACTTGCCTCTGCGCCGCGCTACTAAGTGCTTGTGGCGGACAAACAGAAGCTCCACAGGAAATAATCCGGGAATTTTTTCTTACAGACAGTTTACTGAACGTAGTATCGGTGGACACCGTACACATACATGAAGTAACTGATGAACTGACACTTAACGGCAGGGTCACTTTCAATCAGGAACAAGTGGCGCGTGTATTCCCCATCTTCGGGGGAACGGTAACTGAGGTTTCGGCCGAAATCGGTGACCATGTACGCAAAGGCGATATACTTGCCATCATCCGGAGCGGTGAGGTAGCCGATTATGAGAAGCAGAAAAAAGAGGCCGAACAACAACTCATCATCGCACGACGTAACCTGCAATCCGTGCAGGATATGTTCGCATCCGGCATGGCATCGGAACGCGATGTGCTGCAGGCACGCCAGGAACTGAGTAATGCCGAAGCTGAAGAGAAGAGAATCACGGAAATATTCTCCATCTATCACCTTGCCGGCAAATCCCTTTATCTGGTGAAAGCGCCGGTATCGGGTTTCATCGTCGAGAAGAATATCAATAAGGAGATGCAGATACGTTCCGACCAGAATGATGAGATGTTTGTCATCTCCGGACTGGAAAACGTATGGGTGATGGCGGATGTGTACGAAAGCGACATCAGCAAGGTGTACGAGAACGCTCCGGTACGGATCACTACCCTCGCCTACCCCGACAAGGAGTTCACCGGAAAGATAGACAAAGTGTACAACATGCTGAACGACGAAAGTAAAACGATGAACGTACGTGTGAAGCTCACCAACGAAAACTATCTGCTGAAACCGGGTATGTTCACTAATGTATACGTAATCAACAGATTGTCTGACAAACAACTGCCCCGCATCGACTCGCATGCCCTCGTGTTTGAAAACGGAAAGAACTTTGTAGTAACGGTGGATACCGCCGGTAAAATTGCCGTAAAAGAGGTGGAAGTATACCGGCAACTGAGCAGAGAGTGTTATCTCGCATCGGGGGTACAGGGGGGAGACCGGATTCTGAACAAAAACGTACTGTTAGTGTATAACGCACTGAATGCAGATTAAAGGGAGGAACAGACGATGCACAAGTTTATCGATAACATTGTAGCCTTCTCACTGAAGAACAAGTTTTTTATCTTTTTCTGTACTACGATAGCCGTTATCGCCGGAGTCGTATCCTTTAAGCATACACCGATCGATGCCTTTCCGGATGTGACGAACACGAAGGTCACCATCATCACCCAATGGCCGGGACGAAGCGCCGAAGAGGTGGAGAAATTCATCACCATTCCTATCGAGATAGTCATGAATCCGGTACAGAAGAAAACGGATATCCGCTCTACCACCCTCTTCGGGCTATCGGTGATCAATGTGATGTTCGAAGATCAAGTGGACGACTTCACCGCCCGCCAGCAAGTGTACAACCTGCTGAACGACGCTGACCTGCCGGAAGGGATCACGCCGGAAGTACAACCGCTCTATGGTCCTACCGGAGAGATATTCCGCTATACCTTGCGCAGTGGAAAACGAAGCGTGCGCGAACTGAAAACCATTCAGGACTGGGTGATCGAACGTAATCTCCGTGCAGTATCGGGCGTAGCGGATATTGTCAGCTTTGGCGGAGAGGTGAAGACTTTTGAGGTTAGTGTCAACCCGCACCAACTGATCAATTATGGCATCACCGCGCTGGAACTGTACAACGCCATCGCCAACAGTAATATCAATGTGGGTGGTGACGTTATCACGAAAAGCTCACAGGCGTATGTGGTACGGGGTATCGGCCTCATCAACGATCTGGAGGAATTGCGAAACATCGTAGTGAAAAATATCAACGGCACGCCCGTACTGGTACGCCACCTGGCAGATGTGCATGAATCGTGTCTGCCACGCTTGGGGCAAGTGGGAAGAATGGACGAAGACGATGTAGTGCAAGGCATCGTCGTGATGCGAAAAGGAGAGAATCCCGGAGAGGTGATCGATGCCCTGAAGGCTAAAATAGAGGATATCAATAAGAACATACTACCCAAAGATGTGGAGATCGTTCCGTTCTATGACCGCGAAGATCTTGTAAACCTTGCCGTACATACAGTTACCCACAACCTGATTGAAGGGATTCTGTTAGTGACTTTCATTGTACTGATATTCATGGCCGACTGGCGTACCACAGTGGTAGTGGCGGTAGTCATTCCGTTAGCATTGCTTTTCGCCTTTATCTGTCTTCGGGCTATGGGCATGTCTGCCAATCTCCTATCCATGGGCGCCATCGACTTCGGTATCATCATAGACGGTGCTGTGGTGATGGTGGAAGGGGTATTCGTGGCGCTCGACAAGAAAGCACGGGAAGTGGGTATGCCTGCCTTCAACCGCATGTCGAAGATGGGACTCATCCGCCACACGGCTAAAGACAAGGCCAAAGCGGTGTTCTTCTCCAAACTGATTATCATCACGGCGCTTATCCCTATCTTCTCTTTCCAGAAAGTAGAGGGTAAGATGTTCTCACCGTTGGCCTATACGCTCGGTTTCGCTTTGTTAGGTGCACTACTGTTTACGCTGACGCTGGTACCCGTAATGTCGTCCATGCTGCTGAAAAAAAATGTACGCGAAAAGAATAATTTCTTTGTCCGTTTCATCAACAGAAAGGCAAGTGCCCTCTTCGACAAATGCTATGCACACCGCAAGCTATCCATCGGGCTGGCAAGCATCACTGCCGTTGTAGGATTGTGGATGTTCACCCTACTGGGCACAGAGTTTCTGCCGCAACTGAACGAAGGGTCTATCTACATCCGTGCCACCCTGCCGCAAAGCATCTCACTGGATGAATCGGTACAGCTCGCCAATCAGATGCGCCGCAAGTTAGCGGCATACCCCGAAGTGCGGCAAGTACTCTCACAAACCGGACGCCCCAATGACGGTACGGATGCCACTGGATTCTACAACATCGAATTCCACGTAGATATCTACCCGGAAAAGGAGTGGGAAAGCAAACTCAGCAAACTGCAACTGATAGACAAAATGCAGGACGATCTTTCGCTCTATCCCGGCATCGACTTTAACTTCTCCCAACCCATCACGGACAATGTGGAGGAAGCGGCTTCGGGTGTGAAAGGCTCCATCGCCGTGAAAGTATTCGGAAAGGATCTGTATAAATTGGAAAAGATTGCGGTACAGATAGACAAGATACTCGCCACCGTACGAGGCATCGAAGACCTCGGTGTCATCCGCAACATCGGCCAGCCGGAACTACGCATCGAACTGAACGAACAGAGTCTGGCACGCTACGGGGTAGCCAAAGAGGACGTGCAGTCCATCATCGAAATGGCTATCGGAGGGAAATCGGCATCGCTGCTTTACGAGGACGAGCGGAAGTTCAACATCATGGTACGCTACAAACCGGAATACCGGCAGAACGAAGAGGAAATAGGCAAGATTCTGGTACCCACCATGAACGGGACAATGATCCCCATCAAGGAACTGGCGGAGATAAAAACCATTACAGGGCCTCTGCTGATATTCCGCGATAACCACACCCGTTTCTGCGCCGTGAAATTCTCCGTACGCGGACGGGATATGGGTACTGCCGTGGCAGAAGCGCAAAAGAAGGTCAATGCTTCCGTACACCTGCCCGAAGGATACACGCTAAAGTGGACGGGAGACTTCGAGAATCAGCAACGTGCCACCAAGCGCCTTTCGCAAGTCGTTCCGATAAGTATCGCTATCATCTTTATCATCCTGTTTGTACTGTTCTCCAATGCACGGGATGCAGGATTGGTATTACTGAATGTGCCCTTTGCTGCCATTGGCGGTATTATTGCGCTACTCATCACACACTTCAATTTCTCCATATCGGCAGGTATCGGATTCATCGCCCTGTTCGGTATCTGTATTCAGAACGGTGTGATTATGATTTCGGACATCAAGCACAATATACAGGCACGGTTGCCATTGCCGGAAGCCATAAAGACAAGCATGCGCTCACGCATCCGCCCCGTAGTGATGACAGCAGCCATGGCAGCCATCGGTCTGATGCCGGCAGCCATGAGTCACGGCATCGGTTCGGAATCTCAACGCCCGTTGGCAATCGTCATTATCGGCGGATTGACAGGTGCAACTTTCTTTGCCCTGTTCATCTTCCCGCTGATTGTGGAGATGGTTTACAGGAAGATGCTGTATGACAAGGAATGGAATCTGAACCAGAGAAAACTATAAATAAGAGATTCAGCACAGAAAGAGCACAGAGAGTTTTTCTTTCGATCCTTGCAAGTAACCATAATGGTGTGTTGGCACAAATAAAACCTATACAAGCCTTAAACTTAAAAAACTCTATGGCATTCTGTGATGAATTCTTGTATATTTGAGCCACTGGAAACAGCATTTGATGCGTATGAACGATACAAGGATTAGTTGTGATTTGCTTTCAAATGCTTATATTTGTACAGTACTTTAAAAAACGTCGTTCCAGTTATGGCAAAGATATTATTGGTAGAAGATGAAAGGAACATAGCCTCGTTCATCGAACGCGGACTGCATGAATTCGGGCATACGGTAAGCGTAACCCACGACGGTACCACCGCTTGGACACTGTTGCAGCACGAAGCATTCGACCTGTTAGTGCTGGACATCATCATGCCTGGAATAAACGGCCTGGACCTATGCAAGCAATACCGGCAGAAAGAAGGGTACCGGACACCCGTCATCATGCTTACCGCACTCGGTACAACCGAAGACATAGTGAAAGGGCTGGATGCCGGAGCAGACGACTATCTGGTAAAGCCTTTCAGCTTTCAGGAACTCGAAGCCCGCATCAAAGCGCTGCTCCGCCGTGGCAGGGAAACACCGGTATTGCAACTGACCTGCAATGACCTCGTGCTGGACTGCAACACCCGTCGCGCCCAACGCGGAGAGATCAGTATCGACCTTACCGTAAAGGAATATCGTCTGTTGGAATACTTCATGACCCATCAAGGCGTTGTCCTTTCCCGCCTCACTTTGCTGAAAGACGTGTGGGATAAGAACTTCGATACCAACACCAATGTGGTAGATGTCTACGTGAACTATCTGAGAAACAAGATAGACAAAGATTTCGACACGAAACTCATTCACACCGTTGTAGGAATGGGTTATATCATGGGCATCCAATAACTGATAAAAAGAAAAAAGCACAGAATATGAAGATAGGTTCCAGAATAGCGTTGTTTTATACCATCATTACCGTAGGAGCAATCGCTGCGGTAGTCATGGTATTCTACTTTTTCACCTCCCGCTACATCAACCATCTTTATGACTCTTACCTAATAGAAAAAGCCTATCTGACCGCTCAGAAGCACTGGGAAAAGGACGAAGTGGATGAATACAGTTACCGCGAAATCCAACAGAAATATGACGAACTACTGCCACAGGCGCAAGAGATATTGCTGAATATAGACAGTGCGTCGACAGCCGTGAACGACACGCTGAACAAATACCTCGACAGCAGCCAGCAGACACGCCTGTTCAAAGACCTCCCGGTTCCGTTCGTCTACGGCGTTCTAAGGGGTGCCGCCCTCCATTATCCCGACAATGAAGGTGACTTCATCGTACTGGTCATGGCAAGCAATAATTACGGCCGAGACATTCAGAGGCATATCCTCCTGCTCGCCCTGTTTCTGTTGCTGATGAGTTGCGGACTCATCTACCTCATCGGAAGAATCTATGCCAACCGCATTCTGAATCCCCTGAAACACATACTCAAAGAGTTGAAGCGCATCCGTGGGAACAACCTGAACATACGGATGAAAACATTCGGCAACAGGGATGAGCTGGACGACCTCATCCGCACACTGAACGAAATGCTGGACAGAATCGACACCGCTTTCCAGACGGAAAAATCATTCATCAGCAATGCTTCGCACGAACTGAACAACCCGCTCACCGCTATTCAAGGTGAGTGCGAAATCACCTTGCTCAAAGAGCGTTCTCCCCAAGAGTATATCGATTCGCTCCAACGCATCTCTACCGAAAACAAGCGTATCACTCAACTGATAAGACACCTGCTTTTCCTCTCCCGGCAAGAAGAAGACATCCTGCAAAACGCAAGGGAAGAAATGGATATTGGGGTACTTTTACGCGACTTATGCCTGCAATACCCTCAAGTGATATTCCATACCGATGTGCCGGAAGGGCAGGCTCTCGTTACGGCCAATTTCTATCTGCTGCGCATAGCATTTCAGAATATAATCGATAATGCCCGGAAGTACTCTCAAGGGCAGGTAGATGTCAGTCTAAGTATTCGTGAAAACGATCCCGTCATAGAAGTGAAAGATTATGGAATCGGAATTCCGGAGGAGGAAATACAGCACATATTCCACTCTTTCTACCGGGCAAGCAACACGCGCGGTTATGTGGGACAAGGTATCGGCCTCAGCCTGTCTATGAAAATCATATCGGTATACGGAGGCAAGATAACGATAGAATCGCAGGTAGAAAGCTATACGAAAGTCACAATGACCTTTGCCAACGCCGGTGAACGGGAATAGAATCAGAGTTGAGAGGTCTGCCCTACTGCACTGTATGCTTCCTGCACTACTTCTTGCGGGTAGCCGCAGATTTCCAGAATGCGGATGGCATTACGTTCCGTAACCGGTCCGGGTTTCAGTCTGTAATCAAAAGACAAGACTCCGTTTTCCACATTCTCGCAGAAGTGATAGAGGTCGTATTCATCTTTCAGCAAAGACGCCAATTCGATGTCATGGGTAGATACGAATACGATGTTGCTTTGCCGTATCAATGCCGAAAGCACCGCTTTGGCAATAGCAATCCGTTCTACGGTATTTGTTCCCTTGAACAGCTCGTCCAGCAAAAACAGGTGATTTCTTTCCCTACTCAAATCAATCATCTCTTTAATCGTCTGTACTTCTTGCAGGAAAAAACTCTTTCCTTCCAGCAAACTATCCTCCATGTGAATGGCGGAAGCAAGCTGCATGCCCGAAGGACAACGGAAACTACGCGCAAAACAAGTGTTCAACGCTTCGGAAACAAGCCGGCATACCCCTATCGCACGGATGAAACTCGTCTTCCCCGACATATTGGAACCGGTGATGAGCACAGACTTCCCATGAAGGGTGACTGTATTGGAAATGCAATGACCGATAAGCGGATGATAAATATCCGTCACATGAAAAGATTCGCCCTCACGACTGTGTCCGGGCAATGAGTGATAGGGCAATGCCTCTCGAAACATCGATACGGAACACAATACATCGACCAACCCGAAGAAACGGAATACCTGCTCTATCTTCTGCTGTTTACCCTGTAAAAGAAAAAAAGCACGGGAAGCAGATATCGCTTCCAATAAAAAGAACATATTCAACAATTCCGTAAAGGAATAGACAATAAGAGCCAGATCGCTTTCCAAACGAATGCCCATACGAAAAGAGACCAACTGTCTTCTCAAAGGTATTAAACCGGCCAGCACACCGGTAATCTCTTTATCAACAGAAAGACAAAGCGGATACTTGAGTAACTTCTCCGTTTGTTTCAGAAGGTTTAGCAACTGCGGAACCGAGAAGAGATACATTTGCATCTCTGCTTTCTTGCGATAATGCAAGATGAGATTGACCAGCAAGCCTGCCAGCATCAGCCAAAGAAATAGGACGGAAGAAGTGGCATACAATAATGCCAAAGAAAGCATTGGGACAAATTGCAAGACTCTCAATAACCGATAAAAAGAACGGGAGCTGACCGGATGATCGGCCGATAGCAAGGAAGCAATCGAGCTGGCATCCGAATGGTTCAATTTGCTCAATTCTTTCTGAAGGCCATCGCGCAATGCCGTATCGGAAGAAAGCGTATGCAACGCATCCTCATGAGCGGCTATTGCCGACGGACGATTGTAATGCAATATATCATACAGATACTGTCTGCCCACACAAGAAGAGGTGTAATCGGCAGACAGAAAGACATCGTTCATATTCAAATCATTCCAGGTCCGTTCGGACACCAAACCGTCCGTATCCGCCTTTATCCTATGCTCATGATAAAGAGCTATGTCTGATAGCGTTTCTCCCATTCCACAAATATAAGAAGAACTTATTGGATTCCAGCAGAATGAGAAGAAATAAAACGAGTTCACGGTATCAAGAAAAAAAGACTGAGGATACATCTAAACTAAAATACCCCTCCGAAAAATGGTAAATTGTAACTACCATATACCTAAAATAGCCGTATCAAACTCTGTTTTGAGTAATGATACGACTATTTTACTTACCTTTTAAGGATATCCGAGGTTCAAATTAAAAGCTCATCTCCGATGAAATTGAGTTTTGACACATTCTCAGTGTCCGGTCAATTCTATTTAAGCTTGTCGTACTCTTCATCCGTAACCGGTTCGAGCCACTCATTGGAGGCGTTCTCACCCGGCACTTCGAATGCGAGGTGAGCAAACCAACTATCGGCAGCGGCACCATGCCAGTGCTTTACATTTGCCGGAATATGAATCACCGTTCCCGGAAGGATTTCTACAGCCGGTTTTCCTTCTTCCTGATACCAACCGCGTCCGGCAACACCGATCAACATCTGTCCGCCACCGCTTGTTGCACGATGAATATGCCAATTATTACGGCAACGCGGTTCGAATGTCACATTGGATATGCTCACCTGTTCCCGCGAAACTGGAGCAAGGTAGCTGTTACCGATAAAATATCGGGCGTATGCTGTATTCGATTCACCAATCGGGAAAATCATCTCACGCTGGAAAGCGGCTTTTGCATCTTCCCCTACTGTATCTTCGGCCCATACCTCTTTCGCAAGTCGGAAAGCGGCCCATGCTTTCGGCCAACCGGCATAAAAACCGATGTGCGTAATAATCTCGGAGATCTCCGTACGGGTAATACCGTTTTTCTTCGCAGACTGGAGATGGAAGGTCAACGAGCTATCCGTTATTCCCTGGCTGATCAGAGAAGTTATTGTAACTAAACTACGATCGCGCAAGCCGAGTTTGTCTGTACGGCTCCATACCTCACCGAAGAGTACATCATCGTTGAGTTCTGCAAATTTAGGGGCAAAGGCGCCAAGTTGGTCGCGTCCTGCCGTCTGTTTGATTTTTTCTTGTGCCATAATAAAAGGAATATTTATAATCAATGCGATCAACGCACACATCATTTTATTTTTCATACTGATTTTAATTTAATTATTTATCGACTTTTTTGTGAATGAACCTGACTAATTTTTGGGGTGATGCAGCCCGCCTCCCATACCCCGGACTGTTTTTCTTTCATTGTTTCCATAACTTTTCAGACCTTTAGCTTAATATTCTACTGCAAAAATACCACAATAAAACAAATCAGATTGTATATGGATTACAGATATTTATACCTAAATCCCCGATTCCACAACATAACCACATAGAACTCGAAGGAGGACAAAGAAAAGTATCCGGAAAATATCGGGAGAGAATGAGAACTTCGTAGCCAATGAAACCTGTATCCTATATAAAGAAAAGCATCCGGAGAAATATCTCCGGATGCCCCTTTACTATGCGTACATAGCGTTACCGCTTTTTGTCAGATTAATATCTGTCACGACCGCCACCGTAACCACCGCCACGATTACCGCCGCCATAGCCACCGCCACGATTACCACCACCGCCGTAACTACGACGAGGAGCAGATTCTTCTTTAGGACGAGCTACAGATACAGCAAGCTTTCTGCCATCTACTTCTGCTTCGTTCAATGCTGCAATCGCCTTATTACCGGCTTCTTCATCTGCCATCTCAACGAAACCATAACCTTTGGAACGGCCAGTCTCTCTGTCAGAAATAACTCTTGCCGAGGTTACTTCTCCATACTCTGCAAACAACTCTGTTAAATCGGAATCGCTAATGTTATAGCTCAATCCTGCAATAAAAATGTTCATCGAAAAAAATAATTAATTCTTAAATAATAAAATGATTTTGTTAGAGAAGTCTTATTAAGGAGATAAATAACTCTGCAATAACATTGAAAAGGAACCGTATCTTGCTTATCAGAAATCTTTAAAACGTGGTAAATATAGGCATTAAGTGGGGATTGAGAAAAGAAATCAGCAAATTCTTTAAAAATAAATGAAAAAAAGACAGAAACGGATGACAAACGGATTTCAATTGACGGTTAACGGACTTCAATTGACAGTCAATAGAGTTCAGAAACAGAAAATAAAAACCGGTCATGTATATCCATTCCCATTTCCGAAGAACAGGATAATACAGAAACAGGATGATTGACAATCCCCGGCTTTCGCTCGCCGGGGATTGAAATCAAATCATCCAGATGAAACCCTTCGAACGGGACTTCCTGTGCCGTTACCGAGGTGAAACAGAATAGAGATAGAATAGTATATAAAAAAATCCTCATACGGCATCCGGCTTTATCTATTAGACGCTCGTATGAGGGAAATGCTGCAATGGACATCAATAAAAAAAGCATTGACACACCAAAAGCCCGGCTCGTCAATGATTCTGTCTCCGTCGTCTGCGGCTGCGCCGTCTCTGCTGTTTGTTACGCTGATAACGCTGCACACGTTTATAAATCATCCAACCGCTCATTGCACCGACCACCACAAAAATAAGTATCGTGATCCCCACACCGAGATTATCTCCTTTGATACGCGACCATATCTCGAGTACATCTTTCGTCTTGTCACCAAAATCGCGAATCATGGCGCAACGCTCCACCACACTACGGTCCGGATATTGAATGTGGTTTATCTGAATACTATCGGCATCCGGCCCGAAGAAATAGCTGAGATCGGAATAATAAGTCAATGTCGTATCGATCTTTTCCTCCATTATTTCGGGAGAGGCGATGGCACTCACATAGCCGCAGGTTTCCATATTGCGAATAGCAATATCGGGGCGGCACATAAAATTGATAAAATAGCTGGCTGCCTGCGGATTACGGGCATACTTCGGAATCACCCAACCGTCATACCAGATATTACTACCCTCTTCAGGCACTATATAGTCGAGGTCTACTCCCACTGCATCGGCTTCTTCGATAGCCCACATGGCATCCCCACTCCAGGTCATATTTATCCAAGCCTTGTTTTTAGTCATCATCTCCTTGCCGAAATCAGCTTCCCACCCGGCAATATTCGGTTTCATCGCTTTCAGATACTTCTCCACAATGGCCATTGCCTGAGGAGAATAATCGTTCATCAACTGCTCTACGGTCACCTTTCCTTCGGCCAGTTCTTTGGCATGAGAGTAGATGATCGCCGTACCGTATGCATCGCGATAGGCATCTTTCATCAGAATTTTACCGGCAAACTTCTTATCCCAAAGGCATCCCCAAGTATCTACATCCTGCTCCGTAACGAAAGCCTTGTTATAAAGAATTCCTGCTGTCCCCCACATGTAGCACACGGCATAATGATTGGCAGGACGTCCCGGCTGGCTGAGTTTATCAATCTGCTCACGGATATAAGGCGCCACATTATTCATATAATCGGGCGAATGAGCAAAAACTGTATCGATGGGCAACAATAAATCCTTTTTCAACATACGTTCGATAATGTATTCCGAAGGACAAACCACATCAAAATCCTCATGTCCTTTTTCTATCTTGGTAAGCATGATTTCGTTGATATCGAATGTTTGATAAACAATGCGGATATCTTCTCCGGTTTGTTCTTTGTAATAAGCCTGAAAATCCTCCAAAACACCCTCACCGATGTAATCAGCCCAATTATATATCTTCAATACATTCTGACGAGGCTCACCGGTATTGTAACAACCGGCAAGAAAGATTCCTAAAACAAGTATAGATAGAATTTTTCTCATAACATTAATAATTATTTAATGTGCCAATGTGCCAATTTCCTTGCGGCATGATATTATCTATTCAAATTACATCCAATTGCAGCGTAGTCAATCGGTAATTTGACACGTTAGCATATTGGTACATTGGCATATTGGCACATTAACACATTAGCATTGGCATATTGGCACATTATTTTTTGCTTGAACGACGATTGATGACAATGAGTAAAGCCAGCACCACTACAAAGATAATGGTGGAAAGAGGACGCAACTCGGGCGTCAGTCCACCCTTTCGGGCATCGGCATAGATATAGGTGGAAAGGGTTTCCAACCCTTCATTGCCGATGGTAAATACTGTTACTGCAAAATCATCGATGGAAAGCGTCAGTGCCAGCATGAATCCGCTGATCATCCCCGGACGGATTTCCGGAAAAATCACCTTGCGCAAAGCCTGCATGGGAGTAGCTCCCAAATCGAGAGCCGCCTCATAGAGATTCGGGTTCATCTGCTTAAGACGCGGAAGCACACTGAGCACCACATAGGGCGTACAAAATGTGATGTGTGCCAACACTACCGTGGTATATCCTTGAGAGATGCCCAGAGAGACAAACAGCAGGAACAGTGAAATACCGGTAATGATATCACCGTTCAATATGGGAATGCTGTTTACAAAACCAATGGTTTTACGGGCACGGCTCTTCAGGTTAAAAATGCCGATAGCAGCAATGCTTCCCAACAAAGTAGACACAGTAGCGGCAATCAGCGCAATGGTCACCGTATTTATCAGCGCATTCATCAACGAATGATGCGTTCCTGTGGTAAACAGCGAAGAGTAGAGTTTGGTTGAGAAACCCGTCCAGTTTCCCAGTACCTTGGCTTCGGTAAATGAATAAATCACAATAATCACGATGGGCGAATAGAGCAACAACAGCAATATCCACAAATAGACCTGGGCGAAAATCCTCTTTACCATAATCCCCCTCCTTCGTTTGAATGATCCTTGTCATCGGTGCTGAACAATGAAGTGGCCGCAATCAGCAGCAGCATGATGAGCGATAAGGCCGCACCGTAATTCCACATGCTATTATTGATATTCTCCTGAATGGTGGTACCGAAAAGTTTGATATTGTTCATGGTCAGCAACTCGGCAATGGCGAAAGTGGAGATAGTGGGCATAAACACCATCATGATACCGCTCATTACTCCCGGCATCGACAACGGCAATACCGCTTTCAGGAACACCTGCAACGGATTGGCTCCCAAATCCTGTGCTGCCTCTATGTAACTGTGATCCATCTTTTGCAGTGTATTGTAGATGGGATAGATCATAAAAGGAATGAAGTTGTACACCATGCCGAATATCAACGCCCCCTCTCCCAACGGCATACGGAAGAAATCGAAAAGGGCAACGGTGGCCAGCGTACGCACCAGAATATTAACCCACATGGGCAGGATAAACAGCACTACCAATGCTTTAGAGCGATTCAACTTTGCATTGCTCAAGATCCATGCGGCGGGATATCCTAACAAGATACATACAAGCGTCGTAATAATCGCTATTCCGATGGAATATACAAAGGTATTGATTGCTTCATGATGAGTAAAGAACTTTTCAAAGTTCTCCAAAGTAAGATGTCCGTTGTCATCCGTAAATGCGTAAACCACAATAAGGAGCAACGGAATGACGACAAATATCGCCGAAAAGATAATGTAAGGAAGCGTCCAACTCTTACGTGATGAAAAAAAGACTGATAACTTATTCACCTCTGAATTTCGTTTTTTTATTTTTTAATTATCCGGATCACATCGGGAGGAACAGTAATACCTACGCGGTCGCCATCGTCCCAGACATCATTCGTATCCACAAACACATTCTCGTCCCAATCCGACCATACAGTCAGGTGGTAGTGATCGCCTTTATAAAGGATGAATTTCACTTCACCGGTCAGTGTACCGTCTTCTTCGTTGTCCTGAAGGACAATCTTGTCGAAATCTACCTCTACACGGACTTCGGTACCGGGCGTTATATCCGTCACTGGTGTACACTCGAAGCTGCACCCCAAAAACTCTACATGAGTCTCGTCCGTCAGCTTGCCCTCGAAGGTGTTGCACACGCGTTCTTTCTTCATAATATGGATGTCAAAGGGCTTCACAAGCAACCCTACCTCGGCTCCCACCTCAAAGCAATGATAATCCTGCACCAGAAACTCATAACCGTTGCAAAGCACCGTCATCTCATAGTGCACCCCCTTGAATATGGAAGATTGCACCACACCTGTCAGCTGTGCCATATCGGATACAGGAAAGATATACAGGTCTTCCGGACGAATCACCACGTCTACCGGCATGTTTTCGCCAAAACCTTCGTCCACACATTCGAACTCCGTTCCGCAAAAACGCACCAGTTTGTCTTTAATCATGATACCGTTCAGTATGTTACTCTCACCGATAAAATCGGCAACAAACGAATTGATAGGCTCGTTGTATATATCAATCGGCGTACCTATCTGCTGAATCCGCCCCTCGCTCATCACCACAATGGTATCACTCAGCGTCAGAGCCTCTTCCTAATCGTGGGTTACATATACAAATGTAATGCCCAGGCTCTTGTGCATCTCTTTCAGCTCCATCTGCATATCCTTACGCATTTTGAGATCGAGCGCAGCCAACGGTTCGTCGAGCAACAGAACTTCGGGCTCATTGACAATGGCACGGGCAATGGCTACCCGTTGCTGTTGTCCGCCGGAGAGGGAATCGACATCACGATATTCATAATCCGTCATGCCTACCATCTTCAAGGCAGCCTTCACTTTCTTTTCAATGACCGGCTTCGGTGTCTTTTTCAACTTCAAACCGAAAGCGATATTATCATATACATTCAGATGCGGGAAAAGGGCGTATTTCTGAAAAACCGTATTCACCGGACGCTTATGGGGAGGCGTTTGCGTTATTTCCTTTCCCGATATTCTGATTTCACCTTCCGAAGCCGTCTGAAAGCCGGCAATAAGGCGCAACAACGTGGTCTTGCCACAACCCGAAGGGCCGAGAATCGTCACGAATTCTCCCTTCTTTACATTTAAGGTCACATTATCCAAAGCAGTCTTATCGCCGAAAAACTTCGATACACTGTTTACTTCGATAATGTAATTGTTTTCTTGCATATTCATACTAATTTGGGGTGCAAAGGTACACATTTCTGTGATTCCCTCCTACGTGTTAATCTAATATAACAGAGTTTTCCTCCGAAAGATTGAAAAATAGTCTATCTTTGCATAAATATTTATTCATTAATTTTACAAAAGCATGAAAAAGTTAACTTATTTGTTCGTTGCCGCCGCCGCTTTAAGTATGATGGCATGCAGCGGAAACAAACCGGGCTATGTCATTACCGGTACAGTAGAGGGAGCCGCCGACGGTGACACTGTATTTTTACAGGAAGTAGTAGGCAGGCAACTCAGCAAACTGGATACTGCCATTATAAAGAACGGTACATTTACATTCGAAGGCGTGCAGGATTCTGCCGTGAACCGCTATGTAACATCCGGCACAGGAAATGATGCGCTGCTTATGGACTTCTTCCTTGAGAACGGCAAAATCAATATCGCCCTGACTAAAAACAATGATTCGGCAACCGGTACTGCCAACAACGACGCTTACCAGGAAATACGCAACAAGATCAATGCCATCAACCAAAAGGCAAAACCCATTTACGAATCCATGGGAAATGCCGACATGACCGAAGAGCAGAGAGCTGAAAACATGAAAACACTCGAAAGCCTACAGAAAGAACTGGGAGAGGTATACAAAGAAGGTATTGAAAAAAATATCACTAACCCGGTAGGTGTTCACCTGTTCAAGATGAACTATTACAGCATGGAAACAGCAGAAAACGATGCTTTATTGCAACAGATTCCGGCTCAATTCCAGAACGATGCTGCCATCGTAAAAATCAAAGAGATGGTGGAAAAGCAAAAGAAAACAGCTGTCGGACAGAAGTTCATTGATTTCGAAATGCAGACTCCCGACGGAAAATCCGTCAAATTGTCGGATTATGTAGGAAAAGGAAAAGTTGTCCTCGTAGATTTCTGGGCAAGCTGGTGCGGTCCTTGCCGTCGCGAAATGCCGAACTTAGTAGAAGCTTATGCTAAATACAAAGGCAATAACTTCGAAATCGTAGGTGTATCACTCGATCAGAATGCCGATTCCTGGAAAGAGGCTATCAAAGCCCTGAACATGACATGGCCGCAGATGTCCGATTTGAAATACTGGAACTGTGAAGGCGCACAGTTGTATGCCGTAAACAGTATTCCTCACACAATGCTGATCGACGGTGAAGGTACAATCATTGCCCGCGGTTTACACGGAGAAGAGCTGCAGACAAAGATTGCTGAAGCACTGAAGAAATAAAAACCTATTTTTAAGATCTGTTTAAATAGACCCCAAAATAAACGGATAATACTTTTAAGAAAGAAATTCAAACAGTTTAAGAGGGAAATTCAAACAGCCTCATAAAAGAAATCATAAAGGACTCTGTTTGTTGAATATGAACGGCTGTCCCGATCAAACGATCCTCCTTAAGAGAATATCATAAAAAGAAATCAGCCCTTGCAATAACGAAATTGCAAGGGCTGTTTTCTTTATGATGTTTTATCGGCAGTACCGATTATACAAACCAACGTACATAGCAGAAATCCTGACGGTGAGGCAGATCCGGGTTCTTCGGGAACATACGGTAAGATACCTTGAAGCTTCCTGCATTAGACATGCTGTGTTTAGCCTGGAATGTGTACAGATCACCCTCTTTCTTGATAACATTGAACGGTTCTACAGAATAAACGTGTTGTTTACCGTCAGCCGTTGTATAAGTAGTCACCAATTCAAGTCCTATTGCATCGTTCAAACCTTTCTCATCGATAACGTAAGTAATCGTGTATTCTTTTCCGCTTTCGATGCTGCCTTTCACGAGCTCTTCTGTCTTCTCACAAGATACCACCTCGATTGAATCCCACTTCTCAACCACTTCTTCCTTCCATGCTGCAATCTCTTTTGCCTTGGCATTGTCATTGGCAGACAACATGTGGAAACGTTTGGCCTCTTTGGTGTAGAACTTGCTGTAGTAATCATCGAGCTGACGCTTCATTGTGTAATGAGGTGCAATCTGCGCAATAGAATTCTTGATTGTCTTCACCCAACCTTCAGAGAATCCTTTCTTGTTGCGTGCATAGAACAACGGCAGAATTTCCGTCTCAAGAATGCTATAGATAGTAGCAGCATCCAACTGATCCTGATGTTCTTGATTCTGGTAAGTGCGTTTTTCGGTCAATGCCCATCCGGCACCTTCACGATAGCCTTCCAGCCACCATCCGTCGAGTACGGAGAAGTTAAGTACACCATTCATCAACGCCTTCTCACCCGATGTACCGGATGCCTCGAGCGGACGGGTCGGCGTATTCAACCAGATATCAACACCGGATACCAGACGACGTGCCAACTGCATATCATAGTTTTCAAGGAAAATAATCTTACCCAAAAATTCCGGACGACGGGAGATTTCGATAATTTTCTTTATCAAACCTTGTCCTGCACCATCATGCGGGTGAGCTTTTCCGGTGAACAGGAACTGTACCGGATAATCGGGATTGTTCACAATCTTTGCCAGACGATCCAGATCGGTGAACAGCAAGTGAGCACGTTTGTATGTAGCAAAACGACGGCCGAAACCGATCAGCAATGCATTCGGATTGATCTTATCCATCAGAGACACAATGCGTGAAGGATCCCCTTGATTCTTCAACCATGTTTCACGGAACTGTTTGCGGATGTAATCCACCAGTTTGTTCTTCATGGTCATACGGGTCTTCCAGATCTCCTCATCAGCTACATTATAGATAGCTTCCCAAATTTTCGGATTAGACTGGTCGTACAAGAAATTCTCATTGAAATACTTCGCGTACAGCTGTTTCCATTCTGTGGCACTCCATGTAGGGAAGTGAACACCATTGGTTACATAACCCACATGACTCTCTTCCGGGAAATAGCCTTTCCAGATAGAAGAGAACATTTCCTGAGAAACCTTTCCGTGCAACCAGCTCACACCGTTTACTTCCTGAGAAGTATTGCAGGCGAAAACAGACATACAGAAGCGTTCGCCCTTATCACCCGGATTATTACGTCCGAGATCCATCAGATCGTCCCAAGTGATACCCATCATAGCAGGATATCCTCCCATATACTTGCCGAAAAGACCTTCGTCGAAATAGTCGTGTCCGGCAGGAACCGGAGTATGAACCGTATAAAGAGATGAAGCGCGAACCAACTCGATGGCCTGGTCGAAAGTAAGACCGGTAGCCACATAGTCGCAGATACGCTGAACATTGATCAATGCAGCATGTCCTTCATTACAATGATAAACATCTTTCTTGATGCCCAATGCTTTCAGAGTCAGGATACCACCGATACCCAACAGAATTTCCTGTTTCAGACGGTTTTCCCAATCGCCGCCGTATAGCTGATAAGTAATAGGACGGTCGAATTCGCTGTTCATTTCATTATCCGTATCCAACAGATACAAAGAGATACGGCCTACATTCACACGCCATACATTAGCATGTACAAAGTAGTTCATGTAAGGAACATCCACTACCAGCTGCTTACCATCGGCATCAAGCACACGGTCGATAGGCAACTGACCGAAGTTCTGCGCTTCGTAGTTGGCAATCTGTTGCCCGTCCATAGACAAAGACTGTGTAAAGTAACCATAACGATAGAGGAATCCTACTGCGCAAAGATCCACATTACTGTCAGAAGCCTCTTTCAGATAGTCGCCGGCAAGTACACCCAGACCACCGGAATATATTTTAAGTACGCTTGTCAAACCATACTCCATGCTGAAATAAGCCACAGAGGGACGAGTCGAGTCCGGTGTCACATCCATATAGTCTCTGAACTTAGTATAAACATCATTCATACGCTTCAGGATGACTTTATCTTTAGACAAAGCTTCCAGCGTCTCATAACTCATACGTTCCAGAAGAAGCACAGGGTTCTGCCCTACTTCTTTCCACAAAGCCGGATCCAAGTCTCTGAATAATTCAGTTGCTTCATAGTTCCAGGACCACCAAATGTTGCGTGCTATCTCTGACAACTTTTCCAATTCCGCCGGAACACGTGACTTTACAGTCACTTCTTTCCAGTTCGGAGTGTTCACATTACTAACCTTAACTTTCATAATGTTATCATTTATTTATTTGATAAATAATTTAATTCAGCTGACGTTTCATTGCATTGCGTAAAGCAATATCATAAGCCTCATAATAATATTTAATAAAGTGTTTCCACAACGCCTTTTCTGCGATTTCGCCGGCACGTTTGCGGATTTCCTTTACTTCACTTTCTGTTTTCGTGGAAAACAACGATACGGTATCCTTGATGCCGTCGGCCACCTCGGAATAGTTATAATCCGAACGGTGCAATACTTCCACCCCATCCTCAATGCCATTATTCTGCTTTTTCAAACTCTTCACCCAAAGACCGAAGCCGGCAAGATCAGTAGTAATGGTAGGCACGCGGAAAGCCACACTCTCCAAAGGGGTATATCCCCAAGGTTCATAATAAGACGGATAAACGCTGAGATCCTGTCCCAACAGCAGATCATAATACTCCTTATTCAAAATCCCATCCTTACCGTTCAGATAGCAGGGAACGAAAATCACTTTCACCTTATCCTCCCGGCGATTGCCCATTCCAAGATACTTCAACATATCGAGTACCTGGTCATGCGTCATATTATGCAGCCAATGCGTGATAAAAGGCACTTCCAACGGAGTATCGAACTTGTCTTTGCTCTTCAGACGCACCTGCAGATCTTCACGTGGCTCACCCACCCAACCGGGCACATTGACAAAAGCCAATACTTCTCTCTTCAGATTCTTATCCCGACACAAACGGTTCAAAGATTCCAAGAATACATCTATTCCTTTATTCTTAAACTCATAACGGCCACTGGTTCCGATGATTAACGTATCGTCACCCAAGTTTGTTCCCAATAATTTATTGGCAACATTCAGCATAGTCGAACGGGCACGTTTACGTTTGCCGGCAAATGTACTTCCTTTAGGAACGAAATCATCCTCGAAACCATTCATCAGCACCACGTCGGCTGCTTTATCGAGCAGCTCTTTGCATTCGTTATTGGTTATTTCACTTACCGTCGTAAAACAGTCCACATAGTGAGCCGTCTGCTTCTCTATGGAGTGTTTAGACTGCATATTCAGTTCTTCGGCCATCTGATCGCCGTTGTAAGCAAACAGATAATCATAAAGCGGTTTGTTGTTTCCGGCAATGGAACGCCCGATGGACGTAGCATGAGTGGTAAAGATGGTCGCTATTTCCGGAACAGCCGTCTGCAGATAAAGCGCTCCCAATCCGGTCATCCATTCATGTGCCTGATAAATTACTTTATCGTTCTCCGTCAGATTGTAGCGGTAGAAACTTTCCACTACCTTGCCGGCAGCATACGAGAACATCGATGCTTCGTCATAGTCGCCGTACGCATGCAGCGAATCTACTTGAAAACGATTCCACATTTCTGTATATATTTCATTCTTTTTTGCAAAGAACGGCTGAAAGTCTACTAATATCACGATGGGATTGCCCGGAACATTCCAACGTCCTACACGGACAGAAAGATTATCTTTTTCACATGCGTGCAACTTCCATGCCGCACAAAGATTATCGGACTCTATAAACAAAGGATTATCCTTGCCTTGCCACACATCCGGACCAATAAAGAACAATTTATCACGAAAAGCAGTCTGTAATGTGTTCGCCCTTGTGGACAGAACTGTGTAGATTCCTCCTACCTTATTACACACCTCCCAACTGGATTCGAAGATATAATCGGGGGTTAATAAATCTTTTACCATATAATTGTTTAGAACTCTTTTTATTTAGCGCCTGCAAAAATACGCATTATTTATTGAAAAATAATGGTTTATATGGAAAATGTGAATCGGCAAGGGGGCACAAACGTTTGCAAATCCTCTTTTAACAGTCGTTTCATTCCATTTCATGAATTAATTCCAACCGGTTATCAGCAAAAAGACGCTATCTTTTTGCTTGCCAATGATTATCATGCCGGCAATAATAAAGTGGAAATCGCTAATATAGCACAATAGGAACAGAAAATGCTTACACTTTGAAGATTGGTCTCTAATAACCGATCGGAGATTAAACATTCCTCAAAAAAATAAAGTTAGCTCATACCGGATATACCTACAAAAAAATCACCCCTGCAACAAACATCTGCGGCAGGAGTGATTCCTATGTTTCAGGTGTTCTGACACACCTTATTTTTTATGTCTTATATACGTTCGGATTATGCCAAGGCACTACCAATCAAGAAGGTAGCAGCCAAAGCTACGATTGCATAAAGTTCCGGGAATACGGCAAGAATCAACGTATTGCTGAACACGTTGTGACCTTGACCGATGGCAGCAATACCATTGGCACAAACTTGTCCCTGACGGATAGCCGAGAACAATGCAACCAATCCCAACGCAATACCTGCACCCAATACGGCAGAAGCCTGGATAGCTGTGATCTGAGGAGTCAGAATACCGAAAATTGTCTGGAACATAAAGTAACCGGCAAAGCCATACAGACCCTGTGTACCCGGAAGAGCCGTCAATACAAGGAAGTTACCGAATGCACCATCATTCTTTTTCAATGCGCCGATGGCAGCGTTACCTGCAATAGTTACCCCGTATGCGCTACCGATACCCGACAAACCAACCATTACCGCGATGCCAATGTAGGCAATAAACAAATTCATTTCCATAATTTTATTCTGTTTTTATTGTTTAATTTTATTTTCTTGTTTCTCTATTATTTCTTAAAAGGTTTGTACTCCTTGCCGCCACCTTCGTATCCGGAATTCTTGAAGAATTCCACAAATGTCAGACGCATGGGGTGAACCATCGCACCGAGTACATTCATAAACATATTGATAGCATGGCCGATCACAAAGATCAGTACCATCACAATCGGACCCAGAACGGCATTATCAGGACTCATTCCGGTGGCAAGACTATTGAATACTCCTGCCAGAATTCCTCCCGAAAGTCCGAGAGCGAACAGACGGACATACGAAAGCACATCTCCCAGCAAACCGGTAACCATGTTGTAGGAATCCCACAAACCGAGTCCGATATTCAGGAATATATTCTTTCCGGGAGTATTGAAAAGGAATATCATCACACCGGCAATAGCAAGTATTACCAAATGCACTGTACCGCCCATCGGCAATACCTCCGGAAGCAAAGCCGAAACACCCATAGACAACAGCAGGATAATCCATCCGATCGTTGCGACAGCGTATTTAAAGCCGAACTGTATCGTCTGGTTCACCGCTTTCAGTACCATACCGAACATGATCTGTATCACTCCCAGTATCAATGAAAGCTGGAACATATCGTTATTATCCATGAACACCGCATGCTTCAACTTCTGCACAACCGGCCAATCCAAGTCGTAGATATTGGCTCCGAAGAAAGTCCCCGTGAGCAATCCGCAGAAGAAAGTGGAAGCTGCCAGTACCTGAATCAGTGAGATGATCGACTTGGTAGAAGCTGTCAGCTTCTTAGCTATCAGACGATATGCCGTAGCCCCCACAAACAGGAATAATCCATATCCCGAATCACCGAGGCAAAGCCCGAAGAAAACCATAAAGAACGGGGCAAAGAACGGAGTCAAGTCCAATTCGTTATACTTCGGCAGCATATAGAGCTTGCAAATCGGCTCGAACCAAGAGAAGAATCCCTTATTATTCAGCTCGATCGGCACGTTGTCTCCCGGCACAGGGTCGGAAAGTTCGTAATAGACATGAGACGAATCGAGGAAAGCCTCAATCTCTATCTTGTTACGGGCAGGCACCCAGCCTTCAAGCAGCATCAGTTTCTCACCGGCAACCTGCTCCGTGCTCAGCACGACTTTCGAGAACTCGATATTATTCTGCAGGTTTCTCTCCATCTCCTTCAAGGAAGGAATATCCTTTTGGGCCAGCAGAGCGAGCTTTCTTTCATTTTCGGCAATGGCCTGTTCCGTTTCTGCATAAAGCTGATTCACCCGAGTGAGCGAGTAAGCCGGCAACTTGGCCTGCTCTACATCCAGATCGACTTCTACCCCGTCTTTCGTTACGGTTATAAAGAATACTTTTGAAGAGATACGGCTGATTACCATTGCGTTGTATTCCGTTTCCCACTCTTCTTTATAATTCCCCTCCGAACAGGTATAAAAGCCTACCGTATAACCGACCTCATTCAACCGGCGGACACTCTCCGGCTCGAAGTCGCCCCATGCTGCCAAGGCATCCCGCTCTTTCGCATAGCCCTGCAGCTGTTGGGTCAGTTTACTCTTTTCAGCCTGTAACGCATCGATCTCATCCAGCACTTGTGCACCCCGTTGAGGAGTCCCCCCCTCTTTGGCAACTACCGTATTCTTATCGAGCTTCACATTCTGAAGCAACTTTATGGCAGCCGCCAGACGTGACGAAAGACGAATGCTGTCCTGCAACTCGGCATTTTCGGCTGCACCCTGCTGTTTTTCAACAATGTGCACCACCCCAAGCTCGCGAAGACTATTCAGAAAATCCTCGTACTCCTTATGATAAACCAGGAACGTGAGTTTCTTCATTTTTGTAATCATGCCTCTACCTCCTTCCTTCTTTCCTGCTGGGATTTCAGAATCTTCTGCGATGACTTGGATAAGTTCTCCTCATCCTCCATGAATCGTTTGATCTTTCGCAGCGCATCCTGATATCCGGGTATCTGTACCTTCTCAAAAAGGTTCACCTTCTGAGTGGTCTTTTTCCTTGCATGTTCCAACAAGTTCAGTTTGGCGAGTATAAACTCCCTTTCGATAGCCGTTTGCGCAAGCTGCTTCAACAGATACAACCCGTCGGCATACCACTTGGGAGCGTTAAACATACTGTACGGCCGTATCTCAAAATCTACATTTTCGAGTAAGGGCACCCGTACACCGGCAATCTTCTTCACGCCAAGATGAACATCATTTACCTTTATCAATGAGGCATCAAACTCATTCCAAAGTGCGAACATGGCTTCATAAGCCTGGATTTGTCTCTCCAGCCTTTCTTCCAAATCGGTCGCTTCCGTCTTGCAGCGCTTCACCTCCATGCGCAGGGCACTCTCCTTGTTTTTTATAATAGGCAGAGTACGTACCCGCACTTTCAGCTGCTTCTCCAATAACTGAAGGGACGTCTTATTATATTGAAATTTTATAGCCATCTCATTTATTTTAATTTATCGATTTACAAACAGGCGGTTGAATTTACTTTTCCCGACCATTTACAATTGACAACTTTCAACCGTAAATGGCAAATCGCCTAATCGCAAATATCTTTATTTCGGCCAATACTGCTCTACCAGTTCTTTCTTTATATTCACCTCTTCCGGACGGAAATACTTACCGAACAAGCCCCAGGCTACATCCAGCATTTCGGTGGTATCGAGATTTACATCGATAGCAAGCAACTGGTTGGAATAATCTTTTGCAAAAGCCAATGTACGTTCGTCATAATTAGTCAGGTCGAAACCGTTTTCCAACTTCGTCTTGGCATTGGCGGCATCGGCATACAGACGTACGGCGGCATTCATCACCTGCGGATGGTCCTTACGCGTCTTCTTACCGGTTACCAACTGTTTCAAGCGGGACAGAGAACGGAACGGGTCGACAATAACCTTACCGATGTCACTGTCACGACGCAAGAACAACTGACCTTCAGTGATATATCCCGTATTATCGGGCACAGCATGCGTGATATCACCGCCGGACAAAGTAGTCACGGCAATAATCGTGATAGAACCGCCGGATGGGAACTGCACCGCCTTTTCGTAGATCTTCGCCAAATCCGAATAAAGCGAACCGGGCATAGAATCCTTCGACGGAATCTGATCCATACGGTTGGACACGATTGCCAAAGCATCGGCATAAGAGGTCATATCGGTAAGCAATACCAATACCTTCTCATTGTGCTCCACGGCAAAATATTCAGCGGCAGTCAATGCCATATCGGGAATCAACAGACGTTCTACCGGAGGGTTCTCCGTCGTATTCATGAAACTGACGATACGGTCGAGCGCACCGGCATTGGAGAATACATTCTTGAAATACAGGTAGTCATCGTTCGTCATACCCATACCGCCAAGGATAATCTTATCCGTTTCGGCACGCAAGGCAACGTTTGCCATTACCTGGTTAAAAGGCTGGTCGGGGTCGGCAAAGAACGGAATCTTCTGTCCGGATACCAATGTATTGTTCAGGTCGATACCGGCAATACCCGTTGCAATAAGTTCCGACGGTTGCTTACGGCGAACCGGATTTACAGACGGACCACCGATTTCCACCTCCTGTCCTTCAATTTCCGGTCCCCCATCGATAGGGTCGCCAAACGCATTGAAGAAACGTCCGGCAAGCTGCTCGCTAACTTTGATCGTAGGCGATTTGCCCAGGAATACGACTTCCGCATTGGTCGGGATACCTTCGGTACCTTCGAACACCTGCAACGTCACTTCATCACCGGCAATTTTTACCACCTGGGCCAGTTTGCCATTCACGGTGGCCAACTCGTCATACCCCACTCCCGTCGCTTTCAGCGAACAGGTAGCTTTCGTAATCTGAGTAATCTTGGTATATATCTTTTGAAATGCTTTTGTTGCCATCTATTTACTATTTAGCTATTTACGATTTACTATTTAACACTTCTTTCATCAATCAGTTCTTTCAACTGTTTCCGGAAGTCTTCGTACTGTTCCGACTTGAATTTGGAGTAGTTCATCTGCTTGCAGATGTTAATCATCTTCTTGAAATAATCCATTACTTCATTGAAGTTTTCAAATTCGAATTCGGTGTGACAGATGTCGATTACCATATTCAAGATAGCTTCCTGACGCTCCATCGGAGTCACGGCATCTATCTCGTCGAAAGCATCCTGCTGAAGAATCACGAAGTCTATCAACTCCGATTTCCAGAAAGTAACGTGATATTCTACAGGTACACCGTCATCACCAAGAATGTTGATCTGCTCAGCAATTTCCTTACCACGCTGCAAACGGGTCTTGATTTCATTTACCTTCCCGATCCATTCACCGTTGATATGCTCGGAAATATATGCTTCAAACTCCGGATATTCGATGTATTTGGAATAAGAATCAATCGGATTCACTGCCGGATAACGCTTCTTATCGGCACGATCCTGCTCGAGTGCATAAAAACAACGGGCCACTTTCTTGGTATTCTCGGTAACGGGCTCTTTCAAGTTACCTCCGGCCGGAGACACCGTACCAATGAAAGTAATAGAACCCGAAGCTCCATTATCCAACTTCACATAACCGGCACGACCGTAGAAATTGGAGATGATAGAAGACAAGTCCATCGGGAACGCATCCGGTCCGGGCAACTCCTCCATACGGTTGGACATTTCACGCAATGCCTGCGCCCATCGGGAAGTAGAGTCGGCCATCAACAGAATCTTCAATCCCATCGCACGGTAGTATTCGGCAATGGTCATCGCTGTGTATACGGATGCCTCACGGGCAGCCACCGGCATGTTCGAAGTATTTGCAATAATAATAGTACGCTCCATCAGCTTGCGGCCTGTATGCGGGTCTACCAGTTCGGGGAATTCGGTAAAGATTTCCACAACCTCATTGGCACGCTCGCCACAGGCAGCGATAATTACGATATCCGCTTCCGCCTGTTTAGAGATGGCATGCTGCAACACCGTCTTACCCGTACCGAAAGGACCGGGGATAAAGCCCGTTCCACCCTCTACAATCGGATTCACCGTATCGATGACACGAACTCCGGTCTCCAACAATTTAAAAGGACGGGGTTTTTCTTTATAATTGGTCATCGCACGCTTCACCGGCCATTTCTGAATCATATTGACTGCTATATCCTTGCCTTCTTCATCGGTAAGTACGGCAATGGTATCTTCAATCTTATAATCCCCTTCGGCAGCAACAGACTTCACCGTACAGGTTCCTTTCAATGTAAAAGGCGCCATAATTTTCAGCGGCTGGAAGTTTTCGTCTACCTGTCCCAGCCATGCCGAAGCTCCTACTTTGTCGCCGGCCTTTGCCAATGGCACAAAATGCCACTTCTTTTCTTTATCCAACGGATATGTATATTGTCCTCTCTTAAGGAAAACACCATCCATTTTGTCGAGGTCGTTTTGCAGACCGTCGTAGTTTTTTGATAACATGCCCGGACCCAGAGTCACCTCAAGCATGTGTCCTGTGAATTCGGCTTCCGCTCCCACTTTCAGTCCACGGGTGCTTTCGAACACCTGGACATATACATGCGAACCTACTACCTTAATCACCTCCGCCATCAACTTATCTCCACCGGTAGAGATATAACAAATCTCATTCTGAGATACCGGTCCGTCAACGACGAGGGTCACCATATTGGCAATAACGCCACTAACAGTTCCTTTTGTTGCCATATAATTTTAGTTATTTATTTTATCTGAATTCTGCTGGAATCTGCACTTCATCTTTCAACGCATCAATAATGCTCCGGAAGAGTTGATTTCCTTTCTCTTTATCCAACGCTATCCAACGCTCAATCATCTCGAGTTGTAGCAGGAATACAAAAATACGCTCTATCGTAAAGTAATCGAAGAACGTCGCTTCTTCCATCCAGTTCCAACGCAACGAATCGAGTTTCTTCTCACGTTCCACCAGTTCGGTTATTTCGCTGATTTTCATCAATTGCTCCAAACAATCCACTTCACCGGAAAGTCCGAAATCGCGAGCTCCGGATGTACGCAATGCTTCGCACACTTCCGTATTGCCTACCACATTCTGCGCAACATCCCATTTGTATTTACGAGCGGAAAATGCAATCAGAATATTGTTTATTGTCAGATTAAACTCAAACCAGGAAGAGACAAACTTATTTCCGCATTTCATGGCATACTCATAATACAGGGCTGCCAGATGATCTTCGTGAAGCATCGTACTTTCGGCCGGTGTATTGAAATAATCGGAAATAAAAACGGATAGGTAAGAAGGAAATTCTTTAGCGCTGACTTCACCGCCTTCTTTAATAGTAGCGATGTATTCGTTCAGTTCTGTTGCGGAGAAATTTCCACGTAAATCGATAGCTGCATCTTTGTCTTTCAGTAACTTCAAGACATTGGCATTATCAAATTTCAGATAGAACAGATCTATCAGCTTCTGGTCTGAAGAAGAAAGACCGGGATATATTTCTGTTTTAAAATCGGCTACTGTATAACTCAGTTTGCTATCCTCAAGAGTAAGTTCGGGCAAACCGGCTACCAAGTAATAGTATTTACTCATAATGGTTCTCTTTAGAATAGCATTTCTACCAACTGAGGACGCAAGAATTCTTTGAAGTAGTTCATAAATTCTTCTTCTCCGAAGTTCACTTTATACGAACCGTCTGCCGGAGAAACGGAGAACAGCGTTTTAATACCATTCACCTGTTCTATCTTTACACCTTTATCCAACAGAGCTTTCGCATTGGCAGCAAAGTATTTTTTCAAAGACTCCGCATCTGCAGTCGAGATAACGATCGGTTCATCTACGCTCCATTTAGAAGCCAAGGCTACGATAAAAGCATTCAGGAAATCTTTGTTCTGCGCAAATTCCTTCACGGGTGCCGTCACTATCTTGTCGGTCACCATGGTAGCAATCTCCGATTTCAAAGCGTTGACAGCCTGACCTGCAAACAATTTTAACTCCGATTTAGTATTCTCTGCCATTTCATCGGCAGACTTACGAGAGGCAGCGATAATTGATTCAGCTTCCTTATGAGCATCCTCTATAATTTTTTTCGCTTCTTCCTGAGCATTTGCGATAAGACGTTGGGCTTCTGCGTTACCTTTTTCTACGCCTTCATGATAAATCTTATCGGTCAACTCTTGAATTTTGTTTTCCATATTCACGGACTATTTAGAAATTTATATTATAATATCTAGTGCTTCAATTAGATTTTCGCCAAAAGTACAAAAATCAATCTTATAAAAAAAGAGAAAACAAGAAGAAAAGTGTTCAATAAGAACAAAAGAATAGTCAAAAAGATACATTACATATAAAAGAAAAAAGATTTCACCACAGAGTGACACAGAGTTTCACGGAGTCTTATTATCGGGAGGCAATTCGCGGTCATACACGTCTCATCATCGAATAAAAAGAAACTCTGTGGAACTCGTGTGACT
>CAUEFX010000045.1 GCA_958477465.1 uncultured Bacteroides sp.
TAGTTCACTTTCGCATTTTAACATAACATACCCACAGGGTTTTCGGACTGACCCGTAAAAAGTAAACTTTTGGAGAGAAAATTATTTTTCCCGTAGAGATTCTTATAGTTCCTCGTAGAGGAACGAGTCGTTCCTCTACGAGAAACTGAAGCTTTCTCCCGGAGAAACGCAGGCAAATTTGTTGGAAAAAAGTGCATATTCATCCTCTTTTAGAAGAAAATATGCATGAAAAAGTGCATATTATACATTCTTTTATGCAGTTTTTTCTCTATTTGCCGCATTTTAATCAAAGTGCACGTTAGCAATAATCAAGATATTAGAGAAATATGTCAGTCTATCCGTATTTATTACAACTTTTGTCTATATTCAATTCCGTAAAATACGATAAAGAAATGAACGGAGCAAATAGCTCTATTACTCTTGCCGTACATTAGAAGCTTTTTGGAAAGAGCCGTGCTTTCTGTGCAATCTTTTTTCCATTTTATTCTTTTTCTCATTTTTTCTTTCTACATTTGTGCTTTATAACACAGTTTTGCAGCACTCATGGTAAAGATAAACTTGTCAGATATAAATATTGCGGAGAAACTTTCTGATATGTGGGCTCCTTTGAACAACGAGCAAAGAGAGTTTCTTGCGAATAATTTTACTCT
Source organism: uncultured Bacteroides sp. (assembly GCA_958477465.1). GTDB lineage: Bacteria > Bacteroidota > Bacteroidia > Bacteroidales > Bacteroidaceae > Bacteroides. Next base: position 651 of record CAUEFX010000045.1, read on the forward strand.
ACAAAATTATAAGAAGAACGAAATTATTTATTGTGAAGGCGAAACACCGACACACCTGATGTGCCTCCTCAGTGGAAAAGTAAAAATATACAAGGAAGGAGTCGGGGGGCGTAGTCAGATCATACGTATGATAAAGCCGACCGAATATTTTGCTTACCGCGCTTTCTTTGCCAAAGAAGATTTTGTAACTGCCGCAGCAGCCTTCGAGCCCTCTCTTATCGGATTGGTCCCGATGAGCGCTATCATGACTTTAGTTACTCAAAACAATGACTTGGCAATGTTCTTTATCCGCCAGCTCTCCATCGACTTGGGAATAGCAGACGAACGGACAGTAAACCTGACCCAAAAACATATCCGGGGCAGACTGGCAGAATCCCTCCTGTTTCTGAAAGAGAGCTATGGTCTGGAAGAGGACGGATCCACCTTAAGTATATACCTCTCGCGGGAAGACCTGGCCAATCTCTCCAACATGACAACCTCCAATGCCATCCGTACATTATCAAACTTTGCAACCGAACGTCTTATCACGATCGACGGAAGGAAAATTAAAATCATTGATGAAGAGAAGCTGAAGAAAATCAGCAAAATAGGATAATTCTTTTATCTCAATTACATAAACCTAAGAAGAGAATGCCACAATTCTCTTCTAACCAAACCACCCCTGCTACAGACATCTGCAACAGGGGTGGTTTCTATGTTCCGGGTGCCTTGACGCACCACAGTTCGAATTCAGATTAAAGAAGTCCTTTTTCCGACAAATAGCGTTCTGCCTCGATAGCAGCCTTGCAACCGCTTCCGGCAGCCGTTATCGCCTGACGGTAATGCGGATCGGCCACATCTCCGGCCACAAAAACGCCCGGTATCTTCGTACAAGGTCTGTCGGGTATCGTCTGGATATACCCCACCTCATCCGTATCCAGATATGGCTTAAAGATATCAGAATTCGGCTTATGTCCGATAGCCAGGAAGAGACCGTCGATAGGCAAGGTATAGCGCTCTTCATCCGGTTCTCCCCAACGTTTCACGAGGCTCATCCCTTCTACACCGTTTTCACCGAAAAGCCCGGTTACATTATGCTCAAACAACACCTCTATCTTTTCATGATTCCGTACACGTTCCTGCATAATTTTCGATGCCCGCAGATAAGGTTTACGAACTACCAGATACACCTTTGAAGCCAATCCTGCCAGATATATGGCTTCCTCACAAGCCGTATCACCGCCACCGACAACGGCAACCACCTTCTTCCGGTAGAAGAAACCGTCGCAGGTAGCACAAGCGCTCACACCCATCCCGGCATATTTCTTTTCATCGTCCAATCCCAGGTATTTGGCAGTAGCTCCGGTTGCAATAATCAATGCATCCGTCTCTATCTCCTTTTCCCCGTCAATCGTAATTTTATAAGGAGCCTTACTCAAATCAGAGGCGGTGGCAATACCGAAACGGATATCCGCCCCAAAACGCTCCGCCTGCGCACGCAAGTCCTCCATCAATTGCGGTCCGCTGACCCCCTCGGGGTATCCGGGGAAGTTCTCGACATCCGTAGTTGTAGTCAGCTGTCCACCGGGCTGAAGTCCTTCATAAAGTACAGGAGATAAATTGGCACGTCCTGCATATATCGCTGCCGTATATCCGGCAGGGCCCGAACCAATGATCAGGCATTTCACTTTTTCTTTTTCCATCGTTCTATCTGTTATTTTACAATTTGCTGTTCAAAGCTGAAAATATTCAAGACCGGAGACCGGCCGTTTATCTCAAATCGATGATTTCGGCAGTAGGATATTGTTTCTTATCGAACACAAACACAGAGTCTGCCAGCTTTAACCCCGTCCGATACTGATTGATTGTGATCTCGCTCCGGCTGCCATCCCGCTGTTCTACAGCTATAAAGACCGGTTCGCAAACTCCTTTCTTGACATAGAGCACAATACGCGACAAGTCCTGTCTCCGGTCTGTTGCAGTAAGAATAATCTCACAGACAGGCATCCCTCTGAAATTCTTCTCGGCTCCCAGTTTATAATCAAAACCTTTCTTATAAAGGTAAAGCAACGCGTAGGGGTTCATACCCTGCAGTTCTTCTTCCGTAGGCGTACTGACATTCACCTCATCATTTTGCGTCAAATAGCTCCATTGGGTTTTCCCGTCAAACCAAGAAACCGTTTCAGATGTTTTCAGGAAGAACTTCTCCCCTTTCAGCTTTATGGTTCCGGCAGCCTTGCCCAGCGAACCTCCCTTGTTAAAAGCCTCTACGGTAAAGTCGGCTTGTACGCCACCGGCCTTCTCAAAAGCAGCAGCCGTCTTGTCCAACATGAGTTTTGCCTGCGCTTGTTTCTGAGCAAACACAGGCAAAGTCAATAGAGCCATCAAAATGCTAAAAATGTATTTTCCCATTTGTCGTATTAACGCTTATTTATTGTAAATTGTTCAATCTCATTTCCAGGTCATTTTCATCGATACACAGCACTTCGCGCGCCTTGCTTCCCTGCGTAGGACCTACGATTCCCGCCTTTTCCAATTGGTCCATGATACGGCCGGCACGGTTGTAACCGATAGAGAACTTACGTTGTATCAGCGAAGTAGACCCTTGCTGATGAATGACAATCAGCCGGGCGGCTTCTTCAAACAGCGGATCGAGGCGTCCCATATCCACATCACCCAGATCACTGCCGCCATCTTCACTGACATACTCGGGCAGGAAGAAGGCAGTGGGATAGCCCTGCTGCTTCGCAATAAACTTCGTTATCTCTTCCACCTCCGGTGTATCGATAAACGCACATTGCACACGAACCGGATCGGCCCCCTGCAGGAACAGCATATCTCCCCGGCCTATCAACTGGTTGGCTCCCGGACGGTCGAGAATGGTACGCGAGTCCATCATAGCCGATACACGGAAAGCAACACGCGCCGGGAAGTTCGCCTTAATCGTACCTGTTATAATGTTTGTCGTCGGACGCTGGGTAGCGATAATCATGTGGATACCCACTGCACGGGCCAACTGGGCAATACGGGCAATCGGCAATTCGATCTCCTTACCGGCTGTCATAATCAGGTCACCGAACTCATCGATCACCACGACGATATACGGCATAAACTTGTGTCCCTTTTCCGGATTCAGGCGACGGTTGACGAATTTCTCGTTATATTCCTTTATATTACGCACATGCGCCATTTTCAGCAAGTCATAGCGGGTATCCATCTCCACACAGACAGAGTTCAGCGTCTGCACAACCTTGGTCACATCTGTAATGATGGCATCCCCACCGTCAGGCAATTTGGCAAGGAAATGGTTCTCTATCACCGAATAAATACTGAATTCCACTTTCTTCGGATCGACCAGAACGAATTTCAGTTCGGCAGGATGCTTCTTATAAAGCAGTGAAGTGATGATTGCGTTCAGACCGACAGACTTACCCTGTCCGGTAGCACCGGCCACAAGTATGTGGGGCATTTTGCAGAGATCGACCATAAACACCTCATTCGTAATCGTCTTACCAAATGCAATCGGCAGATCATACGTCGATTCCTGGAATTTCTTACTGCCGATAATGCTTTGTCCCGAAACGATCTTCGGATTGGAATTCGGAACTTCAATACCGATTGTCCCCTTCCCCGGAATCGGGGCGATAATACGGATACCCAATGCAGAAAGGCTGAGGGCAATATCATCCTCCAGACCGCGTATCTTGGAAATACGCACTCCCTGTTCGGGAGTAATTTCATACAGTGTCACCGTGGGTCCTACCGTCGCCTTGATCGTGCTGATCTCAATGCCAAAGCTACGCAGTGTATTGATAATCTTATCCTTGTTAGCATTCTGCTCTTCCATATTGATGGTAGGTTCATTATTCTCATAATGCTTCATCAGGTCGATGGTAGGAAAGCGGTAATTCTCAAGGTCGAGCTTCGGGTTATAGGGTTCCGTCTCTTTGCCGCGATAGTTCTCATCCTCATCATCGTCAGCAACCTCCACTTCAAAATCCGGTTCTTTATCCACCGGTTTATCCGCTGCCGGCAATGGTTCCGAAACCGTCGGTTCGAATGTCATTGTCACCTTCTCTTCCGCCGGCTGTTCCCGGTCCGTATTCTCCGGCACCACAAATTCCGGTTCACGCACATCCGGTTCTTCCGCCTTTGTCTCTTGCGCAGGCGTCTGCCGGTAAGTCCTGTCCATGGAAAACTCTACTTCATGAGGTTTCGGATTGACAAATTCCGGTTTCGGCTGCTGGTCGGCAGAGGCCGGTTTGTCATCTTCCGTCTCCGGCTCTTCTTTTTTAGTACGTTTAAGGAAACTCAGAGAAAAGAGTTTGCGCAGCCATATCACCGTACGTGCACTGACATAAATCAAGAAGCAGACGGCTGTCACGAACAAGATCAGCCACACGCCCGGTTGCCCTACCTGAGAAGTCAGCCAATTGGCAACATTATATCCATGCCGGCCTCCCAGATAAATAAACGAATCCTGATAAGTATCCATAAAGGCAAAACCTAAAAATACGGAAAACCATACGAGCAGCAACGAGCAACCGATGAACCACTTCCACAGCCGGACAATCCGCACACGCATCAGCTTCAGCCCTGCCATCGCCAGAAAAACAAGAATAAAAAACGACGAGATGCCGAAGCAGTCGTTAATCAGGTAACTGGCCAGTTGGGCACCGCGCGAACCGGCATAGTTCTTCACATGATTGTTCACCGCCGATAAATCATGCGGATTTCCACTGTCGATAATGCTCTGGTCGGCTGCCCCTGTAAAGAAGAAAGAAGAGAAAGCCAACAACAGATAAACAGAGAATATCACCAGCACCAGCCCGATGACAAAATGAATTGTCTCGTTCTTCAAAAACGCTGTAAACTTATTAATGGAAAGTTCTTTAGATTCCGTATCTTTTTCTTTTTCCGATTTCTTTTTTGCCATGAGTATTCTTTTACCTTTATATTATATTAGAGACGCAAAAGTAGTAAAAAAACAATTTTCCACCTAACTGTTACCTTTAAAGTTATCGACCGTTTCCAATTCTCCCCCGCCCATACATCGATACCCCAAGCCCGTCTTCCGCCATATCGTACCGTACGTCTTTGAGCAGCTTTAGATTGTTTTATTACTAATCCCCGCTCTCTTTCAATCCTTTTTCTTACCTTTGCGTTTCAAATTAAGCAGATATGAAGAAAGAAAGTCAGACTATATTCGATAAAAATGTAATAGAATTCGTTACGGTGGCTGCTGAATTCTATGCTTTTCTGGAACGTGCCGAGGGCATGAAACGCAAGGATTTTGTAGACACCACCTTAAAAATACTTCCATTGCTCTACCTCAAAGCATCCATGCTCCCCAAGTGCGAAACGATAGGTGATGAAGCGCCGGAAACTTATGTGACAGAAGAGATGTACGAAGTTTTACGCATAAACCTGTCGGACATCCTGGCTGAGAAAGACGACTATCTCGAAGTTTTTTTACCGGACATGGCATATAGCGACCAGCCGATCAAGAAAAACATTTCGGAAGATCTTGCCGATATCTATCAGGATATCCGCGATTTTATCTTCGTATTCCAGCTCGGACTGAACGAAACGATGAACGACTCTCTCGCCATCTGCCAAGAAAACTTCGGGCTGTTATGGGGACAGAAACTGGTAAACACCCTCCGTGCACTTCACGACGTGAAGTATAATCAGGAACCGGACGAAGAAGAGGAGACTGAAGAGGAAGATGAATATGAATCAGACAATGACCATTGCCATTGCGATGACGAAGAGTGTCATTGCGGAGAGGACGATTGCCACTGTCACGACCATGGCTGTCATTGCCACGACAATGAATAAGAAAAGAAAATGGTTATAAAAAGAACAATAAGTAAAGAAGAGATAAAAGAACTGCCGAAAGTCGTCTTTGAAGGGCCGATACATGTAATCCAAAGCGAAAGGGAGGCCGATAAGGCAGTGGCCTATCTGCAGGCGCAACAGATCTTGGGAATCGACAGCGAAACCCGCCCGTCGTTCACCAAAGGGCAATCCCATAAGGTGGCGTTGCTGCAAATCTCGTCAAACGAATGTTGCTTCCTGTTTCGTTTAAACATGACAGGACTCACACAATCGTTAATAGGACTGTTGGAAAACCCGGAAGTAATCAAGGTGGGATTATCGCTCCGTGACGATTTCACCATGTTGCACAAACGCGCACCGTTCAACCAGCAGGGCTGCATAGAGCTACAGGAATTCGTACGTCCTTTCGGTATTCAGGACAAAAGTCTGCAAAAGATATACGGCATCCTGTTTCAGGAAAAGATTTCCAAATCGCAACGCTTATCCAACTGGGAGGCAGATGTACTGACGGACGCCCAGAAACAGTATGCGGCAACAGACGCATGGGCTTGTCTGAACATCTACAACCGGCTGCAGGAGCTGAAACGCACCGGCGATTTTGAGATAGAAGAAGCCGCAGCAACCACCGGAGACGAATCACAGACCCGATAGCTTTCTCTTTTTTTTCATAAGTCATCATTCATAAATCATAATAATCCACAATGTATAAAGTATACTTAAAACCCGGTAAAGAAGAGTCATTAAAACGTTTTCACCCCTGGATTTTTTCCGGTGCCATCGCCCGTTTTGACGGAGAGCCGGAAGAGGGTGAAGTTGTAGAAATATACACCTCTAAGAAAGAATTTATAGCCGAAGGGCATTTTCAGATAGGAAGTATCGCAGTGCGTGTGCTCTCTTTCAAACAAGAGCCTATCGATTACGACTTCTGGAAACGGAAGTTAGCAATAGCCTACGACATGCGCAAGAGCATCGGAATTGCCACCAACCCCACCAATGACACCTATCGTCTGGTGCACGGCGAAGGAGACAATCTGCCCGGCCTGGTAATCGACATATACGCCAAGACAGCGGTCATGCAGGCCCACTCTGCCGGCATGCACGTCGACCGGATGACCATTGCCGAAGCCTTGTCCGAGGTGATGGGCGACAAAATAGAAAACATTTATTATAAGTCAGAAACAACCCTGCCGTTCAAAGCCGACCTTTTCCCGGAAAACGGTTTTCTGAAAGGCGGAAGTACCGATAACATCGCCCGCGAATACGGCTTGCAGTTTCATGTAGACTGGTTGAGAGGACAGAAAACCGGTTTTTTTGTCGACCAACGTGAGAACCGGGCTCTGTTGGAGCGTTATGCCAAGGGCCGTTCGGTACTGAATATGTTCTGCTACACCGGAGGTTTCTCGTTTTATGCCATGCGCGGCGGTGCCAAACTCGTCCATTCCGTAGACAGTTCATCCAAAGCAATCGATCTGACCAACAAAAATGTCGAGTTGAATTTCCCCGGCGACCCCCGTCATGAAGCCTACGCAGAAGATGCCTTCAAGTACCTTGACCGGATGGGCGACCAATACGACCTGATCATCCTCGATCCGCCCGCTTTCGCAAAACACAAAGACGCACTGCGCAATGCCTTGCAGGGTTATCGAAAATTAAATGCCAAGGCATTTGAAAAGATCAAACCGGGTGGTATACTGTTTACTTTCTCCTGTTCGCAGGTGGTAACCAAGGATAATTTCCGTACCGCCGTGTTTACCGCTGCCGCCATGTCGGGACGCAGTGTACGTATCCTGCACCAATTGACACAACCGGCAGATCACCCGGTCAACATTTACCACCCCGAAGGAGAATACCTGAAAGGATTGGTTTTATATGTGGAATAAAGGCTTATTAACATAATAAAGGAATTAACAAAGTTAATTAGAGTTAACAAACCGCAGATTTATAGCAAAACATTATGTTCTAAAACATAAAACTACTTATCTTTGCACCGTGTTTTTCATGGTATTAGATTTAAGGTTAATAAAGATTGGCTGTCTGGGATAGATAGCCTTCTTTTTTTTTATATACCTCCCCTCCCTATTTTCCCCTTACAACAGGCTCTTTTCTCAACACTTTTGGTGCGCAATCAACGAAAAACATTATATTTGCAGCTATATTGAGTAGTAACGAGCTACAAGCGGCAGTCGTATTGTGCAGTAATACCACCTGGCAAAATTGCAGCTTATTACCCGTAACCTGTAACTAAATGAAAACAATATGAGCATCAAGTATCGATTGATTATTATGAACTTCCTGCAGTTCTTTGTGTGGGGATCGTGGTTAATTTCGTTAGGTGGCTATATGGGCGGTGTTCTGCACTTTGAGGGCGGACAGATCGGTGCCATTTTTGCCACCATGGGTATCGCCTCGCTTATCATGCCGGGCCTGACAGGTATCATCGCCGACAAGTGGGTAAATGCCGAAAGACTGTACGGTATTCTTCACCTTTTGGGGGCGGCCTGCCTTCTCTATGCTTCCACAGCCACCGATTACAGCCACATGTATTGGGCAATGCTGCTCAACCTGCTGGTATATATGCCAACCTTGTCATTGGCCAACACCGTTTCGTACAACGCTCTTGAGCAATATAAATGTGATATCGTCAAAGACTTCCCGCCCATTCGCGTATGGGGTACCATCGGTTTCATCTGTGCCATGTGGGCGGTAGACCTGACCGGATTCAAATCCTCCTGTGCGCAGCTATACGTAGGTGGCGCGGCAGCCCTTATTCTGGGGCTTTACTCTTTTACGCTTCCCGCCTGTCTGCCTTCCAAAAGCGAAAACAAAAGTATGCTTTCCGCTTTCGGTCTCGATGCACTGGTACTGTTCAAACGCAAGAAAATGGCGGTTTTCTTCTTTTTCTCCATGCTGTTAGGAGCCGCTTTGCAAATCACAAACAGCTACGGAGACCTTTTCTTGGGCAGTTTTGCCTCCATTCCCGAATTTGCCGATTCATTCGGTGTGAAACACTCCGTCATCCTGCTCTCCATCTCACAGATGAGCGAAACCCTGTTTATCCTTGCCATCCCCTTCTTTTTGAGACACTTCGGAATCAAGCGGGTGATGCTCATCAGCATGTTCGCATGGGTATTCCGTTTCGGTCTTTTCGGATTCGGTGACCCTGGATCCGGATTATGGATGCTGATACTTTCAATGATCGTTTACGGGATGGCATTTGATTTCTTCAACATTTCGGGCTCTCTGTTTGTTGAATTAGAAGCCAAGCCGGAAATCAGAGCCAGCGCACAGGGATTATTCTTCATGATGACCAACGGATTGGGAGCCATCATCGGAGGCTATGCCAGCGGTGCGGTAGTGGATGCCTTCTCGGTCTATGCAGATGGAATGCTGATCAGCCGCGACTGGCCAGAGATCTGGTTTATTTTTGCGGGTTATGCATTAGTCATCGGGATTTTGTTTGCATTGGTTTTCAGATACAAGCACCAGCCCGAAGAGTTAAGTAAGAAATAACAATGGATAAAAAGATAGAATTACAAGTATTAAACATCTCCAACAGCCAGGCACAGGTAGGTGCCTATGCCTTGGTATTAGGAGAAGTGGACGGAAAACGGCAATTGCCTATCATCATAGGTCCTGCCGAAGCGCAAGCCACCGCCATCTGCCTGAAAGGCATAAAGGCGCCACGCCCGCTGACGCACGATTTATTCTACACTTGCCTGAATATTTTGGGGACCAAAATGCTCAGAGTCCTTATTTACAAAGCAAAGGAAGGCGTCTTCTACTCGTACATTTATCTGCAGAAGGAGGAAGAAATTATCCGTATCGACTCCCGTACTTCGGATGCCATTGCACTGGCTGTGCGCTCCGACTGTCCGATTTACATTTATGAGTCCATCCTCGAAAGAGAGCATATCCACTTGGATGACGATGACGAACACCCCGTAGAGAATCCGGATAAGGAAGACGAGACCGATGATTCTATCAATATAACTTCATTGAAGAACGCATTAGAGCAGGCTATCAAAGATGAGAACTACGAATTGGCAGCCCACTTGCGTGATGAGATAAACCGAAAAACATAGATCAGAATATGCACGTTTTTTATACCCCAGACATACAGACCCAACCGGAACTTCCCGAAGAAGAGGCACAGCACTGCACGCGTGTATTGCGTCTCGGCATAGGTGACGAGATTACCCTTACGGACGGGAAAGGTAATTTCTACCGTGCAGAAATCACTGTTGCGACCCATAAACGTTGTTTGGTAAAACTGCTCGAAACCATCCCGCAAGCTCCTCTATGGCCGGGGCATCTGCACATCGCCATGGCACCGACCAAGAATATGGACCGCAACGAATGGTTTGCCGAAAAAGCGACCGAGATCGGTTTCGACGAACTGACCTTTCTCAATTGCCGCTTCTCCGAACGGAAGGTTATCAAGACGGAACGTATCGAGAAAATACTCGTATCCGCCATCAAACAATCTCTCAAAGCACGTTTGCCCAAATTGAACGAAATGGTGGATTTTGATAAATTCATAGTCCGGGATTATCCGGGACAGAAGTTCATAGCCCACTGCTATGAAGGCGAGAAACCCCTGTTGAAGGATATACTGGAACCGGGGAAGGACGCTTTGGTGTTAATCGGTCCGGAAGGAGACTTCAGCGAAGAGGAGGTTAAAAAAGCAATCGAAAAAGGATTCCGCCCCATCAGTCTGGGCAAGTCGCGGCTACGGACAGAAACGGCGGCATTGGTGGCTACTATGACCATAAACAGCGGACTATAAAAGCGAGCAATAAGACAGTGATAAGTGAGCTGCGCTATCCCCATGGCCAATCACTCATCACTATCACCGAGAGCCAACCGGTAAGAACCGGCCACTACAATCAACCATTACTAAGAACTTTTCACTCTAAAACAAATAATTATGGTAAAGAAGATGATTTCCAGACTTTTGGTATCAGCAATGCTGATGGTATTCATTGCCGCATGTTCTCAAAAATCGGAATACACGAACGCCATTCCGACAGATGCCTCCTCCGTAGCGTCTATCAATCTGAAGTCCCTCGCCGACAAATCGGGCTTGAAAGACAAAGAAAACAAAGCTGCCAGACAAAAAATGATAGAAGCCTTGAAAAGTGGAATGACAGCGGTGACTTTCCAGCAACTGGAAAAAGTATTGAACAATCCGAAAGAATCGGGAATAGATGTGGACGCACCAGTTTATGCTTTCACCTCTCCTTCTCTTCCACGCATATCCCTGGTTGCTAAAACAACCGACATAGAGAAACTGCGCGCTTCGCTGGATGTCATGGTAAAAGAGCAGATTTGCCAACCCGTAGAAGAGGCTGACGGATACAGCTATGCCCTGATAGCCAACCAAGGTATATTCGCTTTCAACGAGACAACAGCAATGCTCGTACAGATACAGGCAGGAAGAAGACCGCAAATGGAAAATACGCTGAAAGCCATCGGTGAACTGCTGAAACAGACTCCCGAAAAAAGCATCACGGGCAATGCCGGTTTCCAAGAGATGCAGAAACAAAAAGGAGATGTCAACTTTCTGGTATCATTGACCGCACTGCCGCAAGTATACGCCCGGCAATTAAGTATGGGACTGACCGGTATCAAGGCAGACTCCCAAGACATCATGGCCCTCGGCAACCTCAATTTCGAGAAAGGGAAAATAGCTCTTCGATTTGAATATTACACAGTAAACGAGGAGACTCGATCAATGCTGAAAAAGCAGGAAAAGGCTACCCAGAAACTGAATACAACTTTCCTGAAATACTTCCCTGCCTCAACAATCGCATTCATGAACATAGGAGCCAACGGGGAGGAACTATACAATTTACTGCAGGACAACGAAGAGTTCCGCAATACGGTATCCATCTCCAAAGCAGAAGAGATAAAGACCCTGTTCGCCTCTTTCAACGGTGACATCTCTGCCGGCCTGATCAATATTACTTTAGGGAAAGACCCGGCTTTCGTAGCGTATGCAGATGTAAAAAACGGAAATGCACTGAAAACACTCTATGAGAACAAGAAAGCATTGAACCTGAAAAGAGGGGAAGACATCGTGCAGCTGGGCGAAAATGAATATGTGTACAAATCAAGAGACATGAATGTATTCTTCGGATTCAAAGACAACCGGATGTATGCAACCAATGACGAATTATTGTACAAAAACATCGGAAAAGCAGCCGATAAGTCGATAAAAGATACCGCTTATGCATCCGATATGAAAGGTAAGAACTTCTTCTTTGTCATCAACATGGATGCCATTCTCGAACTTCCGATTGTGAAAATGATGACGAGCTTCGGAGGAGAGGAATACCAGACTTACTATAATCTTGCGTCACGTGTCGATTATCTGGAAGTGAGCAATGTCAGCGACGGTACAAGTGAAGCAGTTCTTATTCTGAAAAACAAAGACACCAATTCATTGAAACAAATCGTAGACTTCGTCAAGAGGTTTGCCGGCATGTAATATCATGTAATATTGAAGGTATGAAAAGTATCCACCTGCGGCAAACACTACCCCAAGTGTTTGCCGAACGTAATTCTATCGCCTCGGATATCTGGCACAAAGATGTCGTATTCAACAAGGGCGGGATGTATCTGATAGAAGCAGCATCCGGAACCGGCAAGTCATCGCTATGCAGCTATATCTACGGCTACCGGAACGACTACCAGGGGATCATTAATTTCGATGAAACCAATATCAAAGCCTATCCGGTGGAGCAATGGGTCAACCTCCGGAAACACTCCCTGAGTATGCTTTTTCAGGATTTACGCCTGTTTACCGAACTGACGGCACTCGAAAACATCCAACTGAAAAACAACCTGACCGGTTACAGGAAGAAAAAGGAGATTCTCGCCCTTTTCGATGCAATGGGGATTGCAGACAAAGCTCATACAAAGGTCGGGAAGCTCTCTTTCGGGCAACAGCAACGGGTCGCCTTTATCCGGGCGCTCTGCCAGCCTTTCGACTTTATCTTTCTGGACGAACCGATCAGTCATTTGGACGATTGCAATGCCCGGATCATGAGTAGCCTGCTCCTGGAAGAAGCAGGCAGACAAGAAGCCGGAATCATCGTTACCTCCATCGGGAAACACATCGAATTGCCCTATAATCATATTTTACGCCTGTAATACAATCCAATTATGACACTCATCTGGAAGCTTCTCCGCCAACATATCAGCATCGGCCAACTTGTCGGTTTCTTTTTTGCCAACCTCTTCGGCATGGTGATCGTATTGCTCAGCATACAGTTTTATAAAGATATCATCCCCTTGTTTACCGAAGGGGATACCTTTATGAAGAAGGATTACCTCATCGTCAGTAAAAAAATCAGCACGTTGGGGGCTTTCGCCGGCAAAAGCAACACCTTCTCTCCGCAAGAGATAAAAGAGCTGAAGGAACAGCCTTTCACCAAAGAGACAGGCGTCTTTATCCCCTCTCAGTTTAAGGTGTCGGCAGGAGTCGGCATGCAGGAGGCCGGTATCCGCCTCTCCACTGATATGTTCTTTGAAGCAGTGCCCGATGAATTTGTCGATGTAAAACTCGATAAATGGCATTTTGACGAAGAGTCGCGTAGCATACCTATCATTATCCCCCGCAACTATCTAAACCTGTATAACTTCGGTTTTGCCCAAAGCCGGAGTCTCCCCAAACTGTCGGAAGGTGTAATGAGCCTGGTGCAAATGGATATCATTCTGCGTGGCAACGGACAGACAGAGCAATACAAAGGCAACATTGTCGGCTTCTCCAACCGGCTAAATACAATATTGGTTCCGGAGTCCTTCATGACATGGGCCAATAAAAACTTTGCACCGGAGAAAGAAGCCCGGCCGGCACGTCTTATTGTGGAGGTCGGCAACCCGGTAGATGCTTCCATCGCCAAATACTTCCAGCAAAAAGGCTATGAGACGGAAGACGGCAAACTGGATGCAGGGAAAACGACTTATTTTCTCCGCCTCATTGTTGGCATTGTATTGGGTGTGGGGCTCTTTATCAGTGTACTTTCTTTCTATATCCTGATGTTAAGCATCTTCCTTCTGCTGCAAAAGAATACGACCAAGCTGGAAAACCTGTTATTAATCGGATACAGTCCTGCGCGCGTGGCACGCCCTTATCAGGTCTTGACTTTCGTGCTGAACAGCATTGTACTGGCACTGTCCCTCTGCCTGGTCGCTTGGGTCCGGCATTCCTATACCGATGCGCTCTATCTGTTGTCTCCACAACTGGAAATCGGATCGCTATGGCCGGCTGTCAGTGTAGGTGTCCTCCTGTTTGCTATTGTATCAGTGATCAACATTCTGGCAATCAGAAGAAAAATACAATCGATCTGGATGCATAAATCCTGAAAGATTTTATCCTCTCCCACTCTATTTTTCACAGCCTTTTTTCTATCTTTGCCGACATCTATTACTAATAAGGAGAATAAACTATGCCGGACTATGATTTAATCGCCATTCTTGGTCCCACCGCTTCTGGGAAAACCCCTTTCGCCGCTGCATTGGCATCGGAACTGAATACCGAAATCATCAGTGCCGACTCACGGCAAATATACCGGGGCATGGACTTGGGAACAGGCAAAGATCTTGCCGACTACACCGTCAACGGTCGTCCGATCCCCTATCACCTGATCGACATTGCCGACCCGGGTTACAAATACAATGTCTTCGAATACCAGCGTGATTTTCTGAAAGCCTATGAAACAATCAAACAAAAAGGTTGCCTGCCTGTTCTATGTGGAGGAACGGGAATGTATTTGGAATCGGTATTGAAAGGATACAAGCTAATGCCGGTACCCGAAAATCCGGAGCTGAGGGCAAGACTGGCAGATAAGTCACTGGATGAACTGACCGTAATCCTGAGTCAATACAAGGCGCTGCATAATTCGACAGATGTAGATACAGCGAAAAGAGCCATCAGAGCGATTGAAATAGAAGAGTACTACGCCGCCAATCCGGTAGCCGAACGGGAGTTTCCCAAGCTCAACAGCCTCATCATCGGTGTGGATATCGACCGTGAATTGAGAAGGAAAAAAATAACCAGACGGCTGAAACAGCGGCTTGACGAAGGCATGGTGGATGAGGTACGGCAATTGCTCGCACAAGGAATTCCTGCCGAAGATCTGATCTACTACGGATTGGAATACAAATACCTGACGCTGTATGTCATCGGAGAATTGAGCTATGAAGAGATGTTCACTCAACTGGAGATAGCCATCCACCAGTTTGCCAAGAGGCAGATGACGTGGTTTCGCGGAATGGAACGGCGCGGATTTACGATCAACTGGGTAGACGCGACGCTGCCGACAGAAGAAAAGATAGCCTTCGTAAAACAGAAACTCAAGGGGATTTAGTATCTTTGGCATCTGAAAGACAAAGAGAAAAAGGTCACAGAGAAATACATAAAGAGAGAAGTCAAAAAAAACGCTTATAATCTGAGCAGTTCTGCAGAGAAGCAGCGAGAAGCGGAAAGTGATAAGAAAATAACAAATAGGAGCAATGAGCGTAGAAGCAGGAAAATGGGGGGTAATCTATAACCCCAAAGCCGGGACACGGAAAGTACAAAAACGATGGAAGGAAATAAAAGAGTACATGGACCGGAAGGGTGTGGCATACGACTATGTGCAATCCGAAGGCTTTGGCTCGGTAGAACGGCTTGCCGGAATTCTTGCCAACAATGGATATACCACCATTGTTGTAGTGGGAGGCGACGGCGCATTGAATGATGCCATCAACGGAATCATGCTTTCCAATGCCGAAAACAAAGAGGACATTGCCATTGGAATCATTCCAAACGGTATCGGAAATGATTTTGCCCGGTACTGGGACATCGGAATGGACTATAAACAAGCTGTAGACTGGATCATCAACAATCGCCATAGAAAAATAGATGTAGGATATTGCAGCTTCTATGATGGCGAAAAGCACCAGCGCCGCTATTTCCTGAATGCCGTCAATATTGGCTTTGGAGCACGTATCGTAAAAGTAACCGATGGCACCAAACGTTTCTGGGGAGTAAAATACCTATCCTATCTGGCGGCTTTCTTCCTGCTATTCTTCGAACGGAATCTGTATCGCATGCATCTCCGCATTAACGACGAACATATCCGGGGACGCATCATGACGGTATGCGTGGGCAGCGCCTGCGGATACGGTCAGACTCCCAGTGCCGTGCCCTACAATGGCTGGCTGGATGTGTCTGTAATCTACCGTCCACAGCTTCTGCAAACCATGTCCGGACTATGGATGCTGATTCAAGGACGGATATTGAACCATAAAGTGGTAAAAAGCTACCGTACCAAAAAGGTGAAAGTACTCCGCGCCCAGAATGCCGCAGTCGATTTGGACGGACGAATCTTGCCCAAACATTTTCCCTTGGAAATCGGTATTCTGCCGGAAAAAATCACATTAATCATACCGGATTAATAATGATTCAATTGCCAATATGCCAATGTGCCAATGTGCCAATTATAATGGTTCAAGGTGACAATGATAATTATTATTCAAGGTGACAATATGCCAATGTGACAATAATAATGTGACAATAATAATGTGACAATAATAATGTGACAATAATAATGATTCAGTGTAACAATAGGCTGATGCAATAATTGCAGAGAATCTTAGACAAATTTACATATTATTTATTATGATAGAGCAATTAAAAAACAACCCAGCCGGCAATTTCTTCCTACTTGCCGGCCCCTGTGTGATAGAGGGAGAAGAAATGGCAATGCGCATTGCCGAACGAGTGGCAAAGATCACCGATACTCTAAAGATACCCTATATATTCAAAGGATCCTACCGTAAGGCCAACCGTTCCCGCCTCGATTCTTTTATGGGAATAGGCGATGAGAAGGCACTTAAAATCTTAAGAAAAGTACATGATACTTTCGGTGTTCCGACCGTTACCGACATCCACTCTGCCGATGAAGCGACCATGGCCGCCGAATATGTAGATGTGTTGCAAATACCCGCTTTCCTTTGCCGCCAGACAGACATCCTGCTTGCAGCTGCCAAAACAGGAAAAGCGGTGAATATAAAAAAAGGACAATTCTTATCGCCCATGGCCATGCAGTTTGCTGCCGAGAAAGTGCTGGAAGCCGGTAACAAAGAAGTGATGCTTACCGAACGCGGAACCACATTCGGCTATCAGGATCTGGTGGTCGACTATCGCGGCATTCCCGAAATGCAGACATTCGGATTCCCCGTTATCCTGGATGTAACCCACTCTCTGCAACAGCCCAATCAGACCAGTGGAGTAACAGGCGGCATGCCACAATTAATCGAAACCATAGCCAAAGCCGGAATCGCAGTGGGTGCCGACGGACTGTTCATCGAAACACACGAGAATCCGGCGGTAGCCAAGAGTGACGGTGCCAACATGCTGAAACTCGACCTGTTAGAAGGTCTGCTCACTAAATTAGTAAGAATCAGAGAGGCGATAAAACAGTGATAAATGATGATAAGCTAATGATAATTAGCGATTAACAAATAGTGATAAGTGATTAGCGATTAGCAATATCACCAATCACTTATCACCAATCATTCATCACTCATCAGTAATCAGTAATCACTATTTTTACCGCCTCCTGTGATTTATCCCACCCTTCTCCCGACAGATAATGCAAAATATTCATTAATATTCATTTTATATGAAACAATTACTTTATGGTTTATTTGTTGCAGCTGCAATTGTATGCTGTAGCTTCCAGCAGGTCTTTGCCCAGCAATTACCTCCCATTCCAGTAGATCCGAATGTACGTATCGGACAACTTGACAATGGACTAACGTACTATATCCGTAAAAATGCACTTCCTGAAAACCGGGCTGATTTCTACATCGCACAGAAAGTAGGTTCCATCCAGGAAGAGGAGAATCAACGGGGTCTTGCCCACTTTTTGGAACACATGTGTTTCAACGGAACGACTCACTTCCCCGGTGATGCCCTGAAGCAGTATCTTGAACACATCGGTGTGAAATTCGGTGAAAACCTGAACGCCTATACTTCTGTAGACGAGACTGTTTATAACATCTCGAACGTCCCCGTTACCATGCCGGGAGCGATTGATTCCTGTCTTCTGATCCTCCATGACTGGTCTAACGATCTGACATTGGATCCCAAGGAGATAGATAAGGAACGCGGTGTCATCAATGAAGAATGGCGTACCCGCATGAGCGCCATGCAACGTATGCAGGAAAAAATGCTCCCGCAGATGTTTGCCGGCACGAAATACGCCACCTGTTTCCCGATCGGTACGATGGATGTAGTCATGAACTTCAAATATCAGACATTGAGAGATTACTACGAAAAGTGGTATCGTCCCGACCTGCAAGGCATCGTTGTCGTAGGTGATATCGATGTGGATGCAGTGGAAGCCAAAATCAAGACAATGTTTGCCGACATCCCTGCACAACCCGATGCTGCCGAACGCATCTACTATCCGGTAAACGACAACAAAGAACCCATCGTCATTATCGAGCAGGACAAGGAACAGCCTCATATTCAAGTGCTCGTCTTCAACAAACACGATGCTACTCCCGACGATCAAAAGGGCAATGTGGGATACCTGGTACAGGACTATGCCACCAACCTTATCAGCAGCATGCTGAACGCCCGTCTGAGCGAATTGACCCAGACAGCCAATCCTCCGTTCATCTATGCCGGTACCTTCGACGGCGACTTCTTTGTAGCCAAAACCAAAGACGCATTCACCGGTATAGTGGTTTGTAAGGAAGGCACCGTAGAAGACGGCATCGCCAGCCTGCTGCGCGAAATGGAACGCGCCCGTCAGTTCGGCTTTACAGAAACCGAATACAACCGTGCCCGTGCCGAATACCTCCGCCGACTGGAGTCTGCTTACAACGAACGCGACAAACGTAAGAATGAAGAATATGTAAACGAATACGTTCGCCACTTCCTTGACAAAGAGCCGATTCCGGGCATTGAAAACGAATATACCTTCATCAATCAGATCGCTCCGAATATCCCGGTAACGGCACTGAATCAGATGATGCAAGCTTTGGTGACAGACAGCAACCAGGTAATCGCCATCTTCGGACCGGAAAAAGAGGGCATACAGATGCCTACCAAAGAGGCTGTATTGCAGACGCTCAAAGAGGTAAAAGCAGAGAAGCTGACTGCATACGTAGACAAAGTATCCGATGAACCGTTGATGGCAGAGAAGCCACAAGGCGGAAAGATCATCTCCGAAAAGGAAAATCCGGTTTTCGGAACCACCGAGTTGACCCTGTCCAACGGTGTAAAAGTCATCTTAAAAAAGACCGATTTCAAAGCTGACGAAATCCGTATGAAAGGTACCAGTCTGGGCGGCAGTTCACTGTTCCCTGATTCGGAAATCATCAACATCAAGTCACTCGACGCCATCAGCACTGGTGGTCTGGGCAATTTCAGCGCAGTAGAGCTGGAGAAGGTCTTAGCCGGAAAGAAAGCATCCGTCAACTACGGCATCGGCGATAAGACAGAAAACGTAACCGGCAGTTGCTCTCCCAAAGATCTTGAGACAATGTTGCAGCTCACTTATCTCACCTTCACTGCTCCACGCAGAGACGATGACGCTTTTGCTTCTTACAAGAACCGCAATAAAGCTGCCCTCCAGAATCAGGAGCTCAATCCGAATGTGGCATTTGGCGACTCCATACAGGCTGCCATCTACATGCACCATCCGAGAGCCATCCGCATAAAGTCCGACATGATCGACCAGATCGACTATGACAAGCTCATGGAGATGTACAAAGACCGCTATAAAGATGCAAGCGATTTCACATTCATTTTCGTCGGTAACATCGACATTGAAAAAGACAAAGACATCATTGCCGAATATCTGGGTGCCCTCCCTGCCATCAACCGTAAAGAGACCTTCAGAGACACCAAACTGGAAATGCGTAAAGGTACTTACAAGAATGAGTTCATCAAACAGCAGGAAACGCCCAAATCATCCGTATTCGTGGTTTACAACGGTAAATGCAAATACAACCAGAAGAACAATATCCTGATGAGCATGACCAGCCAGATTCTTGATCTGGTGTACACAGAAAAAGTGCGCGAAGAAGAAGGCGGCACATACGGAGTATACGTAGGCGGCAGTCTTTCCAAATATCCGAAAGAGACAGCACTCCTGCAGATTATCTTCGACACGGCTCCCGAGAAGAAGGACAAGCTGATGAAGATAATCTTTGCCGAAGCAGAGAACCTTGCCAAAGCAGGCCCGTCGGATGCCAATCTCAAAAAGGTGAAAGAATACATGTTGAAGAAGCATAGCGAAGACCTGAAAGAAAACAGATTCTGGCTAGGCAGCATCGACGAATATCTTTTCACCGGAGTGGATATGATAAAGGACTATGAGAATATGGTCAACAGCATCACGGCAAAAGATATCCGGAAATTTACCGATGATTTGCTGAAGCAGAAAAATGAAGTAGAAGTTACGATGGTTAGCCCTGAAAAGAAATGATACTTTTTAACGAATTGCGCAAGCACGGTAAGTTGGCTGCCAAACGGCATCCGATGTATGACAAAAATCGGTTCGGGAAATACGCCATGTATGCCATGGCGGTTTTCTGGGCAGGGTATCTGGTCTTCTTCGGAACCACTTTCGCCTTTGCACTCGACACGGACAGCATGGAGCCATACCACCTTATGAACAGTGGCTTGGTATTTGTCCTTGCACTCGATTTCATATTGCGCTTTCCGCTGCAAAAGACTCCGACACAGGAGGTAAAGCCTTACCTCCTGATGCCGGTCAGGCGGAACAGAGTCATCGATTTCCTGCTAATCCGCTCCGGAATGAGCAGCTACAACCTTATCTGGCTCTTCATGTTCGCCCCTTTTGCCATCATTACCGTCTCGAAATTCTTCGGACTTTGGGGAGTCCTCACCTACTGTGCCGGCATCTGGTTGCTAATGGTTTTCAATAACTATTGGTTCCTGCTGTGCCGCACACTGATCAGTGAACGGATCTGGTGGGTACTGTTGCCTTTGATCGTATACGGAGGCATTGCCGCCGCCATTTTCATCCCTGAAGACAAGAGCATCGTTGCCAACTTCTTCATCGACCTGGGTGAAGGATACATCGAAGGAAATCCGTTGGCTTTCATCGGTACGTTAGCGGCAATCGTGATCATGTGGCTCATCAACCGGAAGCTGATGGCAGGCTTGGTGTATGCAGAGCTGAACAAGGTGGAAGACACGAAAGTCCGTGTCTCGGAATACAAATTCTTCGAGAAATATGGAGAAGTAGGCGAATACATGCGTTTGGAGCTGAAAATGCTGCTGCGCAACAAAGTCTGCAAGAACTCGCTCCGAATGGGTATTCTGGTCGTGGTAGCCTTCAGCCTGTTGTTGAGCTTCACCGAAGTATATGACGGCACAGGTATGAAGAACTTCATTACGGTCTACAACTTCGCCATCTTCGGAATCCTCTTCCTGTTGCAGATTATGAGTTACGAAGGCAATTACATCGACGGGCTCATGAGCCGCAAAGAGTCTATCTATACACTGCTTCGTGCCAAATACATACTCTACAGCATCGGCATCCTCATTCCTCTCATATTGACGATACCGGCCATGGTCATGGGGAAAATCAGTGTATTGACTTCCATCTCATGGGCCGTGTTTACCATCGGCTGTATTTACTTCTGTCTGTTCCAGCTCGCTGTCTACAACAACAAAACGATACCTCTGAATGCCAAAATCACCGGCCGTCAAAACTCCGGTACAGGATTGCAGAGCCTGGTCAGCGGCGCCACTTTCGGTATCCCGCTGCTGCTCTATGCCTTGCTCAAAATCTGGTTGGGAGAGACTACTACTTCATGGGTATTGCTCGCTATCGGACTGGGTTTCATACTCACTTCACGCATCTGGCTGAAGAATGTATACAACCGGTTCATGAAGCGCCGCTACAAAAACATGGAGGGGTTCAGAGACAGCAGGCAGTAATGGGTCTATGGATTATGACAAATCCTCTAACTCATCAATCATCAATCTTAATTCATCAATCATCAATATGATTACCATCAACAAACTTCAAAAAAACTTTGGCGAGAAAAGGGCTGTAGATATCGAGAGTTATATTATCAATCAGGGAGACATGCTTGGTCTGGTAGGTAACAACGGTGCCGGCAAGACCACCCTCTTT
Source organism: uncultured Bacteroides sp. (assembly GCA_958477465.1). Lineage (GTDB taxonomy): Bacteria > Bacteroidota > Bacteroidia > Bacteroidales > Bacteroidaceae > Bacteroides. The sequence continues at coordinate 22,649 of CAUEFX010000045.1, forward strand.
CGTCTGATGCTGGATTTGCTAAAGGCAGATGCGGGAAATGTAACGATCAATGATGTAGACGTCAGCAAGAGTGAGGAATGGAAAAAGTTCACAGGGGCTTTCATCGACGACGGATTTCTGATAGACTACCTGACACCGGAAGAATATTTCTACTTCATCGGTAAAATGTATGGTCTGAAAAAAGAAGAGGTAGATGAACGTTTAAAGCCCTTCGAACGCTTCATGAACGGAGAGGTGACCGGACAGAAAAAACTAATCCGTAACTTCTCGGCGGGAAATAAGCAGAAAATCGGTATTATCTCGGCAATGCTCCATTATCCGCAACTGCTCATTCTGGACGAGCCGTTCAACTTCCTTGATCCGAGTTCACAATCCGTCATCAAGCATTTACTGAAAAAGTACAACGAAGAGCACAATGCTACGGTCATCATTTCCAGTCATAATCTGAATCACACGGTAGATGTATGTCCGCGTATCGCCCTGCTCGAGCACGGTATCATTCTCCGTGATATACGGAATGAAAACAACTCGGCCGAAAAAGAGCTCGAGGACTATTTCAATGTCGACGTTGATATAGATGTCGATGTCAATGCCGATATGGATGTCAATGTGGAAGAACCCATAAACAACGATTCACTATGAGAAAGTATTTAGGAACGCTCCTTTTATTTTGCGTCGCAATCAGTGCAAATGCACAGTTATTATGGAGAATATCCGGCAACGGACTCTCAGAGCCTTCTTACATAATGGGAACGCATCATCTTGCTTCACTCAGTATCAAAGACAGTATTCAAGGGCTACAGGCTGCATTGGACCAGACCCGGCAGGTATACGGTGAATTGAAAATGAGCGAGATGCAGGATCAGACCAAAGCCGCTGCGTTAATGCAGAAATACATGACCACAGAAACGGATACAACTTTCAAATCGCTCTTCACCGATGAAGAATACGAGTTGATCAACAAGTGTTCGAAAGAAAACCTGATGTTCGACATTGCCATGCTGCCCAAAGTCAAACCGGCTTTTCTCAGCAATAATCTGATGGTTATCCTTTATATGAAACATGTTGGCGGATTCAATCCGCAGGAGCAACTGGATGCCTACTTCCAGACACAAGCAACGGAAAAAGGGAAAAAAGCAGAGGGTCTGGAGACAATGGATTTCCAACTGAACCTGCTCTACAACTGTTCTTCGCTCAAGCGCCAGGCCGAGACATTGCTCTGTCTTATCAACAACATCGATGCAAACATCGAATTGACCCAAAAGCTCACTTTGGCTTACATGGCGCAAGACCTGACTGCCATGAAGAAAATCTCCGATGAAGAACTTTGCAGCATGAGTCCGCAGGAAAAAGCAAATATGATCGACAACCGAAACCGACAATGGGTAAAAGTCCTGCCGGAAATCATGAAAGCAGCGCCGACCTTTGTCGCTGTGGGTGCCTTACATCTGCTCGGAGAAAACGGAGTCCTGAACTTGTTGAAGCAACAGGGATATACGGTTGAGCCGGTAAAATAATCAATTGTTTTTCAAAGCGTAAAAGCATGCTACATCTTTTCCTAAAGCGTAAATATTTAAGCCTTATGGAAAAGATGTAGCATCTTTTTTTGAAAGACACTATATCTTTTTCTGAAAGACGCTACATATTTTTTTGAAAGATGCTATATCTTTTTTCGAAAGACTTAAGTCTTTTTCCCGAAAGACACAATACTCCCCGGAATGTGAATACGAAGTTCTTTCCTTTTCAAGCCGAATGTAACTTATTTTCTTGTTTTTAGTGGTCGTAACACTTCGTCTTGAAGAAAAAGAATAAGGTGCATTTATCCAACATATATTCTGTCCGGTTTTATTCTTTAGGGTTCATGGGTTCAGGGTTCACTCTTGAACCCCTTTTATCGTGGTGTAAATATTCCAATAAACTAATAATCAATATATTAAATAAATATATCTGTTTACGAACATCATTTTCTCCAAATAACAAATAGCGCTGTTACTACTATATATATTAAGAAAGTTTTCAACATGATCATTTTGTGGCTGTATTTCTCTTTCTTTTACACTAAATAAATATAACACTTTTTTTCTCACGGGAAGAAGGGTTCAAGAGAGAACCCTGAACCTATGTGAACCCTACTTTTTCAGCATACACCTGAGTATTAGTATTTTATAGAAGAATATTGTATTTTATTAACTATTTAAAAAACATATCAGTAGAAGACTTTTTTTCGGCAAAAACAGAAATATTCATATTCTCTTTTCTGGTCAGATGTATTTTTATCATATTTGATTATTTTGTATGCATTATTCATAAAACAATTATCTTGTAATGACACAGGACAGTCATGTATTTCCTATACCGGGCAGAGAGTCGAACTTATAAGAGATTCTTATCAGTTCGGCAGGAGGGTAATCGCCAGGTAAAACGTAACATTGAATTGAGCCAAATCGTTGAACATCTAAAATTGTTCTTCAAGCAATCATCAAAAAATAAAGAAGAAATATTTGTATGAATAGAATAAAAACAGTACTTTTGTGCCCGATTATTCCGCACCGGGTTCAACAAAGTGTTCTATAAGTGATTAAAGACCACCCGACGGAGCTAACTTATACATTATATATATAAGATGTACGCAATTGTAGAAATTAACGGTCAGCAATTCAAAGCAGAAGCTGGCAAAAAACTGTTTGTACACCACATCCAGAATGCAGAAAACGGTGCAACAGTAGAATTCGACAAAGTTCTTTTGGTAGACAAAGATGGCAACATCACTGTAGGTGTTCCTACTGTAGAAGGTGCAAAAGTTGTTTGCCAGATCGTTTCAAGTCTAGTAAAAGGTGACAAAGAACTTGTTTTCCACAAGAAAAGAAGAAAAGGTTACAGAAAACTGAACGGTCACCGTCAGCAGTTTACAGAGTTAACAATTACAGAAGTAGTAGCTTAATCAATTAAAAAGTAGAAAGAAATGGCTCATAAAAAAGGTGTCGGTAGTTCTAAGAACGGCCGCGAATCACACAGCAAGAGATTAGGCGTTAAGATATTTGGTGGCGAAGCTTGCAAAGCAGGTAACATCATCGTTCGTCAAAGAGGTACTGAATTCCACCCGGGTGAAAACATGGGTATGGGTAAGGACCACACTCTTTTCGCTTTAGTAGATGGAACAGTTAGTTTCAAAGTAACCAGAGAAGATAGAAGATACGTATCTATCATCCCGGCTGAAGCAACAGAAGCATAAGCTTCGGACATAACCATACAGAAGACGGAGATGTAATCCAAGTGATTGCATCTCCTTTCTTTTTTATACACTAAAGAGCCGCATCTCTGTATTTTTATTTATCTTTGTACCCTCAAAGAGAAATGTTCATAAAAAAGTATTGGTATGCTTACGATTAAACAAATTACAGAAAACACCGACGCGGTAATCCGTGGTCTGGAAAAGAAACATTTCAAAGACGCAGCAGCAGCCATTGCCAAAGTCATTGAAGTGAATGACAAGAGACGTAACACACAGAATCAATTAGATAAAAACCTGGCAGAGGTAAACTCGCTGTCGAGAACGATCGGCCAGTTGATGAAAGAAGGCAAGAAAGAAGAAGCAGAATCTGCACGCACACGTGTTGCCGAACTGAAAGAGACCAACAAGGCTCTGGATGCAACCATGACTGAAGCCGCTACCGAACTTCAGAACCTTCTGTACACCATCCCCAACGTTCCTTACGATGACGTGCCCGAAGGTGTAGGCGCAGAAGACAACGTAGTGGAAAAAATGGGAGGAATGGAAACCGAACTTCCCAAAGATGCCCTACCCCACTGGGAACTGGCCAAGAAATATGACCTGATAGACTTTGATCTCGGTGTAAAAATCACCGGAGCAGGTTTTCCCGTATACAAAGGTAAAGGAGCACAGCTGCAACGTGCGCTCATCAACTTCTTCCTCGATGAAGCACGCAAATCCGGATATACGGAAGTCATGCCTCCGACAGTAGTCAACGCCGCTTCCGGCTACGGAACAGGACAGCTGCCCGACAAAGAAGGACAGATGTATCACTGCGAAGTGGACGATCTTTATCTGATCCCGACAGCTGAAGTGCCGGTAACCAATATCTACCGCGATGTCATCTTGGACGAGAAACAACTTCCGATCAAGAATTGTGCTTATACCCAGTGCTTCCGCCGCGAAGCCGGCTCTTACGGTAAAGATGTCCGCGGACTGAACCGTCTGCACGAATTCTCAAAAGTGGAATTGGTACGCATCGACAAGCCGGAACACTCCCGCCAGTCGCACAAAGAGATGTTGGACCACGTAGAAGGCCTGTTGCAGAAACTGGAACTCCCCTACCGTATTCTCCGTCTTTGCGGAGGAGACATGAGCTTCACCGCTGCCCTCTGCTTCGACTTTGAAGTCTATTCAGAAGCACAGAAGCGCTGGTTGGAAGTAAGTTCCGTTTCCAACTTCGACACCTACCAGGCCAACCGTCTGAAATGCCGTTATCGCAATGGCGAAAAGAAGACAGAGCTTTGCCACACACTGAACGGATCTGCACTGGCACTGCCGCGTATCGTAGCCGCACTGCTCGAAAACAACCAGACACCGGAAGGCATCCGGATACCGAAAGCACTGGTTCCCTATTGCGGATTCGAGATTATCGATTAAAGGAAATGGTCACAGATACACAAGAAGCCGCCCCAAAAAGGCGGCTTTTCTTTTGTTATTCCCAAATAAGCCGTATCTTTGCCAAAATATCATTCTGATAGCAGTTACGTAATAAATCCAACAAATTAATTAGATAATGAACAAAATCATTAACAAAGAACATTTTTCCGAGAAAGTGTTCAAACTGGAGATAGAAGCTCCGCTAATAGCGAAATCCCGCAAAGCAGGGCATTTTGTCATTGTTCGCGTAGGCGAAAAAGGCGAACGTATGCCACTGACTATTGCAGGCGCTGATGTTAAAAAAGGAACCATCACTTTGGTTGTGCAAGAAGTGGGACTTTCTTCTACCAGACTCTGTGAGCTCAATGTAGGTGATTATATCACCGATGTTGTTGGTCCACTGGGGCAAGCCACACACATCGAGAACTTCGGAACAGTGGTCTGTGCCGGCGGTGGCGTGGGCGTGGCTCCGATGCTGCCTATCGTTCAGGCTCTCAAGGCTGCCGGAAACCGTGTCATCACCGTTCTGGCAGGACGAACCAAGGAACTGATTATCCTCGAAAAAGAGATGCGCGAAAGCTCGGACGAAGTGATTATCATGACAGACGACGGCTCTTACGGCCGTAAAGGACTCGTTACGGAAGGCGTGGAAGAGGTCATCAAACGCGAAAAAGTAAACAAATGCTTTGCCATCGGACCGGCCATCATGATGAAATTCGTATGCCTGCTGACTAAAAAATATGAAATCCCCACAGATGTATCGCTGAACACCATCATGGTGGACGGTACAGGCATGTGCGGTGCCTGCCGTATTACGATCGGCGGTAAAACAAAATTCGTGTGTGTAGACGGTCCGGAGTTCGATGGGCATCAAGTGGACTTCGACGAGATGCTGAAACGTATGGGTGCTTTCAAAAGCATCGAACGTGAAGAGATGCACAAACTCGAAGAGCACTGCGAAGCGACTCAAGCCAAAGATGAAAACAGCCGTAATGCTCCCTGGCGCGAAGAGCTGCGCAAAAGCATCAAAGCCAAAGACCGCTCGAACATAGAACGCTGCAAGATGAACGAGCTGGATGCAGAATACCGCTCGCACAGCCGCAAAGAAGAGGTGAACCAGGGATTGACCCAAGAACAGGCCCTCGTGGAAGCCCAGCGTTGCCTGGACTGTGCCAATCCGGGATGTATGAGCGGCTGTCCGGTCGGAATCGACATCCCCCGTTTCATTAAAAACATCGAGCGCGGCGAATTCCTCGAAGCAGCCAAGACACTGAAAGAGACCAGCGCCCTCCCTGCCGTATGCGGCCGTGTATGCCCGCAGGAGAAGCAATGCGAATCCAAATGTATCCACCGGAAAATGGGCAAAGAGGCTGTAGCCATCGGCTACCTCGAACGCTTCGCCGCCGATTACGAACGCGAAAGCGGACAGATGTCCGTGCCCGAAATAGCAGAAAAGAACGGAATCAAAGTAGCTGTGATCGGTTCGGGTCCTGCCGGACTCTCCTTTGCGGGAGACATGGCCAAATACGGATACGATGTCACAGTATTCGAGGCACTGCACGAAATTGGCGGTGTATTGAAATACGGTATCCCCGAATTCCGTTTGCCGAACAGAATCGTGGATGTCGAGATAGACAACCTGGCCAAGATGGGAGTCACTTTCATCAAAGACTGCATCGTCGGTAAGACAATCAGCGTGGAACAGTTGGAAGAGGAGGGTTTCAAAGGTATATTCGTTGCTTCCGGCGCCGGATTGCCTAACTTCATGAACATACCGGGCGAGAACTCCATCAACATCATGTCGTCCAATGAATACCTGACCCGTGTCAACCTGATGGATGCCGCCAATCCGGACTCCGACACTCCGGTAGCCTTCGGCAAGAACGTAGCCGTGATCGGTGGCGGCAATACGGCGATGGACTCCGTCCGCACGGCCAAGCGTCTCGGCGCAGAACGTGCCATGATCATCTACCGCCGCTCGGAAGAAGAGATGCCTGCCCGTCTGGAGGAGGTGAAACATGCCAAGGAAGAGGGAGTGGAATTCATGACCTTGCACAACCCGATTGAATATCTGGCGGATGAGCAGGGACGTGTAAAGCAAGTCGTCCTGCAGAAAATGAAACTCGGCGAACCGGACGCATCCGGACGTCGCAGCCCTGTGCCCATTCCGGGTGCCACCGAAACAATCGACATCGACCTGGCCATCGTCAGCGTAGGAGTATCTCCCAACCCGATTGTACCGAGTTCGATAAAAGGCCTGGAATTGGGGCGTAAAGGTACCATTGCAGTAAACGACAACATGCAGTCGTCCATCCCGACCATCTATGCCGGTGGAGACATCGTACGCGGCGGTGCCACCGTTATCCTTGCCATGGGCGACGGACGCAAAGCGGCAGCAGCCATGAACGAACAGCTTAAAAAATAAACAACGCCAAAGCCCGATCTCAGAGAGTCAGCATCCGCAGCCTTTCCGGGCACTCACTTGGGTTTTGGCGCACCTTCCGATAAAAAAATCCCGCTTACACCATCATGTAAACGGGATTTTTTATATCTCAAGAACCGATTTCCGACTCTCCTATTTCACCACACTGTTCGTTGCCGGATCCGGAAATATCACTGTCGGCTTAAATGATTTCGCCTCTTCAAAATCCATCAGCGCATACGACATGATAATCACAATATCGTCCGGCTGAACTTTCCGGGCTGCCGCACCGTTCAGACAGATCTTGCCCGAACCGCGTTCGCCTTTGATAATATAGGTTTCAAAACGCTCACCGTTATTATTGTCAGCGATATACACCTTTTCACCGGCAATCATGTTCGCAGCATCCATCAGGTCTTCATCAATCGTAATGCTACCCATGTAGTTCAGATTGGCCTCCGTGACGCGCGCACAATGGATTTTCGACTTCAACACTTCAATCATCATAAGAGTTTGGTCTTTTTTTATGTTTAAACTTCTTTGTATTTAATGTTATCAATCAGGCGGACTTCTCCACAAAATACCGTGATACAGCCCACTGCATACGATGTATCCTTCCAATTTCCAATCTTCTGCAAAGTATTTCCGTCTACTATCTCAAAATACTCCAGACGAAGCCCCGGTGCAGCAGCAATGGCATCTTCCACCATCTTTTGTGTTTCACTCACCGAATGAGTGGCTGCAAAGGTACGACTTTTAAATAACGTGCGGGAAATATTTAAAGCATTTTCACGTTCTTCGGATGACAGACGGGCATTACGACTGCTCAGCGCCAGACCATCCTCCTCACGGACAATGGGACAGCCCACAATCTCAAGATCAAACTTCATCTGACGCACCATCTCACGGATAATAGCCAACTGCTGGAAATCCTTCTCCCCGAAATAGGCACGATGCGGCTTCACGGCATCAAACAGCTTGCTTACGATCTGGCATACCCCGTTGAAATGTCCGGGACGGAACGCACCTTCCATTACCGTATCCAGAGGAGCGTAACTAAACCGGCGCGTATCGGGTTCGGGATACATCTCCTCTACCGAAGGAGCAAAAACCAGAGTAGCTCCACACTGCTCGAGCAGCTTGCAATCGGCCTCCAATGTACGTGGATATTTTACCAGATCGTTTTTATCATTAAACTGAGTAGGGTTTACAAAAACGCTGACTACCGTTACGTCATTCTCATTTACACTACGCTTCACAAGTGATGCGTGCCCTGCATGCAAAGCACCCATAGTAGGCACCAGTCCTACCTTTTTCCCTTGGGCTTTCAATGCCGACAATTCAGCCTGCAAGTCCTTGATCGTATGTATTACTTTCATTTCAATTCGCTCCTGTTTCTTTTTTGTTTGAAAAACAGTGCAAAATAAACTATTATTTACCATATAAAGAAGAAATATCGCAAATTAATGCAAAAGACGGGCACAAGGCTGAAATAAGCGAAAGCGTAGTTACCATTGAAAATCAATCACTTAACAATTCATAAGGAATTATACCGCCCAATGGCTTGCTTTAATGCCCTTTTTTTTTTATATCTTTGCAGAATATTTACGAGAAGGATTGTTATTATGACAAAAGCGAATAAGGTTTTATTTATTACACAAGAGATTACCCCTTACGTTTCTGAATCTGAAATGGCTAACATAGGCAGAAATCTACCCCAGGCCATCCAGGAAAAAGGTAGAGAGATCAGAACATTTATGCCCAAATGGGGAAATATCAACGAACGCAGAAATCAGCTGCATGAAGTGATACGTCTTTCCGGTATGAATCTGATTATCGACGACACCGACCACCCGTTAATTATTAAAGTTGCCTCCATACAATCTGCACGTATGCAGGTGTATTTCATCGATAATGATGATTATTTCCAAAACAGACTGCAGACCTCCGATGAAAACGGCATAGAATACGAAGACAACGACAGCCGTGCTATCTTCTATGCCAGAGGAGTGTTGGAGACGGTAAAAAAACTGCGTTGGACTCCCGACGTAATTCATTGCCACGGTTGGATGACCGCATTGGCCCCCTTATACATTAAGAAAGCCTACAAAGACGAGCCTTCATTCCGCGATGCCAAAGTCGTATTTTCGGTATACGAAGACGATTTCAAGAATACGCTGAGCAGTGATTTCACGACCAAACTAATGCTGAAAGGTATCAGCAAAAAAGATGTGGCCATGCTGAAAGATCCGGTAGACTACACCACTTTATGCAAGTTGGCTGTCGATTATTCGGACGGGGTGATACAGAACAGCGCACACGTCAACGAAGAGATCATGGATTATGCACGCCAGTCCGGTAAACTGATTCTCGACTATCAGCCTGCCGAGACATACGCCGATGCCTGCAATGAGTTCTACGACAAGGTGTGGGAAAGAGAACAAGAATAAAAATTTGAACTAAGATACGACGATCATGAAGGTAAAATATCTATGGGTTATCCTATTGTCTCTAACATTCTTCGGATGTGATGACACTACCGGTACATTGGGATTAGGCATGTTTCCGGGTGGAGACCAGAATATAAACGGTAAAACGGCCACATTCGATGTCCAAACCCAATCGGAACTCGCCGGAAAGGTTTTTGCAAAGACAAGTATCGGCTATTTGGGAAAATTTACCGACCCGGATTTCGGCTATTATGAAGCAAGTTTTCTGGCTCAGTTACATTGCAACAAAAACTTCACCTTCCCACCGCTCTATAATGCAGATACTCCCAACGATCCCGATGCGATCATGGTGAAAAACGAAGTGTACCGCACAGAGTTGTCTTTGGTATACAGCAGCTATTTCGGTGACTCACTGGTGGCTTCTCATCTGAGTGTTTATCAGCTAAATAAGGATCTGAATAAAGAATCCGCCTATTATACCGACATCAATCCGGAAGAGTTCTACAATCCCGAAGATCTGTTGGGAGAGAAAGCCTATACGGCGGTAGACTTGTCCGTAGACAGTTCTGTCAGAAGCCAGGATGGCTACGCATCTTCGGTTACTGTAACCTTGCCGACGGAATTGGGCCAGAAGATTCTTGAGCAAAGCAGAAAAGCCGATGAAGAGAATAAGGATTTTGCAGATGTATTCGGTGATCTCTTCAAAGGTATTTATGTCAAAAACGACTACGGTGACGGCACTATCCTCTATATAGACCAAATCGAGCTACGCGTCATCTACGAGTGTTATGTGAAAGGAACCGATGGCGCCAACCTTAAGAAAAGCGATAATGTGACGGACTCTACCGCATACGGTTATCGGACATTTGCCGCTACCAAGGAGATCATTCAAGCCAATTCATTCAACAGCGATGAGAACAAAATCAAAGAGAAAGTAAACGAACGGGGATGGACGTATCTGAAAACTCCCGCCGGCATTTACACACAGGTATCGCTGCCGCTGAATGACATACGGGAAAAGCTGAGTCAGGATACGCTGAACGTTGTAAAACTGGCCCTGACCAACTACAACCAAAGCTATGATAATAACAAGTACGACTTCAGCATAAACGTACCGAGTTACGTATTGCTGGTTCGCGAAAAGGAGAAGGAAAGTTTCTTCCAGGATAATAAGATCAACGATGACGTTACTTCCTACATTGCCCAACACAATGCCATCAACACGAACCAGTATGTATTCTCCAACCTGTCGAGACTCATCAATACCTGTCTGGCAGAGCGAGAGGCAGCCGTTACGGCGCTCGAAAACGACGGGAAAATAGAAGGTATCTTAGATGTCGATACAGGAACACCCGTTACGACCATTGAGGCATGGGAAAAAGCGACTCAATGGGATAAAGTCGCCATCATACCGATCACCATTACAAGAGATCAAAACACCAGTACCACGAACGGAAGTATCATCAGTGTTCTCAATGATCTTAAACCCGGTTATACGAAGCTGAAAGGAGGATTGGACAGCCCTCCGCTGTCATTGGAAGTTATTTATACTTCTTTCTAAAGTCCAGGCCAGGATAAAGAATAAAAAAACGAGGAGGCATCAGAACTCAATTTTGTGCGATCACCACAGAGTACACAGAGTAACACTTTTGCCGGTACGTTTTTGAAATAAAATCACCCCTGCTACAAATATTTTGTGGCAGGGGTGATTTCTATTTCTATCATTCAGGTGCTTTATACACCTATCTTCTTAGGATATATCTGCTTCGGTTTCTATTCTTCCTTCTTGCTTTTGGGGGCAGCTTTCTTGGTTGAAGTCTTTGCAGCAGCTTTTTGAGGAGCCGCCTTTTCATCTTTCACTGCTTTTTCTGCAGCAGTTTTAGTTTTGGCGGCAGCTTTAGGCTTGGCAGCAGCTTTAACGGCCTTTGCCTTCTCTTCTTTCGCGCGCAATCTATCCAACTCTTTATGAAGTTCAGCTATCTCCTCACCCTGATTATGAATCGTGGTCAGCAATGAATTCAATTCTTCATCATCGATGTCTTCCGGATACAGAGAGTTTACCCGTTTGATAAAATCGCCCAGAATATTCATATAATTGGTGAAAGCATCGTATGGAGAATCATAAATACCGCGATTGAGATAGATTCCCGTATTCTTTGTAGTCATAAACCGGAAATTGTTGCTTGCCTGCAGGTAATCCCAGTCCTGTTTTATACGGCGGTCATCGCATATATGCACACGCTCGGCCACGCTATACAGCTTGTTAAACGCCTCACGTTGCATGACATTACCCAGCCAGCAGCTTGTATCTCTCTCTTCGTCCACCCAGGAGATGGGATACGGAACATCCACTTGAGAAACCGATTTCAATTTGGTCACGATCTCGGTCGGTGTGGAGAAACTGATCCCTTTTTCTTTAGCACAGTATGGAAGTGCTTTCAGGAACTCCAATATATTGGAAGAGAGCGGCTGAACCATACCCAAAGCACTCAGTTCCATAAAGATATTGATAACCTGCTCGTCTTGAGGCAAAGCATCGATCCAATTGATGTACTTATCGGCAAACAACGGATACTCGCTCCATTCGGAATTAGAGAAGCGCAAACCGATATCATCCGACAATTTATAGTCTCTCAGCAACAGTTTCAGACTCGGAGCCCGGTTACAATGATATACATAATGAGGACTCTTCCAACCTAAGATGTATTTGGCACCTTCCGTAAGCATCCCTTTGAAACCCATAGCAGCTACCTGAGCACCTATCTCATCGGAATAAATCAGACTTGAATTGCGGAACACCTTCGGTGCCTTGCCAAACATCTGTTTGATTTTATCACTCATACGCATTACCTCTTCCCGGAAGCAATCCTCATTAGCCAGGGAAGATAAGCCGTGTGAGTAAGGCTCGGCCAGGAACTCACAACAGCCGGTATCATTAAGCTGGTGCAGCAGGTCGACTACAGCAGGTGCATGAATCTCAAGCTGCTCCAACGCAACGCCCGAAATGGACAACGCCACCTTGAATGCCCCGTCAGAATTCTTGACCATTTCGATCAAGGTGCTGAGTGCCGGAATATAAGAGCGTTCGGCAACCTCGTTTATACTTGCCTCATTGGCATAGTCATCATAGTAGTAATGATCGGTACCTATATCGAAGAAACGATAACGTTTCAAATGAATAATTTGATGTATTTCGAAATAAAGACAGATTGTTCTCATATCTATATTATTTTATTATTTATAATTCTTTATTACCTCGTCATAGATACGGCGCACTTTGTACCCGACGTTTTCCCACTTAATCTGATCCACTTCTTTCTTCCCTTCGTCACGCAGATATTCGTACAAGGCGGGATAGGTACAGATGGAGTAAATCGCATCTGCCATTGCCTGAATGTCCCAATAATCGGTCTTGATACATTTCTCCAGAATCTCCGCACAACCGGATTGTTTGGATATGATCGTCGGCACACTGCACTGCATCGCTTCCAACGGAGAAATACCAAAAGGTTCGGACACAGAAGGCATGATGTAGACATCACTGGCTTTCAACACTTCATACACCTGCCGTCCTTTCATAAATCCGGGGAAATGGAAACGGTCGGCAATTCCGCGTTCAGCAACCAGACGGATCATCTGATTCATCATATCACCGCTACCCGCCATTACGAAACGTACATTCTTGGTACGCCGCAACACCATGGCAGCCGCCTCAACGAAATATTCCGGTCCTTTCTGCATCGTGATACGCCCCAGGAAAGTAACCACTTTCTCTTTCGGATTCTTATTCGGGACAATATCCAGAATATCCTGTGATAGCGGCGACACTGCATTGTGCACGGTAGATACCTTCTTCGGATCCTGATAATATTTATGAATAACAGTCTGCCGGGTCAATTCACTCACACACATGATGTGGTCGGCATGATCCATACCGTTTTTCTCTATTGCATACACGGTAGGATTTACATTGCCGCGGCTACGGTCGAAATCGGTGGCATGCACATGAATCACCAGCGGTTTGCCCGACACCTGTTTGGCATGCAGTCCGGCCGGATACGTCAGCCAGTCGTGCGAGTGTATGATATCAAACTCCTGCTGGCGGGCTACCACACCGGCCACAATGGAGTAGTTATTGATCTCTTCATGCAGATTGTCCGGATAACGTCCGGAAAACTCAATGCATCCCAAGTCGTTTGTATGCAGATAATTGAAATCGGCATAGATATTTTGATTGTGAGATGTCTGAGCGGTTATAAGAA
>CAUEFX010000046.1 GCA_958477465.1 uncultured Bacteroides sp.
TCTTTCATTTAAACTCGGAACAAACTGATAACTACTGATTATGTTGATTTTACATCAACAGAGACAGATGGCATTTAGTCTATGTTGTGTCAATAGCGACGTTTGGCTGCTCCTAAATGCCTATCAGCCACAAACATTGAAATTTCAAAGCATTTTTAAATGAAAGAGTCGTGTCGCCACATTCTTTTATTCTTTCATTGGCACATTATTATTCTTCATTTGAAAAGAAAGTTGTACCTTTGCACCCCCGAAGAAAAATAATTATTTCTATTTACAAGATGACGGATAATAAGATAATTGAGCAAGAGGAAACTTTATTGCTGCGACGTAAATTGGATCTTTTGTTGCGTACAGGTAAATTGTTGGTGGAGAGTGCGGCGGATACGAACCGCGTAGTGAGAAACATGAAGCGCGTAGCGGCTTATCTGGGAATTCCGGAGGAGAAACTTCATATCGATGTCAGCTATACGATGCTGATGGTGAATGTAAGTGACGAGGCGCATTCTTTTTCTAAATTCCAGAAATGCGAGAAGCATGGCATTAATATGACGGCTATTTCTGCTATCAGTAAATTGTCGTGGCGTGCTATCGAACAAGACTATTCTTTGGATGAATACGAGAAGGAGTTGGAACGGATTTCCAATATGCCTCGCAATTATGTTCCATACCTGGTAGCGATAGGAGCCGGTTTTGCTTGCGGCGGTTTTTGCAAACTGTTCGGTTGTGACTGGATGGCTTTTCTTTTGGCTTCCATTTCGGCATTTGTCGGCTTTCGCGTACGTGCCCGTTTGGTAGAGTTTGGCGTTAATGTATATATGAGCATTGCGATTGCTGCGTTTGTGTCTACCTGTCTGGCTTATGCCAGTTCATTTACTGGCTGGTCTTCTACACCCTATCATCCGCTTTTGGCTTGTGCATTGTTTATTGTTCCGGGAGTTCCGTTGATAAACTTTGTCGATGATATGATAGATAACTATTTGCTGGTGGGTATTACCCGTGCGGCCAATACGGTTATGATGGTGGGGGCTATGGCTTTTGGTATTGCGTTGGCTATCCGCTTGTGTGTGATGGAGGATATGACTTTGGACAAGAAGTTCAGTGAGCTGAGTATGGTTCCTCATGATCCTTATTATGTATATGCCATTGCAGCCGCAATCTCGGCTATGGGATTTTCTATGATTTTCAATATTCAGCGCCGTTTGCTTTGGGTAGTGGCTGTAGGGGGAATTATTGCCGTATGTATCCGTAATTTTGTGAATTTTGAGTTGGGATTCGGTCCGGTGATAGGTTCGTTTATGGGAAGTTTTGTTGTCAGTCTGATTGCTGTCAAAGCGGTGCATTGGTTTCATGTTCCCAATCACGTATTGACCATTCCTTCGGTTATCCCGATGATTCCCGGTGTGCTGATGTATCGTGCTTTGCTTGGCTTTATCGGTATGCACGGGGTTGTAGGAGAGGTGACGGTTGCTTTTTTCAATGGAATCAATTCTGCTCTTATCATTCTTTGTATAGCATTGGGGGTAGCAGTTCCTAATATCTTTGCCCGTCGTTACATAGCTAAAGACCGTCAGAAGTTCTTGGAAGAAGAGTTGAAGAAAAGAAAGGCGCGCGGTAAGTTTATAGAGTGGTGATCCCTAAAGATAAGAGAAAGAGCTGCGGATAAGGGAGTGAATCGTAGATAAGAGATAGAAAGAGCCGTATCAAACTCTGTTTTGAGTGATGATACGGCTCTTTTTAGGTTTGACAGCTACAATTTGCAACCCAGCTGCTCATTTACTTTACACTTCTTTTCCTGCTTTTTCAAAGTCTGCCCTCGATTTGCTTTGGGTCACAATATATACTCCCAGGAATACGAGTCCGATGGCTATTCCCTTTTGCCAGCCGAAGGTTCCGATGCCCATGATAATCGTAGCGATGGAGGCAATAATCGGTTGTACATAGTTGTACATGCTCACCACCGTGGGGCGGAGCAGCTTTTGTGCTGTCATCACACAGATATATGCAATGAAACTTCCTCCCAATACGACATAGAGAACTTGCCAGATGGCGAGTGCTGAAATGGTGCTCCATTCGATGGCGGCCACATCATGATAAGAGAAAGGTATGTAGCACATCGATGCATAAATAAACATCCATTTATTGATGGTTATCGCCGAATATTGTTGGGAAAGTCCCTTGAAAACGGTTAGATAGATCGAGAAACTGAGCTGTGCCAGCAGGCAGAGAATATCTCCCCAAATACTGCTGTTATTGTTGCCGGAAGTCTGGCTGCCCAGTATTAATATCAATGCTCCCATTGCACCGACAAAGATGCCGAGAACTTTCTTGTTGGTAATCGGTTCCTTCAGATAAATGGCAGCCACGATCATGGTGATGATAGGCAAAGTGGTTGTTACGATGGAGGCGTCGATGGGAGAGGTGAGAGACAAGCCGAAGATAAAAACTCCCTGGTTGAATACCAGTGCGAATAAGGATGCAAAGAATATTTTGAGCATATCCTTATGATTCACATGCTCCTGTTTACAGAAAATGGATAGAATCCAAAAAGCGGCTGCCGCACCTATCATCCGGAAAGTAGTGACCGAGAAGGCGGAAAATTCTTGCAAAGCGGATTTCCCGATGGGGGACATTAACCCCCACATTACATTGGCGGTAAGGGCATAGAGATGCCCTTGTACATTCTTGTTGATATTCATCTTTTTGTTACCTTATATTGAAAACTGCTGCAAAGGTAACCATTTTATCATTTGAATTGTCTATATTTGCCTTGATATAAAGTAATAACAATATGGAAAAACAGGCCAATTATATCAGACGCATTGAAATAAACGGGTTGTGGGGGCGGTTTAACATTGCCTGGGACTTGCGTCCGGATGTGAATATCCTTTCCGGAATCAATGGTGTCGGTAAAACAACGATTCTGAACCGTTCCGTCAATTACCTGGAAGAGCTGTCCGGTGAGATGAAGAATGGCATAAAGCAGGGTGTACATATCTACTTTGATGACCCTGAAGCAACTTACATCCCTTACGATGTGATTCGCAGTTACGACCGTCCTTTGGTCATGGGCGATTTCACCGCCCGGATGGCTGACAAGAATGTGAAGTCTGAACTTGACTGGCAACTTTATCTTCTGCAACGCCGTTATCTGGACTATCAGGTGAATGTAGGGAATAAGATGATCGAACTCCTGGCCGGTAATACGGAAAAAGGGAGGGAGAAAGCTGCCGGCTTGTCATTGGCGAAGAAACGTTTTCAGGATCTGATAGACGACCTCTTCAGTTATACACGGAAGAAGATAGACCGTAAGCGGAATGATATTGCTTTTTATCAGGACGGGGAGTTGCTGCTGCCCTACAAGCTCTCTTCCGGTGAGAAGCAGATGCTCGTCATCCTGTTGACGGTATTGGTACAGAATAATGAACATTATGTGCTCTTCATGGACGAACCGGAAGCGTCTCTTCACATCGAATGGCAGCAGAAACTGATTGCCATGATCCGTGAACTGAACCCGAATGTGCAGATTATCCTTACCACCCATTCGCCTGCCCTCATCATGGAAGGGTGGCTCGATGCAGTGACCGAAGTGAGTGATATAACAACGAATATGACTGAAAACTCTAACTCATAAACCGTTTCCATGGCTCGGAACTTACGCGATAATCTGACCTCTTCTTACTTCGATGCTGCCAACAGACTGTATCCAAAGAAAGCTCGCCGAAGGATTGTGGCTTATGTAGAGAGTTACGATGATGTGCCTTTCTGGCGTACTTTGTTTGAAGAGTTTGAAAATGACGAGTGTTACTTTCAGGTAATGCTCCCTTCGGCCACTTCGCTGGCGAAAGGGAAGAAGATGGTATTGATGAACACACTAAACACGGCAGAACTGGGAAAAAGTCTGATCGCTTGTGTAGACAGTGACTATGATTTCCTTTTGCAGGGCGCTACTGCTACTTCCCGGAAAATAAACAGTAACAGGTATATCTTTCAGACTTATACCTATGCAATCGAGAACCATCATTGCTTTGCCGAGAGCTTGCACGAGGTATGTGTGCAGGCCACTTTGAATGACCGTCCTCTGATTGATTTTGCTGCTTTCATGCGGCACTATTCCCAAATCGCTTATCCTCTTTTCCTGTGGAATGTATGGTTCTACCGGCAACACGATACGCACACCTTTCCGATGAGTGACTTTAATTCGTATATCCGTTTGAAGAATGTAAGTCTACGGCATCCGGAACGGAGCCTGGAAGCCATGAAAAGGGAGGTGTCGGCCAAATTGTCCGAACTGAAAACGCGTTTTCCTCATTGCGTCGGTAAGGTGGAGGCCTTGGGCGTCGAACTGGAGAAGTTAGGGCTGGTGCCGGAGACTACGTACCTGTATATTCAGGGACATCATATAATGGATAACGTAGTGATGAAACTGCTGATACCGGTCTGCACGGCTTTGCGCAGAGAGCGGGAGCAGGAAATAAAGAAATTGGCCGAGCATGATGAACAATATCGCAATGAATTGACTTGTTATCAGAACAGCCAGATTAATGTGGAGATCATGCTGAAGAAAAACAGTGCTTACAGATCGCTGTATCTCCATCAATGGTTGCGTGATGATGTGAGAGAATTCCTTGAGAAAGGATGAGTGACAGACAAGGCATTTTGCTGTTGCCTTATTAAAAACAGCGACTGAAAAACAGTTTAATGGAACAAGTAACAGGCTTTATTAATGAAATCCTTCTTTCGTGGGGATTCGGTCAGCCGTGGGCTGATGATTTGACGAGTGCTATTATTTTAGTTATAATTCTTGCCATCGCTTTTCTGGGAGATGCCATTTGCCGGCATGTTATTCTCACAGTGGTTACCAGACTGGTGAAGAAGACCAAGGCAACGTGGGATGATATTGTTTTCGACCGTAAGGTGCTGACTCATGTCAGTCATCTGGTAGCGCCGATTTTGCTGTATATATTGTTGCCGTTGGCGATAACCAATGCCGGGTTGTTGAGTTTCATACAGCGTATTTGCATGATTTATATCATCGCTGTCTTTTTGAGGTTCATCAGCTCTTTGCTGACTGCACTCTTTCAGGTGTATAGTGAGAAAGAGCAGTTTCGCGACCGTCCTTTGAAAGGATTGTTGCAGACCGTGCAGGTCGCCCTTTTCTTTATCGGCGGTATAACCATTGTCAGCATTTTGATTGATAAGTCGCCGATGGTCTTGCTTACCGGTCTGGGTGCTTCGGCTGCTGTCTTGATGTTGGTATTTAAAGACAGTATCATGGGCTTTGTATCCGGTATACAACTTTCGGCTAACAATATGCTGCGGGTGGGCGATTGGATTCAGATGCCGAAATATGGTGCTGACGGCACGGTGATTGAAGTGACTCTGAATACGGTGAAGGTGCGGAACTGGGATAATACGATTACGACCATTCCTCCTTATGCCCTTGTCAGTGATTCTTTTCAGAACTGGCGCGGCATGCAGGAGTCCGGAGGACGCCGTATCAAACGCTCTATCAGCATCGATATGAATAGTGTGAAGTTCTGTACGCCGGAAATGCTCGCTAAATACAAGAAAATACAGTTATTGAAAGACTACATTGAAGAGACGGAAAAGGTGGTGGAGGAGTACAATAAAGAACATGGAATAGACAACTCTATCTTGGTAAACGGCCGTCGCCAGACGAATTTGGGCGTGTTCCGTGCTTATCTGACGAATTATCTGAAGAGTCTGCCCACGGTGAATCAAGACCTTACTTGCATGGTACGCCAGTTGCAGCCTACCGAAACAGGTATTCCTCTCGAACTTTATTTCTTTTCTGCAATCAAAACGTGGGTTCCTTATGAGGGCGTGCAGGCCGATGTCTTCGATCATGTTCTTGCCATTATTCCGGAATTTGATTTGCATGTCTTCCAGAATCCCACAGGTGAGGACTTTAGGGAGTTGAGCAGGAAGTCATAACTGCCGCTCTGCAGGGCTTTCCTCTCTTTTTATTTTGCCTGCTACCTCTTCCCCCTTTTCAAAGAGATCGAGGGTGTGTCAAAATGATTCCTAAGTTTTACTCATTTTGACACACCCTCGATCTCTTTGAAAAGGACATTTTGATAAACCTTCGTTTTTATTGAATGTCACTTAGTTGTTGCCGGACTCTAATACGCTCTCTATCTTTTCAATCTCTTCTTTTGCAAACGAGAGATTTTTTATCGCTTTTAAGTTGTCTTCCAGTTGCGCGGTCGAACTTGCTCCCACGATCACTGAAGTTACCAAGTCATCTTTTAATACCCATGCCAATGCCATTTCCGCCAAAGTTTGTCCTCGTTGTCCGGCTATTTCGTTCAGGGCTTTGATTTTGCGTAATACGTCTTCGGTCAACTGCTCCTTTTTAAGAAAGCCGCCACGGGCCATTCGGGAATCCTCCGGAATACCGTTAATGTACCGGTTGGTCAACAGCCCTTGTGCCAGCGGAGAGAATGCGATGAATCCCGTACCGTTCTCTTGGGCCTGCTGCAAAATACCCTCTTTTTCCGGTTCGCGGTTGAACAGATTGTACCTTCCCTGATAGAGCAGGCAATGCACATCTCTCTCTTCCAAATAGTGGTAAGCAAATGCTGCTGCCTCTTTCGGGTATTTGGATATGCCCACATACAGGGCTTTTCCTTGGCGGACGATGTCCACCAGGGTTTGAAGCGTTTCTTCGAGCGGAGTAACCGGATCATAACGATGCGAATAGAAGATATCCACATATTCAAGGTTCATGCGTTTCAGGCTCTGGTTGAGGCTCGCCATCAGGTTTTTTCGTGAGCCCCATTCACCGTAAGGGCCGGGCCACATGTCATGTCCGGCTTTGGTGGAGATAAACAGCTCGTCGCGGTAAGGCATGAACGACTTTTTCATAATTTCTCCGAAGGTCTCTTCCGCCGAACCGTAAGACGGACCGTAATTGTTTGCCAGGTCGAAGTGGGTGATCCCTTTGTCAAAGGCGTAATGGGCCATTCGCTGGCTGTTTGAGAAAGTATCCACATCTCCGAAATTATGCCATAATCCCAGTGAGATTTCCGGAAGCATGATGCCGCTTTTTCCGCAACGGCGGTATTTCATGCCATTCTTGTATCTGTCATCGGCGGCTGAATAAATAGGTGTTATCATATATTTTATTAAGATATGTCTGTTGTAGAAACAAATTTAGATGAAAATCACGAGATTTCCACACCCGCAGGATATAAAAAAGTTTTTTATAGAGAAGAAAGATGCGTTTTCAAGGAGAGTCAGGCGAATAGTCAGCTTAATTTTTTCTTGTAAAATGACTGAACGGCAATTGGACTGTCTCTAAAGTTCATAAGAAAGAAATGGATGAAAACTCGTGTGCCTGAGGGCCGCAAAAATAATTTATTTTGTTTTAGTTTTTTTTGAACTTGGGAATCGGCAAGAAGATATTTTTAACGAAAAAAGGTGTTATTTTTGCGCCCGCAAAAAATAAAATGTGACAGACAAAACATGCTACGCTTAAAGAGTATAGAGGCTGAAAGGCGTATATTCTTAATGGGGAATCTGAAACTTCTGTGTATTCCGATATATGCTGTAAAAGATATAAAAACGATATATGATCTGTTTTTATATATGCCCGCATTTGTGCATGGTCTCTGTCAGTCCTTTTCTGTAAAGACTTCATTCAAAATACTGATTCTTACTATTTCATTCTTTCTGCTCTCTTTCGCTGTCTCTGCCGGGGAAACGCAGGATTCGGTGCGTATCTATTTTCATCAGGGAAAAATAAACATCGATACTTGTCTGCATGAGAACGGACTGAGGCTGAAACGGTTGCCTTGGCATGTCTTGACCGAACAGCCGGATTCTTCTCTTTTCATAAGTAAAGTGCTTGTTGTAGGCGGGGCTTCGCCGGAAGGAAGTATCAAGCTGAACCGTTGGCTGTCGGAGCAGCGGGTCGAAAGGCTGTTTGATTATGTTTGTCGTTACTATCCGATGGCTGACACATTGAAAACATCGGTATTTCTCGGCAGGGATTGGAACGGATTGTACCGTTTGGTACAGAATGATGCGAATGTACCTTATCGGGAGGAAACCCTGAAGATATTGGACGGGATCATCTCAGCAGTTGACAAGGGAGAGGATGAAGAGAGGGAAGTGCATCGTTTGAGGCAGTTGCGTGGGGGTGCACCTTACTATTATATGTACCGGAATCTTTTTCCGGAATTACGCAGTTCCGTGCTGTACGTATGGTATGACAGACATAGAAGGCTGTCGGAGAGTGATACGTTACAGGTTTGCCGGCCGAGCATACCCGTGGGGCATGTATGTGACACGTTACGTTTGACAGGGTTGGACTTTTCCGGTCGGAGAAGGGAACGGTCTTACTTGCTTGTAGGGATAAAGTCGAATATGCTTTATGACGCACTGCTGGTTCCCAATATAGGTGTTGAGTTTTATTGCGGGCAGCACTGGTCGGTGGGGTGCAACTGGATGTATGCGTGGTGGAAAAGCGATCGCCGTCATCATTACTGGCGTACTTACGGCGGTGATGTGGAGGTGCGTTACTGGTTGGGAGAGCGGGCTGAGAAAAGCCCCTTGGAAGGACACCACATAGGGTTGTACGGTCAGATACTTACCTATGATTTCGAACTTGGCGGTAAGGGATTCCTGGCCGACAAGTGGACTTACGGTGCCGGAGTGTCTTATGGTTATTCACTCCCCGTGGCGCCCCACTTGAATATTGATTTTACTGCGGGCATAGGATACTTGAGCGGGCAATATAAAAAGTATTTGCCTATTGACAACCATTATGTGTGGCAGAGCACACACAACAGAAACTGTGTCTTCCCTACCAAAGTGGAGGTCTCTTTAGTATGGTTGCCCGACATCAGGAATCCCTTCAGGAAGAAAGGAGGCCGGCGATGAAACGGATCGGGGTTGTATGCGTCTCTTTATTTCTATTGATGGCGCTGGCTGCTTGTGAACACAAGGATTTATGTTACAGTCATCCGCATTTTGCAACGGTACGGGTGGTGTTCGACTGGAACGGGATTTCCAACCACGACAAACCGGACGGCATGAGGGTGGTCTTTTATCCGACAGACAATGCAAGTACCCCGTGGACATTCGATTTTCCTGAAGGCAAGGAGGGAAAAATAGAGATTCCCGAGAATGATTACCGGGTGGTTTGCTTCAACTATGATTCCGATGGAATGGTGTGGAGAGAGAGTGACAGTTATGCTCTTTTTACTGCCGATACGCGTGACGCCAAGTCGCCCGATGGCGAACAGATGGGTGTCACTCCCCCTTGGCTGTGTGGCGACCATATTGATGAAATCTGTCTTAAGGACATTCCGATGGGCACGGAAAGGACGGTGCTGCTGACTCCTGTAAACATGGTGTGCCATTATACGTATGAGGTGAACGGTATCCGCGGATTGGAACGGGTGGCGGATTTGCGAGCTGTGCTTTCGGGGATGTCCGGTTCGCTGAACATGGCTGCCGACAGCTTGCCTGCCGGTCTTTCCGAGAGCTTGCTCTTTGATGCGATGGTGATGCAGAGCCAGATCAGAGGCGGATTCTACACGTTTGGATATTCGGCTCTTGACGGACAGCCCAATCTTTTCCAGCTGTACATCAAGGACCGTTCCGGCAATACGCATGTATTGGAGCAGGACGTGACCGAACAGGTACACAATGTTCCGGTGGTGGGGCATATAGGTGATGTGCATATTGTGTTAGGGTTTGATTATGAAGTCCCGTCCGGATCGTCAGGTGGTGATACCGGGTTTGACGTGGATGTCGATGATTGGGACGATGTGAATATAGATATTGTATTATAAGAGAGATTGTAAATAGCTAAACAACTAAATCAATTATATCATTTTATTAATTATTTTTTTTAGATTATGAAAAAGAGAAACGTAATGTTTTTAGCAATCTTTGGAGCATTACTGGTTAGTTGTGCCGAAGAGGAGATTGCAAATGTAGAGACTTCTTCACAGAATGTGATCGGTTTTAATGTTTTGAGTAACACGGCAGAAACAAGGGCTACCCCTATTACTCCCAGTAATCTGACGAGTGTCGATTTCGATGTATTCGCCTATACGTCGAACGGTACGGCTTTTATGGGAAATGCAGATGTTGCTTTTGCACATGATGGAGTGAAAATCAAGTACAATGGGAGCAAGTGGGATTACGATGATGCAAGTGAACGTCGTTATTGGCCTAATGAGGCTTTGGACTTTTATGCCGTCAGCCCTGCAACTCTCGTGGATGCGGGAACGCATTTTCTGTGGAACTTTGATCATGACAGCCAACAAATATATTATGCGTGCATGAATGAGTATGGAGAAGGAAAGGAGAAGCATGCAGACCACGATGTGATGTATGGTATAGCCAAGAACCAGACTAAAGATACGAACAACGGAGTCGTGAAATTCACATTCAGACATATCCTTTCTCAAGTGGCATTCAGGGCCAAAACAGAATATCCCACAATGAATGTGGTCATCAATAGCATAAAAATTGGAAATGCCAAGATGAGCGGAACATTTACCCTGCCCAATGACGCCGACACAGCTCCTGCTGCTTCCGATTGGACATTGCCAACAGGATTGGGTAATTATAGCCCTACCATCATAAGAGATAAGGCAATCGAAGTGAATAGCAATACGGAAGCTACGGATATCTCTATCGACACTCCTATATTTACGATTCCGCAGACATTGACCAAATGGGCTGTCGATCAGGAGGAAACGAAGACAATAGCCAAAGCTAACGATGCTAAACAGTCTTACCTGGAGATTTCATGCAAAATCAAGCAGTCGGGAGTCTATCTGTGCGGTTCGGAGAGTGCATACGAGACAATCTATGTTCCATTCGAGGCTTCATGGGAACCGAGTAAACGTTACATCTATACCATGATCTTTGGTGGCGGTTATGATGCGGACGGAAATCCCAAATTGAAAACAATCGAGTTTGATGCGGAAACAACAGACTGGGTGGATGATGCCGGAAACGACCACGAAATTTAATCATGCAGGCTGCTTGATTGGCATTCCGCATGGCTGAGGGTATCAACTATACCTGAAACTTAGAAACGAGGGGGTATCAAAATGAGCAAAACTTAGAATTCACCTCTGCCACAAATGCTTGTAGCAGAGGTGAATTCTTTGAAAAGGACATTTCGACGCACCCTCGTCTTTGTATCTGTTAGCAGGAGATTTGGAACACATTTACTCTTGAAACCATACGAGTGACCGTTCTGTCCGTCAGTAACAGTATCGAAACATGAATTTAAACTTCTTGTATTTTCATCGTATCACTTCCGTAACCGCCTCCCTCTAACTTTGCCCCCGTAATAAAAACATATAGCAAAGTTCGATGAAAAAACTATTTCTTGTAAAACTCTTCCTCGCAGTCTTGTTTATCGCCTGGTGTACTCCTATGGCGATGGCTGCCAATATTAAGATTAAAGGTGCTGTAAAAGACAAATTATCCAAGGAGCCTCTGATCGGCGCAACGATTCATCTGGTAGGGACTCAGGCAGGAACCGTTACCGACATGGATGGCAATTTTGAGCTTAATGGGGTAGGAGTTCTTGAAGGAATGTACGACATTGAAGTAAAGTATGTCGGCTATAAAACCGAAGTCCGTCATAAAGTCCGTGTAGAGAACGGAAATCTGGTGGTCTTGGATTTGGAACTGGAAACCGATGCACAGGAGCTTGCCGATGTGGTGGTAGTAGCCAAAAAGAACCGCGAAAACGAGAACATGCTTCTGCTGGAACAGCAGAAAGCGGTGATTGCCGTACAGGCTGTAGGAGTAAAAGAACTTTCGCGGAAAGGAGTGAGCGATGCGGAAGGAGCGGTGTCCAAAGTGGCAGGCATCTCTAAACAGGAGGGTGTGAAAAACGTTTTTGTACGCGGATTGGGCGATCGCTACAACGCTACTACTTTCAACGGTTTCCCTATTCCTTCGGAAGATCCGGAATATAAAAACATCTCTCTCGACTTCTTCTCTACGGACATTATTCAGACGGTCGGCGTGAATAAGGCTTTCAATGCCGGTGGCGCCGGCGATGTGGGTGGCGCTAACATCGACATCACCTCCAAAGAGCTGATCGGCGGCGGGCATTTCAATGCCGGGGTTTCCGGAGGATTCAATACACAGACTCTGACAACCGACTTCTTGAAGATGGACGGAGTCGATCGGCTGGGCATTGCCGGTAAGGCGCAACCGGGTGTGGAGAACAATTATAGTTTTAAGAACAGTTTGGACCCATCTGAACACCACTTGCAGATAAACCGCAGTTACGGACTCTCCGGTGGAAAAAAAATCTATGTGGGACCGCAAAAGGATGCTCTTTCATTTTTTCTCGTAGCGGCGCACAATACGGAATACCGGTATGCCGAGGAGAGCTTGCGCAATACAACCACCGCCGGAACCATCTATAAAGACCTGACAGGAAAGGTGTACGAGCAGAAAATCAGTCAGCTGGCTCTTGCCAATCTGGATTATGACTATCGCAATCGCCATCATCTGAGCTATAACTTTATGATGGTACACGATGATGTGCAGTCAGTAGGCGACTACGACGGGATGGATTCGGGGAAGTTCAATGATGATTACGGCAACATGGGATTTACCCGCCGCCAGCAGGCAAATGATAATTTACTGCTTGTCAATCAGTTGATGACAAATTGGGGCTTGACCAAAACGCTGAGCTTTGATGCTGGGGCTTCGTACAACATCGTAAAGGGTTCTGAACCGGACCGGCGCATCAATAACCTGCGGAAGGCAGCCGAGGGGTATACGCTGCTCGAAGGCAATTCCCAACAGCGCTACTTCTCCGAATTGAATGAAGACGATCTGAACGTAAAAACCGGTTTCACTTACCGTCTGGCGGATGGCCAGGAAGAGATATCCAACATCCGCATCGGGTATAACGGACGCTTTGTGAATGATGACTTTGAAGCTACGGAATACAATATGACGGTTGCCCACAGCTCTGCTTTCCGGCTGGATGATTTTGCTCTGGACAGCTATTACAATCAGGAGAATCTGAAAAACGGCTGGTTTGAGATTCAGCGGAATATCGACAAATATACAGTGAAGAAGGATATTCATTCGGCTTATGTGGAGGCAGTTTATCAGTTTGATGCCGCATGGGTACTGGACTTGGGCGTCAAATACGATCGTGTGGACATCCGGGTGGATTACGATGTGAATAAAGGGGGAGAAAAGGGAAGTGGAAAGATCGGTAAGAACTATTTCCTGCCGAGTCTGAATCTGAAATACAACCTTACTGCCAAGCAGGCGCTTCGTTTGGGAGCCAGCAAAACATACACCCTGCCGCAAGCCAAAGAGATCTCTCCCTACCGCTATGTGGGAGTGAATTTCAACAGTCAGGGTAATGAAAAGCTGCAACCCTCCGATAACTATAACCTTGATCTGAAGTGGGACTTCAATCCTACTTCGACGGAACTTGTTTCGCTGACCGCCTTTTATAAGTACATAAAGAATCCGATTTCGCGCATTGAGGTTGCCAGCGCCGGCAATTACCTGTCGTACGAGAACATCTCTGACCATGCTACGGTAGCGGGGGTGGAACTGGAAGTCCGCAAGAATCTCTTTACCCGCCCGGCCGGGAAAGGGGCGTCGGGCATGAACCGTCTCTCTGCCGGCTTCAACGGTTCGTACATCTACACCCGTGCCAAAGTGCCGGGAGCTACGGTTACTACCGGTTCACAACTGGAAGGTGCGGCGCCGTGGATTGCCAATTTGGATATCTCACACAATTATACGAGCGGAGACCGTAGCTTTATCAATACTTTGGTTTTCAATTATGTCAGTGATAAAATCTACACAATCGGGACACAAGGGTATCAGGATATCATGGAGCATGGCATGGCGACTCTCGACTTTGTTTCACAGGCTAAATTGAACAAGTACGTCTCGCTCAGTCTGAAAGCCGGAAACCTGCTCAATCCGGCACATAAACTGACCCGCAAAGCCGATGATAACGGTCGGGAAGTAGTATTGGGCAATTATAAAAAAGGAATCAACATCAGTCTGGGAGTGTCGTGTACATTCTAAAACCGGACATTCGAATAGGATTATTACTAACTAATTAATTTTAAGGAAAATGAAAAGATTATTTTGGAATTTCATGGCTTGCACTGCAATGGTATCAGCCTTAACATTGACTTCATGTGGTGATGATAATGAAAATGAAGGTAACGGAGGCGGCGATGGAAGCAGCATCGTTTTCAATGGGAATATGCTGACCGGCTCATTGACGGGAAAGGAAACGCTCGAAGCAAAGGAATACATTCTCAGCGGTACTGTGGTGATTGAGGATGGAGGAGAACTGACAATTCCCGCCGGTACGACCATTAAAGCCCGTCAGGGATTCAGCAACTATCTGCTTGTGGCACAAGGTGGAAAAATCTATGCCAACGGAACGAAAGAGGAACCGATTACTTTCACCGCCGATGAGGAGAATGCCAAGTCCGGTCACTGGGGTGGTATCATCATCAATGGCAAGGCTCCTATTTCGGGAGATAAGGAGGACAAAAGCAATACGGCTTTGGCTGAAATCAACAATAAGTATCCTTATGGAGGCAACGATGCGGCCGATAATTCGGGCGTGATGACTTATGTTTCAATCTGCTATGCCGGTGCACGTTCTACACAAGACATCGAACACAACGGCCTTACTTTGAATGGAGTAGGAAACGGTACGACAATTGAAAATATCTATGTACTGGAAAGCGCCGATGATGCCATCGAATTCTTTGGAGGTACGGTGAATGTGAAGAACCTGCTTGCCGTAAATCCGGATGACGACATGTTTGATTTCACTCAAGGATATAGCGGCACATTGAGCAACTGCTACGGCATTTGGGAAAGCGGTTATACCAGTACGGAAGCCGATCCGCGCGGCATTGAGGCGGATGGTAACTTCGACGGGCTCTATCCGAACCACCTGCGCCAATCGGATTTTGTAGTAGACGGCATGACCGTTGTGAACAATGCTGCCAATACCACAGACAATGTAGACCGTATGCAGGACGTCATCAAGATTCGTCGCGGTGCCAAGGCAACCATTAAGAATGCACTGGTGAAGGGTACGGGTGGCGCTATCGACCTGGTAGACATGAATGATGGAAAAGGAGCCGGTAATGCCGCATCTACCATCAGTATCACCAATTCTCTTCAGCTGACCGGTAAGAAACTGAACGGCGATGCTGTCCTGAATGAGACCAACAGTAATACGGGAGCTGATGCAAGCGTATTCGGCTGGACGAAATATAATTTCTAAATCATTGTGAATGAAGAAGGCGTTCCAACCTGAGTTCGAGATACTTTCCAAAAACACCTGAAACATAAAAATCCCTCTTGTCGTAGATCTCTGTAGCAAGGGGGATTTTGTCAATAAGAGGTACAACCGTCCGCGATGGCAGTTAACTCTCATAGCTATAGCCATCGGTTTCTACACCTTCATTTACTCCTTTCACCGCCTTCACCTTTTGGGCTCAACCGGCCTGTTCATCGGCGATAGCGGGTGAAGACTCTCTGTCTCTTCGCTATGCACCGTGCTTACAGACGGCAACAAGTGTGCTTATGAACCGTAAGGACCGTGCTCGCGGTTCATGAGCACCGTTCCGACCGGACTTCACCCTGTATCTGCGATAAATAAAGACTTTGAACAAAATGGTGAAGGCAGTGAAGGTGGCCAAACATTCCGGATAAAGGCGGTTTTCAGAACCGTTTCAGCTCAAAAAGAAAAGATGTAGCATCTTTCAAAAAAACATACTACATCTTTTTTTGAAAGACGTTATATCTTTTTCTGAAGCCTGCTACATCTTTTTCTGAAGGACATTGCAGCTTCTCCGCCATTGGTTACAGGCCGAACGCAAACTTATCTATCGTCTGGTAAACAATGCTTGCAATTCCCAAACCTACTATGCCGAGCACACAGATGGCCAGTCCTATCCGCGTGCAGTTATCGCTGCGGAATGTCGGTATCGGATTGTCGGAAGGAGTAATGTACATTGCCTTTACTATCAGCAGATAGTAGTACAGTGAGATGACCGTATTGACCAAAGCGATAAATACCAGCAAGTGGAAACCTGCCCGGAATGCCGACATGAAAATAAAGAACTTGGAGAAGAATCCTGCAAACGGCGGAATACCTGCCAGTGAGAACAGGGACAGGGTCATGGCAAATGCCAGTTTCGGATTGGTCTTGTAAAGCCCGGCGTATTCTTCGAGCGTGAACTTATGGCTGCGCAGTGCCACGATGGTAATCACGGCAAACACTCCCAAGTTGGCAATGGCATATACCAGTACATAATAGACCAGTGACGACATTCCGTCGGCTGTACCACCGATTACACCCAGCATGATGTATCCGGCTTGTGAGATACTGGAGAAGGCCATCAGTCGTTTGAGGTTCTGTTGGCGGATGGCAAACAGGTTGGCCAATGTGATGGAAGCAATCGTAATCCAGTAGAGCACCTCCTGCCAGTCGGCCATCATCGGAGCGAATACTTTGATGAGTACCGTCAGTAAAACGAAAGCGGCCGAACCTTTGGAAATAACGCTCAGATAGGCGGTAACCACACTCGGGGCACCTTCGTACACATCGGCTGTCCACAGGTGGAAAGGTACCAGCGACAGCTTGAAGCCCATGCCGGCGAAGAAGAATACGAATGCCATAATCTGCAGCATATTGCCGTCGATACGGGCGGGCAGGTCGGTGAAATAGAGTGTGCCGCAGCAACCGTAAATCATAGACAGACCGAACAGCAGCAAGGCGCTCGAAAACAGGGCGGTCAGTATGTATTTGGCTCCGGCCTCGGCGGAGTGGTGGCGGTATTTGTCGAAAGCGACCAATGCGGCCATCGGGATACTGGCGGTTTCAAGTCCGATGAAGAACATCAGGAAGTGTCCGGCAGAAATCATCAGGTACATACCCAACAGGGTGGCGAGGGTCATGATGTAAAATTCACCGCGTTTGATCGAGGTGTCTTTTAACTTCAGCCATTCGGCAGCCATGAAGAATACGACGATTGTGCCGATATTGAGCACGGCTTTGATGATGGTCTGCATCGGGGTGTACTGATACATCCCCCCGAACGCTTCGGCGTTGCCGGCGGCAGGCACCAGATTGACGGCTGTATGGACAACCATCAGTACGATGGGCAGAATGGTGGCGAAACGCGCATTGCCTATGTTATCCCGTTTAGCCGGGTTCATAAACAGGTCTGCCAAAAATATAATGAGGATGACAGCTACCAGCGACAGCTCCTCTTTCATATATAGAAATTGTGAATAGTCCATTTCTTGCGTGATTTATAAGTTATGATTGATGATTGATCACGGAATCAGGTTGGATACTACGGGCAGAACACTGCCGGATATCATATCACTAATCCAGAAGGGTGCCATACCCAATCCGGCAACGCAGACGATCAGGCAGATGACGGCGAAACGTTCATCCCAGGTGGCATCTGTCAGTGCCAGATGGTGCTTGTTTGTGCAAGTGCCGTAGAGGATTTTCCCTACAAGACGCAGGATATATACGGCAGTGATAACGATACTTGTACAAGCTATAACCGTCAGTGTCCGGTGGAACACATCGGAGTTCTGGAAGGAACCGACGAAAATGGTCATTTCGGCAACGAAGCCGCTCAGTCCCGGAAGTCCGAGGTTGGCAAGACCGGCAATGACGTAACATACCGACAGGAACGGCATCACTTTCATCAGTCCGTTCAATTCGCGGACGTCACGCGTGTGGGTACGTCCGTAGATCATACCGATCAGTGCGAAGAACAGGGCCGTCATCAATCCGTGCGACAGCATTTGGAGTATGGCACCCGTACAGGCCGTCCGGTTCATCATCAAAATGGCAAAAAGCACCAGGCCGCAGTGGCTTACGGAAGAGTAGGCATTGATGTATTTCAAGTCTGTCTGCACGCAAGCGGAGAATGCACCGTACACTACGGAGATACCGGTCAGTATCAGGAAGATCCAGCTCAGCTCATTGGCAGCTTCCGGCATCAGGTACATGGCAATCCGGAAACAGCCGTACCCTCCTAATTTCATCAGTACGCCGGCATGAAGCATGGATACGGCAGTCGGTGCCGAAGCATGACCGTCGGGGCTCCATGTGTGGAAGGGGAAGAGGGCGCCCAATACGCCGAACCCCAGGAAGGTGAGCGGGAACCAGATGCATTGCTGTGCGAAAGGTATGCTGTGCAGTCGGGCAATTTCGAGGATGTTCATGGTGGTGCCGCCGGCACCGAAGAAAATACCCAAAATGCCTATCAGCAGGAAAGCCGAACCACCCATCAGCATCAGTGTCAGCTTCATGGCTGCATACTCTTTGCGGCCCGACCCCCATACACCGATTAGCAGGTACATCGGAATCAGTGCGATTTCGTAGAACATGAACATGGTGAAAAGGTCGATCGAGATAAAGAACCCGAATACTCCCATTGACAACAGGGTGAACCAGAGAAAATATTCTTTGGTGAGCGGTTGCAGCCGCCAGGAAGCGAATGTCCCGGTGAATACGATGATGGACGAGAGCAGCAACATGGCTACGGAGATGCCGTCCACTCCAACGGAATAGGCTATATGAAGCGGTGCATACCATACGGTATCGGCCCGGAAAAGCATTTCGGCAGTGTCGCCGCCGGCGCGTGCCTGCAAGTATCCTACTGTCAGTGACACAGCCGCTATCAACAGTGCCGAAGAACCGACAACCATCACAGTACGTATCTGCGCAATGTTACGGCTGAGCCAAAGGCCGAGTAACATCAGCAGCGGGATGAGTACGAAGATTGATAAGAAATTCATCTTTATATTTACAATTTAACGATTTACAATTTACGATTGAATTTACTCTCAGAGAATAAGCAGCAGGATGAGTGCCAACGCTCCACAGAGGAATACGTAGGTGTACTGCTGTATCTGTCCGCTTTGGAAACCACGGATGGAGTCGCTCGCCGCATTGGCTGCCCAAGCCATGAAATTGAACGTTCCGTCTATCACATGGCGGTCAAACCAGGCGATAGGCTTGCTGATGCAGCGGAAGATAATCTTATGCGTGATAAACTGATATACCTCATCGAGGTAGAAACGATGGTAAGCTGCCGTCCACAATCCGGAGAAACGGCGTTGCAGGCTGTCGGCTACCGGTTGCTTGCTGCCTTTATAGATGTAAGTGGCAAGAGCGATAGACAAGAGGGCGATGACGATGCTTGTTCCGGCCACCGTCCAGTCCAGATGAATCGTGTAGGATTGTCCGTTTGCACTGATGAAATGTCCGAAAGGTATGAATCCTGCCACACAGGTGACGAGAGCCAGGAATATCAAAGGAAGGGTCATGGCCTTCGGACTCTCATGCGGGGTGTGAGAGGCCTGTTGGCTGTTCTCTTTTCCCCAGAAGATGCCGTAATAAAGACGGAACATGTAGAATGCGGTCATAGCGGCAATCACGGTCATGATCCAACCCATTGCGGGGCTGAACTGGAAACAGGCTGCCAGTATCTCGTCTTTGGAGAAGAATCCGGAGAACGGAGGGATGCCGGCAATAGCCAGACAGGCAATCAGGAATGTGATGTGTGTGACCGGCATGTATTTGCGCAAACCGCCCATCGCCGACATCTCATTGGAGTGTACGGCATGGATAATGCTACCGGCGCCGAGGAATAACAATGCCTTGAACATGGCATGTGTGAACAGATGGAACATGGAAGCCATGTAGCCCAGACCGCCGTGGTGCGGGTCGGCAGATGTGCAGACTCCCAAAGCTACCATCATGAATCCGATCTGCGAGATGGTGGAGAAAGCGAGCACACGCTTGATGTCACTCTGCACACAAGCCACACTGGCTGCATAGAATGCCGTGAAAGCGCCTATGTAAGCAACCCAGTGCAATACATCCGGTGCGTAGGCGATGAATAACGGGAACATGCGTGCCACCAGATAGACACCGGCCACTACCATGGTTGCTGCATGGATCAGGGCAGACACGGGGGTAGGGCCTTCCATGGCATCCGGCAACCAGATGTGCAACGGAAACATGGCGCTCTTGCCGGCACCGCCCACAAACATCAGTCCCAAGGTCAGCGGGAGCATTGATGCGCCGCCGCTGAGCAGCGAAACCGTATCGGGGGTAAAGCCGAACGTGCCTCCGTAGTACCCGTAGATAAGGATACCGATCAGGAAGCCCAGGTCGGCAAAACGGGTTACGATAAATGCTTTCTTACTGGCGGCGATGGCTGCCGGTCTGGTATAGTAGAACCCGATGAGCAGGTAAGACGATACACCCACCAACTCCCAGAACAGGTACATCTGGAAAATGTTGGTGGCTACCACCAATCCGAGCATCGACATCGTGAAAAGGCTCAGGAAGGCATAGTAGCGCTGAAAACCCTTTTCGCCTTTCATATAGCCGAAAGAGTAGATGTGTACCATCAGCGACACGGTGGAGATGACAATCAGCATCATCACCGAAATCGGGTCTAATAGAATGCCCAGGTTGAATGTCAGTGTCTCGGTGAAAGGCAGCCACTCGAAATTGTAAGGTATACAAGTGGCAAACGTACCGTCTTCCAACCGTGGAGCCGAAAAATATTGCACTGCTGTGACGTACGACAGCACTGCCACTACTCCCAACACTGCCGTGCCGATGAAACCCGCTGTGCGGTGCGTCATCCATTTTCCTCCGATTCCAAGCAGCAGGAAAGAGAGGAGAGGGAGGAGAAGTATTAATATTGTATATTCCATATTGTTAATTTAATCTTTATTTGATCTGTCAATGTCTTTTTACGATAGGAAAGCATTGTCTTACCACTTCATGTCGTCCAGTCTCTTGACTTGGATACTCCGGATATTACGGTAGATATTGATCATGATTGCGATGGCGACAGCCGTCTCGGCCGCCGAGATGGCAATGGAGAACAGCGCAAAGAAATACCCTTCCAGTCCGTCCGGAAAAAGAAAACGGTTGAATACGGCAAAGTTGATGTCCGTTGCATTCAGCATCAGCTCCACGGAGATCAGTATCGCCAGCGTGTTGCGGCGTGTAAAGAATCCATAGATGCCTGCAAACATCATGATGGTAGAGACCACCAGATAATATTCCATGTGTATCATCATATCTATTTACGATTTTACGATTTACTATTTACGATATTGAGATCTCTTTGATTTACGATTTCCGATTGAGGCTGTCTTTTTTATCTTTTACGGGCAATCAACAGGCCGCCTACGATACAGGCTAACAGCAAGATGCTGACAGCCTCGAAAGGCAGGATGTATCCGTATTTGTCGCCCGACAGAAGTGCGTGCCCGATGGTTTTGATCGTGATCTCTACCGGTTCCGGATCATCTACTGACACAAAGCGGTGGCTCAGGGTGATGAACAGGACGATGACGGCTCCCACTGCGGTGGTTGCCAGTCCGGCTATGAATTTGCTGCGTTTCAGTTCCTCGGCACGGTCGCCCTCGCCGCTTGTCAACAGGATAGAGAACACATAGAGCACCACGATACCGCCGGCATAAACCATCATTTGTACCGAAGCCAGGAACGTGTATCCCAACAGGAAATAGATGCCTGCCGTGCCGAAGAGCACAAAGAGCAGGTAAGTGGCCGAGCGTACGATACGCTGTGTCGTCACCGTCAGTATACACATTACCGAGATGAAGGCGGCCAGGAAGTAGAATACTACTGTTTCAAGTGTAAATTCCATAATTTAATAATGTGCCGATAGGCCAATGTGCTGGTGTGCCGATTGGCTGTGCACTTATTTGTTTATTATTTAATTATTTATTTCTCTCAATTCTGCTAATTGGCCCGTAGGCACATTAGCATAACGCCGCAGGGGCGTATTATTTTTTCTCCATGACCTTGCTGCCCTCATGATTCAACTGCAGGACGAGCTTCGACCGGTCGAATACGGCGTGCTCGAAATTCTGGTCGAACGTGATGGCATTGTGCGGACACGCATTCACGCAGAGCTGGCAGAACATGCAGGAGCCGAGGTCGTATTCATATTTGGCAAGTATTTTTTTCTTCTTCCCGTCTTCCGTCTCGATCGTTTCGGAAGTGACTTTTATCGTACCGTTGGGGCAGGCATTCTGGCA
Source organism: uncultured Bacteroides sp. (assembly GCA_958477465.1). GTDB lineage: Bacteria > Bacteroidota > Bacteroidia > Bacteroidales > Bacteroidaceae > Bacteroides. The sequence goes on from CAUEFX010000046.1 coordinate 22,150, forward strand.
CAATCCGCAGGCAACGCAATGATGCTCGTTCTGCTCGTTGTGAGGCATGGTAAGTGTGCCGCGAAAACGGTCGAACATCTTCAGCTCTTTCCGGTTTTCCGGATATTGTTCTGTCACTTTCTTGCGGAAGTACACGGTCATAGTGGTCTTCATGCCGGTCAGCAGTGTGCCGATGCCGTGAACAAGACCTCCTAAATATGTATATTCTTCTTTTTTCATCCTTTTCTATATGATTAAAATAATCTTCCGAAAGCACTAAAAGTGCAGGTCGAAGATAACGATTAATACCATCAGTAATAGGTTCAGCATGGATATCGGCACCAGGTATTTCCATTCCAATGCCAATATCTGGTCGATACGCAGACGGGGGAAAGTCCATTTTACCCACATCAGCAGGAACACTACGAAGAATGCCTTAGCGAAGAACCAGATAAATCCGGGGATGTAATCCATGACGGCATTGAAACCGTCCAGACCGGAGATGTGCAACGGCATCCAACCTCCCAGAAAGATGGTGGCGGCCACAGCCGATACGATGAACAGGTTCAGGTATTCCGCCAGGTAGAAGAAACCGAAGTGCATACCCGAATACTCCGTGTGATAACCGGCTGTCAGCTCACTTTCGGCTTCGGGAAGGTCGAACGGGCCACGGTTACATTCCGCGTTTCCTGCAATGAGATAGATGATGAAAGCTATGACGGCAGGGATGTGACCTTTAAAGATGAACCATCCGTCGGCCTGTCCTTCTACGATTTCAGAGAACTGCATGGTACCCATCAGCACAACCATCGTCAGGATGCTCAGTCCTACCGACAATTCATAACTGATGATCTGAGCACCGCTACGCATGGCACCGATCAGGGAGAACTTATTGTTGGAACCCCATCCGGCGAGCAAGATACCGACTACCCCTATGCTCGAAGCCGCCAACAGGAAAAATACGCCTACGTTGAAGTTCAGCACTTCCATTCCCTTGTTGACCGGCAGACACGCAAAGGTGAGGAAAGAGGCGATAATCACCATGAACGGCGCTAATTTATATAGGAATTGGTCGGCTCCCTTCGGATTGAAAATCTCTTTGGTGAGCATTTTCAGAACGTCACAAATCACTTGTATGGAGCCCCATGGGCCTACGCGCATCGGGCCGAGGCGGCATTGGAAGAATCCGCACACTTTGCGCTCCATATATATCAGTACAATGGCAAGGAGGGCATACATTAATATGATGCACAGGCCTATTGCCACACATTCGATGAATACTGCCCAACCTTCCGGCATGGCGGAAGTCAGCATTTGGTGTATCCAGTTTGTTACAATACTAAAGTCAAACATGTTTTCTTGATTTATGATTTTTGATTTATGAAGGGATGGCTTTTGACTGTGTGTAGCCGGAGGGTTTCCGGCATTCAAAAATCATCATTCATAAATCATGAGTCTCTTTTATCTATCAATATCCGGTACTACATAGTCCAGTGTTCCGCCAATGGCAATCAAGTCGGCAATCTTGGCTCCCCGGCAGATGGTGTCGACCGTACTTACCAGCGGCAATCCCGTAGAACGGTAGTGCAGGCGGTAAGGCGTCTTGTCGCCCCGGCTTTCAAGATATACGCCGAATTCTCCGCGGCTGCCTTCCACGGCTGCATAATAAGAGCCTTCGGGTACGCGGATAATCGGTTTCATTTTCTCTTGGATCGGTCCTTCGGGAATATTGTCTATCAATTGCTCGATGATATGGAGACTCTCCATGATTTCGTCCATACGCACCATGTAGCGGGCAAATGAATCCCCTTCGGTATAGAGGATTTCTTTAAAGTCCACTTTGTCGTATACGCCGTAGGGCATACGTTTGCGGACGTCGCAGGCCCAACCGCTGGCACGCCCCGTACCTCCGGTGGCACCGAATGAGATGGCGTCTTCCCGACTCAGTACACCTACTCCCTTCAGACGGCTTTGGGCGATAATATTACCTGTAAATACGTCGTGGTATTCGTGTATGATGCCTCGCATATAGGGGATGAATTCTTTTACCCGTTTTACGAAGTTGGGATGCAGGTCGGCTTGTACGCCGCCGATGGTATTGTAATTCATGATCAGACGTCCGCCGCAGGTCTCTTCAAAAATGTCCAGAATCTTTTCGCGGTCGCGGAAGCCATAGAAGAATGCCGTCAGTGCTCCGAGGTCCATGCAGAGGCAGGCGTAAAACAAAAGGTGGGAGTCGATGCGTTGCAACTCGTCCATGATGGTACGGATGTATTTCACACGGTCGCTGATTTCGATGCCCATTGCTTTTTCGATACACATGCACAAAGCATGCCGGTTCTGTTGTGCGCCGAGATAGTCCAGACGGTCGGTCAGCGCCAGTGTTTGCGGATAGGTGAGGCTTTCATTCATCTTCTCGATGCCCCGGTGAATGTAACCGCAGTTCGGGTCGATCTTGCGGATGATTTCTCCTTCCAGCGATACGCGGAAACGGAGTACACCGTGTGTGGCAGGGTGCTGAGGCCCGATATTTACCACATACTCTTCATCGCCGAAAAGAGTGGTCTCTTTGTTTTGGATGGTTCCGTCCGAATTCAGCTCGATTTCCGTTGTGGTGTCGATGGTATCTTCATTCCACATGCGTAACGGGTTCTCTTTTTCGGGGTCGTTGTCTTTCCGTAACGGGTAGCCTACCCAGTCGTTACGCAGGAAGAGACGTCGCATGTCCGGATGTCCGGCAAAAACGATGCCGAAGTAGTCGTACACCTCGCGTTCGTTCAATTCCGCCGCTTTCCAAAGGTCGCATACGGAAGGTATCTCCGGGTTCTCACGGTTCAAGGTAGATGTTTTCACGGCAATACGCTCTCCGGTGGTCGTGGACTCCAGATGGTATACCACACCCAAGCCACGAACTGCATCCGGTGCATCGCTTTCGGCAGGCTCTCCCCAGTCCATACCGGTCAGACTTTCCAGAAAATCCATCTTCCGTTCGTTCCGCAAGCGTGTCATTTCATCGTGTAACGCTGCGGGCTCTATGTATCTTATTTCTTGCATACTGTTATAATTATTATTGGCACATTGGCATATTGGCACATTGAATCATTATCATTGGCACATTGGCAATTTGAATCATTGGCACATTGGCAAATTGAACAATTATTCCTGTTTCTTCTCTTTTCTGTTTACTCCGCCGAAGAATTTTTCAATCTTCACTTTGCGTTGCAACTGCATCATGCCATAAAAAAATGCTTCCGGGCGGGGCGGGCATCCGGGAATGTATACATCTACCGGGAGAATCTTGTCTACTCCGTTCAGCACATGATAGGACTTCTTGAAAGGGCCTCCGCTTACGGCGCATCCGCCTACGGCAACCACGTATTTGGGATCGGGCATCTGGTCGTACAGACGTTTCAGTACCGGAGCCATTTTATTGGTGATTGTACCGCATACCATGATCATATCTGCCTGCCGCGGACTGGCACGTGCTACTTCAAACCCGAAGCGGGCCATGTCGTAACGCGCGGCACCCAGTGCCATGAACTCGATTCCGCAACAACTGGTTGCAAAGGTAAGTGGCCACAGCGAGTTGCTGCGTCCCCAGTTGATGAGGTCGTCCAGAGCTCCCACAAAGACGTTTGCACCTCCTTGGTTGAGTTCCTGAACCAGCTTCTCCAACGACTCGTTGTCGATGAATTCGTCATAAGGAATTGATTTTATTTTGGGTCTCTTAATTACTTCCATTCCAGAGCTCCTTTCCGCCAGGCATAAGCGAGACCCAGCACTAATATTACTAAAAAGAAGATAACGCTTATCAATGCCTGTACCCCGGTTTCGCGTACGATTACCGCCCATGGGAAAAGGAATACCGTTTCTACATCGAACATGAGAAACAGAATGGCAAACAGGTAGTAACCCACACGGAACTGCATCCATGATTTTCCGCGCGTGGGGATACCACATTCATAAGCTTCAAACTTTTGCGCATTGTACGAACGTGGAGAAATAGCTCTCGACAGGGCTATCACCACACCGACAAATGCAATTGCCGTTAGCAAAACAACAACTAACAATGTAAAATTCATAATCCAAGTATCTATTTAGATTGAGAAATATTTTTTCTTAAACTAAAAACGGAGGATTGTGGTAGAAAGATATATCACGTACACAAGAAAGGACTCTCCCTTACAGGTACTGTATATACATTATAAAGATGTAGCACCGGGATACATCTTTACCGCTTTACCACGAATCGCTTTGTTCCTAAAGTTGGAAACAGTTAAACCACAATTTTCCTTTGCCCGTAAATGTAGTGCATTATAGGGTCTTCGGGATTGTGGGTGTATAACTGTGACGAATGTTCGTAAAGTGAAGGAAGTACTCCTCTATATCCGTACTGACGGGTGGTCAGACGCAGGAAGTTTTTATCGGCAGGTACGTGTGAGAGGTCGGCGTGTCCCATTTCGCAGGAGAGCGGAGAACAGAAATGATAAAACTTTTCGATGGCATTGCGCATGGGGCATGCTTGTGATACAAAACATTGGTTCAGGCTTAAAACAGGGGGCGTGGCGGACTCTTCCATCGCTTTCGTCACTATTGAGTGGAGCAATAGAGCAAATATCAATAATGTACCATATTTTAAGCTTTGTTTCATATTCCGCTTTTAAAACGGCTGCAAAGATAGAATTTAAATTCATTCTTTTTGCAATCTCCGCATGACAAAAAAGTTTTTTTAGCACTCCGGATTGATTTGCATCAATTCCTCTTCCAGAAATCGGAGCTGAATAATAATAGAACCGTAAAGAGCTCGAGACGTCCGAGCAACATGAAAAATGACATCAGCCATTTGGCGGCATCGGGCAGTTTGCTCCAGGAATGGGCAGGGCCGCACGAGCCAAGTCCCGGTCCCATGTTCCCCAAACTGGAGATGGCACATCCCAATGATTCCGTCAGACCGACTCCCAATCCGAGCATAGCCAGTGTGCCGATGATGATCAGCACGGCATACAGGAAAGTAAATGCCAACACGGTAGAGCGTATGGAGGGAGAGATCACCTGTTTGTTTATCCGTACCGGGAGCACAGCGTTGGGATGTATGATGTGCTTGAATTCGTTTCTTGAAATTTTGGCCAATATTACCAGACGGATACTTTTCAGACCTCCTGTGGTGCTGCCGGCACAGGCGCCCATAATCATGGTTACGGTCAGCAGGCCCCATGTTATCGCCGGCCACGTCATATAGTCGGCTGTGGCAAACCCGGTGGAGGTGTGAAGGGAGGCTACCTGGAAGAGTGATTTGCGGAATGCCTCTTCCGGGGCCATCGAACTGCTGTAATAGAGGATAACGGCAATCACTACCGTAAAACTTGTCACGGACCAGAAATACCATTTCAATTCGGCGTCATGGACTACCTTTTTGAGCTTCCCGTTGATGAACAATAACAGTAAGGTGAAGTTGATGCCGGATATGAACATGAAGATGGAAATCACATATTCTATATAAGGAGAGTGATAATATTCGATACTGGCCTGTTTGGTGGAAAAACCGCCGGTACCGGTGGTGGTGAAAGCATGGCATATACTGTCGAAGACATCCATTCCGCCGAGCATCAACAGGGTGATCAGTGCTCCCGTCATTCCGGCATAGATGCCCCAGATCCATTTGGCGGTGACACCGATGCGCGGGTGCACTTTGTCGTGTGTCGGTCCGCTGGCTTCGGCGGCAAATACCTGAATACCTCCCACACCGAATATCGGGAGTACGGCTATGGTGAAAAATACGATTCCCAATCCGCCGATCCATTGTGTCATGCTACGCCAGAAAAGCAGACCGTGAGGCAGTCTCTCTATGTCGTCCAATATGGTGGCTCCGGTGCTGCTGAAACCGGACATGGTTTCGAAAAAAGCATCTGTCACCGAAGGAATATAACCGCTCAGGTAGAAGGGGAACATGCCGAACAGAGAGAATGCCAGCCAGGCTACGGTTACGATGACATAGCCGTCACGTCGTCCCAACTGTTTCTCGGCTCCGCGTCCTATAAAAAGCAATAGGGCGCCCATCAATACTGTAAGGCCTGCCGATTGCAGGAAACTTATCAGGTCATCTTCGTGGTACAGTAGCGATACTCCTCCGCAACACAATAGCATGATTGTTTCTATCAATAACAGAAACCCGATGATGCGGTATATCATTTTGGAGTTTATCATAACGATATCATTGAAAGTTGAAAGCTGAGAACCGGACATTGGCTGTACTGCCATGCTGCATGACGGCTCTCCCCCTTCGACTAATTAAAGTATTTTTCTATTTTCTTAATCATCATACTCAGGCAGAACACAACGACGTGGTCGCCGGCGCGTACCAGTGTGTCTCCGGTGACAAGGATACCTTCACCGTTGCGAATCATACCGCCGATGGTCGTTCCTTTGGGCAATCCCAAGTCCTTGATCAGGTGCTTCGTGATTTTGGAGTCTGCCTTTACGGTAAATTCGGCCACGTCGGCATTGGCGAATGTGAGGCATTTTACGTTACTGACGTCTGCATCCAGCATCATTTGATAGATGTGGCTGGCGGCAATCATCTTCTTGTTGATCACCGTACCGATGTCGAGACTTTCCGCCATGCCGATATAGTCGATGTTCTCCACTTCCGCCACAGTCTTGTTCACCCCCATGCGCTTGGCGGCAAGGCAGGCGAGGATGTTCGTTTCGGAATTTCCGGTGAGCGCCACAAAAGCCTCTGTGTTTTTGAGGCCCTCTTCGATGAGCAGGTCCATGTCTCGGCCGTCACCGTTGATAATCATGGTGCGGTCGTCCAGCAATTCCGTCAGGCGGTTGCAGCGGTTGAGGTCGTTGTCCACGATTTTCACTTGCATGTAGTCGGGTACGTATTGTGCCGTTCGGACGGCAATGCGGCTTCCTCCCATGATCATGACGTTGCGTACATCGGCATAATCCTCTTTCCCAGCAATTTTCCGGATATAGGGGATGTATTTCTGGGTGGTGGTGAAATAGACGATGTCGTTCAGCTTGATGGCGTCGTCTCCCCGGGGGATGATGGTCTCTGTGCCGCGTTTGATGGCTACCACGTGATAAGGGATGTTGGGGCTTCCGAGCTGGTGAAGGGGAATGTCCAGAATTTCTGCCTTCTCACGCATTTTGGCACCTATCAGGATGAGCGCTCCTCCGCAGAACTCCCACCATTGGCGTACCCAGCTCATGCGCATGGAGGACACGATCTCTTTGGCGGCAAGCATCTCGGGGTAGATGAGTGAATCGACCCCTAACTTCTGGAAGAACTCTTTGTTCTTGGGTAACAGATATTCATAATTGTCGATGCGTGCCACGGTTTTCATTGCTCCCAGATTGTGGGCCAACATACAGGCTGTCATGTTTCGGCTTTCGTCCGGAGTGACGGCGATGAACAGATCGGCCTCCTTCACGCCTACTTCTTTCAGTCCGGAGATGGAAGAAGGGGATGCGGTGACGGTCATCAGGTCGAAGTTGTTGCTCAGGGTGCTGAGTTTCTCTTCGTCATCGTCCATCAATATGATGTCTTGCCGCTCACGGGAGAGCAGCTTGGCCAGATGGGTGCCTACGTTGCCGGCACCGGCGATGATAATCTTCATATTTGTCTGCTGTTATGCTTCTATTTGTCTGCTGTTATGCTTCGTTTCTTTTGTTACAGAGATGTGCTTTTCGGCAACGGTCTGCACTTTATTTTATGTCATTACCGTTTCCGGTAATTCTTTTCTCACTTTTCATCTTTAAGCACTTTTCTGATGCTTTCCTCGTCCAATCCGCAGAGGGCATGCAGTTGCGCCACGGTTCCGTGCTCGATGAAACGGTCGGGGATGCCGATGCGCTGTATCTTCGGACTGTATCCGTGATCGGCCATGAATTCGAGTACCGCACTGCCCATACCTCCGGCTTTGATGCCGTCTTCTATGGTGATGATACGTTTGAACCGCATTCCTACTTCGTGCAGGAGCTCTTCATCTAATGGCTTGAGAAAGCGCAGGTCATAGTGGGCTATGCTTAGTTCCGGATTCTCTTTCTCTACCTGTGCGATGGCATGTGCGGCCGTGTTTCCTATCGGACCGATGGTGATGACGGCCAAGTCGCGACCCTCCTTCAGTTTCCGTCCTCGTCCTACGGGGATTTCTTCGAGCGGGCACTTCCAGTCCACCAATACTCCCCGGCCGCGCGGATAACGGATGACGAACGGACCTTTGTCCGGCAACTGTGCCGTATACATCAGTCGGCGCAGCTCGTGCTCGTCCATCGGAGAGGAGATGGTCAGGTTGGGGATCGGGCGCATGTATGCCAAATCGAACACTCCATGATGGGTAGGACCGTCTTCGCCTACCAGCCCGGCACGGTCGAGGCACAGCACGACGGGCAGGCGCTGGATGGCTACGTCATGAATCACATTGTCGTAGGCGCGTTGCATGAATGAAGAATAGATGTTGCAGAAAGGCAAGAGCCCGTCTTTGGCCATTCCTCCGGAGAAAGTCACGGCATGCCCTTCGGCGATGCCTACATCGAAAGCCCGTCCGGGCATCTTTTCCATTAAAAAACTCATGGAGCAGCCTGTAGGCATGGCGGGTGTTACCCCCACGATGCGTGGGTTCTGCTCCGCCAATTCCACCAGTGTATGTCCGAAGACATCTTGAAAGAGAGGGGGCATTCCGTTTGTATCGGCAATTAGCCGTTTTCCTGTCTCCGGGTCGAATTTACCCGGTGCATGCCAGATGCCCGGATGCTTTTCGGCCGGTTCGAATCCCTTTCCTTTAATGGTGTGCAGATGCAGTACCTTAGGCCCTTCCATATCTTTGATATCCCGCAGGATACGGGCGATATTTTGTACATCGTGTCCGTCTACCGGTCCGAAATAGCGGATGTTCATTCCCTCGAAGATGTTTTGTTGTTGCGCAACGAGGGATTTCAGACTGTTCCCTAGGCGGATGAGGGCCTTGCGGCGATCTTCATTCAAGAGGCCCATTTTGAAAAGCAGGCGTGAAGTCTTGAACCTTAGCTGGTTGTAGCGGTTGGTCGTGGTAAGGTTAAAGAGGTATTGTTTCATTCCACCCACGCTGCGATCGATGGCCATGTCGTTGTCATTCAGTATGATAAGCAGATTGTTGGGGGTGGATGAAACGTTGTTGAGCCCCTCGAAGGCCAGTCCGCCGCTCATCGATCCGTCACCGATGACGGCTACCACATGGCGGTCTCGTTCTCCTTTTTTCATGGCCGCTACTGCCATGCCCAGCGCGGCTGAGATGGAGTTGGAAGCATGTCCGCAAGTAAAAGTATCATACTCGCTCTCCTCGGGTGAGGGGAAAGGCCGGATACCCCCCAATTTACGGTTGGTGGAAAAGGTGTCGCGGCGTCCGGTAAGAATTTTGTGCCCGTAAGCTTGGTGTCCTACATCCCAGACGATACGGTCGTAAGGAGTGTTAAACACATAATGCAGGGCTACGGTGAGTTCTACCACTCCCAAACTGGCAGCAAAGTGTCCCGGATTGCAGGAGACCTCTCTGATGATGTCTTGCCGTAATTCACGACACACCTCGGGCAGTTGCTCGGGTGTAAGTCGCCGCAAGTCTTCAGGGTTATCCAATGCGTTTAGCAAGTTATATGTGGTTTCGTTCTTCATGTTCCGATAGAATTTAGTATGCAAAAATACGAAAAGAAAAGGAAAGGCATTCCTTTTTAGCATGAAAAAGCAGTCATGATACGTCTTTGTACGAAAATTTTCTTTATTTTCGCATAAATTGATAAATACACCAAAGATGAACTTTTCTACTCCAGTTGAATTACCGAAGGGCTTGCCGCCTATCACCCATGCACAGCAGTTGCTGCTGATGGGTTCTTGTTTTGCAGAGAATATCGGCCGGCTGCTGAAAGATAACTCTTTCCACTGTGATGTCAACCCGTTCGGAATATTGTATAATCCGTTTTCGGTATTGGAAGCGTTGCAGGAGATTCTTTCAGGAAAACAATATACAGTTTCCGATCTTTTTTTCTATCGTGACTGTTGGCACAGTCCGATGCATCACGGAGCCTTTTCTGCGGCTTCGGCAGAGGAGACGCTGCAGCAGATCAACAGTCGGTTACAGCAAGCTCACGAACGGATGGACCGGACGGACTGGTTGCTGTTAACTTGGGGAACGGCTTATGTGTATCAGCAGAAGGAGACCGGACGTATCGTGTCGAATTGCCATAAACAACCGGAAAAATTGTTTACCCGCAGGATATTGACGGTGGATGAGATTGTCTGTGAGTATACACGATTCCTGGAAGAGCTTCAGGACCGGAATCCTGCATTGAAAGTACTCTTTACCGTAAGTCCGATCCGGCATGCCCGCGATGGTATGCATGCCAATCAACTAAGCAAGGCAACATTGCTTCTGGCAATAGAACAATTGCAGAAAACTTTCCCGACCACTGTCTTTTATTTTCCTTCTTATGAGATCGTGCTCGATGAATTGCGCGATTACCGCTTCTATGCCGATGACATGCTTCATCCTTCTCCTTTGGCGGTAAGCTATTTATGGGAGCGCTTTTCCGATGTCTTCTTTTCCTATGAAACAAAAAAAATTATGGACGAATGTGAAAGTATCCGTAAGGCGCTGGCACATCGCCCCTTTCATCCCGACTCTGAGGAACATAAAAGATTTTTAGGACAAATTGTGTTAAAAATAGAACGACTTAACCGAAAATACCCGTACTTAGAGTTTGAATAATGCCTTAATGGTGTGTCAATGCCTCAATAATGTGTCAATGCATCAGCATACTGATGTAGCAATACGTCAATGCACAATATGCTAATGTGTCAATTGCTATTCGGTGTATTGTTATAGCGTAGCTAATGGGCATATAGGTACACCGGCAAATTAATTAATTATTTATGTCATATACGATTGAAACAATAGCCGAACGCATGGGTGCCCGCAGGGTCGGTACCCTGGAAGCCACTATCGACTGGTTACTTACAGATAGCCGTTCACTCAGCTTCCCCGAAGAGACTCTCTTTTTTGCCCTGACAACGAAACGAAACAAAGGAGCACGATACATATCCGACCTTTATGAACGCGGTGTGCGAAATTTTGTTCTCTCACAGGAGGATTTTGATGAGTGGAGCAGGGGAGAGCTGGGAGATGTTGACGGCGCACCGGCTTCAGATTTTCAACATTCGACTTTCAACTCTCAACTCTCAACAAAACAGGAACTCTCAGAAAAACAGGAGTCTGCCACACAACAAGGACTTGCCACGCAACAAAGATTTGCAGACTGTAACTTTCTAATCGTCACTAACCCGCTGAAAGCTCTTCAGAAGTTAGCCGAACAGCATCGTGAACAGTTTCAGATACCCGTAATAGGCATTACGGGAAGCAATGGAAAAACGATCGTAAAGGAGTGGTTGCACCAGTTGCTCAGTCCCGACCGCGTCATTGTGCGTTCACCGCGCAGCTATAACTCACAGATCGGCGTACCTCTTTCCGTATGGCAGATGAATGAGGAGGCGGAACTGGCTATCTTCGAGGCTGGTATCTCCGAGATGGGAGAGATGCGTGCTTTGGCAAACATAATCAAGCCGACGATCGGCATCCTTACTAATATCGGTGGGGCGCACCAGGAGAACTTCTTCTCCTTGCAGGAAAAGTGTATGGAGAAACTGAGTCTTTTTAAGAATTGCGATGTCGTGATTTATAATGCCGATAATGAACTGATAAGCAATTGTGTGGCGAAATCGATGCTTACGGCCCGTGAGATAGCATGGAGTTGCAAGGACGCCGAACGCCCTCTATATATAAGTAAAATAGTGAAGAAGGAAGACCATACGGTCATTTCATACCGTTATCTGGAGATGGATAATACTTTCTGTATTCCTTTCATCGATGATGCGTCCATCGAAAATTCACTCAACTGCCTGGCGGCCTGTCTTTATCTGATGATGCCTGCCGACCAGATAACGGAACGGATGGTACGCCTCGAACCCGTAGCCATGCGTCTGGAGGTGAAGGAGGGGAAACAGGGATGTATACTTATCAATGATAGTTATAATTCCGATCTGGCTTCACTCGATATTGCTCTCGACTTTCTGGCGCGCCGTTCCGAAACAAAAGGAATGAAACGTACGCTTATCCTTTCAGATATTTTGGAAACCGGACAGAGTGCGGCGGCACTTTACCTCAAAGTGGCCCAATTGGTGCAAAGCAAGGGCATTGAAAAGATTATCGGTGTGGGACCTGAAATAAGTTCCTGCGCTGCACGCTTCAATATGGAAAAGTACTTTTTTCATACCACAGACGACCTGATGGCATCGGGACTGCTGAACGGTCTGCGCAATGAAGTGATTCTGATAAAAGGCTCGCGGGCATTCAACTTTGATTTGCTCTCGGATGCCTTGGAACTGAAAGTACACGAAACGATACTGGAAGTGAATCTGGGTGCTATGGTAGCCAACCTGAATCACTACCGTGCCATGCTTCGGCCGGAAACAAAAATGGTCTGCATGGTAAAAGCCTCGGCTTATGGAGCCGGCTCTTATGAAATAGCCAAGACCCTGCAGGAGCATCGGGTGGACTATCTGGCTGTGGCTGTGGCGGATGAAGGAGCAGACTTGCGTAAAGCGGGCATTACCTCTTCCATTATCATCATGGATCCGGAGCTGACCTCTTTTAAAACGATGTTCGACTATAAACTCGAACCCGAAGTATATAATTTCCATCTGCTCGATGCGCTGGTGAAGGCTGCCGAAAAAGAGGGCATTACCAATTTCCCCGTGCATATTAAATTGGATACCGGAATGCATCGCCTTGGATTTTCCGAAGAGGACGTCCCTCTGCTGATACGGCGGCTGAAGAATCAGAATGCATTGATTCCACGTTCAGTATTCTCGCACTTTGTGGGGAGTGATTCTCCGCAGTTTGATGCCTTTACACGTCGGCAGATCGAAATATTCGAACGCGCTTCGGTTGAGTTGCAACATGCTTTTCCACATAAAATCCTGCGTCATATCTGCAATACGGCAGGCATTGAGCGCTTCCCGGGTGCACAGTTTGACATGGTCCGTCTGGGTATCGGACTGTATGGGGTTAGTCCCATTGATAATTCGATTATAAACAATGTCAGTACATTGAAAACCACCATTTTGCAGATACGTGATGTGGCGGCCGAAGATACGGTGGGGTATAGCCGCAAAGGACACTTGGAGCGTCCGTCGCGTATCGCGGCTATTCCCATCGGTTATGCCGACGGACTGAACCGTCATTTGGGATGCGGACATGCCTACTGTCTGGTCAATGGGAAGAAAGCCCCTTATGTGGGTAATATCTGCATGGATGTCTGCATGATAGATGTGACCGACATCGACTGTCAGGAGGGAGATGCTGCTATTATTTTCGGAGACGATTTGCCGATTACCGTACTGTCTGATGCACTTGATACGATTCCTTACGAAGTACTTACGAGTGTCTCGACACGGGTGAAGCGGGTGTATTATCAGGAAAATTGAAAATTGACAGGGAAATTGAGAAATAGAGAATTGGAGAATATGTGAACTCTACATCTCAAAAATTTTCTGAGGCTACGGACTCTTTCAATAAGTCTTTGAATAAGATTGAGTCCAAATTGAATTATACAATACTCTGTTAATTTCAATATAATCGTTTGAAAATGAGAGAGTTAATTAACT
>CAUEFX010000047.1 GCA_958477465.1 uncultured Bacteroides sp.
AAAAACCGTATTATCGGTATGGGTGGCGCTTTGGATAGCTCTCGTTTCAAATATTTCTTGTCACAGGCTTTGGGCTGCAATGCCAACGAAGTAGAAGGTATGGTTATCGGTGGTCACGGTGATACTACCATGATTCCTTTGACTCGTTTCGCTACTTACAAAGGTATGCCGGTCTCTAACTTCCTGTCTGCAGAACAGTTGGAGAAAGTAGCAGCCGATACAATGGTAGGAGGTGCTACATTGACTAAACTGTTGGGCACTTCTGCATGGTATGCACCGGGTGCAGCAGGAGCATTTGTTGTAGAATCTATCATCCATGACCAGAAGAAGATGATTCCTTGCTCTGTAGCTCTTGAAGGAGAATACGGAGAAGAAGACATCTGCTGTGGTGTACCGGTAATCTTGGGTAAGAACGGTATTGAAAAAGTGGTTGAACTTCCGTTGAATGAAGAGGAAATGGCTAAATTCAAAGCAAGTGTAGCTGCTGTCCGCAAAACAAATGCTGCTCTTAAAGAAGTAGGCGCTCTTTAATAATTGGAGGCTATTGCTTAGCCGTCATAAAAACATATTCCGGCGGGACATTCTCAGACAAGAGTGTCTCGCTGTTTTTTTGACTAAAAAAATGAACAACAACGTCTATTTGGCATCCAAACCTCGATATGAGATATTGGATGGATTACGGGGGGTAGCAGCCATGATTGTAGTTGCTTTTCACCTCTTTGAAACTTATTCGGCAGGACCGGACAGCCAGATCCTGAATCATGGTTACTTGGCTGTCGATTTCTTCTTCGTACTTTCGGGATTTGTCATTGGATATGCCTATGATGACCGTTGGAGCGAAATGAGTACTTGGAACTTTTTCAAACGCCGCTTGATCCGGTTGCATCTGATGCTCATCATGGGAACTGTTATTGGCGCTATTTTCTTCTATCTCGGTGATAGCAGTAATTTTCAGTTGATAGCTGATACTCCTTGGTGGAAGGTGATGTTATTGATGCTGTTCTGTTGCACGATGTTGCCGGCTCTAAAATCGTGGGACATTCGTGGATGGGCCGAAACCAATCCGTTAAATGGAGCTACCTGGTCGCTGATGTGGGAGTATCTTGCCAATATAGTCTACGCCCTCTTCGTCCGAAGATTTTCTAAGTCAGTCTTGGCTATATTGGTCGTTGTTTCTGCATTCTTCACACTCGACATCTGTCTCAATCTCGATGTATTCGGACTCCTGGCAGGACGGATGTATGCCGCCAATACGGTAATCGGCGGCTGGTGCATCGATGCCGAGCAGGGCTATATTGGTATTGGGCGTCTACTCTATCCGTTCTTCTGCGGATTGTTGCTCTCTCGTATGGGAAAGCTCATCTCGGTGAGAGGAGGATTCTGGTGGTGCTCGCTCTTGATTGCCATTCTACTCTGCATGCCGTGCATACCGGGAGGCGAACGCGGCACATGGACTTGCGGCAATGGAATCTACAATGCTTTCGTTATTCTCGTAATGTTTCCTCTCATTGTGTTAATGGGTGCAGGAAGCAAAGTGACGGACAAGCGGAGCATTGCCGTTTGTAAATGGCTCGGAGAAATTTCTTATCCGCTCTATGTTACTCACTTCCCGTTGGTATATGTGCAGATAGCCTGGGTTTCCACTCATAAAGATGCTCCACTCGGCACTCACATATTTGTTGCCGTCAGTCTCTTTGTTTTCGCCATCTTTATGGCATGGGCTGCCTACAAGCTCTATGATGTGCCGGTAAGAGAATGGTTGACAAAGAAACTGTTTACAACAGTAAGGAGAGAACAATGAAAATCCGTTGGGGGAGTCGGCTGTGGTCAACATTTGTTCAATGGTTGATATTCCCGCAGCTACTTCCCCTTTCGTTTGCTACATTGGGTACAAGGTCTCGTGGAGGTTTCCTGTGTTGAGGATAGCCTTTTGGTTTTATCATATTCTTTTCTTTTGAATTAATTGCATTTTAATTCTAATTTAAGCCTTTCTCGCCATTCTTTTTAATATCTTCCTTCTTACTTTGTCCCCGAAAGAAAAATACCAGAGAAAACATTAAAAATTAACGAATATGAAGAAAAGGTTTATTTTACTATGTAGTTTTTTGGCAACCTTTACTTGGCAGCCTGTAGAAACGTATGCACAAACATTCCAAGGGGCAAACAACGAAAAAGTGGTCTATCCTTATACATACGCTCCTTCTGAAGGCTTAGTGAACAAAACTGAAAAAGAATATCGAAAAGAAATCTGCCTGAATGGTTATTGGGACTTCCTGCCGGTAACACTCCCCCAAGAATACAAACAGGGAAAAGGGAAAGCACCCGAATTGTCTCTTCCGGCAGAAGATTGTACATGGAGTACAACCCGTATCAAAATACCTTCACCTTGGAATATCAACTCCTTTGCTTACCGTGACCTTGAAGGCCCCGACCACCGTAACTACCCTTCCTATCCCAAAGAATGGGAACAGGTAAAGATGGCATGGATGAAAAAAAATATCATAATTCCGGCAGACTGGGCAGGAGAACAGATCAAATTATATTTTGAGGCTGTAGCGGGCTTCGCCGAAATATATATCAACAAGGAGAAAGTGGGCGAAAACTTCGATCTCTTCCTTCCGTTCAGCCTCGACATTACCGACAAGGTGCAACCGGGACAAACGGCAGAAGTTCTGGTCGGTGTGCGCAGCCAGCAGTTGTTTGAGGACAACAGCACTGTAGGCCGCCGTATCGTGCCCGCAGGTTCCATGTGGGGATATCATATAAACGGTATCTGGCAAGATGTATATCTGTTAGCTCTTCCTAAAATACATATAGAGGATGTATATGTGAAACCGCTTGTTTCACAAAACAGATTGGAAGTGGAAGTAACCGTGCAGAACCATACGGACCGGAAAGTAAACCTGCAATTGCAAGGTAACATCCGCGAATGGATCAATCAGGCGGGAACAGATCTTAATTCAGCTCCCGTACCGGCTTGGACATTGGGTACGGAAGCACTGCAAGTAGCCCCAATCAATGTGTCTGTAGCAGCCGGAACTTCTCAAAAGGTAACATTGCAAGTACCCGTCAGCGAAAATGCGTTGGCTTATTGGACTCCGGAACACCCCAATCTCTATGCTTTACAGCTTTCGGTCAAGGATAAAAAGAAGACACTGGATTTAAAATTCGAACGTTTTGGCTGGCGAGAATGGACATTACAGGGTACTACGCAATGCCTGAACGGAAAACCATACACACTACGCAGTGACTCTTGGCACTTTATGGGCATCCCACAACTGACTCGTCGCTATGCGTGGGCTTGGTTTACTGCCATCAAGGGTATGAACGGCAATGCGGTTCGTCCTCATGCGCAAATCTATCCGCGTTTCTATCTGGATCTGGCAGACGAAATGGGCATCTGTGTGCTGAACGAGACTGCCAACTGGGCCAGTGACGGTGGACCGAAATTGGATTCCGAGCACTTTTGGGAAATATCCAAAGAACACTTGAAGCGCTTTGTCCTGCGTGACCGCAACCATGCTTCCGTCTTTGGCTGGAGTATCAGCAATGAGAACAAGCCGGTTATTTTGCATGTATATAACAAGCCTGAACTGATGCCTCTCCAGATGAAAGCTTGGGAAGAGTGGCGTGACATTGTCCGCCGGTACGACCCGACCCGTCCTTGGATTTCCGCAGACGGCGAAGACGATGGCGACGGAATCCTGCCTGTTACCGTGGGACATTACGGTGATATGAATTCAATGAAACACTGGGTTGAAATAGGCAAGCCTTGGGGGATCGGTGAACACAGTATGGCTTACTACGGTACACCCGAACAGGTAGCCAAGTACAATGGTGAGCGCGCCTATGAGTCACAGGAGGGGCGTATGGAAGGTCTTGCCAATGAATGTTACAATCTGATTGCCAGCCAGCGCCGCATGGGGGCATCCTACAGTACGGTGTTCAACATGGTATGGTATGCTTTGAAACCGCTTCCATTAGGTAAAAAGGACATCGGCACAAAGCCGGTGGCGGAGGAAGACGGCATCTTCTTCACGGAATACAAAGAAGGTGTGCCGGGTGTACAACCCGAACGTGTAGGACCCTATTGCACGACCTTCAATCCGGGTTACGATCCAAGTTTGCCGCTTTACCAGGAGTGGCCCTTGTATGCTGCCATGCGTGCTGCCAATACACCTGCCGGTCCGGCTTGGTGTGAATGGGCATCGGTGGACAAACAAAAGTACGAGGCACCTGCCGCACTGGCACCTGCCAAGCAATACAAAGAGGTGATTTTCGTGGGCAACACGGAGGGCCGTTTGAAACAGTTGTTGGATGCCCAAGGAGTGAAATTTACAACCGAAGTGACATCTCCCACCAAACTGCTTTACATCGTGGACGGTAGCTGTGCACTGGATGAAACAACCCGTAAGAAGATGCAGAAGCAGATTGCCAAAGGTGCCGATGTATGGATTTTCGGGGTAGTACCCGCCACGGTGGAGAGCTACAACGAAATCCTGCCGCTGCCCATTGCACTGGACGAATTGAAACGTTCTTCTTTCCTGCCTGTGCAGAAGTCTTGGGTTCGCGGATTGAATAACTCCGACTTCTACTTCTGTGAACTCCAAAAGAGTGATGCTGCCAACTACACGCTGAAAGGTGCATTCGTAGAAGAGGGAGATGTGTTGCTTCATGCCTGTAAGACCGATTGGCGTCGTTGGAACAAACGTGCCGAGGAAATCAAGACTGCCGGTACACTCCGCAGTGAAAACGAATGTACCGCGGCAACGCCGGTCTTCGTGAAATGTCAGCGCGGTAATTCCACTTTCTATGTTAGCACACTGACCGAGTTTGCCAACTCGGAGAAAGGGTACAACACGTTGAACGCCATTCTGACCAATGCCGGCATTCCTTACCGGAAACCGGATGTGAATATTGATGAGGTTTTCTTCCTGCGCGACAACCAGATGAATTTTCCCGTTGCTACCCGTAGCAAAATGGTGAAAGACGGAGACCAATGGACATTGGAACTCTATGTTTTCAGCCCTCGTCCGCTGGACGACCTGCTGATTGAACCGAACATGCCGAAACTCTCACTCTTTGTCAAAGCCAAACAACGCCAATTATTCATCAATGACAGACCATACGAAGCGGTTTCACACAATGGACGTAACGAGGTAATCTACAAGGAACTTCCCTTGTTGCAGGGATGGAACAAACTGGTGCTGAAAGTGGGTGACAGCGATTATCATAATAATGAATTTACCGCTTATTTCAAATGCGATAACCAAAAGGAATTCCTGCCATTGTTGAAGGCAGAGTTTGTGAATCCGGAAGTGAAATAATCAGTGCCGCCCTCAGTTGGCAACGGACAATAAACAATCGGCTTAACCGGCAATTGGTTTCAATAAGGTAAAAAAGCTTGTTTGTTAGGATTATAGTATCAACAGTTTGCCCTGTCACATCACGGCAGGGTAAACTGTTTTTCTTTTAGATGCATAATGTCATATCCCCAAACATTGAAAATACCGTTCTCCATAATAGGCTATATTCATACAAATTGCTATTTTTGCATTATCTTTAATTGTTAGGTCGCAATGATACTATGAGATACCAATTCTATATATTAAGCGCAATCCTGATGCTTGCTTTCAACGGCAGATTAAATGCATCGTCATTATACAATTACGGACTATATCTCCGCTCACATGCCGTGATAGGGACCGAAAGGACCTCCCTCTATCTGGACGATAACTGTCCCTTTGCGGTGAAAGAGGATTTTACCGTCTCTTTCCAGTTGTATGTTCGTGCCAATGAGCCGGACTTCGGTTCAGTTCTTCATTTGCAGACCAATACAGGACAACTGGTCCATCTCTCCTTCATCGGCAACGAGGAGAAGCATCAGCCGGCTTTGGTGCTCAACGAGGGCATTGCCCACATCGACGCGCCCATCAGTCGTGGACGGTGGATAGAGGTTTCCATGCAGTTGCGCCGGAAGGACAATGTGGTGGAAGTGCTCTACGACGGTACGCATGTTTCGTCAATGATACCTTTGCAAGGGCTGGAGAGTGTGACGGCAATCTTCGGTAGGATGGATGGCTATTTGGCGGACGTGGCTCCCGTCAATATCCGTGAGGTACGCGTGGTTCAGGACGGTAAACCGACCCGTGAATGGAAACTTTGGAAGCATAACGGAGACCTTTGCTACGATGAACGGGCAGGAAGTGTGGCACGTGCCCAGTATCCCGTTTGGTTGATAGACAACCACATCGAATGGAAACCCGTCTGTCTGGTTCATATTCCTCAGAAGTTGAATGTAGCGTTTGATGCCCGCAGCGCCTATTTCTACTTGGTGGGCGATCGCAAGATAACGGTGCTTGACGAAGAGGGTATCACCCGACAGGAGATTCCTGTGAACGGTGGTTATCCCGCCATCAACTACCACAACCACCTGGTGTATGATACGCTTACTAACAGTCTCGTATCCTACTCGCTACGACGGAAAATGGCATCGCGTTTCTCGTTCGACACCGGAATGTGGAGTAACCGCGAACCCTCTGCCGATGAGCCGCGTTATTATAACCATGCCCGCGCATTCAACCCCGCAGACTCGTCGTTCTACTTCTTCGGTGGATACGGTTTCTACCAGTACCGTAATGAACTCTTCCGCATGAAGTCCGGTTCCAATCAGGTGGAGCAGGTAGAGTACGAACGTCCGTATTACCCACGTTATTCGGCGGCAATGGGAATCGTGGGCGATGAACTTTACATCTTTGGCGGACGCGGTAATAAATACGGTAAACAGGAGTTGAGCTCTGAATATTTCTACAGCCTCTGTGCCTTAAACCTAAAGACGCGGCAGTCACGCCTGGTGTGGGAACGTCAGCAAGCCAAGGAGAGTACCATTATGGCATCGTCGATGTATTTCAATCCCTCAGACAGTTCGTTCTACGCCGTTTCATTGGAGGAGGGAGGTGTGTTGTGGAAAGTTTCCATTCAGGATACCGTTTGTACTGAGGTTTCCAAACCTATCGGTAATCTTTCCGGCTACCAGGACTTGGATTTCTGTCTCTATGCCTCACCGGCGCATGGCAAGCTGTTCCTTGTTATGGATAAAATTCTGAGCGACCATTCGCACGATCTTGCCATCTATTCCATCAACATGCCGCTGGTGGACGAGGTGGACATCCGGCAGACTGTTTCCGAAAAGGCAACTTTTGCTAACGGCTGGTGGCTGTGGCTGATGGGTGGGATGTTGCTACTTGTGGTGACATTCTTCCTCCTACGTCGCTATGTCCGGAAGGAACACCGTTCTGCTCCTGTTACTGTTCCTTCCATGCCTTCATCCTCCGAACCGGAACATCCGCACGAGGAGACGGAAGTACCCGCTGTGCCTGTCGAACTGGTGGAATCATCGCTCGTTGAGTCTGAGGCCTCCGTAGCCGAGCCGGTTGTCCCTACTACCTTCCAACCGACAGGTTACTACGATCGTAGCCGATCCGCCATCTCTCTGTTGGGTAGTTTTAACGTGTGCGACAAGCAGGGAAACGATATTACTACGAGCTTCACACCTCGTCTCAAACACCTGCTTATCCTGTTAGTCCTTTATACCGAAAAATACCCACAAGGTATTCTTGCTTCCAAAGTGACCGAAATACTCTGGCCCGATAAGGAAGAAACTGCTGCCCGCAACAACCGTAATGTCACTCTGCGTAAGCTTCGTATCCTATTGGAAAGCATAGGTGATGTGGAAATCATTACCGAAAATAACTTCCTGCGTATTCGTTGGGGGGAGGATGTCTTTTGCGATTATCATGCGACTCTTACCTGTATTTCTAACTTCCGTGACCAGAAGGATGAAGAGCTGCTGAACTGTATATTGGAATTGCTACTTTACGGTCCGTTGCTCCCCAATACGATTCTTGACTGGTTGGACAACTTCAAAGATGCCTACTCCAGCAATGCCATCGACTTATTGCGTAATCTGCTGGAACTGGAACTTCAGCGCGGTTGCCAGGAAATGGTCATCCGTTTGGCCGATATCATGTTCCTGCATGATCCGTTGAACGAAGAAGCGCTCGCTGCCAAATGTGCTGTCCTCTCTGCACAAGGTAAAAAAGGCATCGCCCGTAAAGTATACGCCCGCTTCTGCAAAGAATACCGCGAGTTGATGGGTGAAGAATACAAGGTCGAGTTTGCAGATTTATAAACAGATAAGAATGATATTCAGTGTAGAGGCACATCTCTTTTTAAATAGGAGATGTGCCTCTGTTACATAATGGATTGCTCTTACATAAAACAGGTATTTGTTTACTTTTTCTCTGAATCCAATAAGAAGATGGATTGTTGATAATCTTACCGAATATCGATTAATTTTTAGGGTTTATTAAATTAATTGTTTTTTAATTGCCATTTAATTATTATGTTCCCGCTAATTTAATACACCGTAAATTACTTTGCAAGTGATAAAACAATTCTTGAAATCCTAATCGATTAATGATGATGAATACTAGTTAAACAACCTTGCAAGATCCCTGAAAAAAGGGAATAGAATTATTTAATGTCCCTAAAAGACAAAGGAATTATCAATTAACCTAATATTATAAATTATGAACACACTTAAAAAAAAGAGAAAGTTTCTCTTGCGGAATTCCGTTGCATGGTTTTGTATGCTGATGCTTCTCTCCGTCACTTCCGCCTATGCTCAGGAAAAGAGTATTTCCGGTACAGTGAAAGATGAAAATGGTGAAGCGATTATCGGGGCCAACGTCAAATTGACAGAAAGAAACACCGGAACAATGACCGACATCAATGGTCATTTTAAGTTGGACGTACCAACTAAAGGCACATTGGAAGTTTCTTTTATAGGATATGTTACGAAAAAAGTTGTTATTACAAATGCCTCTACTTATGACATTATATTAAAAGAAGACAGCAAGACGCTGGACGAAGTGGTTGTGGTAGGATATGGTACACAAAAGAAAGCAACTTTGACCGGCGCTGTTTCGGCCATTGCCAGCGATGAGTTGATTGCCACCAAAAACCAGAATGCCCAAAATATGCTGACTGGTAAAGTGCCGGGTGTCCGCGTCATACAAAAAACATCCGAACCGGGTGAATTCAACAACCAGTTTGATATTCGTGGCTTCGGCAGCCCGTTGATTGTGATTGACGGTGTACCCCGTAGTGATATGGAACGTATGGATCCGAATGAAATCGAGTCAATGACCGTATTGAAAGATGCTTCTGCTGCCATCTACGGTGTACGTGCCGCAAACGGTGTAGTATTGATTACAACCAAAAAAGGTGAACGCAACAAAACCAAGATAGAATATAATATGTATTACGGTATTCAGACACCTGCTGAAGTGTTGAAACCAGTAGGAGCAGTGGACCGTATGACTTTATTCAACGAGAAGCAAATGCGTGACCTTATCAATCCGTCGCACAAATATTCGGACGAACAAATCAATGCTTTCTTGAATGGTGAACGCCAGTCGACAGATTGGTATGATGCCATTATGAAAAATTCAGCTCCACAACAATCACACAACGTAACAGTCAGCGGTGGTGGTGATAAAGTCGATTATTTTGTAAGTTTCGGATATATGGACCAAAAAGGTTTCTTCACTTCCAATGCATTGGATTACAACCGTTATAATATCCGTTCGAATATCAATGCGCAGGTTACTAAAAACCTGAAATTTGGCGTGAAGTTATCAGGTATGATCGATGACCGTGAAGGTAACTCCAAAGATGCGTGGGAAATATTCAAGAACTTGTGGCGTTCGGCTCCCGACCAATATATTTATGCCAACAATACGGCGCCTTACTATCAAAGGCCCGAAAGTGCCGATGACAATCCGATGGCACTGATTGACAAAGACGCTACCGGATACAAAAAGCGTGAAAACAAATTGTTCCAGTCTACATTTGAAGCTGAATATGCAGTTCCCAAAGTAAAAGGATTGACACTGAAAGCCATGTTCAGCTATGACACAAAGATCAATGACGAATCTAAATGGACGAAGGAGTATTCTTTCTATGAATATAACGAAGCTGCCGACTCTTATACGGGAACTACCCGTTTGGGTCCTACCAAGTTGGAACGTACTTATAATAATTCATGGAGCACTCTGTGGCAGGCATCTGTCAATTACGATAATACCTTTGCAGATCATCATGTATCAGGTCTGATGTTGTTTGAAGAAGCACATGGTGTGGGCGACAATATTACTGCCTCCCGTAACTTCTCCATTCCCTTGCCTTATTTGTTTGCCGGAAATTCGGACGGACAGGTAGGTACTGCTAATCCTAACAGCATACGGGAAAATGCCTCACAAGGTCTGGTCGGTCGTTTTAATTACGACTACAAAGGTAAATATCTGGCTGAGCTTTCTTTCCGCTATGACGGTTCTTCCAAATTCCCGTCCGATCACCGCTGGGGCTTCTTCCCCGCAGCATCTATCGGTTGGAGAATCTCCGAAGAAAGTTTCATCAAGGACAAACTTACGTTCATGGACAATTTGAAGTTGCGTGCTTCCTATGGTAAGATGGGTGATGACAGTGCTTCCGATTATCAGTTTATTTCCGGTTACGACTATCCGAACACATTGGGTGGAAGTTACAGCAATTATCCTACCGGATATATGTTTGGCGGTGCTTATATCAATTCTTTAGGTTTTCGTGCCGTAGCCAATCCGAACATCACTTGGTACACCGTGAAAACACTCAATATCGGTTTGGATGCAGATATGTGGAATGGCTTGTTAGGTTTCACTTTCGAGGTATTTAAACGTGATCGGGATGGCTTGCTGGCTGATCGTCTGACCACTTTGCCCGGAACATTCGGCTCTAAGATGCCACAAGAGAATCTGAACAGCGACCGTACCAAAGGTTTCGAATTGGAAGTACGGCACAACAATAAAATAGGTAGTCTGCGTTACAACATAGCTGCTCAACTTTCAATGACCCGTGGAATGCGATGCTATTACGAAACAAACCCTGCAGGAAATTCATACGATTACTGGAGAAACAGGCGTTTGTACCGTTACAATGACATTTGGTTCGGTTATGGCGCTGCCGGACGTTATAATGACTACGGGCAAATTGCCAATTCTTTCTATTCAGACAGCGGTACATTGCCCGGTGATTATATTTACGAAGATTGGAACGGTGACGGCGTTATCGACGATATGGACAAACATCCCATTGCCACAACCACCAATCCGGACAGTGACTGGCAAGACAAAAACAACTATCCGCTGATGAACTTTGGATTTACTATCGGTGCAAATTGGAAAGGAATTGATTTGAATCTGCTTTTCCAGGGAGCAGCTATGTCTTATATCTCATACGGTGAACAACTGAAAGCTCCACTGCAGTTCAATGGCAATGCTTTGGATATGTTCCTCGACCGCTGGCGTCCGGTTGATCCTAACGCACATCCTTATAATCCTGCAACCGAATGGA
Organism: uncultured Bacteroides sp.; assembly: GCA_958477465.1. Lineage (GTDB taxonomy): Bacteria > Bacteroidota > Bacteroidia > Bacteroidales > Bacteroidaceae > Bacteroides. Next base: position 11,455 of record CAUEFX010000047.1, read on the forward strand.
TTAGCGGTTACTATTCTTATGGTGCCACAAGTGCTGATGAAAATTCGGAATTCTTGATTCAAAAAGGTAATTACTTGCGTCTGAAATCATTGGAGGTGGGTTATACATTACCCAAACAATGGCTGTCATCATTAGGTGTAAAAAATCTCAGAGTCTATTTCAATGCATACAACCTGCTGACTTTCACAGGTGTAAAAGGAGTAGACCCGGAAAAACCGACACAATTATACGGATATATGTACCCGATGAACAGGACATATAACTTTGGTGCGAACATTACATTTTAAGTAAAGGAGGAATTATCATGAAAAATTGGAAAAACATAATTATAAGTGTCGCACTGAGTGGCATTTTGGCCGCTTGCCAGGATTTGGACATTCCGCCCAAGAATATTCTTTCAGGGTCGGATATCTACAACGAAGGTGGTATCACAGCTTACATGGCAGGACTGTACAACCACCTGCCGATGGAAGATTTCAACATGGGTGATGATGGAGGCCGGGGAGGTTTCTTCAACTGGAATGCTGAAAAGACGACATTAGGTTCTACCGGTGAATTTGCCAACAACCAGTGTGGTAATAGTGTGGTATATGGTGACAAAGGTTATTGGAAAGACGGTTATCAAATTATCCGTCAGGCTAACGTGCTGATTCAGGATTTACCGAACTATATAGGAACCCTCCAAGGAGCCGAGAGTTGGATTGCCGAGGCCAAATTTGTCCGTGCTTACACATACTTTGCTTTGGTGAAACGTTACGGTGGCGTACCTTTGTTGAAAGAGCCTCAAAGTATTAACGATGACTTAATTATGCCACGTAGCAGTCATCAGGAGTGTGTGGACTTCATTTTGAAAGATTTGGATGACGCCATTGACGGTATGACCAAGACGAAAACAAACGGACGTGCCAATAAATATGTAGCGGCTGCTTTCAAGTCGCGTGTAGCGCTCTATGCAGGTTCTATTGCCCGTTACGGTGAAGCATCCGTCTATACTGGTGAGAGTGGGACAATGCTGACAGGTATTCCGGCATCCTTGGCCAACGATTATTTCCGTCAGGCATACGATGCAGCCAAAATAGTGGAAGAAGGCGGTTATAAACTGCATAAAGGTTCAGACAAAAGACAGGCCTTTTATGAAGTGTTCGACAAGGCTACCAGTAGCGAAGAGTCAATATTCATCCGTGAATACGACATCAACAACTATGTACACAGTTGGGATAAACTGATGTCACCCGAAGCATGGACAGGTGGTTACGGTGGCCGTTACTTCGTTCCCCTGGACTGGGTGGAGTTATTCGACGGACTGCCGCTCGATCCTGCTACCGGTTATTTGAAGACTACCGATGAAAACGGTTACTACAAAGTATATGACAGCTCATACGGGATTTTTGATGGTGCCGAGCCTCGTCTGCTTGCCAGTATTATGATTCCGGGCGACCTTTATAAAGGCGGACACGAACTGGATATGCGTTGCGGTCTGTTGGTAAATGGTGTTACGCCCGACCAAAAGATTCTCAAAACAACAAAAGATGACGGTAAAACCACTTATAGTTGGGACAACGGTGTGAAAGAATTTAAGGTGAACGGACAAGTGGTAGCCGTTCGATCCACCAAAAAGCCTTCGGAGGGACAGACTTACGAAAATACAGGCATCGCCATTGCGGGATTTAACGGACCTTCGACTTCCGGCGGTAACCATTGCAACACAGGAATCTATGGTGTGAAATGGATTCAACGTGACCAAGCTCCTGTTGACTTGCACCGCAGTACGCAACCTTGGATTGATATCCGCTATGCGGAAGTATTGCTGAACCGTGCTGAGGCTGCCATTGAACTGGCACAGAATGGAGCTGCAGATGCCGGAAACTTGTTGAGTGATGCCATGGCTTGTATCAATGATGTACGTGACCGTGCCGGTGCCGACCTGCTGACATCTACAGACCAGTTGGCCGACCTGACCGCCCCGACCAATGTACGCGGTACTGGCAAGAATTCAATGGTATTCGCACCTACCAAAGGACTTCAAATAGTACGTGTGGAACGCTACAAAGAATTGGCCGTAGAACATAAACTCTACTGGGACTTACGCCGCTGGTTCACAGCCGACACACAAATCAAGGAGTTCCGTTGGCGTATGCTTGCCCCGTATCTCTTCCTCAGTACAGCTGTGAAAGACAATGAAACAGGTATTCCTCACGGTAAATACATCTTCGACACCCGTGTAAGCGACAGTTACGGTGGTCAGCATACTTTCGATTCCAAATATTACTATGAGAAGATACCTGATTCAGAACGTAAGGTGAATTATTTACTGGAACAGAATAACAGATACTAACCCATTAAACGTATAGAATAAGATGAAAAAGATATTGAATATATTGGCCTTGTCTTTCCTGACTGTTGGATTTGCAGCTTGCGAAATGGATAACTATGATGCTCCGGATGCAACCCTTCAGGGAAAGTTCATCAATAAGGTGACAGGTGAAAACCTGGAAACATCGCAAGGCCAGGGAAACATGAAACTGCGCATCAAGGAAATCAGTTATGCACATGGTGATGAAAATGTCGTTGTGACAGAACAGAACTTGAATATCATGCAGGACGGTACTTTCCAAAACACCAAACTGTTTGCCGGAACGTATGAAATGTGGCCCTACGAAAGTTGCTGTTATGAAAGCAATCAAGTGATGCAGACTGTCGAACTAAAAGGAGGCAAGAGTACGACTGTCAATTTTGAAGTAACTCCTTACTTCCAGGTGGAATGGCTTGATGAACCTTGGCAGGATGAAGACGGATATGTATGTGCCCGTTTTAAATTTACCTGCAATCCGTTGCCCGATGACAGTTACACGCAGGCCGTACCCGAAAAGGCAAAACTGTTTATCTCTACCAGTGTGAAGGTGGGCGAAAACTCGGACGGACGTTATACGGACAATGACATGACCATCACAGCCAATGATGAAGGCAACATTCTTACAGTTAAAACCAAAGCGGTCATCGACTTCTCACAGAAATTCTGGTTGCGTATCGGAGTGAAACCCAAGAATGATGCCTCACACGGGGTTTTGGACAAATATTGTTTCAGCAATGTAAAGACAATAGAAGCCAAAGGTAAACAATAAAAGTCCGAAACTCTTTCGGAACAAAAATCCGATAGCAATTAAAAAATAAGGTTGTCTCAAAACTCTGACAGAACAAAATGACAGTAGGTTTTAGTTTTGAGATAACCTTATTTCTATCAAAACCCTAAAAAAAACTGTCAATGGAAAAGAAAAACATATTATGGCGTCTTGCCCAATGTGGGTTAGCCGTATACATGACGTTACTGACAGGATGCTCAGACTCAGACCATCCGTTGCCCGAACCGGAACCGGTTGTACCGGAGAACCCCACTCCCGATCCTGCACCTGACATTGAAATTCCTTCTCACGATTTTCTGATGGGGTCGCTCTTTGGTTTTGAAAAAGACATCCGCAACGGGGTCAGTGCCTCCAAAGGAGGAAGTGACGCCACTACTTATTATAACAAACCTCTGTTTGAAGCAGGCGTTTTTGAAACTACCGATGCTGATTGGTGGGACAACCTGGTAGAAGAATTTCTGTATAGCGGTATGGACTATATGGTTCCTAACTGCCGGGGACGATTACCAAAAGCCGATACCGATGCCCGTTACTATACGGACCATGGTGACCCTACCCGTATTGCCGAACTGATTGCCGCCCTAAAACGTCGCGGTACGGAAGCGGAACGGCTGAAAATAGCCATCTTCGATGACGCACCGGCTTCATGGGCTGCTGCACGTAATCTGGATCTGTACGGCAGCTACACGGCACAAAGAGGTAATACGGCCGCTGACAGATACCCTATTGAAGACCTGGATGATATCTACAAATATATCTGGGACTACAACATCAAGTTGGCTTTTGACAATTTCTATGGCGAGAATCAGGAAAACAACAAATACTTGCTCCGTTTCCAGGGTAAACCGTTGCTCTACATTTGGAGTCCGAACGGTTTCTTGAATGTTGAATACGGTGGCCAGAAACCTGACTGTACAGGTCGGTTGAAAGCCATTCTTGACAAATTGCATCAAGACTTTAAAGATACATTCGGAGAAGAGGTTTTCATTTGTGTGGACAAAGCATTTGCCGACCGTGACCCCAAAGTCGACCGGACGGTAGTCGATGCCATGAACGACTGGTTCATCGCTTCCGAACAGTCAAACAGCCGCAGTTCCTATACGATGCGTTCGTTCAACGGGGTTAATGTCGGTGTAGCCGTTCCCGGTTTTCTGACAAATGACAAAAAAGGCGACAGGATGCTTTTCGACTCCAAACATGGTAAGACACTGACCGATGCTTTAGACTATTTCGTAAAATACAAAGCCAACCTCGTGTTTCTGGAAGGATTCACCGATATGCTGGAAAATGCAGCATATTGGCGCAGTACCGATATCAAGTATTATGACTATCCCAATCAGCGTTTGAATATCTTACGCCGGTACAGCAGTACGCAGGCTTACCCTGAACGCTTGCGTGTGGAAGCCGAGACTTGCGACTACTACAAGGATAATTCGGCCGGCAACAGTGGAGCGCAATATCGTGTGGGCGACTTGGATGTGAAACGTTGTACCGATGGATTCAACGGATGGTGCGTCACAGATACCGAAGCCGGTGAATGGCTCCGATGGGTAGAATTACCCTTTCGTGCCGGGACGACGGTCATTAAGTTGCGTTATGCGGCGCAAGAAGCCGCACAAGTACGAATCGATGTGGATGGTGAAAGCGGAACTACCGTCACTCTGCCTGCCACCGGTGGTAATTGGGCCGATGCGGATGGTCTTACTGTCTCCTTCGAAACGAACGGATGGCACGAAGTGATGCTGAATATCATCGGCGGACATCCTGAGTTGAATTATCTTACAATAGAGAGCAAATAGAAATTACTTTTTATTCAATTACCGAATCGTATCATGAAACTGAAATATCTTGTCGGAACTCTCTGCTTGAGTTTACTGACCTTGGCTGCCTGTACGCAGCAGGAGGCATACCGGAATCCTGACCTTAGCCCCGCGGAACGGGTTTGGGATTTACTGAAACGCATGACGCTGGATGAGAAAATCAGCCAGATGAAAAATGGGGCCGATCCTGTAGAAAGGTTGGGTATCCCGCAGTATGATTGGTGGAATGAAGCTCTGCATGGCGTGGGGCGTGCAGGACTTGCCACCGTCTTTCCGCAAGCCATCGGACTGGCTGCTACGTTCGATGACACTGCTGTCTATGAGACTTTCGACATGGTGTCTGATGAGGCGCGCGCCAAGTACAACGACTTTCAGAAAAAGGGGGAACGCACCGGCTACAAGGGACTGACTTTTTGGACACCGAATGTCAATATCTTCCGCGACCCACGTTGGGGACGAGGTCAGGAGACTTATGGTGAAGATCCCTACCTGACTACTTGCATGGGACTGGCCGTTGTCCGTGGACTACAAGGTGACGGCACGCAGAAGTATGACAAGACTCATGCTTGTGCCAAGCACTATGCCGTGCACAGCGGTCCGGAGTGGAACCGTCACAGTTTCGATGCCAAGAACATTGCTCCGCGCGACCTGTATGAAACTTACCTGCCAGCTTTCAAAGCACTGGTGAGGGAGGGAAAGGTGAAAGAGGTGATGTGTGCCTACAACCGCTTTGAGGGAGAACCTTGCTGTTCCAACAAGGAATTGCTCATCCGTATCCTGCGTGAAGAGTGGGGGTACGATGACATCATTGTCTCCGATTGCGGTGCCATTTCCGATTTCTACCGTCCGCAACCGCATAACCACGGGACACATGCTTCGGCAGCTGAGGCTTCGGCGGATGCCGTCCTTTCCGGCACCGACCTTAACTGCGGAGGCTCTTACCTTTCGCTGAAGGAAGCAGTAGAGAAAGGACTTATCAGCGAAGCCAAGATTGATGAATCGGTATTCCGTCTGTTGCGCGCCCGTTTTCAGTTGGGGATGTTCGATGATCCGGCTACGGTCGCTTGGAACAATATCCCTTACTCCGTGGTCAATTCTGCCGGACACCAGGCCAAGGCACTGGAGATGGCCCGCAAGAGCATGACGCTATTGACGAACAAACGACATGTGCTTCCGCTCAGTAAGGAACTGAATAAAATTGTAGTGGTGGGACCTAACGCTGCTGATTCCGTAATGATGTGGGGTAACTACAACGGAACACCTGCCCACACCGTAACCATTCTGGAGGGCATCCGGAACAAAATGCCACAAGCCGAAGTGGTATATGAAAAAGGGTGTGACTACGTGGACGATCAGGTGATGTACAGTTTCTTCAGTCAGTGCTCACTGGATGGGAAGAAAGGTATGAAGGCAACCTTCTGGAACAATCGCAATATGGAGGGAGAACCGGTATCGGTGCAACAGTTTGCCGATCCGCTCCGGCTGAATACGGCAGGAGGGACTCCTTTTGCTGCCGGGGTGGAGCTGAACGATTTCTCGGCTCGCTTTGAAACTCTCTTTGTGCCCGACCGTTCGGGGGAGGTGTTTTTCTATCTTTCTGCCGATGACGGTTGCCGCTTGTCTGTTGGCGGCAAGTCGCTGATTTCCGATTGGAAGGATGGCTCTGCTTCAGAAAAGTGTTGCAGATTGACTGTTGAGAAGGGGAAGAACTATCCGATTCGAATTGATTACTACAATGCCGGAGGTGGCGGCGAACTTGCTTTCGACCTTGGCTACAAGCAACAACTGGATTACCGGGCTGTGGCTGGACGCGTGGCCGATGCAGATGTTATTCTGTTTGCAGGTGGTATCTCTCCCTCCTTGGAAGGCGAAGAAATGCCGGTAGACCTGCCTGGGTTCAGGAAGGGAGACCGCACGAACATCGAGCTGCCTAAGGTGCAGAAGGAAATGCTGAAAGCGTTGAAGCAGACCGGAAAGCCCGTGATATTCGTACTTTGTTCCGGTAGTGCAATTGCCTTGCCGCAGGAGGTGGAGCATACGGATGCCATACTCAATGCCTGGTATCCGGGACAGGCAGGAGGAACGGCCGTTGCTGACGTGCTGTTCGGGGATTATAATCCGGCAGGACGCTTGCCGGTCACTTTTTATGCTTCGACTGATGACTTGCCTGATTTCGAGGATTATAGCATGGCAAACCGTACCTACCGTTATTTCAAAGGAACACCTCTGTTCCCTTTCGGACACGGATTAAGTTATACAACATTTAAATATGGCAATGCCACTCTTGAAGCAACAGAAATAAAAGCAGGAGAGGACGTGAGATTAACAATTCCCTTACAGAATACCGGTAACCGTGACGGTGATGAGGTGGTACAAATATATATCCGGCAATTGGCAGATGGCGAAGGACCCGCCAAATCCTTGCGTGCTTTCCGTCGGGTTTCAGTAAAGGCAGGAGGGAGTACAACGGTACAAATACAGCTCCCCGCGCATACATTTGAGTTTTATAACCCGGATACAAAAACAATGACAATCCATTCCGGGCAGTATGAACTGCTGTACGGTGGCACCTCTGATAACAATAAACTAAAACGAATGACCATTACTCTGTTATAAAAATGGTTCGGCACAGCTGGAAATATAAGAGCTTGTGTATAATTATTTTTAATATCAGAATTAAATTATAAATAGATCATATCATGAATTTGGTGAATAAAAAACTACTGGTTTACACCATCCTTTCTATAAGCATAGCGGCACAAGCGCAACAGAGCGATAAATGGAGCAATGATTTTTCCAATCCTGCTGAAACATTCCGTACGGTAGGGCGCGGTTCATGCAGCGTTCGCGATGGTGTGTTCCGGTCGCAAGGCGCATACGCCCTTTTCGGTACGCCCGAAATGAAAAACTATACCTTTTCTTTCCGGGCCCGTGCTCCGAAAGATGCCGGGCAGGTACAAATCTGGGCGGGGTTCCGCACACACAACCGTTTCGACCGTTACGTGGTAGGTATTAAGGGCGGATTGCAGGACGACCTCTACCTGATGCGTACCGGATATATGGGTACAGATGAATTCATGGGAGTTCGCCCGTTGGGCTTTCATCCTGTACCGGGTGAGTGGTATAAACTGCGTGTAGAGGTGTGTGGTAATCGTATCCGTGTTTTTGTAGGCGATGAACAACTCCCCCACATCGACGTGACGGATAAAAACGGCGGTAGACTCGTTTCTACAGGCGAAGTTTCCCTGGGGGGCGGTTGGATGGAGACGGAGTTCGATGACCTCGTAATCACTCCGTTGGCAGACAATGCGTTGGCAGGCGTGAAAGACACGGAGTACAAACAACAGCTTACTCCGCAGCAGAAAGAGGAGAAACGTTGCCGGGAACGTTCTGCTTATACCCCCATCAGGTTGACAACACTGACCGGAAACCGTACGGAACTTCCGTTGGACGGTAACTGGCTCTTCATGCCCGAATACCAACAAGATGACAAGACCGTTGCCATCTCTCCGCAGACCGACGACCAGGACTGGCATGTGATGTCTGTCCCCAACTTCTGGACCCCCATCCGCATCTGGCTGCATGGCGAGACTATGCCGTCACCCAAAGGCGCACAACCCAAAGGCGTGAGTGATACCTACTACCAGCAGGAGACCGACCGCTGCGAGAACTATACTTTCGACTATCGCCGGACAGGAGCAGCTTGGTATCGTCAATGGTTGGAACTACCGGCTGAAGTAAAAGGCAAACAACTGACATTGACCTTTGACGCCGTATCCAAGATGGCCGAAATATATATCAATGGCAAATTGGTGTCCACACACATCGGCATGTTCGGTGAATGGCAGGTGGATGCCACACCTTATCTCCGGGCAGGGCGTAATCTCATCGCCCTAAAAGTGACACGTGACATCAAAGGGGCTGCCGCACAGACCAGTGAGGCGATGGAGAACTATTACGGTTCCGTCCGTCGGGATATAAACGATAATAAGGAAGACAAGGAGGCCAACAAAACCGTACTGACCGATATCCCTCACGGCTTCTACGGCGATAATCCGGCCGGCATCTGGCAACCTGTGAAACTGACCGTCAGCGACCCTCTGAAGGTGGAGGATGTCTTCATCAAGCCCAATCTGCAAGGAGCTGCTTTTGACATCACGATAAAAAACAAAGGTACGAAAAAACGGACTTTTGCCATCTATGCCGACATTACTGATAAACAGACGGGTAAGACCCTTTACAGCGGTACGCTGGCTGTGAAGAACCTGCTCGCTGCCGGACAGCAACAGACTTATACATGCAGCGTCGATGGCCTGAAGCCCAAACTTTGGGAACCTGCCACACCTGACTTATATGATTTCACGTTCCGCCTTGTTGAAGGCAAGGAGAAAGAGGCGGACTGCGTAACCATCACTTCGGGTTTCCGTACCTTTGAGGCGCGACAGGACGGCTTTTTCTACCTGAACGGACGCCGATACTGGCTGCGCGGAGGTAACCACATTCCCTTTGCCCTTCGTCCTAATGACAGGGAACTGGCAGACAAGTTCATGCAACTGATGCGTGCCGGGAATGTCAATTCCACTCGCACACATACCACACCTTGGAACGAGCTGTGGATGTCGGCAGCCGACCGAAACGGCATTGCCGTCAGTTTTGAAGGTACTTGGTCATGGCTGATGATTCACTCTACGCCGATACCTGACAAGGGAGTGCTCGACCTTTGGGCCGATGAGTGGCTGCAAGTAATGAACAAGTTTAAAAACCACCCTTCACTTTTCTTCTGGACCATCAATAACGAGATGAAGTTCTACGACCTCGATGCTGACAAGGAACGCGCCATGCAGAAGTTCCGCATCATTTCCGATGTGGTGAAGCGGATGCGCGGTCTGGACCCCACACGACCCATCAGTTTCGATTCCAACTACATGCGCCGCAACGGTGTCAACCGATTCGGTAATGAGTTCATGGCAACGGTGGACGATGGCGACATCGACGACAACCACGCTTATTATAATTGGTATGACTTTTCCGTCTTCCGTTTTTTCAACGGTGAGTTTCAAAAGCAGTTCAAGACACCCGGACGTCCGCTCATCAGCCAGGAAATGAGTACCGGATACCCCAACGGCGAGACCGGGCATCCCACCCGTTCCTACCAGTTGATTCATCAGAATCCGTATAGTCTGATAGGCTACGAAGCATACGATTGGGCAGACCCGGCTTCGTTCCTGAAAGTGCAGTCGTTTATCACCGGTGAACTGGCAGAAGTCTTGCGCCGCACGGGCGAGCAGTGCTCCGGTATCATGCACTTTGCCTACATGACCTGGTTCCGTCAGTGTTACGACTCTAAGAATATCCGTCCCTGGCCCACTTACTATGCCCTTCAACGTGCCTTGCAACCTGTATTGGTCAGTGCTGAGCTGTGGGGACGCAATCTCTATGCAGGTGAAAAACTACCCGTTCGCATCTATGTAGTAAACGATGACGAGCAAGGAAACGACCTTCCTGCCACGACCCTCGGTTGGAGCATTACCGATGCTTCGGGCAAGGTACTGGCATCGGGTAATGCCGACTTCCCTGCCGTGCCTTACTATGGCCGCAAGTACATCGAACCTGCCATCCAGTTGCCTGCCAACCTGCCTGCCAACAAGGTGTACGGCAAACTCAAACTGACGCTGACCGAAAATGGCGCACTCCGTTCGCAGAACGAATACGACTTGCTGTTGGCTCGTAAGGAGTGGAACGTAGGACAGGTATCGCTTGCCAAGAACCAAAAGATATTGTTGCTGGACAAAGACAGCCTGAAAGGCGCTCTCGACTTCCTGAACGTAGCCGTCACTCCGGTTGCCTCTGTCAAGGAACTTGTCAATCCCCGTCAGAAAGCCTCACTCTGCATTGTTTCCGGTATGATCGGTTGCACCGATGAAGAAGCCTCCCTACTTCGTGCCTACCAGGCGAAGGGTGGTAAATTGCTCTTCCTCAACAGTAAGGAGGCGGCAAAGATGGTCTATCCCGAATACATTACCGGCTGGATTATTCCCACAGAGGGTGATATTGTGGTCATGGAACGTTCCGATGCTCCTGTGTTCAACGGTATCGGTGTACTTGACTTGCGTTATTTCAATAACAACCGCCGCGAGATTCCGCTGGCTTGTACCGCTACCTTGAAGGCAGTCCGGCACGAGAACATCACCGAATTGGCAAGCCAGATGAAAATCCATGCCTACATCGACGGTGGCAAACCGGAAGATCGGATAGAGCGTATCGAGTCCATGCGCGGACTGACATTACTTGGCATCCGCGACGGTAAGGGTGATGCCATCGTCTCCACCATGTGCACGGAAAAGGCTGCGACCGATCCGGTGGCAGGACATTTATTGGTGAATCTGGTGAAAGAGATGATGGGACAAAAATAAAGATTTTTTGTAATTTGAGACGATATAACACATCGCTACTCATATAGCTGCAATTTTTAGATTATGAAGAAACTGTTCATTCTTATTGTAGTCTGTGCAAGTACATTTACGGCTTGCACGAATAAGGTGTCCGCACCCTTTTATACAGACTATGTAGATGTATTTATCGGTACCGGAGGTCATGGGCATACTTTTCCCGGTGCAACGATGCCTCATGGCATGGTACAGCTTAGCCCTGATACCCGGCAGGATGGTTGGGATGCTTGCGGAGGGTATTATTACGATGACCGGACACTGATGGGATTCAGTCATACCCATCTCAGCGGAACCGGTATAGGTGATTATGGGGATGTCCTGTTTATGCCGACGGTGGGTGTCAAGCCTTTGTGTGCCGGTACAGAGAAAGCTCCCGAAGGCAGTTATCGCTCTCATTTCACTCACGAAACGGAAAATGCCCGTCCCGGTTACTATTCTGTATTGCTGCAGGACGATTCCATTCGTGCCGAACTGACCGCAACCTTGCGTACGGGATGGCACCGATATACTTATCCCGACAACAGTGATGCCCGTCTGATTGTGGATATGGAGACAAGTGTGCAGCGAAGGAGACATCCACTGACCCGATTGCATGTAGTAAATGACTCTGTACTTTGTGGTATGAGAACGGTGGAAGGTTGGGCTCCACGGCGGCATATCTACTTTTACGCCCGGTTCTCGTCTCCTTTTGAGGCACAGCTCTATAAGGATGCTGAAACAATGGTAACTGATGTCGATTCTGTGTCATCTTCGCAAGCCAAGGTGGTATTGCGTTTCAAACAATTGCCTGCTGACCGTCGCTTGTTGGTAAAAGTCGGAATTTCGGCTGTCGATGAAGCCGGTGCCCGCCGCAACTTGGAAGCTGAAGCCGCCGGATGGGATTTCGATACTGTCGTACGGCAAGCCAATGAAGCCTGGAACCGTGAATTGAGCCGTATTGAAGTGGAGACTGACGATAAAGCACAGCAAACTATCTTCTACACGTCCCTTTATCATTCGTTGGTGCAACCTAGTATCGCATCTGATGTAGATGGGCGTTACCGCACGATGGAACAGGAAATCTGTCGGGACACGGCCTATACCAATTATACGGTATTTTCTTTATGGGATACTTTCCGTGCCGCACATCCGCTTTATACACTTATCATTCCGCAGCAGAACCAGGCATTTATCCGCTCACTCCTGCGTAAGTACAACGAACAGGGTGTTCTGCCAAAATGGGAACTGGCCTCCAACGAAACAGGTACTATGATTGGTTATCATGCCGTATCGGTCATTGTGGACGCTGTGATGAAAGGGCAGACCGGCTTTAATATAGCCAAGGCGTTGGAGGCTTGCATCCGTTCCTCTGTTTACGACACTACCGGAATTTCACCTGTAATGGACCGGAATGTGTTGCATGGAAAAGTGATGCCCGAAGCCTTGCGTTACAAAAATGAGCTGGGTTTTATTCCTTGCGACCGAGTGGAAAAGTCTGTATCGCAAGGGTTGGAATTCGCTTACTGTGACTGGCTGATTTCCAAACTGGCACGTACATTGGGATATGATTCCATTGCTGACCGTTATGAGTTGCTTGCCAAGAACTACCGATGGTACATCGATCCCGAAACCAAGCTAATGCGCGGACGTACTTCCGACGGTAGATGGGATTGCTCGTTTGAACCACGAGCTGTGACCCGTTCCGGCAATTATGTAGAGGGAAATGCGTGGCAATGGTCTTGGTTTGTTCCCCAGGATGTGGAAGGGCTGATGGCTGCGACTGGTGGTCCGGAGGCTTTCGTGAACCGGCTCGACTCACTCTTTACCATGACTTCTGAACTGACAGGAAGTGTTTCTGATGCTTCGGACGTGACAGGTATGATCGGTCAATATGCTCATGGTAATGAACCCAGTCATCACATACCTTATCTGTATAATTATGCCGGACAGCCTCACAAAACGCAAGCAATCGTAGAACAGATTTTACGGACGCAGTACACTACGGCTCCTGATGGCTTGTCGGGCAACGAAGATGTGGGACAAATGTCTGCCTGGTATGTACTGAACAGTATGGGAATCTATTCCTTCTGTCCCGGAAAACCAGTCTATGCGTTGGGATATCCGTTGTTCAATCGTGTAACACTGCATTTGGAGGATGGAAAGACGTTTGTTATCCGTACCCTTCGCACCTCTCCTGAACAGAAGTTCATTCGCTCTGTCCGGTTGAATGGAAGACCGCTCACTGGCTATGAGTTGCGTCATGAAGATATTATGCGAGGAGGAGAACTGGAATTCGAAATGGAAGAATAATCTCTATTATACAACTGTTAAGTTTCACTATACAATGATGAAAAAGACATTATTTCTGTGTGTCGCTATCGCCATCGGTTTGACGGCACAAGCAGTCGGCAATCTCGGTAATATCTACAAAAAAGGTTGGATAGACTTTAATAAAAACGGGCAGATGGACATTTATGAAGACCCGTCTGCTCCGTTGGAAGTCCGTATTGACGACCTTCTGTCGCAAATGACGTTGGAGGAAAAGACTTGCCAGCTCGTCACCCTCTATGGCTCGGGGCGTGTGCTGAAAGACTCGCTGCCTACGCCGCTGTGGAAGAACGCTCTTTGGAAAGACGGCGTAGCCAATATTGATGAACAAGCCAACGGACTGGGTTCTTTCGGTGCTTCTATCTCTTATCCTTATGTGAATAGTGTGAAGAACCGGCAAACCATCCAACGCTGGTTTGTGGAGGAGACACGCCTTGGCATTCCCGTGGACTTCACCAACGAGGGCATCCGCGGACTGAACCATGACCGTGCCACCATGTTTCCGGCACAATGTGGACAAGGAAGTACGTGGGACAAGGAACTCATTCGTGAAATAGCCCGAGTTACCGCTGAAGAAGCCAACGCCTTAGGATATACCAATATCTATGCTCCACTGCTGGACATTGCGCAAGATCCACGCTGGGGGCGTGTTGTGGAATGTTACGGTGAAGATCCCTATTTGGTGGGTGAACTTGGCAAACAAATGGTTTTGGGATTACAAGAGCGCGGATTGGTTTCTACACCCAAACATTTTGCCGTCTATAGTGTTCCTGTGGGAGGTCGCGACGGACAGACGCGGACAGATCCACACGTGGCACCGCGTGAGATGCGTACACTTTATCTGGAGCCATTCCGTAAGGCGGTATGTGAGGCCGGAGTAAAAGGTATCATGAGTTCTTATAATGACTATGACGGGGTACCTATTACTGGCAGCTATCACTTCCTGACCGAAATTCTACGACACGAGTGGGGCTTCCGGGGGTATGTTGTATCAGACAGTGAAGCGGTGGAATTCATGTACAGTAAACACAAGGTGGCAGCCGATGCAGTGGAAGGTGCTGCAATTGTCATCAATGCCGGATTAAATGTGCGCACCAATTTCACCGCACCGGAAAATTTCATTTTACCTCTGCGGGAAGCTATCCGTAGGGGATGGGTGTCTGAACAAACTTTGAACAGTCGTGTCAGGGATGTATTGCGTGTCAAGTTTGAACTGGGGCTTTTTGACAATCCCTACAAAGGCAACCTGAAAACAGTAACAGAGATCGTACACAGCAACGAACATCAGGAAGTCTCCCTACGGGCAGCATTGGAATCAATCGTCCTGCTGAAAAACCAAGACAATCTGTTACCGCTTTCCAAAGAGATAAAACGTGTGGCGGTCATTGGCCCTAACGCAGATGAAACAAACAATCTGATTTGTCGTTATGGACCAGCCAACGCACCGATCAAGAGTGTCTACAAAGGTATCAAAGATGCTTTGCCGAAAGCTGAAGTATACTATGCCAAAGGTGCTGACGTTATCGACCCCTATTTCCCTGAAAGCGAACTATATGATGTTCCGTTGGATATCAACGAACAACGGATGCAAGATGAAGCCGTTGCGTTGGCTCAAAAATCGGATGTTGTAATCATGGTGTTAGGTGGGAATGAAAAGACAGTACGTGAAGAGTATTCCCGTACCAGCCTTGATCTTTGCGGTCGTCAGCAACAACTTTTACAGGCTGTTTATGCGACAGGCAAACCGGTCGTTTTAGTCATGGTTGATGGGCGTGCCGCGTCCATCAACTGGGCAGAAAAGCATATACCTGCCATCATTCACGCATGGTTCCCCGGTGAGTTTATGGGTGACGCCATTGCAAAGGTGCTTTTGGGAGATTATAATCCCGGTGGAAAATTAGCTGTTACCTTCCCAAAATCCGTTGGTCAGATACCTTTTGCTTTCCCTTTCAAACCCGGTTCGGATACAGGAGGCTTTATCCGTGTGGCACACGCCTTATATCCTTTCGGCTATGGTCTGAGTTACACTACTTTTACCTATTCCGACCTAAAGATTTCTTCACCGGTCATCGGTGTTCAAGGCAATACTGAGATAAGTTGCAAGATAAAGAATACAGGTAATGTTACAGGCGACGAGGTGGTACAGCTCTATCTGCATGATGAACAAAGTTCCGTCACTACTTATGTCAAAGTCTTACGCGGTTTTGAACGGATTCATTTACAACCCGGTGAGGAGAAGGAAATACATTTCAAACTGACGCCGCAAGATTTGGGAATATGGAATGCAGACAACAAATTCGTAGTGGAACCCGGTCTGTTTACAGTGATGGTAGGCAGCTCATCAGAGGATATTCGGTTATCTGGGAATTTTGAAGTAAAATGAGTGAAAGGAGATTTTTATTTGAGAAAAATGAGGGTGTATCTAATACACCCTCATGAAAGCGACTTGAACAATCTTCTTACATTTAATATGTCGCTATTTTACCTGTATTGATAGTGTCGCCGGTTTTATCCCTTTGGCGGATGCTGTAAACCTAATCTCACCTTCTTTCTTTGCACTCCTGACAATTGCTGTCGCAGCTCCGCTGAACAGATTCATTTCAGGGTTCTGGAAGGGCATGAGAGATGTCGGGTCGCCATTCGCCGTAGCTTCAAATGTTCCGGCTCCTGACACTGTAAATTTTACTTTACGGTTGTCCGTAGGCACTATATTACCATCCTTGTCGGCTACTTGAATCGTGATATATGCCAGGTCATCGCCATTGGCAAAGAGAACATGCCTGTTGGGGGTAAGCACCAGATGATGAGGCTTGCCGGCTGTTCTTACGATTCTTTCTTCGGTCTTATTACCGTCAGCATCGTAAGCAATGACTTTGAGTTCGCCCGGTTCATAGACCGTTTCGTTCCACATAAGTCTGTAACGGGTCTGTAAGGTAGAGTCGTTCTTTTCTTTCATTCCCTGACTCTTTCCATTAATGAACAGTTCAGCTTTCGGATAGGAGGTGTAAACGAATACCGGTGTAATCTGCCCTTCGCGTCCTTTCCAGTTCCAATGGGGAAGGATATGCAGGGTAACATCATTCTTATTCCAATGGGAGCGATAAAGATAATATCGGTCTTTAGGCAAAGAGGCCAAATCTACTATGCCGAATACAGAACTATGGCTGGGCCATGCATCAGTATCGTAAGGAGAAGGCTCTCCGAGATAGTCAAATCCGGTCCATACGAACTGTCCGATAACCCATGGTTGCTCATCCATATAGAAATCTATGTCAGGCGTGTTCGACCAGTCACAGGTTTCGTTGTCATAACTTGACGATTGGTTGTCGGGATGCAGAACGGAATTATGTTCTTTCTCGAATGAAACGGGGAAATGATAAACTCCTCTTGAAGAAACCGTTGATGCTGTCTCGGAACCGAGAATCATCTTTTGGGGAAGTTGCTTATATGCACGCTCGTAATATTGGGGTTTATAATTGAAACCCGGAATATCCAGAGATGCGGCGAAACCATTGTCAAGGACTGCTCCTATCTGGTCCATCCCACAGGTAACAGGACGTGTATTATCAAGTGATTTCACTAAATTTTGAAGCATAGTAAGTTCGGCAACGCCGTCAGGACCCCATTGGCTCGGAACTTCATTCCCGATAGACCACATGACAACCGAGGGACTATTGCGATACTGCTTCACCATATTGGTAATATCTTTAACAGCCCATTCGTTGAAGAATGCCCCATAACCGTTAGGTGATTTTGGACGGAATCCCCAATCATCAAAAGGTTCTATCATAAGCATCATACCAAGTTCATCACATAATTCCACCAATTCCGGTGCCGGCATATTGTGAGACGTCCTTATTGCATTCGCTCCCATGTCTTTCATCAGTTCTACCTGATGGCGGAGAGCCGATTTATTAACGGCAGCTCCCAGCGGGCCTAAATCATGGTGATTGCAGACTCCTCTGAATTTGGTAGGCTGCCCGTTAAGGAAGAATCCTTGCTCCGGGATGTATTCAATTTTCCGTACTCCAAAACGTGTGGCATAGTTGTCCACTACCTGCCCGTTTATTTCTATACTTGTGCGGGCTGTGTACAACCGTGGATATTCCGGACTCCAAAGTTCCGGATTGTGAATAAGGAAATTCTGGACATGCATCTGTCCCTGTGATGTAAAAAGTGCATTGTTAGATGCGACAACGATGCCTTCGGGAGAAACAATCTCCGTGTTAACATTGACCTTTTCACCTTTTTGGGCACCGGCTATGTTCATTTCCAGTCTTACAGACGCCTTTTCGGCAGAAACAAAAGGAGTCGTGATATATGTTCCCCAGGTAGGAATATGCACTTTACCGGTATTGACGACATGGACATTCCGATATAGCCCTGCTCCGGGATACCACCGGGAAGCACGTTCAAAGTTCTCAAGTTCAACTACCATATCATTGTTGCCGGGTACGACAGCATCCGTCACATCCACATAAAATGAATTGTATCCGTACGGCCAATAAGCCACTTCTTTCCCGTTGACTTTAACATGGGCATTACTCATGGCTCCATCAAACACGATCGTGATGTTACGATCAGCCGTATCGGCGATCTCAAAGGTAGTGCGGTAGGTACCTTGCCCGATGAACGGAAGCCCGCCCGTTCTACCGGTTTTCTCCGTTTTCTCTGTTTCGCCATTCTGCTCGATGGCAACAGTTTGGAGGTCATTTTCCCTGTTGAACGGACCATAGATGGCCCAGTCGTGCGGAACCCTGACCTTTTGCCATTTAGTTGTGTCGCAGGGCCGCCCTTTGGTAAATTCCCAACCTTCATTCAGGGTTGTGACACTCCTTTGGGCATGGATGTTGACAGTAAGGCCCCCGAAAAGAGCCATTACTGTCAACAAAGAGATTTGTCTGTTCATATTCATTATTTATTTTTAAACGCATCAAGTGCTACGGTCGGAGCATCATTATCGAAGCAGCCAAGATTATAACCATCGTTGTATCCGTTGGGTGCCTGAGGTTCCCAATAAAAGATACCTTCCACAGCCGCTCCCATCATTTTTGTAATCAACTGCTTGCAAAGTTCACCCTGATCGTAGGGCATACCGATTTCACAAATCATTACAGGCTTGTTGTATTTTTGTTTCAGATGGTTGATGTTTGCGATACAATCATCGGCTACCTTCTGCCAGCCGCCACTTTCACCTTGTTGCTCTGCCCAATAAGGATATAACGACATGCCGATCATATCGTATTTGCCACCGTTGTTCTCGAGGATATCAAACATCCTGTCGTATGCCCACTGGTTGTTTCCACCATCCAGATGGACTATAACCATAGCCTCCGGAAAGACAGATTTTACTGCCTCGTATCCTGCATTGTTAAGCTGGGTAAGTTGGACGGGATTATCCACGGAACCGACCGGAAGCATCATGCCGGGAGTCGTTTCATTACCTATCTGTACCCATTCGGGTGTCACACCGGCGTTCTTTAAGGCGTTAAGCGTTTCTGTGACGTGATTTCCGACGGCTTTAGTCAGGTCGTCGAAAGACAGTGTCTTCCATGCCTCCGGCATCTCCTGATGTCCGGGGTCGGCCCATGTGTCCGAAAAATGGAAGTCGATCATTGTCCTAAGACCGAGGCTTTCGGCACGGCGGGCTTTGAGAACGACATCATCCATGCTGTTCCACCCGTCTTTAGGGTTTACCCATACGCGGAGGCGGATTGAATTGACCCCGCAATAGTCACGAAGGAGTTGCATACATTCCATTTCCTGACGGTCTTCACCGGGGGTATAGAATTTGCGCCCTTCGGATTCCATTTGGGTAAGCCAGCTGACATCTGCTCCACGGGCAAAACCTGTTTCTTTCATGATTATAGAAGCATCTTCCTGTCTTGGATTGGTGACAGGACCATCTTCCGAGCATGATCCGCAGAATACTGCGGTTGTCAATGCTAAAGCGGATAATATTGTTATCATTTTCATTGAACTATTTTTTATTTAAGAGAATAAGAATATGTTTGTGTACCGAAATTGACTCTGAGAATATATGTTTCGCCCACAGTCAAGGCATTATCACCGTCAAATCCAGTAGTGGCATCAGAGTGACCGAGTTTCAGGTTTCCATCACTACCTCCGAAGAAAAGTCCCCAATCGCCGTTTATAAGCACCTTTACACCCCATGGTGTTTCTTTCTCCTTCACAAATTCAGCGGTGAAA
Organism: uncultured Bacteroides sp.; assembly: GCA_958477465.1. Taxonomy (GTDB): domain Bacteria; phylum Bacteroidota; class Bacteroidia; order Bacteroidales; family Bacteroidaceae; genus Bacteroides. The sequence continues at coordinate 31,381 of CAUEFX010000047.1, forward strand.
ATTTCAGGATTGTTAGGCAATTGTACCATTTCGTGTTCGGACCAGTCGTCATTAAGACCGGTAAATGTGACCTTTTCAATTTTGGTAAGTTGATATGTAAGGGCTTTCATGTTGAAGTCCATTACATACAGCCCCTCTTCAGGAGCGGGAATATTACCGTCCGATTCTGCAAATATAAGACTTCCGCTTAACGGTGTTGCTCCGTCTGCTGCCTTGTAGGCCGAAGCCCAGTCCGGTTGCGTATATGCACGATAGCCCCATTCCGAGTGAATCCAATGAGCACCGCCATAGGATAATGTACTCTCATCATATAGGGAGATATAATCATCGAATCCATCCCAATTCACAACTCCGGAGAAATAAAGACGGGGTTCCACTTCGGGTTCCGGAGCGGCTTCTCCTGCACCGATCTTTAAGGCTAATGGATTGGAAAGGTCAAGGACGAGTGTCGTCTCTCCGGCGGGAAGAGTTACCGTGATGTTTGAACCGGTTTCGCCAAATGTCAGACTTTCGCAATTACCGCCAAAAGCAACATTTTGTTCGATGGCTGGACCCATGTCGGTTGTCTCTTTGTTATAAAGACTTCCTTTACCCTTTACGGAAATTGTGACCGAAGTAGCGCTTGAGAGGTTTATAGGCAAAGTCCACTGGTTGGTTTTCATATTATACGTCATCTCTCCGGAAATCTCTCCTGCAACAGTAAGATTGTCGATGTGGATTCCGTTCCACCAGCCTTCATTGGTGTTGAGTGTAGCGAAGTAACATCCGGCAGGATTAGGAAACCAGAAATTCCAGTGGTCATCGGCAGAAGACGCATAGAAAGTCTTGCCGGCTTCGCCAAGATTACCCCATACGACATTGTTGGCCTCGCGGAACCACCAGTTTGTCCATCCGTTCACGCCCATGAATCCCTGATATATTCCGTTCTCTTCAGGAGAAGCAAGTTTCATGGATGTCTCATTCCAATCTTTGTCAAGGACAGTTCCCAGAGTAAGATGGATTCTATAAGGCTGTACCATTACTGCGAGTGTGGAAGAGTATGCCGCTTCCAAATTAGCCGCGAGTACAGATTTTATCCGGATATACAAAGGGGATTTTTCATCAACATTATAATCCAGTCTTCCTAATAAGGAGTTCAATTCCTCGCAAAGGAACTGGCGTGAACGAACCCCTTTTTCAACGCTAAGGTCTATGGTTGACGAAAATGATTCTTCCTTTGAAAACTGGATGGTTTCTTCTGCCGCATTTACAGGAGCCTGAAGCAGAGTGTCGCTGAGGGCGAGCTTGCCGTTGCCGCTCCAATAGATTGTCATGGCAAGAGCCTGGGGATTGTCAGGGGTCAATATAATATCTCCTGATGCACCATCCAATGAAATTTCATCTGAAGGATGAACATACACCGGATCGATGTCGCTGTTGCAGGAAACGAGGTTGAATGTTACAATTCCTGTCAACAATGCCGTTTTTAAAATAGTATCGAGTTTCATAGTTGATTATCAATATTGAGGATTTGTTAAATTCGGATTCGCTGTCAAATCCGTGTCGGGAATAGGATATATGTTATATTTGTCGTTTACAGAACGGCCATCCAACACACCGCCTTTCCACTGCCAGATATAAGCATCCGATGTGAATTTTCCAAAACGGATAAGGTCTGTACGGCGGACGGACTCAAGATAAAGTTCGCGGGCTCTCTCATCAAGCATGAAATCGAGCGTGAAATCAGAATCGGAGATCTTTCCGCTTTCATCATTCTTGTATGCACGAAGACGGACGTCATTCACGAGGTCAAGAGCCTCTGATCTTGAAATCCCGGCTCCGCCACGGAGAAATGCTTCCGCTGCCATGAGATACACATCGGCAAGGCGGATCATCGGATAATCCGTGGAACAACCTGTTGCTGCAGAATTTGAGGCGGCTGTTCCGTCATCCGTAAGATTTGTGAACTTTTCAAAGAAGTATCCTTCAGACTGGTTATCTATAGCTCCGGTGAAGAATTGCTCCTGACCGTCGGTATAGAACATTGCACGTGTGTCACTTGTATTATTGACATCGCCGAATTTGGAAACGATTTCTCCACGGGCCCGGAACATGCCCCAGCCACTTGTAAGGCCATATTTGGCAGGATTTTGAGAACTTGAATTACCGCAGGAACCACAAACGAGGTAGGTTCCGCCTCCCCAAGTCACAGAAGTCGTGGCATCGCATACCATGGCAAATAGAATCTCGTGTGTACGCTTATGGTTGTCGGCATTGAAAAGTTTCGCATAATCCGGCTCAAGATAATAAGAAGGATTTGAAATCACCTTATG